>CAVZYL010000014.1:0-82229 GCA_963779435.1 uncultured beta proteobacterium | reverse complement strand
CTGCACGTTGATCGACTCGCGATTGCGGAACAGCACGACGAGGATCGCCAGGCCGATGGCCGATTCGGCCGCCGCCACGGTGAGGATGAAGAAGACGAAGACCTGGCCATCCATGTCGCCCAGGTAATGCGAGAAGGCGATGAAATTGAGATTGACCGCCAGCAGCATCAGTTCGATGGCCATCAGCAGCACGATCAGGTTGCGCCGATTGAGGAAGATGCCGATCACCGCCAGCGCGAACAGGATCGCGCCGAGCGCGAGGAAGTGCGACAGGGTCAGCGTGCCGGACATCAGCTCTTCTCCTGCCGATCGTCGGCGACGGCCGTCATCTTCACCAGCCGCACGCGGTCGGCCTTCTTCGCCCGTACCTGCTGCGAAGCGTCGACGTGGCGCGAATCCTTGCGTTCGCGCAGCGTCAGCGCGATGGCGGCGATGATCGCCACCAGCAGCAACACCGCAGCCAGCTGCAGCGGATACAGGTAGTTGGTATAGATCTCGACACCGAGCTGCTTGGTATTGCCGAGCTGCAGTTCAGCGGCGCTGAAGGGCTTGGCCAGCGAGAGATCGAAGCCCCCACGCAGCACCAGGGTCATCTCCAGCGCGATCAGCGCGCCGACCAGGCCGGCAAGCGGAAAGTGGCGCCAGAAGTTGAGCCGCATGCTATCGGTATTGATGTCGAGCATCATGACGACGAACAGGAACAGCACCATCACCGCGCCGACGTAGACCAGTACCAGCGCGATGGCCAGGAACTCGGCCTTGAGCAGCATCCAGACGCAGGCCGCGCTGAAGAAGGCCAGCACCAGGTAGAGCGCGGCGTGCACCGTGCTGCGTGCAGTGATGACGCCGAACGCGGCGCCGAGCAGCACGGCGGCGAAGACGTAGAACAGGACGGTCGTGGTGTTCATGCGGTTCAGCGGTACGGCGCGTCGGCCGCCTTGGCGGCGGCGATTTCTTTTTCGTATCGGTCACCGACCGCCAGCAGCATGGGCTTGGTGAAGTACAGGTCGCCGCGCTTCTCGCCGTGGTACTCGAGGATGTGGGTCTCGACGATCGAGTCGACCGGGCAGCTCTCTTCGCAGAAACCGCAGAAGATGCACTTGGTGAGGTCGATGTCGTAGCGCGTCGTGCGGCGCGAGCCATCGTCGCGAACCTCGGATTCGATCGTGATCGCCAGTGCCGGGCAGACGGCCTCGCACAGCTTGCATGCGATGCAACGCTCTTCGCCGTTCTCATAACGGCGCAAGGCATGCAGGCCGCGAAAGCGCGGCGACAGCGGCGTCTTCTCTTCGGGGAACTGGATCGTGATCTTGCGCGCGAAGAAGTGCCGGCCGGTGACGGCCATGCCCTTGAACAATTCGAGCAAGAGGAAACTGCTGGTGAAATCCTTGACGGCGGTGAAGGCAGACATTTCAGCCGCTCCCTACTTCCAGATGTTCCACGGCGACTGGATCCACAGCCCGACGACCACCAGCCAGATCAGGGTGACCGGGATGAAGATCTTCCAGCCCAGGCGCATGATCTGGTCGTAGCGAAAGCGCGGGAAAGTGGCGCGCACCCAGAGGAACATCGTGACGACGACGAAGACCTTGAGGCCGAGCCAGATCCAGCCCGGCACCCAGTTGAACAGCGCCGAATCGATGGGCGCCAGCCAGCCACCGAGGAACAGCAGCACGCAAAGCATGCTGACCAGGATCATGTTGGCGTACTCGGCCAGGAAGAACATGGCAAAGCTCATGCCCGAGTACTCGATCATGTGGCCGGCAACGATCTCCGACTCGCCCTCGACCACGTCGAACGGGTGGCGATTGGTCTCGGCCAGGCCGGCAATGAAGTAGACGACGAAGATCGGCAGCAGCGGCAGCCAGTTCCAGGACAGGAACGTCAAGCCCATCGACGCCGCGTGGCCACGCGACTGGCTCATCACGATCTCGGTCATGTTCATGCTGCCCGAGGCCATCAGCACCACGACCAGCGCGAAACCCATCGCGATCTCGTACGACACCATCTGCGCCGAGGCGCGCAATGCGCCAAGAAAGGCGTACTTCGAGTTCGAGGCCCAACCGGCGATGATCACGCCGTAGACCTCCAGCGAGGTGACGGCCATCAGGAACAGCAGGCCGGCGTTGACGTCGGCCAGCGCCACCTCGGGGCCGAACGGCACCACCGCCCAGGCCGCCAGTGCCGGCATGATGGTCATCACGGGGCCGAGGAAGAACAGTGCCTTGTTGGCCGCGGTCGGCCGGATGATCTCCTTGAAGATCAGCTTGACCGAATCCGCGATCGGCGTCAGCAGGCCCCACGGCCCGACGCGGTTGGGCCCCGGGCGAATCTGCGTCCAGCCGATGGCCTTGCGCTCCCACAGCGTGAGGTAGGCCACGCAGCCGAGCAGCGGCAGCAGCACGGCGACGATCTTGATCAGGCTCCACAGCACGAGCCAGCTGTTCGGGTAGCTCTGCGGGAAGGCAAGCAGCCAGTCGATCATGGCTTCGCCCTCTCGACCGCGATCGCGCCGAACATCGCGCCCAGCGTGGCGGTGCTGGCGTGGCCGGCGGCGATGCGAACGGCGTTGGCGGCCAGCGTGGCGTCTTCGCGTGCCGGCAGCGTGACTGTGGCTGCGCCCTGACTGATCCGGACCTTGTCACCGGCCTTCAACCCGAGCTGGCGCCACAGTCCACTAGCCAAGCCGACCTGTGGCGGCCGCGCATCGGCGCTGGCCTGCAGCGATGGCGCGCGCCGCACCAAGGCATCGGCCTGGTAGATCGGCACATCGGCAATGCGTTCAAGCGCGGTCGATGCCGGCGTCGTGGCCAGGGCGGCGCCCCCGCGGTTGTCGAGCCGCGCAGCCATCGTGCTCACGTCGCCCAGTGCCTCGGCACGCACCTCTTCGGCGCTGTCCTGCTCGAAGCCGGCCAAGCCGAGCAGGTTGCCGAGCACGCGCAGCACCTTCCAGGCCGGCCGCGTATCGCCGAGCGGACGCACGACGCCGTGAAAACTCTGCAGCCGGCCTTCGGCGTTGACGAAGGCACCGGCGGTTTCGCTGAATGGTGCGACGGGCAGCAAGACATCGGCAAATTCGGCGTTGGCATCCTTGAACGGGCTCATCGACACCACCAGACCCGCGCCTGCCAAAGCGGTTCGCGCCGCGGCGGCGTTGGCAGCGTCGAGGATCGGCTCGACACCGAGCAGCAACAAGGCCTTCATCGGCTGGGTCAGCATCTGGCCGGCGTTCAGGCCGCCCTCGCCCGGCAGGGCACCGACCAGTTGCGCGCCGACGCTGTTGGCGGCCTCGCTCAGGTAGCCGACCGTGGCGCCGGTCTGGCCGGCGATCCACTGCGCCAACGCGAGCAGTTGCGCGGCCTGCGGATGCTGCGCGGCCGCGTTGCCGAGCAGCACGGCCTTGCGCTCGCCGCTCAGCAGCGACGCGGCGATCTTCTGGGCTACGGCACCCGGGTCGGCCGGTACCGGCGCGGCGGCACCCGTGGCCCGCGCAAGTGCCGCGGCCACCTGGGCCAGCGCGTCGACCCAGCCACTCGGCGCCGCGGTGAATTGCGTTGCCAACGGTATGGCCCAGTCGTCGTGCAGCGCGTGCAGGCTGTGCAACTGCGCACCCTGGCGCACCGCCTGACGCAGGCGCTGCGCGAGCAAGGGGTGGTCCTTGCGCAGGAAGGACCCGATCACGAAGGCCCGCTGCAACGTCGACAGCGAGGCGATGCTGGTGCCGAGCCAGCGCGCGCGGCCGGCGGCGGCGCGGTCGCTGAAATCGGCGTGGCGCGTGCGGTGGTCGATGCTCTCGCTGCCCAGGCCGCGTACCAGCTTGGCCAGCAGGTGCAGTTCCTCGACCGTGGCATGGGCCGACCCCAGCGCGCCGATCGCCGCCGCGCCGAACTCGCCCTTGATGCGCTTGAGGCCATCGGCAACGTAGCCCAGTGCGGCATTCCAGTCGACCACCTGCCACTGCCCGTTCTGCTTGACCATCGGCTGCGTCAGCCGCTGTTCGCCATTGAGCGCCTCGTACGAGAAGCGGTCACGGTCGGTGATCCAGCATTCGTTGACGTCTTCGTTCTCCAGCGGCACCACGCGCATGACCTGGTTGGCCTTGACCTGCACGACCAGGTTGGCGCCGGTGGAGTCGTGCGGGCTGATGCTCTTGCGTCGCGACAGCTCCCAGGTGCGAGCGCTGTAGCGGAAGGGCTTGCTGGTCAGCGCACCAACGGGGCAGATGTCGATCATGTTGCCCGACAACTCGCTGTCCACCGTGTCGCCGAGCATGGTCGTGATTTCGCTGTGCTCGCCGCGGTGGATCATGCCGAGCTCCATCACGCCGGCGATTTCCTGGCCGAAGCGCACGCAGCGCGTGCAGTGGATGCAGCGGCTCATCTCCTCCATCGAGATCAAGGGGCCGACATCCTTGTGCAGGACGACGCGCTTTTCTTCGGCATAGCGCGAGGCCGAGCCGCCGTAACCCACTGCCAGGTCCTGCAACTGGCACTCGCCGCCCTGGTCGCAGATCGGACAGTCGAGCGGGTGGTTGATGAGCAGGAACTCCATCACCGACTGCTGGGCCTTGAGTGCCTTCTCGCTCTTGGTGCGCACGACCATGCCGTTGGTCGCCGGCGTGGCGCAGGCTGGCATTGGCTTGGGCGCCTTCTCGATCTCGACCAGGCACATGCGGCAGTTGGCGGCGATCGCTGAGCTTCTTGTGATAGCAGAAGTGCGGGATGTAGCTGCCTGCCGCGTCGGCCGCGTGCATGATCATGCTGCCGTCGGCGACGCTGACCTTCTTGCCGTCGAGTTCGATTTCGATCATGCGCTTTTCCCACTCGCGGGGACCAAGCACGTCTTGTGTTCGATGTGGTGCACGAATTCGTCGCGGAAGTGCTTGATCATGCCGCGCACCGGCATCGCCGCGGCGTCGCCGAGCGCGCAGATGGTGCGGCCCATGATGTTCTCGGACACCGAGTTGAGCAGTTCGATATCTTCGCTGCGGCCCTTGCCGTGCTCGATGCGATCGACCACGCGCCACAACCAGCCGGTGCCCTCGCGGCACGGCGTGCACTGGCCGCAGCTTTCGTGCTGGTAGAAGTAGGACAGGCGCAGCAGGCTGTCGACCATGCAACGGCGCTCGTCCATCACGATCACCGCACCGGAGCCGAGCATCGAGCCGGCCTTGGCGATGGCGTCGTAATCCATCGTGATGTCCATCATCGTCGCCGCCGGCAGCACCGGTGCCGACGAACCGCCCGGGATCACAGCCTTCAGGCGGCGGCCGCCGCAACCCCACCGGCGAGCTCGAGCAGCTTGGCGAACGGCGTACCGAGCGGCACTTCGTAGTTGCCAGGGCGCTCGACGTCGCCGACGACCGAGAAGATCTTCGTGCCGCCGTTGTTGGGCTTGCCGATCTCGAGGTAGGGCACCGCCGCCGTGGTTGATGATCCACGGCACCGCGGCGAAGGTTTCGGTGTTGTTGATCGTCGTCGGCTTGCCGTACAGGCCGTAGCTGGCCGGGAACGGCGGCTTGAAGCGCGGTTGGCCCTTCTTGCCTTCGAGCGACTCCAGCAGCGCCGTCTCCTCGCCGCAGATGTAGGCGCCGAAGCCGTGAAAGGCGTGCAGTTGGAAGTGGAAGTCGGTGCCAAGGATCTTGTCGCCGAGAAAGCCGGCAGCGCGAGCTTCGTCCAGTGCCTGCTTCGAAGCGGTCGTAGATCTCGAAGATCTCGCCGTGCATGTAGTTGTAGCCCACCTTCGTGCCCATCGCATAAGCGGCGATGGCCATGCCCTCGATCACGATGTGCGGGTTGTAGGCCAGGATGTCGCGGTCCTTGCAGGTGCCGGGCTCGCCTTCGTCGGAATTGCAGACCAGGTACTTGGCGCCCGTGAACTGGCGCGGCATGAAGCTCCACTTCAGGCCGGTCGGGAAACCCGCGCCGCCACGGCCGCGCAAGGCACTGAGCCTTGACTTCGGCAACGACCTGCTCGGGCGTCATGCCCGCGCCGCCGTCCTGGCCGAGGATCTTCTTCAGCGCCTTGTAGCCGCCGCGCACCAGGTAATCCTGCAGGCGCCAGTTCTTGCCGTCCAGACCGGCGTAGATCTGCGGCTCGATGTGGCGGCCGTGGAAGCAGGTCTCGTGACCCTGGGCCTGGAAACGTGACAGGTCGAGCGTCATTTGGCTTGCGTCTTCAGCGTGTCGACCAGGTCGTCGAGGCGCTCGTTGCTCATGAAGCTGACCATCTGCCGGTCATTGACCAGCAGCACCGGTGCATCGGCGCAGGCACCCAGGCATTCGCTGGGCTGCACGGTGAACAGGCCGTCGGCCGAGGTGCCGTAGGGCTCGATACCGAACTTCTTGCACAGGTGCCCGAGGGCCTTGTCGCCGTCGCGCAGCGCACGGCAAATTCGTGCAGACATTGAGCTTGAACTGCCCGACCGCCTGCTGGTTGTACATGTTGTAGAAGGTCGTGACCTCGTGCACCGCGATCACCGGCATGCCGAGGTAGGCGGCCACGCCCTCTTCGCTCTCGCGCGACACGAAGCCCTGCTCGTGCTGCACGATGGCCAGGCAGGCCATCACCGCCGAGGCCTTTTGCTCGGCGGGGTACTTGGCGACCTCGCGATCGAAGCGTGCGAGGGTGGTGTCGGAGAGACTCATCTATCGCTCATCTGTCAATTTCACCGAACACGATGTCCATGGTGCCGATGATCGCCACCGCGTCGGCGATCATGTGGCCTCGCGCCACCTCGTCGAGCGAGGCCAGGTGCGGAAAACCCGGTGCACGGATCTTCAGCCGGTAGGGCTTGTTGGCACCGTCGCTGACCAGGTAGATGCCGAACTCGCCCTTCGGGTGCTCGACCGCGGCGTAGGCCTCGCCTTCGGGCACGTGCATGCCTTCGGTGAAGAGCTTGAAGTGGTGGATCAGCTCTTCCATGTTGGTCTTCATCGACACCCGCGACGGGGCCGCGACCTTGTGGTTGTCGGTGATCACCGGGCCCGGGTGGGTGCGCAACCACTGCGAACACTGCTGGATGATGCGGTTGCTCTGGCGCAGCTCTTCCATGCGCACCAGGTAGCGGTCATAGGTGTCGCCGTTGACGCCGACCGGAATGTCGAAATCCATGCGCGCGTAGACGTCGTAGGGTTGCTTCTTGCGCAGGTCCCACTCGATGCCCGAGCCGCGCAGCATCGGGCCGGAGAAGCCCAGGTTCAATGCCCGCTCGGGGCTGACGACGCCGATGCCGACGGTACGCTGCTTCCAGATCCGGTTGTCGGTGAGCAGGGTTTCGTAGTCGTCGACGTTGGCCGGAAAACGGGCGCAGAAGTCGTCGACGAAGTCGAGCAACGAACCCTGGCGATTGGCATTCAGCGCATCGATCGCCTTCTGGTTCTTGATCCGGCTGACCTGGTACTGCGGCATCGTATCGGGAAGATCGCGATAGACACCACCCGGGCGGAAGTAGGCCGCGTGCATGCGCGCGCCGCTTACCGCTTCGTACATGTCGAACAGGTCCTCGCGCTCCCTGAAGCAGTAGATCAGGATGTTCATCGCGCCGCAGTCGATGCCATGCGCACCGAGCCACAGCAGGTGGTTCAGCAGGCGCGTGATCTCGGCGAACATGACGCGGATGTACATCGCGCGCTCGGGAACCTCGATGCCCAACAGGCGCTCGATCGCCAGGCAGTAGGCATGCTCGTTGGACATCATCGACACGTAGTCGAGGCGGTCCATATAGGGCAGTGACTGGATGAAGGTCTTGCTCTCGGCCAGCTTTTCGGTGGCACGGTGCAGCAGGCCGATGTGCGGATCGGCACGCTGGATCACCTCGCCGTCGAGTTCGAGCACCAGCCGCAGCACGCCGTGCGCCGCCGGGTGCTGCGGGCCGAAGTTCAAGGTGTAGTTCTTGATTTCAGCCATTTCGTAAACCTGCGACGCTGCGCTGAGGCCGCAGGGTCCCTCCAAGCGAACGCCGCGAATCCGGCTTTGCCAGTTCGCCAGCGTTGCCCCCTTGAGGGGGAGCGGCGAAGCCGCTACGGGGGTGGGTCATGTCATTCCGCCGTAGTTGTCTTCGCGCACGATGCGCGGCGTCACCTCGCGCGGCTCGATCGAGACGGGTTGATAGACCACGCGTCGCTGTTCGGCGTCGTAGCGCATCTCGACATGGCCAGAGACCGGAAAATCCTTGCGCATCGGATGGCCGATGAAACCGTAATCGGTCAGGATACGGCGCAGGTCGAGATGGCCTTCGAAGATGATTCCGTACAGATCGAATGCCTCGCGCTCGTACCAGTTGGCTGCGCTCCAGACCTCGGTCAGCGAGGCCACCAGGGGCAATTCGTCGTCGGGGCACACCACCTTCAGGCGCAGGCGCCAGTTCCTGCTGACCGACAGCAGGTGCGAGACGACGACAAAACGCGGACCCTCGTGCGGCTGATCCTTCCAGCGGCTCAGATCGAGGCCGGCCAGATCCATCAACTGCTCGAACGACAGCGCCACATCGTCGCGCAGGGTCTGCGCGGCAAGCAGGTAGTCGCCGGTCTGCACCGTGATCGTGATTTCGCCGTGGTCGCGCACCAGGGCCGCGATCTTCGGGCCCAGCGCTGCCGTCAGCGCCGCCTGCAGGGCGTCGAGTTGGGCTTCGCTGCTCATCTGGCGATGGTGTTCTCGCGCCGGATCTTGGCCTGCAGTTGCAGGATTCCGTACAGCAGCGCCTCGGCGGTAGGCGGACAGCCGGGAACGTACACGTCGACGGGCACGATCCGATCGCAGCCACGAACAACCGAGTAGCTGTAGTGGTAGTAGCCACCGCCGTTGGCACACGAGCCCATCGAGAGCACCCAGCGCGGTTCGGCCATCTGGTCGTAGACCTTGCGCAGGGCCGGTGCCATCTTGTTGCACAGCGTGCCGGCCACGATCATCAGGTCGCTCTGCCGCGGGCTGGGACGAAACAGCATGCCGAAGCGGTCGATGTCGTAGCGTGCCGCACCGGCGTGCATCATCTCCACCGCGCAGCAGGCCAGGCCAAAGGTCATCGGCCACAGCGAGCCGGTCTTCGACCAGTTCACCACCGCGTCCATCGACGTGGTGAAGTAGCCTTCCTTGAATACGCCTTCGATGCCCATTGATCGGTCACTCCCAGTCCAGGGCGCCCTTTTTCCACTCGTAGACGAAGCCGACGACGAGGATGCCGAGGAACACCATCATGGCCCAGAACCCGGCCGCGCCGATTTCCCTGAGCGCAACCGCCCACGGAAAGAGGAACGCGATTTCGAGGTCGAACAGGATGAACAGAATGGCCACCAGGTAGTAGCGCACGTCGAACTTCATGCGCGCGTCTTCGAAGGCTTCGAAGCCACACTCGTAGGGGCTGTTCTTCGCCGCGTCGGGCCGGTTGGGCCCGAACAGCAAAGCCGAGCAATTGAGGTGCCACACCGACTGCCACACCGACCAGGATGAACAGGATGACGGGCAGGTACGGTTGCAAATCCATGTTCGACGTCGATCTTCTTGCAGCAGCCTGGGGTCGATGTGGGCGCAGTGTGCATGGCGCCTATGTGTGCGCCTTGCGTTAGGACAAACTGTTCGTAGCTGGTGCCGACGGCGAGACTCGAACTCGCACAGCTTTCGCCACTACCCCCTCAAGATAGCGTGTCTACCAATTTCACCACGTCGGCGGCATGAGCCTGAAGTCCACACCACGTGCGGTGTGACCCTCGGGGAAGCCGGGAATTCTACGGGCAAATACTCAGGGTTTTTGGCCCCCGGCGCCCGACGCGGCGACGATCGGCGCGCTCGCCGCAGCCGATGCCGCGACCGGCGCAGTCGGGATCTGGCCGATCGCCGGCACCGACGCAGCCGCCGGGGCACTGGCCGCCGCAGGGCGATCGAACACGCTGCCGCCGCTGCTGCTGCGCGCAGATCCGCCGAGGTTGCCGAAATAGGCCAGCGCCAAAGTGCTGACGAAGAACACGGCGGCGCACACGGCAGTCGAGCGCGACAGGAAGTTGGCACTGCCGGTCGCGCCAAACAGACTGCCCGATGCGCCACTGCCGAACGAGGCGCCCATGTCGGCGCCCTTGCCGTGTTGCACGAGCACGAGGCCGATCATCACCGCCGCGGTGATGAGCTGGAGTGCCAGCACGAGGTTCATCCAGATTTGCATGATGCTTTTGTCTGTCGAAGAAAGGGGTGTCAGTGGGCGGCGCGACAGATGGCGACGAAATCGGACGCCTTCAAGGATGCGCCGCCGATCAGGCCGCCGTCGATGTCGGGCTGCGCGAACAGGACCGCGGCGTTGTCGGCCTTGACGCTGCCGCCGTAGATGATCTTCATCTCGTTGGCGCGGGGCGTCGCGGCGCGCAATTGCGCGCGCAACAGTGCGTGAACTGCCTGCGCCTGCTCCGGCGTGGCGGTGCGGCCGGTTCCGATGGCCCAGACCGGCTCGTAGGCCACGACCATTTCGCCGGCGCAATGCGCCAGCGTGTGGATCGCCGCCGACAGCTGGCGCTTGACGATGGCTTCGGTTTCACCGGCTTCGCGCTGGGCCAGCGTTTCGCCGACGCAGACGATCGGCGTCACGCCGCGCGCCAACGCGGCCTTGGCCTTGTCGGCCACCAGTTGGATCGGTCTCGGCATGGTAGGCGCGGCGCTCGGAATGGCCGACGATGGCGTAACGGCAGCCGAAGTCGGCCAGCATGGCCGCCGACACCTCACCCGTGTAGGCGCCCTGTTCGTGCGCCGAGCAGTCCTGCGCACCCCAGCGGATGTCGTGTGCCGGCCAACGCCACGGCGGTCTCGGACAGATAAGGGAACGGCACGCACACCGCGACGTCGGCCATGAACGGCCGCGCAGCGACGATGGCGCCAGCAGTTCGGCATTGGCTGGCGTGGCTGCCGTGCATCTTCCAGTTGCCGACGATGAGTTTCTTGCGCATCTTCATTGCCAGTTGAGGACGATCTTGCCCACATGCGTGCCCGATTCCATCAGCGCGTGGGCCGCTGCCGCCTGGGCGGCCGGGAACACGCGGTGGATCACCGGCTTGATGCGGCCGGTCTCGATCAGCGGCCAGACTCGCTCGCGCAGGGCCTGCGCCAGCACGCTCTTGTAGGCCACGCTGCGTGGGCGCAACGTGGAGCCGACGATGGACAGGCGCTTTCTCAACACGGCGCCGATATCGAGTGTGCCCTTGGTGCCACCCTGCACCGCAATGATCGCGATGCGGCCGTCATTGGCCAGGCACTCGACCTCGCGTGCGAGGTAATCGCCGGCCACCATGTCGAGCACGACGTCCACGCCGCGCTTGTCGGTGATGCGTTGCACTTCGGCGACGAAGTCGTGCGTGCGGTAGTTGATGGCGTGGTCGGCACCCAGGGCGGTGCAGGCCACGCACTTGTCGTCATTGCCCGCGGTGACAATGACCTTGGCACCCAGGGCCTTGGCCAGCTGGATCGCGGTGACGCCGATGCCGCTCGAGCCACCCTGCACCAACAACCATTCACCGCTTTGCAGGCCCGCAATGTGGAACACGTTTTGCCAGACGGTGAAGAAGGTCTCTGGCAGACTCGCTGCCTCGACGTCCGACAGGCCGCGCGGGCACGGCAGCGTCTGCGCAATCGGCGCCGCGCAGAGCTGGGCATAGCCGCCGCCGGCCACCAATGCGCACACCCGGTCACCGAGCGCGAAGCCCGCGACCTTCAGCGCAGCGACCTCGCCACCGACGATGGTGCCGGCGACTTCGAGCCCTGGCAGATCGGAGGCGCCCGGCGGCATCGGGTACAGCCCCTTGCGCTGCAACACGTCGGGCCGGTTGATGCCGCTGGCGGCGACGCGGATCAGCAACTCGCCCGAGCCGGCCACAGGGTCGGGTCGGGTGGTCTCGCGCAGCACCTCGGGGGCACCGAACTGCGTGATCTCGATCGCGCGCATCGGCCGGTCGCGGTGTCTGCTTGATTACTCGGGCTGCCGACCGCTGCCACCGTCGTTGGCGGGCACCGGCGCTACGGCCTCTGCCGCTGGTGCGTCGGCGCGTGGCTCGCGCGGCTCACGCTCGCGGCGCGGGCCGCGGTCGTCACGCCGCGGGCGGTCGCCGCGGTCACCGTACTCGCGGCGCGGACGCTCCTCCTCGACGTAACCCTCCGGCCTTTCGAGCAGGGCCTTGAGCGAGAGCTTGATGCGGCCCTTCTCGTCGGTCTCGAGGACCTTGACCTTGACGATCTGACCCTCCTTCAGGAAGTCCTCGACGCGCTCGACGCGCTGGTGCGCGATCTGGCTGATGTGCAGCAGGCCGTCCTTGCCGGGCAGGATGTTGACCAACGCACCGAAGTCGAGGATCTTGGTCACCGCGCCCTCGTAGACCTTGCCGACCTCGGCTTCGGCCGTGATCTCGGTGATGCGCTGCTTGGCGTACTCGGCTTTGGATGCCTCGGTCGAGGCAATGGTGATCGTGCCGTCTTCGCCGATGTCGATGACGCAGCCGGTTTCCTCGGTCAGCGCACGGATCACGGCGCCCCCCTTGCCGATCACGTCGCGGATCTTCTCCGGGTTGATCTTCATGGTGTACAGGCGCGGCGCGAACTGCGAGACCTCGGTCTTGGCGCCGCCCACGGCTTCCTGCATCTTGGCCAGGATGTGCAGTCGCGCTTCCTTGGCCTGCGCCAGCGCCACCTGCATGATCTCCTTGGTGATGCCCTGGATCTTGATGTCCATCTGCAGCGCAGTCACGCCGGCCGTGGTGCCGGCGACCTTGAAGTCCATGTCGCCGAGGTGATCCTCGTCGCCGAGGATGTCGGTCAGCACCGCAAAGCGGTTGCCGTCCTTGATCAGACCCATCGCGATGCCGGCCACATGGGCCTTCATCGGCACGCCTGCGTCCATCATCGCCAGGCAGCCACCGCATACGGAAGCCATCGACGATGAACCATTGCTCTCGGTGATTTCCGAGACCACGCGGATCGCGTACGGGAAGTCCTCCTTGCTCGGCAGCGCGGCGATCAGCGCGCGCTTGGCCAAGCGGCCATGGCCGATCTCGCGCCGCTTGGGCGTGCCCACGCGGCCGGTCTCGCCAGTCGCAAAGGGCGGCATGTTGTAGTGCAACATGAAGCGGTCGGTGAATTCGCCCGCCAGGGCGTCGATGCGCTGCGCGTCGCGGTCGGTGCCCAGCGTGGCCACCACCACCGCCTGCGTCTCGCCACGCGTGAACAGCGCCGAGCCATGGGTGCGTGGCAGCACGCCGGTGCGGATCTCGATCGGACGCACGGTGCGCGTGTCGCGCCCGTCGATGCGCGGCTCGCCAGCCAGGATCTGACTGCGCACGATGCGCGACTCGATCTCGAACAGCAGGCCTTCGACCTCGACCTTGTCGAATTCGATCGCATCCTTCTTCAGCGCCGCCATCACGCTGGCGGTGGCCTCGCGGCAGGCCTGCGTGCGGGCCTGCTTGCTGCGGATCTGGTACGCCGCGCGCAGCGCCGGCTCGGCCAGCGCATTGACGGTGGCGATGAAGGTTTCGTTCTTGGCCGGCGGCGTCCACTGCCACTCGGGCTTGCCGGCTTCGCGGACCAACTCATTGATCGCCGCGACGGCGATGTTGCCCTGCTCGTGGCCGAAGACCACGCCACCGAGCATGACCTCCTCGCTCAACTGGTCGGCCTCGGACTCGACCATCAGCACGGCCGCTTCGGTGCCGGCGACGATCAACTCCATCTTGCTGTCGGCGAGCTGGGTCTTGCCCGGGTTGAGCACGTACTGGCCGTCGATGTAGCCCACGCGGGCGGCACCGATCGGGCCGTTGAACGGAATGCCCGAGATCGCCAGCGCGGCGCTGGTGCCGATCATTGCAGCAATGTCGGCCTGGACTTCGGGGTTCAGGCTCAACACGTGAACCACGACCTGGACTTCGTTGAAGAAGCCTTCGGGAAACAACGGGCGGATCGGGCGGTCGATCAGGCGCGAGGTCAGCGTTTCGAGCTCGCTCGGGCGTCCCTCGCGCTTGAAGAAGCTGCCGGGGATCTTGCCGGCAGCGTAGGTCTTCTCGATGTAGTCGACGGTCAGCGGGAAGAAGTCCTGGCCGGCCTTGGCGTCGGTCTTTGCGACCACGGTCGCCAAGACCACGGTGTCGTCGATCGTCACCACCACGGCGCCACCGGACTGCCGCGCGATTTCGCCGGTCTCCATGGTGACGGTGTGTTGGCCCCACTGGAAGGTCTTGCTGACCTTGTTGAACATGCTCATTGCAGCTCCTGTTGCGAAAAGGGGCGCGTCGTGCGCCCGGGTGCGGAGATCAGCGCCTGGTGCGGGATGCCATTCCAGCGCGATTGCTTCGTGTGCAACGGCGTTGGAATGACACAGCGGCGCGTCGGGTCCCGGTCTCCAGGAACGACGAGCCTGCGCCCTGGTTCATGCCAGCGCAGGCTCATCGTCGTCGGGTCTTACTTGCGCAGACCCAGTTTCTGGATCAGTGCGGTGTAGCGGTCGGCGTCCTTGTCCTTCAGATATGTCAGCAGGCGCTTGCGCTGGTTGACCATCTTCAGCAACCCACGGCGACCGTGATGGTCCTTGGCGTGGGTCTTGAAGTGCGGGGTGAGTTCATTGATGCGTGCGGTCAGCAATGCGACCTGCACCTCGGGACTGCCGGTGTCGTTGGCAGCGCGCGCGTTGGCCTTGACGACTTCGGCGACTTGTTGGGTACCCATGGCCATGATGGCGATTTCCTTGTCCATGGAAACCGCTGGCCGGGGCGCCGGCATCGGCGCTGACCCTCGCGGTTTCCGGTTCCACTTGCGGTCACGGGTGAAACCGACCCATGCCGTGCCTGTATTCGCATCCGCCGCCATAGTGGCAAGCCAGCGCGAAGCATTGGATTATAGGTCAAGGGCCGCGCCGAGCCGGACCAGCCCCTGGCGCAATCGCTCGGGGTCCTGGGTCGCAAAGCACCAGCGCAGCCACCCCTCCGCTTCGTTGCCGAAGGCCACGCCCGGCGCCAATCCGAGGCCGTGATCGGCGACGAGGCGCTTTGCATAGGCCAGGGAATCAGCCTCGCCCTCGACGCGGAAGAAGGCGTACATGCCACCCGTTGGCATGGCCACGTGAACCCGGGGCAACGCCTGCAGGCCGCTGAGCAGCACGTCCCGGCCGGCGCGCAGGCGGCCGATCAGCCCGGGCACGAAGTCGGCGGCGATGGCCAGCGCGGCCAGTGCGCCACGCTGCACGAACACCGGCGCGCACGAACTGTTGAACTCGATCAGCTTGCCGATCGCGTCGAGGTGACCGGGCGGCAGCACCAGCCAGCCCAGGCGCCAGCCCGTCATCAGGAAGGTCTTGGAAAAGCTCTGCGTGATCACCAGCCTGTCCGCTGGGTCGGCGATGTCGAGAAAACTTGGCGCCGCGATGCCATTGCCGAACCAGACCCGCTCGTAGACCTCGTCGGCAACGATCCAGGTGCCCGTCTTGCGGCAATGCTCGAGGATGGCGTGCTGCTCGGCGCGCGTCAGTGTCCAGCCGGTCGGATTGTTCGGCGCGTTGACCAACAGCACGCGTGTGGAGGGGGTGACGGCGTCGAGCAGGCGTTGCAGATCGAGCGCCCACGCACCGTCAATGCCCGGCGTCAACGGCACTCGTTTGACCTTGGCGCCGAGGATGGCTGGCTGCGCAGTCAGGTTGGGCCATACCGGCACGACGGCGACAAGTTCGTCGCCCGGCCCGATCAGCAACTGCATCGCCAGCATCAGCGCTGTGACACCCGCCGAGGTGACCGCGATGCGGTCCACCGCGACCGGGCGGTGCAAGGCGCTGGTGTATTCGGCGAGCGCCTCGCGCAACTCGGTCAGGCCGAGATTGTGTGCATAGAAGGTCTCGCCACGCGCCAAGGAGGCGGCTGCCGCATCGCGCACCGCCGCCGGCGTGACCTCGTCGCTCTCGCCAAACCAGAACGCCAGCACGTCACTGCGGCCGAACCCCGCGTTGGCCACCTCGCGAATGCGCGAGGCCGGCAGTTGTTCGATCGCACTTCGCATTGGAAATCTCCTCAATCAACGAGCGGGTCGCGGTCAGTCGATCGCGTCGAGGGCCCAACGCGGCTTGACGTCGAAGCTGAAGCTGCGTTCGGGTCGCGTGCGCCCGGCCTGCACGCGCATCGCGGCGGCCAGCGCGATCATGGCGCCGTTGTCGCTGCACAGATGCAATTCGGGGTAATGCACGCGCGCGTGCGCCTTGTTGCAGGCTGCGTTCAATTGCGTACGCAACTCCGAGTTGGCACCGACGCCGCCGGCCACCACCAGCCGGCTGAGCCCAGCTTCGCGCAGTGCGCTCATCGACTTCCTGACCAGCACCTCGACGATGGCGGCCTGGGTCGATGCAGCAATGTCCGCGCGTTGCTGCAGACTGGGTGAAGGGCCGAGCTTTCGCAGCTGGGTCAGGACGGCGGTCTTCAGGCCGGCGAATGAAAAGTCGAGGTCGCCGCTGTGCAGCAACGGGCGCGGCAGCGCGAACGCCGTCGCGCTGCCATGGACAGCCAGGCTCGCCAATGCCGGCCCGCCAGGGTAGCCCAGGCCGAGCAGCTTGGCACTCTTGTCGAAGGCTTCGCCAGCGGCGTCGTCGATCGTCTCGCCGAGCAGTTCGTACTCGCCGACAGCCTGCACCCGCATCAGTTGGGTGTGGCCCCCGGACACCAGCAGCGCGACGAATGGAAAGCGCGGCGGATCGGCCGACAGGAACGGTGACAGCAGATGGCCCTCGAGGTGGTGCACCCCCAACACCGGCTTGCCCAGTGCAGCAGCCAACGCACAACCGATGCCTGCGCCGACCAGCAGCGCACCGGCCAAGCCGGGACCGCGCGTGTAGGCGACCAGGTCGACCTCGCGTAATCGACCACCGGCTTCGGACAACACCTGGCGCACCAGTGGCAAGACGCGGCGGATGTGGTCGCGCGATGCCAATTCAGGCACCACGCCACCGTAGTCCTGGTGCATCTCGACCTGGCTGTAGAGCGCGTGCGCCAGCAACTGCGGCATCTCTTCGCCTTGCCATCGCACCAGTGCGACGCCGGTTTCGTCGCATGAGGATTCGATGCCCAGGACCTGCATCACGCCAGTGTAGTCAGCCGACCCGGCACCGACGGACCGTGAAATGCATCACGCCGTTTGCTCGAGGACACAACTAAAGGGCGAAAAGGGCCACCGCGACCCCCTAATTTCCTGGCTTGACACCATGCACGCGGCTACTCTAGGTGCCATGCCACTTGATTCGTGTCTCTTGCCGTCGTGACCCGCCCGATAGGACCATGAAGGAATACAAACTCGCGGCCTGGCCGGAACTGCCTGCGCACTATCAGCGTACGGTGTATCGGCGCATGCTGAGCGACATGTCGCATCGATACATGTCGGTAGCGCACTTGGTCCAGTCCTGCGGTGCCACGAAGCTCGAGGTTCGTGCATTCATTCAAATGCTGGGTGAGAACGACCTGTTATTGCAACGCGAAGGCGAATCCGATTCGATCCTGGACTCGCTTCGCCCGATCTCGGATTGGTTCCGCCGCACAATCACGGGTTCGGAAGTGCCGAAGAACTGAGCCGCACGCGAACGAGAGGACAAACCCGCCGCGGCGGGTTTTTTCTTGCTCAGTGCTTCTCCTTGGCGTGATTGATCGAGTAGCGGGGAATCTCGATTGTCACGTCGCGGTTCGAGACGATGGCCTGACACGACAGGCGAGAAGTCGGCTCCAGGCCCCAGGCGCGATCGAGCAGGTCCTCTTCGCTCTCGTCCATCTCACCCAACGAATCGAAACCCTCGCGCACGATGACGTGGCAGGTGGTGCAGGCGCAGCTCATCTCGCAGGCATGTTCGATAGCGATGCCGTTCTCCAACAAGGCCTCGCAGATCGAGGTGCCCGTCGGCGCATCGATCTGATCGCCCTCTGGGCAGTATTCGGCGTGCGGCAGGATCTTGATGACGGGCATGGCAGCGTTGTCAGATCTCGTCCACGCTGCGTCCAGCCAGCGCCTGGCGGATGCCGCGATTCATGCGCGCCGCGGCGAAGGCCTCGGTGCCGGCGGCCAGCGCCTTGACCGCCGCATCGATGGCGTGGTGATCGTCGCTGCGCGCGACGCGTTCCGTGTCGACGAGAAGCGCCTCGATCTCGCGCTTGCTCGGCCCGGCTCAGCAAGTCGGCGTCGGCCGCCAATGCCGAGCGCGTGGCCAGCAGCATGCGGTCGGCGTCGACGCGGGCCTCGCGCAGTGAGCGCACGACGGCGTCATCGTCGGCCTTGGCAAAGCCTTCACGCAGCATGCGCGCGATGTCGTCGTCGGCCAGGCCGTAGCTCGGCTTGACGGTGATCGTGGCCTCGACACCCGAGTTCAGCTCCTTCGCCGCCACATTGAGCAGACCATCGGCATCGACCTCGAAGGTGACGCGGATGCGCGCCGCGCCGGCCACCATCGGCGGGATGCCGCGCAGCTCGAAGCGCGCCAGCGATCGGCAATCGGCGACCAGTTCGCGTTCACCCTGCACCACGTGCAGCGCCATTGCCGTCTGGCCGTCCTGATAGGTGGTGAAGTCCTGCGCCTTGGCAGTCGGGATGGTGCTGTTGCGCTCGACGATGCGCTCGACCAGGCCGCCCATGGTTTCGATGCCCAGCGAGAGCGGAATCACGTCGAGCAACAGGATCTCACCGTCGGCGGCATTGCCGGCCAGCTGGTTGGCCTGGATCGCGGCGCCGACCGCGACCACCTCGTCCGGGTTGAGGTTGGTCAGCGGCGGACGACCGAACCACTCGCCCGACTGCAACCCGCACCGCCGGCATGCGCGTCGAGCCCCCCACCAGAACCACGCCATGCACCTCTGCGCGCGAAATCTTGGCGTCGCGCAGGACACGCTTTACCGCGGCCAGGCATTTGTCGATCAGCGGCTTGTTGAGCGTATCGAACTGCGCACGGGTCACGGGCACCGCCAATGGTCCGTCACCGAGCACGCAGCGCAGCATCTGCGTCGCCGCGTCGGTCAGCCCCTCTTTGGCCGCGCGCGCCGCTACCAATACGGCGCGACGGTCGTGCGCGGTGGTTGCCGTGCGGCCGGCCGCGGCGAGCGCCCATTCGGCCAGCGCGGCGTCGAAGTCGTCACCGCCCAGCGCTGAATCGCCGCCCGTTGCGACGACCTCGAATACGCCCCGCGTCAGGCGCAGCAGCGAGATGTCGAACGTGCCACCACCGAGGTCGAACACTGCGTACAAGCCTTCGCTGGCATTGTCCAGGCCATAGGCCACCGCCGCGGCGGTGGGCTCGTTGATCAGCCGCAGCACGTTCAGTCCGGCGAGCTTGGCAGCGTCCTTGGTCGCCTGGCGCTGCGCATCGTCGAAGTACGCCGGCACGGTAATCACGGCGCCGAACAGTTCCTCGCTGTCAAAGCTGTCTTCAGCGCGCTGGCGTAGCGCGGCCAGGATTTCGGCCGAGACCTCGACCGGTGTCTTGACGCCATCACGGGTATCGATCGCGACCATGCCGGGCTTGTCGACAAATCGGTAGGGCAGCTTGGCGTGACCGGCCACGTCGGCGAGCGCACGGCCCATCAGGCGCTTGACCGAGACCACCGTGTTGAGCGGGTCGTCGGCCTGCGCGGCCAAGGCGTCGGCGCCGATCGTGCGCCGCCCGCCGTCGAGGTAGCGCACCGCTGACGGCAGGATCGCCTGGCCACGGGCATCGGGCAGGCACTCGGCCACACCGTGACGCACCGCGGCCACCAGCGAATGCGTGGTGCCCAGATCGATGCCGACCGCGATGCGCCGTGTGTGCGGATCGGGCGACTGGCCAGGTTCGGATATTTGCAGGAGTGCCATGGCTCAATCGTGCAGGGCGTCGATGCGCTCGCCGAGGTCGGCGCGAAAACGGTTGACGAACATCAGCGCACGCACGTGCGCGGCCGCCGTTGCCGGTGAAGGCTGTTCGTCGAGGGCGACCGTGAGTTGCGCGAACAGATCGCTCTCGGCGGCGCGCACTTGCATGTCGAGGGACGCCAGTGCTGCGTCGCTGTCGGCCTGGTCCAGTGCCTCGCGCCAGGCCATCTGCTGCACCAGGAAATCGCCGGGCATCGCCGTGTTGCTGTTGGCCGCAATCGGCGCGCCGCGCAACTCGCAAAGGTACGCCGCGCGCGTCAGCGGCTCGCGCAGGCGGCGATAGGCCTGGTTGATGCGCACCGACCACTGCATCGCCACGCGCTGCGCCGCAGCCCCTTCGGCGGCAAAGCGGTCCGGGTGCGCGGAGGCTTGCAGTCGGCGCCAGCGCGCATCGAGGTCGGCACGATCGAGCGCGAAGCGTTCGGCCAGGCCAAACAGCACGAAGTCGTTCTCGTCGAGCCTCATACGGCGAGCGCCTTGGCAAAGAACAGTGACAGGCCGTTGTCAGCGTAGCCGGCAAACGGGCCGCGCCGCTGGTAGCCGCAGCGCTCGTACAGTCGAACGGCCTCGCGCTGGTCACAACCGGTTTCGAGCAAGGCCCAGCCGAGCCTCTGCGCGCGCAGCGCCTGCTCCAGCGTGGTCAACATGCGCCCGGCCAAACCCAGCCCGCGCACCGACGGCTCGACATACATGCGTTTGACTTCGCCGTAGGTCGCGCCACTGGTTTCGGGCTCGCCGGCCATGCGCCGCAACGCGCCGGTGCCTACCATGCGATCGCCCTGCCAGGCGGCAAAGAAGCTCACCTCGGGCGCGAGCAATTCGTCGATCGAAAGGATGTGATTGGCCTCGGGCGCATACAGCGTTGCCAGATAGGCGTCGAGTGCAGCCAGCAGGGCAACGGCCTGCGGATGGTCGGCGCGCTCGGGGCGGATCAGGATGTCGGTGCTCATGGGGTGGGACACAAAAAAGCGCGGCATCGCCGCGCCCGCAAGCGCTGCCGGAGTGCTAGACGCGGAACGATTCTCCACAGCCGCAGCGATCCTTCTCACGCGGGTTGTGGAACTTGAAGCCCTCGTTGAGCCCTTCGCGAACGAAGTCGAGTTCGGTGCCATCGAGGTACGGCAAGCTCTTCGGATCGATCAGGATCTTCACGCCGTGGCCTTCGAACACATGGTCTTCGGGCGCGACCTCATCGGCATACTCGAGCTTGTAGGCCAGGCCCGAGCAGCCGGTGGTCTTGACGCCCAGGCGCACGCCGACGCCCTTGCCACGGCGCGAGATGTAGCGGCTGACATGGCGCGCCGCGGCTTCGGTGAGCGTGACCGACATAGGCTCAGTGGGTCTTCTTTGCCTTGTAGTCCTCGACCGCCGCCTTGATCGCGTCTTCGGCCAGGATCGAGCAGTGGATCTTCACCGGCGGCAGCGCCAGTTCCTCGGCGATGCGCGTGTTCTTGATCGTCAGCGCCTCGTCGAGCGACTTGCCCTTGACCCATTCGGTGACGAGCGAACTCGAGGCAATCGCCGAGCCGCAACCATAGGTCTTGAACTTGGCGTCCTCGATCAGCCCGGTGGCCGGGTTGACCTTGATCTGCAACTTCATCACGTCGCCGCAGGCCGGCGCACCGACCATGCCGGTGCCCACCGTATCGTCGCCCTTGTCGAACGAGCCGACATTGCGCGGATTCTCGTAGTGGTCGATGACCTTTTCGCTGTATGCCATGTCAGTACTCCATCAAATTCAATGTGCAGACCACTGGATTGTGCTGATGTCGATGCCGTCCTTGAACATCTCCCACAGTGGCGACAGCTCGCGCAGCTTGGCAACGCGGTCTTTCAGGATGCTGACCGCGTAATCGATTTCTTCTTCGGTCGTGAATCGACCGATGGTCATGCGCAGGCTCGAGTGCGCCAACTCGTCGCTGCGGCCGAGCGCGCGCAGCACGTAGCTCGGTTCCAGGCTGGCCGACGTGCAAGCCGAGCCCGAACTGACGGCAATCCCCTTCACGCCCATGATCAGCGACTCGCCCTCGACGAAGTTGAAGCTGATGTTCAGGTTGTGCGGCACGCGGCGCTCGACGTGGCCATTGATGAACACCTGCTCGATGTCGGTCAGCCCGCGCAGCAGGCGCTGCTGCAGCATGCGGATGCGCTCGCTCTCGACGCCCATCTCTTCGCGCGCGATGCGAAAGGCCTCGCCCATGCCGACACATTGGTGCGTGGGCAGCGTGCCCGAGCGCATGCCACGCTCGTGGCCGCCGCCGTGCATCTGGGCTTCAATGCGCACACGTGGCTTCCTGCGCACGTACAGCGCGCCGATGCCCTTGGGGCCGTAGGTCTTGTGCGAAGCCAGGCTCATCAGGTCGACCGGTAGCGTAGCGAGGTCGATCGCTACCTTGCCGGTGGCCTGCGCCGCGTCGACGTGGAAGATGATGCCGCGCTCCCGGCACAGCTTGCCGATAGCCGGGATGTCCTGGATCACGCCGATTTCGTTGTTCACGAACATTACCGAGGCCAGGATGGTGTCGGGTCGCAGCGCGTCCTTGAAAGCCTGCAGGTCAAGCAGGCCATCTTCCTGCACCGAAAGGTAGGTCACGTCGAAGCCCTGGCGTTCCAGGTCGCGGCAAGTGTCGAGCACGGCCTTGTGTTCGGTCTTCACCGTCACGATGTGTTTGCCGCGGGTCTTGTAGAAGTGCGCCGCACCCTTAAGCGCCAAGTTGTCGCTCTCTGTCGCACCTGACGTCCAGACGATCTCGCGCGGGTCGGCGCCAACCAACTCGGCGACTTGCACGCGGGACTTCTCGACCGCGGCTTCGGCTTCCCAACCCCAGGCGTGGCTGCGCGAAGCCGGATTGCCGAAATGCTCGCGCAACCAAGGGATCATCGCCTCGACCACGCGCGGATCGACCGGTGTCGTTGCGCCGTAGTCCATGTAGATCGGGAAATGTGGCGTCATGTCCATGGCCAGCCTGGGATATCTTGATTCTCGACAGTGGTGTCGATTATTTGACCAGCGCGGCGTCGCCGAGTGCGAACACCGAATTCGGCGCGGTAACACGGATGGGCTTGACTACCGGCACCGAGGAAATGGCGCGCTTGACCGGCGGCTCGACCACCGACACACCCTTGGCCGTCTGTTCGTCGACCAACTCCTTCAGCGTGACCGAACTCAGAAATTCGATCATCCGGGCGTTGAGCGCCGCCCAAAGGTCGTGGGTCATGCACTTGCCGCTGTCTTCGCCCATGCAATTCTCGCGGCCGGCGCAACCCGTGGCATCGATCGGCTCGTCGACTGCGACGATGATGTCGGCCACCGTGATGGCAGCGGCACTGCGTCCGAGCGAATAGCCACCCCCCGGACCGCGCGTGCTTTCAACCAGCTCGGCGCGACGCAGCTTGCCGAACAGCTGCTCGAGGTAGGACAGTGAAATCTGCTGCCGCGCACTGATGGCAGCCAGCGCCACCGGCCCGTTGGTCGAGCGCAGGCCCAGATCGATCATCGCGGTGACGGCAAAGCGGCCTTTGGTCGTGAGACGCATGATTTACTCCTGCAAGTTAGGCCGGAATCAAGGTTGGACAACCGCAAACGTACGGGTTAACCCTCGATTGATTCCGATCGGATTACTCAAGTTTATCAGAGACCAACGGATTTGGTCGGGATCAGGTCAGGAAGTTCCGAGGCGGCCCGCGATCTCGTCGATCAGCGCGTCGCTGGCCTGCTCTGCAAGGTCGAGCACCCGCTCGAAACCCTGCGCGCCACCTTGGTACGGATCCGGGATCTCGACTGCGGCAAATAACCGCAGTTCGGCGCGGGCCCCAGGCGGCCTCATGCGCTCGAGGTCCGCCAGATTGTCCTCGTCCATCGCCAGCACGATGTCGAAGCTGTGAAAGTCGGCCTCGACGACGCGCCTAGCGCGCTGCCCGGACAGGTCGTATCCGCGACGCAGCGCGTGGCGCTGCGAGCGCGCGTCTGGCGGGTCGCCGCTATGCCAGGACCCCGTGCCGGCGGAGTCGACCACGACCCGCTCATGCAGACCGTGGGCATGCAGGCGCTGACGCATCACTGCTTCGGCGGTCGGCGAGCGACAGATATTGCCCAGGCAGACCATCAGCAAGCGCAGACTCACGCCTGCCGAGCCTACGGCGTCCGCGCCCGGCAGGCTCATCCCGAATCCTTCGTACCGGGCAGCGGCACCACGTTGGTGTCGTGGCCCGGTGCGCCAAAGGCCTGCTCGCGCAGTTGCGCCAGTTGGTCGCGCACGCGTGCGGCCTTCTCGAATTCGAGGTTCCTGGCGTATTCGAGCATTTGCTTCTCGAGCGCCTTGATGCGCCTGCCCAGGTCTTTCTCGCTCATCGCCTCGACCTCGGCTGCGGCTTGCGCCCGTTGCAGATCGTCTTTGGCGGTCTTGGCCGAGACGGCTCCGTCGATCATGTCGCGTACCACCTTGACCACGCTGCGCGGCGTGATGTTGTGCAACTCGTTGTGGACAACCTGTTTGGTGCGACGGCGTTCGGTCTCGCCAATCGCGCGCTGCATCGAATCGGTGACCTTGTCGGCGTACAGAATTGCCTTGCCGTTCAGGTTGCGCGCGGCGCGACCGATGGTCTGGATCAGGCTGCGCTCGGAGCGCAGGAAGCCTTCCTTGTCGGCGTCGAGGATCGCGACCAGCGAGACCTCGGGAATGTCTAGGCCTTCGCGCAGCAGGTTGATGCCGACCAGCACGTCGAACAGCCCCAGCCTCAGGTCGCGCAGGATCTCGACCCGCTCGACGGTGTCGATGTCACTGTGCAGATAGCGCACCTTGACGCCGTTGTCGGCCAGGTAGTCGGTCAGTTGCTCGGCCATGCGCTTGGTCAGCGTGGTGATCAGGACCCGCTCGCCGACCCCGACGCGCAGCCGGATTTCCTGCAGCACGTCGTCGACCTGGTGGGTCGCCGGCCTGACCTCGACCACCGGGTCGATCAGCCCTGTCGGCCGCACCAGTTGCTCGACCACCTGCCCGGCATGCTGCTGCTCGTAGGCCGCCGGCGTCGCCGAGACGAATACGGTCTGGCGCATGCGCGACTCGAACTCCTCGAATTTCAGCGGTCGGTTGTCCAGCGCGCTCGGCAGGCGAAAGCCGTACTCGACCAGCGTGGTCTTGCGTGCCCGGTCGCCGTTGTACATGCCGCCCAACTGGCCGATCAGGACATGGCTCTCGTCGAGAAACATCAACGCGTCGCGCGGTATGTAATCGACCATCGTCGGCGGCGGGTCGCCCGGCTTGGCGCCCGACAGGTGGCGGGTGTAGTTCTCGATGCCCTTGCAGTGACCGACTTCCTGCATCATTTCCAGGTCGAAGCGGGTGCGCTGCTCGATGCGCTGGGCTTCGACCAGTTTGCCGGCTGCAACGAACTCGGCGACGCGCTCGCGCAACTCGGCTTTGATCGTCTCGATTGCCGCCAGCACGCGGTCACGCGGGGTCACATAGTGGCTGGCCGGGTAGATCACGAAGCGCGGCACCTTCTGCCGGATGCGGCCGGTCAGCGGGTCCAGCAGCTGCAGTGACTCGATCTGGTCGTCGAACATCTCGATCCGGATCGCCAGCTCGGAGTGCTCGGCCGGAAAGACGTCGATCACGTCGCCGCGCACCCGGAACGTACCGCGAGAAAAGTCGGTTTCGTTGCGCGTGTACTGCATGCGGATCAGTTGTGCAATGGCATCGCGCTGGCCGAGTTTGTCGCCGACGCGCGTGATGAAACGCATCTGCGTGTAGTCCTCGGGCTTGCCGATGCCGTAGATGGCGCTGACGCTGGCCACGACGATCACGTCCCGCCGCTCGAGCACGCTCTTGGTCGCCGACAGCCGCATCTGCTCGATGTGTTCGTTGATCGCGCTGTCCTTCTCGATGAACAGGTCGCGCTGCGGTACATAGGCCTCGGGCTGGTAGTAGTCGTAGTAGCTGACGAAGTACTCGACCGCGTTCTTCGGAAAGAACTCGCGGAACTCGCTGTACAACTGCGCGGCCAAGGTCTTGTTCGGCGCGAAGACGATTGCCGGCCGGCCCAGCCTTGCGATCACATTGGCCATCGTGAAGGTCTTGCCCGAACCTGTCACGCCGAGCAGCGTCTGGTAGGCCAGGCCGTCGGTGATGCCTTCGACCAGTTGCGTGATCGCTGTTGGCTGATCGCCTGCCGGCGGGTAGGGCTGGAACAACTGGAACGGTGAGCCGGGGAAACTGACGAACACGCCTTCGGCAGCCGGCTCATCGGGGCTTCGTGCGCTGGGCAGCATTTCGGGAACTGAGGACATCGAGGTCAACGCCTGGGACTGCCCCGTAAAATCGGGACCACCGAGCAGCGTACCGCAATGCGCCGCCGTCCCCGGCCCTTCCTCCCACCACATACCTGTCATGAGCCTGTTCTCCACCGTCGAAATGGCCCCGCGCGACCCGATCCTGGGTTTGAACGAGCAGTTCGCGGCCGACCCGAACCCGAACAAGGTCAATCTCGGCGTCGGCGTCTATTACGACGAAAGCGGCAAATTGCCGCTGCTGGCCTGCGTCGCCGCGGCCGAACAACAGTTGGTCGAAGCCGCCAAGCCACGCGGTTACCTGCCAATCGATGGCATCGCTGCTTACGACGCCGCCGTGCAAGGCCTCGTATTCGGTGGCGAAAGCGATGTGATCACGTCCAAGCGTGTGGCGACGGTGCAGACCCTCGGTGGAACCGGCGCCCTCAAGATCGGCGCCGATCTGCTAAAGCGCCTGAACCCACAGGCCAAAGTGCTGATCAGCGACCCGAGCTGGGAAAATCATCGCGCCCTCTTCACCAATGCCGGCTTCGAGGTCTCGAGCTACCCGTATTACGACGCGGCTCGCCGCGATGCAGGCGGCATCGACTTCGCAGGCCTACACGCAGCGCTCGACGCGGCTGCAAGTGGCAGCATCGTCGTCCTGCACGCTTGCTGCCACAACCCGACCGGCTACGATCTGTCGCTGGCACAGTGGGCCGAGGTGGTCGCGGTCGTCAAGGCACGCGGCCTGGTGCCCTTCCTCGACATGGCCTACCAGGGATTCGGCCAAGGACTGGTCGAGGATGGCGCGGCGGTCGGCTTGTTTGTCGCCAGCGGCCTCGAATTCCTCGTCGCAACCTCGTTCTCGAAGAGCTTCTCGTTGTACGGGGAACGCGTTGGCGCCCTCAGCGTGGTGTGCGCCAGCGCCGCAGAGGCGGCGCGCGTGCTGTCACAGATGAAAGTCGTGATTCGCACCAACTATTCGAATCCGCCCATCCACGGCGCACAAATCGTCGCCACGGTGTTGTCAACCCCCGCCCTGCGCAAGCAGTGGGAGCAGGAACTCGCCGGCATGCGTGCGCGAATCAAGACCATGCGCGCCGCATTGGTTGACAAGTTGGTGCAACTAGGCGTGAAGCAGGACTTGGGCTTCATCAACCGACAGCAGGGCATGTTCAGTTACTCCGGCCTCAACGCCTCTCAAATGCAGCGCTTGCGCAGCGAATTTGGCGTCTACGGTGTCGACTCCGGCCGTATTTGCGTGGCAGCGTTGAACCAGAAGAACCTCGGCGCGGCGGCCGGCGCAATCGCCACTGTGATGTAAGTCCTGCCCGCCAGGCGCTGGTAGCGCAGCGGTTTTCCCGGTGCGTTATCGCCGGCCGCGAGTGGTATCGTCACACCTTTGCTGCAACGCACAAACAATCAGGGGGACAAGCCATGCTCTACCAGTTGTACGAGACTCAGCGCGCACTGATGGCACCGTTTTCCGAGTTTGCCAGCGCCTCGTCCAAGCTCTACAACCACCCGCTGTCGCCGTTCACGCACACGCCGATGGCCCAGCGCGTGTCGGCTGGCTTGGATCTGATGCACCGGTTGGCCAAGGAATACGAAAAGCCCCAGTTCGACATCCGCAGCGCGGCGGTTGATGGCGTGCAAGTGGCGGTTCAGGAGCAGGTGGCGATCGAAAAGCCCTTCTGTCGCCTGTTGCGATTCAAGCGCTTCACCGACGACCCGACCGCGCTGGCCGACATGAAGACCCAGCCCGTGGTGCTGATCGTCGCTCCGCTGTCAGGCCACCACTCGACGCTGCTGCGCGACACCGTCAAGTGCATGCTCAGCGGACACAAGGTCTTCATCACCGATTGGACCGACGCACGCATGGTCCCGGTGGACCGGGGACCCTTTCACCTCGACGACTACGTGGCCTACATGCAGGAATTCATGCGCCATATCGGGCCCGAGGTGAATGTCATTTCGGTCTGCCAGCCCACGGTACCGGTGCTGGCCGCGATCTCGCTGATGGCCAGCCGCGGCGAGTTCACGCCGCGCACGATGACCATGATGGGCGGCCCGATCGACGCCCGGAAGTCTCCGACCGCCGTCAACAACCTGGCCATGAACAAGAGCCACGAGTGGTTCGAGCACAACGTGATCTACCGCGTGCCGCAGAACTATCCCGGTGCCACACGCCGTGTCTACCCGGGGTTTCTGCAGCACACCGGGTTCGTGGCGATGAATCCCGACCGCCACATGAGTTCACACTACGACTACTTCCTCGACCTGGTGCGCGGCGACGACGACAGCGCCGACAGTCACCGCCAGTTCTACGACGAATACAACGCCGTGCTCGACATGCCTGCCGAGTACTACCTCGACACGATCAAGGTCGTTTTCCAGGACTTCGCGCTGGTCAACGGAAACTGGCACGTCAAAGGCGAATTGGTGCGCCCGCAGGACATCAAGACCACCGCGCTGCTGACCGTCGAGGGCGAACTCGACGACATTTCCGGCGCCGGCCAGACCCGCGCCGCGCACGACCTGTGCACCGGCGTGCCCAAGGCGCGGCAGTTTCATTACGACGCCGTCGGCGCCGGCCACTACGGCATCTTCTCCGGCCGCCGTTGGCGCGAACACGTGCATCCCGTGGTGAGCGAATTCATCGCGCGCTATGGCAGCGGCGCGTCGCCCCGCGTGGCGCCGGTGCCTGGCAATGCCAAGAAGAGGGTTGCAGCGCGCCGCCGATAATCGGCCGGTGCCCCTCGCCGACCTCGCCACGCTCCTCGACGCCGCACTGCCACAGACGCAGTGCACGCGCTGCGGCTATGCCGATTG
The DNA here is from genome assembly GCA_963779435.1 of uncultured beta proteobacterium. Lineage (GTDB taxonomy): Bacteria > Pseudomonadota > Gammaproteobacteria > Burkholderiales > Burkholderiaceae_C > CADEEN01. Next base: position 53,254 of record CAVZYL010000014.1, on the reverse strand, counting down.
CCGGCACTACGCCGAAGCGATGGCCACCGGCGAGGCGCCGATCAACCAATGTCCGCCGGGCGGCGCCGAAGGCATCGCCCGGCTGGCAGCGATCAGTGGCCACCAGGTCATTGCGCTGAATCCCGCCAACGGCGTCGAGGGCCCGCGCAAGCTGGCCGTCATCGACGAGGATTGGTGTATCGGCTGCACCCTGTGCATCAAGGCCTGCCCGGTCGATTGCATCGTCGGCGCACCCAAGCTCATGCACACGGTGATCGAGTCCTGGTGCACCGGCTGTGAGCTGTGTCTGCCGGTCTGCCCGGTCGACTGCATCGCGCTCGAGGACGTGACGCCCGGACGCGGCGGTTGGTCGGCGTGGAGCGACTGTCAGGCCGACGAAGCACGCCACCGCTATGCGGCACACCAGGCACGCGTGGCACGGGATCTGCGCGAGAACGACGAACGGCTGGCCGCAAAAGCCGAGGCCAAGTTGGCCGACCTCGAGAACGCGAGCCTCATCACCGACCCCTTGGCGATCGAGCGCAAGCGTGCCGTGGTTGAGGCCGCGATGAAGCGCGCGCGTGAGCGGGGAGCGAAGTGACGGTCATGCAAGCTGCGGAGGTCGAAGCCTTCTTCGCGACCTTGCGCAGTGCCAACCCGCAGCCGGTGTCGGAACTGAATTATGCGAGCGTGTTCGAGTTGCTGGCCGCCGTGTTGCTGTCGGCGCAGGCCACCGATGCCAGTGTCAACAAGGCAACGAAACACCTGTTCGCCATCGCCCCAACGCCGCGCAGGATGCTCGCGCTCGGTGTCGACGGCGTGATCGAGCACATCAAGAGCATCGGCCTGTACCGCAACAAGGCCGCCAACCTGATCGCCGCCTGCCGCATCCTGATCGAGCGGCATGGCGGCGACGTGCCTCGCTCGCGCGAAGCGCTCGAGGCGCTGCCTGGTGTCGGCCGAAAGACGGCCAACGTGGTCCTCAACGTGGCCTTCGGCGAGCCGACCTTCGCCGTCGACACACATGTCTTTCGCGTCTGCAACCGCACCGGTCTTGCGCCGGGCAAGACGCCGCAGGCGGTCGAACAGCAGCTGGACTTGCGCGTGCCGGCGGCCTACCGGGTACACGCCCACCATTGGCTGATCCTGCATGGTCGCTATGTCTGCCAGGCCCGCAAGCCGCAGTGCTGGTTGTGCAGCGTTTGCGCACATTGCCACTTCGCGGCCAAGACCGCCACCGCATGAAGCGCGCCGCGCTCGTGCTGCTGGCACTGCTGTGGCTACCGGCCTGCCGCGCCGAAGTGACCGTGACGGACGACAGCGGTCATGCCGTGACCTTGGCGGCACCGGCTGTGCGCGTCGTCAGCCTGGCGCCGCACCTGACGGAGATGGCCTTTGCGGTGGGCGGCGGCAACGCCATCAAGGCCGTCATTCGCTACAGCGACTACCCGGCGGCAGCGCGCGAGTTACCGGTCGTCGGCGATGCGTTCGCGCTCGACTTCGAGGCCATCGTGCGGCTCAAACCCGATCTGGTGCTGGTCTGGACCAGCGGTCTCAACGAACGCCACCGTGCGCGGCTGCGCGCCCTCGGGCTGACGGTGTTCGAGAGCGAAACCCGCAATGCCGGAGCAATCGCCGATACCTTGCGTCGGCTCGGCGTCCTGCTCGGCCGCGGCGAAGCAGCCGCGGCCGCCGCGACCCGCTTCGAGCGCGAATGGCAGTTGCTGCGCGATCGCCACCGCGACCAAGCCATGGTGCGCGTGTTCTGGCAACTCTGGCAAGACCCGTTGATGACGGTCAACCGCGAGCACCTGATCGGCCAAGCCATCCAGGCCTGCGGTGGCGTGAACATCTTCGGCGGGCTCCCCCTGCTGACGCCGACCGTGAGTTGGGAAGCCGCCGTCGCGGCCGACCCGCAATTGATCGCCGCGTCAGGCCGCGCCGCAGACGCGGCCGACGAGTTCGCGCGCTGGCGGCGCTTTGCGCAGGTCAGCGCGGTGCGGCACGAACAGTTCGCCTACCTCGATGCCGACTTGATCGGCCGAATGGGCCCGCGTTTCGTGCAGGGCGCCGCAGCATTGTGCGAGGCCATCGACCGCGCGCGACCCAGGTAGCGCGCGAGGCCCTATTGCGCAACCCAGAAGCGCCCCGCCTCACCGTCCACCGCGCACCACGCACAACCGTAAACGCTGGCCAGACGGTCGGCATCGAGCATCGCGGCCACGCTCCCCTGCTCGCAGCGGCCGTCGGGCAGAAGTGCCAGCACATGCGTGGCCGCGCGTGCGATCCAGTTCACATCGTGCGCCGAGATCACCAGCGCGTGTTCGGGCAGCGTGGCCAGCCATTGCGCGACCTGCAACTGGTGAGCGGGGTCCTGGAACGCGACCGGCTCGTCGAGCAGCAACAACGGCGCACCCTGCACCGCGCATTGCGCCAGGGCCACGCGCTGGCGTTCGCCACCCGAGAGCTCGAGCACGTTGCGCTCGGCCAGAGCCAGCGCGTCGAGCGCCGCCAGCAACGCGCGGGCGTCGTGGCGCGCCTGCACCAGGCTCAATTCGAGCACACGAGACACGCTGATCGGGAAGCGGTCAACGGCCTGTTGTGGCAAGAACGCGCGCAAGCGCGCCGCGTCGGCGGCCGGCCAATCCTGGGCCGCGCGGCCGAGCCAGCGCACCTCGCCGTGCCGATGCAGCGCCGCCTCGCCGATCCCGGCCAGCGCACGCAGCAAGGTGCTCTTGCCCGCCGCATTGCGGCCGATCACGCACCAGCGCTCGCCGACAGCGGCTTGCCAGTCAAGCTCGTGCACCAGCGTGCGGCCGGCGGCGACCAGGGTCAGCCCGCGGGCCTGGATCAGCGGCGCGTTCAACGCGTGCCTCGCAGCAGAAAGACGATGAACACCGGCGCGCCGAGCAGTGCCATCACCGCGCCGACCGGCAACTCGATCGGCGACGCCACGCTGCGTGCGAGCAGATCGGCGGCCATCAGCAGGGCGGCGCCGCCGAGCGGCGTCAGCCACGCCAGGTCGCGCGTGCGCTGCACACCGGCCAGGCGCAAGGCATGCGGCACGACCAGGCCGACGAAACCGATCGCCCCAGCGCTGGCCACGGCCAGGCCGGCGGCGAGCGACGCAGCAACGAGCAATTCCAGGCGCAGCCGGCGCACCGCCTCGCCGAGCAGGTGCGCGGCCTCGCTGCCCAGAAGCAGGCGGTCGATGGCGCGGTGCCTCGCGTGCAGCAATAGCGTGAACATGAGCGCGGCCGCCAGCGTCGTGCCGGCGTGATCGGCGCCCGAGAGGTCGCCGACCAACCAGAAGATCGCGCCGCGCAGACGCTGCTCGGACGTCAGCGCCAGCAGCAGCGTGGCCAGCGCGCCGAAAACGGCGGCCAGCATCGCGCCTGCCAGGATCAGGCGCGGCGAGGCGTCGTCGCTGGCTGCCAGCGCACGCCTGGCCAGCAGGACGAGCAAGGCTCCGGCAGCGAGTGCACCGGCGGCAGCACCGAGCGCCATTGCGACGCCAAGCATCAGTGCCAGCAACGCACCGACCGCCGCGCCGCCCGACGTGCCGAGCACATAGGGATCGGCCAGCGGATTGCGTAACAGCGCCTGCATGGCCAGTCCCGACAGCGCGAGCAGCGCACCGACGCCGGCCGCCGCAGCCACCCGCGGCGCGCGCAGCGTGCGGATCAAGTCGAGATCCCAGCCCGCGCTGCCGATCGCGAGCGACAGCATGAGCACGACCAGCGTGGCCGCGACCAACACGCTGGCAATCCAGGCCAGGCGGCAACCACTCAGTGGCATCGGCCGCGCGCCCCTTACCGCAGCGTGGCCTGCAGCGTGAGCAGCAGGCTGCGCGGTGCGGCGGTGTAGCCCAGGACTTCACTGGCCTGCGAATTCGCCACATTGTCGAGCTTGGCCAGCACGCGCCAAGTCGGCGTGACCTGTCGCTGCAGCGCCAGATCGAGTGTGGTGCGAGCCGGATTGATGGCATCGCCGAAGGTGACCGGGTCGGTGTCCAGGCGCTCGCCGGTGTAGCGCAATGCGGCCAACGCGTGCCAGCCCGCGACATCTGCGCCGGCGTTGAATGCAAGCGAGTGGCGAGAGCGCCGCTTGAGAGGTTGGCCAGTGTCGGCGTCGCGCGGGTCTTGCACGGTCACTTCGGCGCCGATGCGGGCGGGGCCGATCGGCCATTGGATCATCACTTCGATGCCGCTGTTCTTTGCGTTGGCGATGTTCACGGTCTCGAACGTCACCGGGTCGAAGCTCAGGCGGTCATGCTGACGCTGCACGAACAGGGCCGCGCGAACCAACGCCGCGTCAGCGCCGGACCATTGCAGCGCCAGTTCGCCCTGGCGCGAGCGTTCGGCGCGCAACGTGGTGGCCGGGTTGGCGTAAAGCTCGTCGAGGAACGACGGTGCCGAGAATGCGGTCGACCATTGCACGCTCGCCTTCCACTCCGGCTGCAACGTGTAGGCCAGGGCAAGCAGGCCCGTCGTGGCGCCACCGTAGGCGCTGCTGTGATCATTGCGCAGGTTGGCCTGCAACTGCAGCGGCTGATCCTGACCACCCAGGCGGCCAAGCCAGCCCAGGCGCAGGCTGTCGGTGCCGCGTGCGCGTTCGGGTGTGGCGGAGTCGCTGAAGCGCTCGCGCTTGGTCTCGGCACCGAATTGCCACTCATGCGCGGGTGATGGCTGCCACGCCAGTTGCACGCCCACCAGGCGAACCAGGCTGTCGGCGACGGGTGCGAATCCAGTCGGATCGTCCATGCGCTCGCGCGTCTGACCGAGGTTGGCACTCAACACCAGGTCGGTCCGCAACGCATGCTGGCTGCTCAGTCCTGCGGCGTCGGTGTGCGTGGTCAGCACATCGTCCAGGCCGGGCGTGAAGCCGTCATAGGCGCTGCGTGTCGCGCTGGCGAGCAGGTTGACCTGCGTGCGGTGCCCATCGGCCCAGCGTTGTTCGAGTTGCACGCTGCCTGCGGCCTGGCGTGCCGGATCGAGGTCGGGGTTGGCTGCAGGGTCGACCGCGGGGTCACGCGCCGAGTAGCCCGCCGTCTTGCGCGCTGACAACGAAGCACTGACGCGGGTGCTGCGGTTGTCACTACCCAATTCAAGACCACCAGCGGCAGCGGCGCCAACCGTACCCTGGCTGCCCATCGATACGCTGAGTTGCGGCGCCAGCGCGCGGCGCGTGATGATCTGCACCACGCCGCCAATCGCTTGCGCCCCGTAAAGGCTCGACAGGTTGCCGCGCACGATCTCGACCCGCTCGATTTGCTCGATCGGAAGGTTTTGCCAGGACGCGCTGCCGAAGTCGGCACGCTGCAGCGGCACGCCGTCGATCAGGACCAGCGTCTGGCGGCTGTCCGCGCCGCGCAGGAACAGGCTCGTTTGCGACCCGAGCGGGCCGGTTTGTGCCACGTCGATGCTTGTCAGGGCGCGCAGCAGCCCGGGCAGGTCAGCAGGTTGCAAGGCTTCAATTTCGGCCCGACGGATGACGCGCGTACTCGGCAGTGCGTCGGGCAGGGCCTGCTCGCTGCGTGCGGCGGTGATGACAATGCTGGTCGGTGCCGTCTCTGGCTCGGCCTGCACGAGGCCGCTGGCACAGGCAATCACCACCAACGCCACCGGGGCGCGTGGCCCGAAAGCTCGGCAAGACATGATATTGGGGGATCCGTACTGTCTAACGTGCGCGCCCGCTTCCCCGCCGGCGCGCACCCCTTGACGCGCCACGTCAACGCAGCGCGCCGCCTCGTTGGCCGGTATCCGGGCTGGCGCAACAACCCGTGCAGGCCTTCCCAGAGCACGACTTCTCGCTCCAGTGGCCGGTGTGCACGAGCGGGGCACCGGTGAGGATTCACCGGCATCCGTGCGCTTACCGTTGCGGGGGCAGCGCGGGTTGGCCAGAGCCGCGTGGCGGCCAAGCGTTCCGATTCCCGTTTAACCGCGCCCCATGAATTTGTGGCGCAGGCACCAACGGCATGAATGCTAACAGGCGCTCAGGCCGGGCTGGGCGCCGCATAATTCCTCACCCCTGCCACGCCCATGCCCCATGGCCACGCTGCAAGACCTTGCCGAGCGCATCGACCGCCTGCTGCTGCGGCACGAAGAACTCGAACGCACCAACGCGCTGCTGGAGACGCAGTTGAGCTGGCATCAGCGACGAGCGCGACAGCCTGAAGTCGCGCCTGACCGCGGCGCGGGCGCGCATCGACGCACTGCTCGAGCGGCTGCCGGCCGAATAGCGGGGCTGGCGACGGTGGTGGCGTCATGAAGCAGATGGAAGTCACGATCATGGGCCAGAGCTACATCCTCGGCTGCCCCGACGGGGGCGAGGCCTCGCTGCTCGAGGCGGTGGCCAGCGTGGACAACGAGATGAGCGCGATCCGCGACGCCGGCAAGGTCAAGGCGCGCGAGCGCATCGCGGTGCTGGCGGCGCTGAACCTGGCCTACCAATTGGCCGAGCGGCCGCGGCACGACGCCCGTCGCGCGGCACGATCGACGCGCCGGCGCGCGACAGCGTGCACGATCGACAGCAGTTGCTCGGGCCCGGCATCGATGCCGCGTTGGGCTAGCGACGGGCACCTGCTGTAGCGCGTAGAATGTACTTCGTCCGCCGCATTCGCGTGGGTTTTATAATTTCCTTGAACCGATGCTCTGTGAGCAAGGGCTTGGAACATTGCATGGCGGGCGTGATCGTCTCGCGTCAGATGAACCCGAAGCCTCGCTGACCTCGCCCACCTGAACTGTCCCTGGGTTCAGGAATGTGGCCCGTCGGTGCGCGGCGGACACCTCACCCTCTCACCCTGATCGACGACCGCCGATGGCCTACTGGTTGATGAAGAGCGAGCCCGACGAGTGCTCGATCGACGACCTGCGTACGCGCCGAACGCGTCGTGCCGTGGATCGGCGTGCGCAACTACCAGGCGCGCAACTTCATGCGCGACGCAATGCGCGTCGGCGACGGCGTGCTGTTCTATCACTCGTCCTGCCCCGAGCCGGGCATCGCCGGCCTGGCCGAGGTGGCGTCGCGCGGCATACCCCGACGCGACGCAGTTCGATCCGAAGAGCCCGTACTTCGATCCGAAGGCCAAGCCCGACGCGCCGCGCTGGCTGCACGTCGACGTGAAGCTGGTGCGCAAGACGCGACTGCTGTCGCTGGCCGAGATGCGCCGGCAACCCGAGCTGGCCACGATGCAGGTGCTGGCACGCGGCAACCGTCTGTCGATCACGCCGGTCACGCCGGCCGAGTGGCGCGCCGTGCAGGTCGCTGCTCGTAGCAAGCGCCGATGACGCTGCCGGGCATCGAGCCGCAACTGGTTCGTTGAACTGCTGGCTTGCTTGGCGTGCGGCACTGGTTTCCTCGCCGGCCTGCTGGGCATCGGCGGCGGCATGGTGATGGTGCCGTTCCTGACGCTGATCCTGACCCAGCGCGGCGTGCCCAGTGATCTGGCAGTGAAGATGGCGATCGCCACCTCGATGGCGACGATCCTGTTCACGTCGCTGGCAACGATGCGCGCAAACCAGCGTCGCGGCGCCGTTCGCTGGGATGTCGTGCGCGCCATGGCACCCGGCATTGCGCTCGGCGGCCTGGCGGCAGGGGCCGGCGTGTTTTCACTCGTCAAGGGGAGCGCGTTGGCGCTCGGCTTCGCCGCATTCGTCGGTTACTCCGCAACCGTGATGCTGCGCTCGACGGCACCCAAACCCAGCCGCAGGCTGCCCGGGCGCGGCGTGCAGGCGGCAGTCGGCGGGGGCATCGGCTTCTTGTCCGGACTGGTCGGTGCCGGCGGCGCCTTCATTTCCGTGCCATTCATGACCCGCTGCAACGTGCCGATCCACCACGCGGTGGCCACCGGCGCTGCGATCGGCTTCCCGATCGCGCTGGCGAACACGGTGGGCTACATCGTCGGTGGCTGGTCACAACCTGCGGCCTTGAGCGGTGCGTTTGGCTTCCTGTATCTGCCTGCACTGATCGTGATATCGCTGGCCAGCGTGTTGATTGCACCCTTGGGTGCGCGCGTGGCGCACTCGCTCGATGTTCGGCAATTGCGTCGCGTCTTCGCCGTGATGCTCTACCTGCTTGCGGCCGACATGCTTTGGCGCGGCCTTCACCCTTGACCACGCCAAGCGAGGCCTTGCCCAACGGCGCAGCACGTGCGACGCGCTTCTGATCGAAGACTAGGGCGGGTCGAAGCGGATGCTTGCCAGTGTCACGTGGTTGCCGCCACGCTGGCGCGCGTCGGCCAAGGCCGCGTTGCAGGCCGCGCGCAATGCCTCGTGGCTGTGCGCGGTGTGCGGAAAGCTGGCCACCCCCATCGAGACCGTGAAACCGATGTCGCGACCTTCGTGGGCGACGATCTGCGTCGCACATTGGCGGCGCAGGCCTTCCATGCGCGAATGCGCGGTGGCGAGCCCGACACCCGACAGCAATAGCGCAAATCGCGTCTCGTCCCAACGGCAAGACGCGTCCATGGCCCGTGTGTTGCCGAGCAGCAGGCGGCCCACGGCCTCGTACACCCGGCTGCGCGCTGCACTGCCGAGTGCTGCCACGTCCGGTGCCAATGGGTCGAGTTCGATCGACACCAGCGCGAATTCACGGTGCTCGCGCATCGACAGATCAACCTCGCGCCGCAACTGGTCTTCGAAATGGGCGAGGTTATAGAGTCCGGTCTCGCGGTCGCGCAGCGTCTGGTCATGGACTTCGCGGCGCAGTTGTTCATTGGCGCGCTGCTGCTGCTCGAGTTGCTCGATTGCCGCCGCACGCAGTGACTCGCTACGCCGCTGTGGCGCCAGGTCGCGCCAAACGGCGGCCAGAATGGGTGGTCCATCGCGGCTGCCGCCCAGGCGCTGGCGCAGGACACTGAACTCGCGTCGCACGCCACGCACCTCGAACTTGTGTTCACTGACAACGGGCCCGCGTTGTCCCAGCGCGGCTTGCTCCGCGGCGCGCAATACCGCAGCCACGGCGGGATCGAACAATTCGGCGTCGCTGCGACCGACAATGTTGTCTCCCGCGTGGCCCAGCCAATCCAGGACGTTGGCGTCGGCATGCAGGTATGCACCGCTGGCAGCGTCCTGCACTGTCAGCCCGTCGCCGTCGCGTTGCAGCAAGGCAGGTATCAAGTTGCCTAGCGCCGACACGACCGGTGCCCCGACAGTTTCGGTCGACGCAGGGTCGGCGGCAAGCGGCGGCGAGGCGTCGGTGCTCACGGTCGGCCAACAAGGCTGGCAGAAAATGGTGTGCTGCGGATCCTGATCATGCAAGCGATCGGGCGCTGCCCGCTTGAAACAATCAATCTAGTGTCTGGCTTGAAGCCACCCCCGATGTTAGCGACTGCCGGGGCCCGCGCGGCACCCCCGGAGGGAACATGCCGCCGGCTGCCATTCCTGGCTATAATCGCGCTCTTTGCTGGCAAACCTGCGCTCGAACCTCAGGCGGATTTCCGGGCCCTGCGCCTGGCCAACCCCGGGACACGGAGCGCGCCTCCCCGAAGGATCACCTGTTTCATGACCACGATTCGCGTCAAAGAGAACGAGCCGTTCGACGTCGCCCTGCGCCGCTTCAAGCGCACGATCGAGAAGCTGGGCCTGCTGACCGACCTGCGCGCCCGCGAGTTCTACGAGAAGCCCACTGCCGAGCGCAAGCGCAAGAAGGCGGCGGCCGTCAAGCGGCACTTCAAGCGCGTGCGTCGCATGCAGTTGCCCAAGAAGCTGTACTGAGCGGGCACCGACGCCCGGATCGACGAGCCCGCGCGGGACACCGCCGCGGGCTCTTTTCATTTGCGAGGACGACATGCCATGACCCTGAAAGACCGCATCACCGAAGACATGAAGGCTGCCATGCGCGCCAGCGACAGCGACCGCCTGTTGGCCATTCGCATGCTGCTGGCGGCGCTCAAGCAAAAGGAGGTCGACGAGCGCATCGTGCTCGACGACGCTGCAGTGGTCGGCAATCGTCGACAAGCTGATCAAGCAGCGCAAGGACTCGATCGCCGCGTTCAGCCAGGCCGGACGCATCGACCTGGTCGACAAGGAGAGCGCCGAAGTGCGCGTGCTCGAGGCCTACCTGCCACAGCGCCTGTCGGCCGACGAGGTTGCGGCCGAGGTGGCTGGCGTCGTCGCCGAGCTGGGAGCAGCGGGCCTGGCGACATGGGGCGCGTGATGGCGGCGGTGAAGGCCGAGCTTGCCGGCAAGGCCGACATGGGCTCGGTCTCGGCGGCGGTGAAGTCCGCTTTGGCGACGAAGGCTGCGTGACATGAAGACCTCCCTGCCCCTGCGTCAAGTTGCCGCCGATGTCTGCGTCGCACCTCAACTGACCCCCGACGCGATGGCCGAAGCCGCACGTGCCGGGTTTCGCAGCGTGGTCAACAACCGGCCCGATTTCGAGCATGGTCCGGACCAGCCGACGAGCGCCGAAATCGAAGCTGCCGCGCGCGCAGCCGGGCTGGAGTACCGCTTCCTGCCGGTCGCGGGCGGCTACCAGTCACCCGACGAGATCGCCGCATTCGCGCGCTTGCTGCAGGAACTGCCGCGGCCGCTGCTGGTGTTTTGCCGCAGCGGTGCCCGCTCGGCAAGCCTGTTCATGCAGGCGCAATCAGCCTGACGGCGGCCTGTAGCGCGCCGCAGTGGCGCGTCACCCTCAGGCTTACCCTGAGATCGAATCAGCGGCCAACGGCAAGTCAGGCCGGACTGGCTACAGTTCGCACCGCGGCAGCGTGCGCTGTCGCGTATTCCACGGGGAGGCCACCGGTGACGTCGCTGCTGCAGCTCTCGCGCCTGATCGACGGGCTCAATGAATTCGTCGGCCGGCATCTGGCCTGGCTGGTGCTCGCCGCGGTGCTCATCAGCGCCGTCAACGCCGTCGTGCGCAAGGCCTTCAACATGAGCTCCAACGCATTCCTCGAAATCCAGTGGTACCTGTTCGCGGCCGTCTTCCTGCTCGCCGCCGGCTACACCATGCTGCGCCAGGAGCACGTACGATCGACGTCGTCCTGGGCCGCTTCTCCAGGCGCACGCAGATCAAGGTCGAGATCGTCGGCATCGTGCTGTTCCTGTTCCCGTTCTGCGTCGACGTCATCGGCCTGGTCTGGCCGCTGGTGGTCAAGGCCTACGTCACCGGCGAGATGTCGTCCAACGCCGGCGGCCTGATTCGCTGGCCGGTGTTCGCGATGGTGCCGGTGGGCTTCGCGCTGCTGCTGCTGCAAGGCGTGTCCGAGCTGATCAAGCGCGTCGCCTTCCTGCAAGGGCCTGATCGACGACCCGACCAGGCAAGAAGGAGCGCAGAAGACCGCAGAAGAAGAACTCGCCGAGTTCGTGCTCGCCAAGGCCAAGCAAACCGCCGAGGCGGTCAAGCAATGATCGAATTCATCGTCGCCAACATGGCCCCGATCATGTTCGCGGGGCTGATCGTCTTCCTGCTTGATCGGCTTCTCGGTGGCCTTCTCGCTTGGCGGCCTGCGGCCTGTTCTTCGGCTTGATCGGCGTCGAGCTCGGCTTGCTGCCCGCCAGCGCCTGCTGCAGGCGCTGCCGCTGCGCATCTTCGGCATCATGCAGAACGACACGCTGCTGGCGATCCCGTTCTTCACCTTCATGGGCCTGATCCTCGAGCGCTCGGGCATGGCCGAGGACCTGCTCGACACCATCGGCCAGCTGTTCGGCCCGATCCGCGGCGGCCTGGCCTACGCGGTGATCCTGGTCGGCGCGATGCTGGCGGCGACCACCGGCGTGGTCGCTGCCTCGGTGATCTCGATGGGCCTGATCTCGCTGCCGATCATGCTGCGCTACGGCTACGACCGGCGCGTCGGCCTCGGGCGTGATCGCGGCATCGGGCACGCTGGCGCAGATCATCCCGCCGTCGCTGGTGCTGATCATCCTGGCCGACCAGCTCGGCCAGAGCGTGGGCGACCTGTACAAGGGCGCCTTCATTCCCGGTTTCGTGCTGACCGGCTTGTACATCGGCTTCGTGGTCGTGCTGATCAGCCTCTGGCAAGCCGAGCTATGTGCCGGCGCTGCCGGCCGAGGCGCGCACGATCCGCGAGGACGACGGCACGCCCGGCCTGCGCTCGCTGCGGCCTGCTGTTCGTCGCCTGTCGACGGCCTTGGCGATGCTATTCGCCAAGACGCGTCCGGCCTCGACGCCGACCGACGAACTGATCGTCGTGTCCATGTGCGTCGGCGTCGGCACTGCCTTTGCGCTGGCGGTGGTCAACAAGGTGACTCAAGCTCGGCCTGCTGTCGCGCATGGCCGAGCGCGTGACCTTCGTGCTGATCCCGCCGCTGGGCCTGATCTTCCTGGTGCTGGGCACCATCTTCCTGGGCATCGCCACGCCGACCGAAGGCGGCGCGATGGGCGCCATGGGTGCGCTGGCGATGGCGCTGGCGCGCAGGCGCATCGACCTGAAGCTGCTTCGCCAGGCCATGGACAGCACGATGAAGCTGTCGTGCTTCGTGGTCTTCATCCTGGTCGGCTCGACCGTCTTCAGCCTGTCGTTCCAGGGCGTCGACGGGCCGAAGTGGGTCGAGCACCTGCTGACCGGCCTGCCCGGCGGCCAGCTCGGCTTCCTGATCGTCGTCAACATCCTGATCTTCGTCCTGGCCTTCTTCCTCGACTTCTTCGAGCTGCGCTTCATCGTCGTCCCGCTGATCGGGCCGGTGGCCGATCAAGCTGGGCATCGACCTGGTCTGGTTCGGCGTGCTGCTGGCGGTGAACATGCAGACCTCGTTCATGCACCCACCGTTCGGCTTCGCGCTGTTCTACCTGCGCAGCGTGGCGCCACATCGACGACTACACCGACCGGGTCAGCGGCAAGCGGCTGGCGCCGGTCACGACCGACGCAGATCTACTGGGGCGCGGTACCGTTCGTGCTGATCCAGGTGATCATGGTCGGCCTGATCATCGCCTTCCCGGGAACCTGGTCATCGGGCGGGTTCGGCAAGGCAGGCTGAGATCGACATCAGCAACGTTCAGGATCGAGGCGGCACCGCAGACATACCGCGCCGAAGGCGACGCGGCCAACGCCGCCAGCGCGCCGGGCGGGCCCGACGGGCACCGCGGCGGAACAATCGTCCGACGATGCGATGGACGCTGTCAGACGGGCGCTGCAGCAGGACCAGCAGAAGAAATAGCCGCATTCACTGGCGGCGTCTTCGTCAGTTCATGAAGAAGGCCCCGCGGCATGTCGCCGCGAGGCCCGGTTCTCTTGATCAGCCGACGGCTACAGCTTTGCGACTGCATGAAATCGTCGAAGCTCGCCTCTGTGAAGCGGAACCACAGGTTGGCGTCTCGACGGAAGGCCGAGTAAGTCGTCGTAGACCTTCTTCCAGTTCGGGTTCTTGGCGCTGATGTCGCTGTACAGGCCCATCGCCTCCTTGAACGCCGCATCCATCAAGTCCTTCGGAAAGCGGAACAGCTTGGAGCCGCCAGCCACCAGGCGCTTCAACGCGGCCGCGTTGCGGGCGTCGTACTTGGCCTGCATGTCGGTGTGGGCGTAGGCCGCCGCGCACTCGATCATCGCCTTGTATTCGGACGACAGGCCATCGTAGGCCTTGGTGTTGACATACAGATCGAGTTGCGGCCCACCTTCCCACCAGCCGGGGTAGGCGTAGAACGGCGCGACCTTGTAGAAGCCTAGTTTCTCGTCGTCGTAGGGCCCGACCCACTCGGCCGCATCGATGGTGCCCTTTTCCAGCGCCTGGTAGATCTCGCCGCCGGGAATGTTTTGCGGCACACCGCCAATGCGCTCGACCACCTTGCCGGCGAAGCCGCCGACGCGGAACTTCAGGCCCTTGAAGTCGGCCAGCGACTTGATCTCCTTTCGGTACCATCCGCCCATCTGCGCGCCCGTGTTGCCCATCGGGAAGCTGATGATGTTGTAGGGCCGATAGAACTCGCGCATCAGCTTCAGGCCGTTGCCCTCGTACGTCCACGACGTCATCTGTCGGCTGTTCAGGCCGAACGGGAATCGCGCAACCGAGCGCGAACGTCTCGTCCTTGCCGAAAAAGTAATATGGCGCGGTATTGGCCATCTCGATCGTGCCGGCCTGGATGCCATCGACGACGCCGAAGGCAGGCATCAGTTCGCCGGCGGCGTGGGCCGAGATCTGGAACTTGCCGCCCGTCATGTCGCTCACCGCTTGGCGAACACCTCAGCGCACGCCGAACAATGTGTCGAGCGACCTTCGGAAAGCTGGAGGCCAGGCGCCAACGGATCGGCCTGGGCCTGGACGACAGCGGGCGCAACGCCAGCAGCGAGCACGCCGGCGATACCGGCGCTGCGAACAAATGAACGACGTTCCATGGACGGTGACTCCTGCAAAGTGAAGTGACGATCGGCAAACCCGGTTGATTCTAGAGACCGGCGCAACGGCTCCGGCTCGGGTTTTCCAGACCCGCCGCTGCACACGAGTTAGCCCCCGGCGACCTTCATGCGCTCGACGAGTATCGAGCCAAGCGTCTTGCTGCCATAGGTATACGTATCGGCGCCGACGGCAACGATGCCCCTCAGCATCTCGCGCAGGTTGCCGGCGACGGTGACCTCGTGCACGGGATGCACCAACTTGCCGCCCTCGACCCAGAAGCCCGCCGCGCCACGCGAGTAATCGCCGGTGACGTAGTTGACGCCCTGGCCCATCAGTTCGATGACGAACAGGCCGCGGTGCAACTTGCGCAGCATCGCGTCGAGGTCGTCGTCTGGCTGCGTCATGCGGCTGGTCAGGCTGAGGTTGTGAGAGCCCCCCGCGTGGCCGGTGGTCTTCATGCCCAGTTTGCGCGCTGAATAGCTCGACAGAAAGTAACCCTGCACGACGCCGGCCTCGACGACCGTGCGCGCACGGGTGGCCACGCCCTCGTCGTCGAAAGGTGCACTGCCCTTGCCCTTGGCCAGATGTGGCTCTTCGCGCAGGTCAAGGTGACGGGCCAACGCCGCCTGGCCCAGGCAGCCTTCGAGGAAGCTCGCCTTGCGGTACAGCGAACCTCCCGATGTGGCCTGGACGAATGCGCCAATCAGGCCGGCCGCCACCGACGACTCGAACAGAACCGGCACTTCGCAGGTCGCGACCTTGCGTGAGGCCAGTCTCGACAAGGCACGCTCGGCGGCGTAGCGGCCGACCGCTTCCGGTGCGGCCAATTCGCGTGCGTCGCGCATCGAGCTATACCAGTAGTCGCGCTGCATGCCATCGCCCTTGCCGGCGATCGGAGCGACCGACAGCGAGTGCCGTGAGCTGGCGTAACCACCACGAAAGCCGCGTGAGTTGCCCATGAAGAAGTGCGACTGCTGTGCACTCACGGCGGCACCCTCGGAGTTCGTGATGCGCCGGTCGGTCGCGATCGCCGCCGCCTCGCAGCGCAGCGCCAGCGTGGCCGCGGCCTCGGCATCGACGGTCCAGGGGTGGAACAGGTCGAGATCACGCCCGGCCTGCGCTGCGATGGCCAAATCGGCCGGATCGGGCAGGCCGGCGGCCGGGTCTTCGGCGGTAAAGCGCGCAATGTCATAAGCCGCCTGCACGGTCTGCTCGATCGCCGCCGGCGAAAAGTCCGACGTACTGGCATTGCCGCGGCGCTGGCCGACGTAGACCGTGACGCCGAGCGACTTGTCGCGGTTGCGCTCGACGTTCTCCAGCGCCCCGAGGCGCACCGAGACCGACAGACCGACGCCCTCCGAAACCTCGGCGCCGGCATCGCTGGCGCCGAGCCGTCGCGCCAATGCGAGCGTGTCCTCGACGGTCTGCCGAAACTGGTCTCGGGAGTAGGCAAAGACGCGAAGGTTTGTCATTGGGGCCGATCGTGGACGCTGCGAACTATCATACCGAGCACGCTAGGCACGCCCGCGCATGACCCGCTTTGTCCCGATTACCGAGCACGACGACGCCGAGCGTCCGAGCAAGACCGTTCTCAAGCAACAGGCGCATGAACAACAGGCGCTGGGCGAGGCACTGGCCGCGCTGCCAGAGACTAGGTTGTCTGCCATCGCGATGCCAGAGGCCTTGCGCGACGCTCTGCGCGAGTACCAGCGCACGCGATCGCACGAGGGCCGGCGGCGCCATCGCCAGTTGATCGGCAAGCTGATGCGCCAGGCTGATATTGCACCGCTGCAAGAAGCCGTAGCCGAGGCCCAGCTCGGGCGCGCACAGGACGCGCTGGCACTGCACCGCGCCGAACATTGGCGCGTCGAACTGGTGGCCGACGACGATGCACTGACGCGCTGGCTTGCCGAGCACCCCGACACCGACGCCCAGCAATTGCGCAGCCTGATCCGCAACGCACGCAAGGACGCGGCGTTGCCGCCCGAACAGCGCCACGGCCGTGCCTGGCGCGAGTTGTTCCAGTTCCTCAAACCCGTGCTGGTGCAAGCCGATGCCTGAAACCCACGACCGCGTCAAGATCGGCCTGCTGTCGGTCAGCGACCGCGCCTCGGCCGGGGTGTACGAAGACAAGGGCATCCCGGCCTTGCAGGCCTGGCTCACGCGCGCGTTGCGCAACGCCATCGAGTGGGATGCACGCGTGATCCCTGACGAGCAAGCCGGCATCGCCGCGGCACTGGTCGACCTGGTGGACCACCAGCAATGCCACCTCGTGCTGACCACCGGCGGCACCGGCCCCGCGCTGCGCGACGTGACGCCCGAGGCGACGTTGGCGGTGGCAGACAAGGTGATGCCGGGGTTCGGCGAGCAAATGCGCCAGATCAGCCTGCACTTCGTGCCGACGGCGATCCTGTCGCGACAGATCGCGGTGATTCGCAACCAATCCCTGATCATCAACCTGCCCGGGCAGCCGAAATCGATCGCTGAAACCCTCGAGGGTTTGCCGTCAGCCACGCCGCCGGTGGCGGGCATCTTTGCCGCCGTGCCCTACTGCATCGACCTGATCGGTGGCCCCTACTTCGAAACCGACGACTCGGTGTGCAAGGCGTTTCGCCCGAAGTCAGCCTTGCGCGTCAGATGACGACGGGTTCGGGCTCGAGCCGGATGCCGAAGCGGCCGTAGACGCTCTCCTGGATCGCCCGCGCCAGCGTCATCACCTCGGCGCCGATGGCGCCGCCGCGGTTGACCAGCACCAGCGCCTGCTTCTCGTAGACGCCGGCCCGGCCGATCGATCTTGCCCTTCCAGCCGCAGGCGTCGATCAGCCAGCCGGCGGCGAGCTTGATGCTGCCGTCGGGCAGCGGGTAGTGCACGATCTCGCGGGTCGCGGCCGATGATGTCGCGGCACTGCTCGGGCGCTGACCACCGGGTTCTTGAAGAAGCTGCCGGCGTTGCCGATCACGCGCCGGGTCGGGCAGCTTGGCGCGGCGGATCGCGCAGACCCAGTCGAAGACCTGCTGCGCAGTCGGGCGCGCGGATGCCGGTCTCGTGCATCTTGCGCTCGAGGTCGAGGTAGCCGAGCACCGGCTGCCAGGGCTTGCGGCAGGCGCAAAGCGCACGCGCGTGATCACGCTCTTGCCGGCCAGCGACGTGCTTGAACACGCTGTCGCGGTAGCCGAAGTGGCAGTCTCGCCGCGTCGAGCGTGACGCTGCGGCCGGTCACCAGGTCGACCGCGTCGAGCGACTCGAAGCGGTCCTTCAGCTCGACGCCGTAGGCGCCGATGTTCTGCACCGGCGCGGCGCCCACCGTGCCGGGAATCAGCGCCAGGTTCTCCAGCCCCGGCCAGCCCTGCGCCAGCGTCCAGGCGACGAAGTCGTGCCAGTTCTCGCCGGCGCCGGCCTCGACGATCCAGGCATCGGCGCGCTCCTCGCACCAGGCGCAGGCCGCGCACCTCGACCTTGAGCACCACCGCTTCGGGATGTCGCGCGTCAGGATCGATGTTGCTGCCGCCGCCGAGAATGAACTTGGGCGCGCGGCCCAGTTCGGGGTGGTCGACCACGCGGCGCACGTCGGCATCGCTGGCCACGCGCACCAGCGTGTGCGCGACCGCCGGCAGGCCGAAGGTGTTGTACGCGCGCAGGTTCGACGCCGCGTTCGACGTGCAAGCTGCCGTTGCGATGTTGGCATGGCAGAATTTTCGACCGATCCGAGCGCATTGACCGATCACTCTCCGATGCCCAGCTTCGACACCGTCCTCGAACCCAACCTCGTGGAGTTGCGCAACGCCGTCGACCAGAGCGCCAAGGAGATCGGCACGCGCTTCGACTTCAAGGGCTCGTCGGCGCGCGGTCGAGCTCGAAGGAGCAAGGAGCTCACGGTCTGCGGCCGACAGCGATTTCCAGATCGGCCAGGTGACGGACATCCTGCTGGCCAAGCTCACCAAGCGCGGCGTCGACGTCGCGCTTTCTCGACCGCAGCGCCAAGATCGAGAAGATCGGCGGCGACAAGGTCAAGCAGCTGGTCGTCGTGAAGAGCGGCATCGACAGCGAGACGGCGCAAGAAGATCCAGACCCTGATCAAGCAGAGCAAGCTCAAGGTGCAGGCCGCGATCCAGGGCGACACGGTGCGCGTCACCGGCGCCAAGCGCGACGACCTGCAGGGCGCGATGGCATTGCTGCGGCGCGAAGTCACCGACGTGCCCTTGAAGTTCGACAACTTCCGCGACTGACACCCGTGCAAGCGGCACGCGTACTCCTCTTGCTTTGGGCTGTCGCTGCATCGGCATCCGGGCAGACGGTCACCCTCAATGGCAACATGGGCGCACGCAGGGCCTTGCTGATCATCGACGGCCAGGCACGGGTGGTCGAGGTCGGCGCCACGGTGCAAGGAGTGCGCTTGATTTCACTTTCGGCAACGCAGGCCGAAGTCGACATCGGCGGCCAGCGACGGCAGTTGGTCGCCGGTGCAAGCCAGGTACGGGTCGGCACTGCGAATGCAGGTGCTGGCACCGGCCGCGAAGTCGTACTCAGCGCCGGCAGCGGCGGGCATTTCACGACCCAGGGCCAGATCAATGGCCAGAGCGTGACGTTTCTGGTCGACACCGGCGCCACCAAGATCGCGCTCGGACAGCCAGATGCCGATCGCCTGGGCATCGATTACAAGAATGCGCCGCGCAGTGTCGCCAGCACCGCCAACGGCAATGTCGCGATCAGCGCGGTGACCCTGTCGTCAGTGCGCGTCGGCGAGGTCGAAATCGCCAATGTCGAAGCGGTCGTGATGCCGTCGGCGATGCCGCATGTGCTGCTCGGCAACAGCTTCCTCACGCGCTTTCAGATGCAGCGCGACAACGACACCCTGCGCCTGACCAAGCGCTAAGCAGCTCGACACGCTCAGTCGGGCTGGAGCAGGCCCCGCTTCTTCAGCATCGGCTCGACCCGCGCCGCGCGGCCGCGGAAGGCGGCGTAGGTCGCGCCCGGCTCGACACTGTTGCCGGCCGGAATAGATGTGGCGTTGCAGGCGCCCTGCCACGCCCGCATCGAACGGATCACCGGCCTCGACGAACGCGTCGAAGCCGTCGGCGTCGAGCACCTCGGCCCACAGGTAGACGTAGTAGCCGGCGGCATAGCCCGAGCCGGAGAACAGGTGCTGGAAGTGCGTGCAGCCGGTGGTTCATGCCGACGCCCGGCGGCAGGCCGCGCTCGCGCAACTACCGCGGCCTCGAAGGCGATCACGTCGTCGGGCACCCGGTCGCGCGGCAGCGCGTGCACCGCCATGTCGACCAGCGCGCTGGCGCGTGTAGCGCACCGTCTCGTAGCCCTGGTCGAAGCGGCGCGCCGCGTGCAGGCGCTCGATCAGCGCATCGGGGATCGGCTCGCCGTCTGCCGACTGGCGCGCATGGCGGCTGCAGCACCTCGGGCTCGCTCATCCAGTGCTCGAACAGCTGCGACGGCAGTTCGACGAAGTCGCGCAGCACGTTGGTGCCCGACAGGCGCTCGTAGTGACACTCGGAGAGCAGGCCGTGCAGGCCGTGGCCGAACTCGTGGAACAGCGTGCGCACGTCGTCGAAGCGACAGCAGCGTCGGCTCGCCCGGCGCGCCCTTGGCGAAGTTGTTGTTGTTGACGACCATCGGCAATCGACTGTCGCCGCCGTTGCGCGTCTGCTGGCGCAGCGAACTCATCCACGCGCCGCTGCGCTTGCTCGGCACGCGCGAAGTTGTCGTGCAGGAAGATGCCGACCACGCGCCCGTCGGCGTCGCGCACCTCGTAGGCCTTGACGTCGGGGTGGTAGACCGGTAGGTCGGCACGCGCGACGAAGCGCAGGCCGAACAGCCGCTGGGCGCAGTCGAACGCGGCCTGCACCATGCGCTCGAGCGGGAAGTAGGGCTTGATCTCGGCGTCATCGAGGGCATAGCGTGCGCTGGCGCACCTTCTCGGCCCAGTAGCGCCAGTCCCAGGGCTCGAGGGTGTCGCTGACGCCGGCTTCGCGCATGCCGCCTGCAGTTGCGCCGCTCGCGCTCGAGTGCGGCACGGCGCCGCGGCCAGACCTCGTCGAGCAGGCGCTCACCGCTGCCTGCTGTGCCGGCCATGGTGTCGGTCCAGCGCGTAGTCGGCGTAGCTCGCGTGGCCGTGCAGCGCGGCCTGCTCGGCTGCGCATTGCGAGGATCTCGCGCGCGACTGGCGCGGTTGTCGTGCGCGCCGGCGTGCTCGCCGCGACTGTCCCAGGCGCGCCAGGCCTGCTCGCGCAGGTCGCGCCGTTCGCTGAAGGTCAGAAACGGCACGATCAGCGAGCGCGACAAGCGTGATCACATGCCCGGGCAATCCGCGCTCGGCCGCGGCCTGCTGCGCTGCGGTACGGACGAAATCGGGCAGCCCGGCGAGGTCGGCGTTGCCGGCCAGCGAGAGGTGATATGCGTTCTCATCGGTGAGAACGTTTTGACCGAATTGTGTGGTCAGCGTGGCCAGTCGCTCCATCAACTCGGCATAACGATGCTGTGCTGCCGGCGTCAGGCGGGCACCGGCGCGA
Organism: uncultured beta proteobacterium; assembly: GCA_963779435.1. Lineage (GTDB taxonomy): Bacteria > Pseudomonadota > Gammaproteobacteria > Burkholderiales > Burkholderiaceae_C > CADEEN01. The sequence goes on along the minus strand of CAVZYL010000014.1, from coordinate 32,459 downwards.
ACGAAGTCACGGTGTGTCTGCTCGAGCAGGCGCAACTGCTCAGGCGTGAGGCTCAGCGCAGCGCGACGCTCGTGCAGTGCGTCAACGCGAGCGAACAGTCTGGCGTGCATGTACACCGCGTTCGAATGTGCCGCCAGAGGTACGGCCATTTCGCGTTGCACCTGTTGCAGCGCCGGCGACGTTTCCGACGCACAGAGGTTGTGAAATGCAGCCTCGAGCCGCGCCAACAGTCGTCCCGATGCATCCAGACGTGCCAGCGTGTTCTCGAACGAGGCCGCCGCGTTCTGCGCCGCGATTTCATCGAGTTCGCTGCGGTGCTGCCGCATCGCCTCTTGCAGTGCAGGCGCGAAGTGCTCCGGAACCAGGGATGCAAACGGTGGCAGTGCGTAGGGTGTAGCCCAGGCTTGAAGCAGGGGGTTCGGGGTATCGGTCATTGATGTCGCCGTCACTTGCCGGCCTTGATAGCGGCTTCGTCATCTTCGAGGTAGGGCCGGTTCGCACACTCCTTTAGCCACAGCGCCCGGTCTTCCTGTTGCTTCACGCTGGCATCGACGGAGGCCGCGTTGCGTGCATTCCAGTCGGCGCCTTTTGCGTCGCGGGCGAGTGCGCGCTCGTTGTACGAGGTAGCCGCGGACTTGTAGGGCAACACCAGCCTGGCTTCGTCGGCAGCCAGAGTCGCACGTACCATTTCCAGTCGGTCCCTCTCGGTCGTCAAGTCCTTGGCCAACTTCTCTTGCTGGATGCGAGGCGCCGCTTGCGCCTCTACGTTGCGCCTGTTGAAGCTTTCGACGTCGACCGCATAAGCACGCATCCTTGATTCCCACTCGCGCACGACAGCCAATTGGCGCTCGAGATTGGCATGCTCGGCGAGCAACCCGTCGCCCGCAGCTTTCAACTCCAAACGCTCACGCTCGAGTGCCTGGCCTTGCGCCTCAATGTCCTTGACGCGCGCATTGAAGTCGTCGAGCCGACCAAGGCAATTGCGCAACTCGTCGCGCGTCATCAACTTGCCGCCGGCAGGAGCCTTGCCGCCAAGGGTCTTGCCGGCCGGTTTGGCGCCAGGCTTGGCCGGCGGGGTCTGGGCCCAAGCCAGGGTCGCGGCGAAGGCCAGCAACAGGCTGGCAATGGACAGGCTCGGTATGTGAAGGGTCGTCATAGAGGCCTTGTGGGTCGTGGTGGGGCGACAGCTTCCAGGCGGGTGGCGGATCACGCATGCCCGGGCGCAAGGCCGCGATGATGCCATTGCGCGCGCGTCAAGCCGGCAATGGCTCACTCGCCAAGATAGGCCGCGCGTACCCTTGGATCGGCCAGCAGGACCTTGGCGTTGCCGCTCATCGTGACTTCGCCAGATTCCATCACGTAACCGCGATCGGCCAATGCCAGCGCACGGCTTGCGTTCTGCTCGACCAGCAGGATCGTCGTGCCCTGGCTATGGATGTCTGCGACGACTTCGAAGATCTTGTCGACCATGATCGGCGACAGGCCCATCGACGGTTCGTCCATCAGCAGCACCTTGGGCCGCGCCATCAGTGCACGCCCCATGGCCAGCATCTGCTGCTCGCCACCGCTCATCGTGCCGGCAAGTTGCTTGGCACGCTCCTTCAGACGCGGGAAGATGGCGAACACCTTTTCGATATCGGCGTCGATCTCGGCGTCTTCGCGCACGAAGGCACCCATTTGCAGGTTTTCCGTGATCGTCATGCGCGCGAACACGCCGCGACCCTCGGGCACCATCACCAAACCCTGCTTGACCAGTTCCCAGGCGCCCTGGCCCCTTATCGGTTTGCCCATGAACTCGATGTCGCCGGCGGCCACCGGCTGGATGCCGGTGATGGCCTTGAGCGTGGTGGTCTTGCCGGCGCCGTTGGCGCCGATCAGGCTGACCAACTCACCCTGCTGGACCTCGAAGCTGACCCCCTTGACGGCCTGGATACCGCCGTAGGCCACCTTGAGGCCGCTGACTTTGAGCAGGGTGCTTGCCATCGTCGATTCCTCAATGGGCCTTGTGGCCTGCACCGAGGTAGGCCTCGATCACCTTCTCGTTGCGTTGCACGTCGGCTGGCGTGCCCTCGGCAATCTGCTTGCCGTAATCGAGCACGGTGACGCGGTCGCACAGGCCCATGACCAGCTTCACGTCGTGCTCGATCAACAGGATCGTGCGGCCGTCTTTGCGAATGCGGTCGATCAGCTCGCGCAGCACCACTTTCTCGGTCGTGTTCATGCCGGCGGCGGGTTCATCGAGCGCAATCAGCTTCGGGTCAGTCGCCAGTGCGCGTGCGATCTCGAGGCGCCGCTGATCGCCGTAGCTCAGCGTGCGGGCCTTGTAGTCGGCGAACTTGCCGATGCCAACGTAGTCCAGCAACTCGCGTGACCGCGCGCTGATCGCCGCCTCCTCGGCGCGAAAGCCCGGAGTACGAAAGACCGCACCGAACAACCCGGAATGCGTGCGCACGTGGCGGCCGACCATCACGTTCTCGAGCGCCGTCATTTCAGCAAACAGCCGGATGTTCTGGAACGTGCGCGCAATGCCGGCCTTGGCCACCTGGTGCACGGCTTCGGGTGCATAGGCTTCGCCGCCCAGCTCGAAGGTGCCCGAATCGGGCGTGTACAAACCGGTGATGACGTTGAAGAAGGTCGTCTTGCCTGCGCCGTTCGGGCCGATCAGCCCGTATACCTGTCCCGGCAGGATCGTGATCCCGATGTCGGACAAAGCCTGCAAGCCGCCGAAACGCTTGGATACGCTCGTCACCCGAAGCACTGCGTCGCTCATCGCGGGTGCTCCTTCACTTGCTGGCCAACGGCGCTGGCGCCGCTTTGCCATGTTCGGGCGACGGCCACAGCCCGCGTGGCCGAATCAACATGATCACGATCATCGCCAGCGCCACCAGCAGTTGGCGCAGGATCGATGCATCGATGCGGCCACCGGTGATGTTCTGCACGTCGCCACCGATATAGCGCAAGACCTCGGGCAGGATGGCCAGCATCAGGGCGCCCAGAATCACGCCGGGAATGTGGCCCAGGCCACCCAGCACGATCATGGCCACGATCATCACGCTCTCGGGCAGGCTGAAGGATTCCGGCGACACGAAGCCCTGGAACGACGCGAACATCGAGCCTGACAGGCCACCGAAGGCCGCGCCCATGGCGAAAGCCAACAGCTTCATGTTGCGGGTATTGATGCCCATCGCCTTGGCCGCGATCTCGTCCTCGCGGATCGCCATCCAGGCGCGTCCGATGCGCGATGTTTCGAGCCGATAACAGATGACCACGCTGGCCACCACCAGGATCAGGAACAGGTAGTAGTACAGCGTCACAGAGGGTATCGACAAGCCGCCGATCTCGAGTGCCTTGCCGAAATTCACGCCGGGGAAATTCATTGCGTCGATGCGATCGAGCCCGCGCGGACCGTTGGTGATGTTCAACGGCTGTTCGAGGTTGTTCAGGAAGACACGAATGATTTCACCGAAGCCCAGCGTGACGATGGCCAGGTAATCGCCCCGCAGCTTGAGCGTCGGCGCCCCGAGCACGGCGCCCGCCAGCGCGGCAATGGCAGCCGCCAGTGGTATGACCGCCCAGATTGGCGTGTGCAGGCCGTTGGGAAAGGCGTCCTTGATCCATTCGACGTGCTCGATCAGGTGCGGCGACGCAAGCAATGCGTAAAGGTAGGCACCGACGGCGTAGAACGCGACGAAGCCCAGATCGAGCAGGCCGGCGTAGCCGACCACGATGTTCAGACCGAGCGCCAACAACACGTACAGCAAGGCCAGCGCCATGATGCGCACCCAGCCCTGGGTGCCTGTATCGAGCATGACTCCGAGCCATTGGAATGCGAGCGGCAGGGCGATCAGCCCCAGCGCGGCCAGCGCGAAGACGATGAGTTTGCCCTTCATGGCCACCCGCTCCTCAAGCCCGGTCGGCGACACGCTCGCCGAGCAGGCCTGACGGACGCAGCGTCAACACGGCGATCAGTGCGACGAAGGCGAATATGTCGACATACTGGCTGCCGAGCACACCGCCCGTGAGCTCGCCCAGGTAGCCCGCACCAATGGCTTCGATCAAGCCGAGCAGCACCGCACCGACCACCGCGCCGGCCAAGTTGCCGATGCCGCCGAGCACCGCCGCGGTGAAGGCCTTCAGCCCCGGCAAAAAGCCCATCGTGTGCTGCACGGTGCCGTAATTGGCGGCCCACATCACGCCGGCCACGGCAGCCAGCGCGGCGCCGATGATGAAAGTCGCCGAGATCACCATGTCGGGCCGTACGCCCATCAGTGCGGCCACACGCGGATTCTCGGCGGTGGCGCGCATCGCGCGACCGAGTTTGGTGCGGTTGACCAGGTACATCAGGCTGGTCAGGATGACCACCGTGAGGCCCAGGATCAGGCATTGGACGACGCCGATCACCGGCCCACCGAGATTGAACGGCTCATTCGGAAGCAGGATCGGATAGGGCTTCGGATTGGGTTTCCAGATGATCATCGCCAGCGTCTGCAGCAGCAGGCTCATGCCCATGGCGGTGATCAATGGCGCCAGGCGTGGCGCATTGCGCAGCGGCCGATAGGCGACCTTCTCGATCGTGAAGTTCAGCGCCGCACAAATGACGATGGCGCAGATCAGCGAGATCAGCATGATCAGCCAGCCAGGCAGTCCCGTGCCTGCGAGCAGGGTGACCACCGTCCAGCTCGTCAGCGCACCAAACATCAGCACCTCGCCGTGGGCGAAGTTAATCAGGTTGATGATGCCGTAGACCATCGTGTAGCCCAGTGCCACCAGCGCGTACATGCTGCCCAGCACCAGGCCATTGATGACCTGCTGAAAGAAGGTTTCCAAGCGCCACTCCTCGTTCGGCTCTGCGGCGATTGTAGGCAGGCAGGACGGGCCGCCTGCGCTGGGATAACCCTCGCGATAGTGCGCTGCAGGTGCCGCGGCGGCACCCCCCGCGCGCAGCGCGTCAGCCGAGCAGCTTTTCCACCGCAGTCCAGGGTTTGCCCAGACCCTTTGCAACGGCTTCGTGCACGATGACACCTTGGTGCACCGTCAGGCCCGCGGCCAGATGCGCATCGTCGCGGCAGGCGCGCCGCCAGCCGCCTGCGGCAAGGGCCAGCGTGAATGGGAGGGTGGCGTTATTCAGCGCGAAGGTCGAACTGCGCGGCACGGCACCGGGCATGTTGGCGACGCAGTAGTGCACGATGCCGTCGACCTCGTAGGTCGGATCGGCGTGAGTGGTCGCGCGCGAGGTCTCGAAGCAGCCACCCTGGTCGATTGCCACGTCGACGATCACTGCGCCGCGCCTCATCTGCGCGAGTTGCGCGCGCTTGATCAGCTTCGGCGCAGCAGCGCCCGGCACCAGCACGGCGCCAACGACGAGATCGGCTTCGAGCACCGCAGCCTCGGTGGCGTCGAGCGTCGCGTACAGCGTCTTCGCACGGCCGCCGAACAGCTCGTCGAGCTGGCGCAGTCGCGGCAGCGAACGGTCCAGGACAGTGACATCGGCCCCCAGCCCGACGGCCATGCGTGCCGCGTGGGTGCCAACGACACCGCCGCCGATCACGACCACCTGCCCCGGCGCGACCCCGGGCACACCGCCGAGCAGGACGCCGCGTCCGCCGTATGCTTTTTGCAGCGCGACCGCACCGACCTGGATCGCCATGCGCCCAGCCACCTCGCTCATCGGCGCCAGCAACGGCAGGCCGCCACGATCGTCGGTGATCGTTTCGTACGCGATCGCGGTGCAACCGCTCTTCAACAGACCCTCGGCCTGCACCGGATCCGGCGCCAGGTGCAGGTAGGTGAACAGCAGTTGGCCCTCGCGCAGCATTGCGCACTCGGCCGGTTGCGGCTCCTTGACCTTGACGATCATTTCGGCCGCGGCAAACACGGCCGCCGCGTCGGCCAGCACGGTGGCGCCGGCTTGCGCGTAGCTGGCGTCGTCGCAGCCGATCCCCGCCCCTGCGCCGGCCTGCACCAGCACCTGGTGGCCATGGTGCACGGCCTCGCGCACCGCCGCCGGTGTCATACCGACACGGTACTCATGGTTCTTGATTTCCTTCGGTACACCGATGCGCATGATTGACCTCCGTGCAGTGCAGGCATGGTGGCCGAAAACGGTTCGAATAGGCTTCGAATATGGGGCCGGAGATAGCGCATTTTCTGCACGATTATTCGAATAATGCCTGATAATCAGGCTTGAATCAGTTCCTTCGGAGTTCTACAGCGCATGAAGATTGACAAGATCGATCGAGAAATTCTGCGCACGCTGCAGGCCGACGGGCGCCTGTCGAACGCAGAATTGGCGCAGCGGATCGGACTCTCGGCATCGGCATGTTTTCGCCGCCTGCAGCGCTTGGAAGAGAGCGGCGTGATCGCCGGCTACACGGCTGTGCTCGACGGCGAGGCAATCGGCAGGCCGACCACCGTGTTCATCGAAGTCACGCTCGACAGTCAAGGCAGCGTCGCGCTCGACGCCTTCGAGCGCGCGGTGCAGGCCTGCCCCGACATCCTCGAATGTCACTTGATGTCGGGCGACTTCGACTACCTGCTGCGCGTGGCCGTGGCCGACATGCGCGACTACGAGCGAGTGCACCGCCAGCAAGTGGCCGCATTTCCGCACGTGGCGCGCATCCGCACCGCGTTCGCGATGCGTTCGGTACTCGGCCGGCGCGGCTACGCGCTTTGATCGGAGCCTTCGACGGCGGCGGAGTTGGCGTCGCGCAGGCGGGCCAGTTTGGCGGCGATCTGCGCTTCGAGACCGTGCGTGGTCGGGCGGTAGAAATTGGGCCCGGCCATGCCATCGGGAAAGTAGGTTTCGCCGGCGGCAAAGCCTTCGGCCTCGTCGTGCGCGTAGCGGTACCCACGGCCGTAGTCGAGTTGCTTCATCAACTTCGTCGGCGCGTTGCGCAGCCGCAAAGGCACCGGCCGCGTGCCGTCGGCCTTGACGAACTCGCGGGCCTCGTTCCAGGCCACGTACACCGCGTTCGATTTCGGTGCCGCCGCCAGGAACACGACGGCCTGCGCCAGGGCCAGCTCGCCCTCGGGTGAGCCCAGCCGCTCGTAGACCTCGGTTGCATCCAGCGCCATGCGCAGGGCTCGAGGGTCGGCCAGTCCGATGTCTTCGCTGGCCATTCGCAGCACGCGGCGCGCCACGTAGCGCGGGTCGACACCACCGTCGAGCATGCGCACCAGCCAGTACAACGCCGCATCGGGGTCGCTGCCGCGCACGCTCTTGTGCAGGGCCGAGATGGTGTCGTAGAACTGCTCGCCGCCCTTGTCGTAGCGACGCAGCTGTTCACCCAGCGCACGCTCGAGCAGCGGCTCGTCGATCTGCGCTGCCGCACCCGCCGTCGCAGAAAGATTCTCGACGGCATTGAGCAGCCGCCGTGCGTCGCCGTCGGCATAGCCCACCAGACGCTCGCGCGCAGCGTCCGTGAACGGTGCCATCGACAGCGCAGCGCGCGCGCGTTCGAGCAGTTCGGTCAACTCGCCTGCCGCCAGCGGCTGCAGCACGTGCACCGTGGCGCGCGACAGCAGCGCCGAATTGACCTCGAACGACGGGTTCTCGGTGGTCGCACCGATGAAGGTGAAGAGGCCCGACTCGACATGCGGCAGGAAGGCATCCTGCTGCGCCTTGTTGAAGCGGTGGACTTCATCGACGAAGACGATGCTGGCGCGGCCGGCGCGGCGCGCGACTTGCGCGCGCTCGACCGCCTCGCGAATGTCCTTCACGCCGCCGAGCACCGCGGAAATGACGATGAACTCGGCATCGAACGCACCTGCGACCAGGCGCGCGAGCGTCGTCTTGCCGACCCCCGGCGGACCCCACAGGATCATCGAGTGCAGGCGACCGGCGGCGAACGCGGCAGCCAACGGCTTGCCCGGCGCCAGCAAGTGTCGCTGCCCGATCACCGCTGCCAAGGTACGCGGTCGCAGGCGCTCGGCCAGCGGCGCATCGGCGTGCGCCGCCGGCAGCGGCGCATTCGAGGTATCGTCGTCGAACAACGAGGCAGACATGGTGTGGCGATTGTCGCAGCGGCGGCCTGCGCCAACGAACCGCCGTCGACTATTGAGTCAGCACGTCGACACCCTTGGGCGGCACGAATCGGAAGGTTTCGGGCGCCTGTGCGATGTTGGTGATCAGGTCGCGAAAGCTCAGCAGCGAGCGCTGGCCGAAGCCATCGATCAGTTCGACTGCCACGAGTGTCTTGCCCTTGAATCCGACCCGCAGCGATTGCAGGTTCGCCGCATCGTCCTTCACGCGTGGCGTGGCCTGGACCCAATCGAGCCCCATTGCCGCGGGCAAGGCCTGCAACTCGAACGACTTGTCCGGCGCGGCGCCGGCCAGCAGCGCGGCGGGCGTGACACCGAGCGCCTTGTCCATCGCGCGCACGCTGGCCTGCTGCAAGTCGGCGTCGTACAGCCACACCTTCTGGCCATCGCCGACGATAAGTTGCTCGAACGGCTTGTCGTAGGCGAAGCGAAAACGGTTCGGACGTGCAAACTCGAAGCTGCCACTGGAGGTCTTCTTCTTCATGCCGTCGGGCGACGTGACCACCTGCGTGAACGCGGCACGGCCAGTCATCGCGTCGCGCGCAAATTCGCGCAATGCATCGACCGCATCGGCGCGCACCGCGGTGGCGCAGAGCAACAACACCGCAAACGCGAGGCGCCTCATTCGTCGCGCCGCGGGACCAGCAGATCACGGTTGCCGTTGGTGGCCATCGACGAGACCAGACCCGACTTCTCCATTTGTTCGAGCAAGCGTGCGGCACGGTTGTAGCCGATTCGCAGGTGCCGCTGCACGAGCGAGATCGACGCCCGCTTGTGCTGCAAGACGATCGCCACCGCCTGGTCGTACATGACATCGGCCTCGCCATTGGCCTCGCCCGGCGCGCCAGGCTCGCTGCCGCCGTCGGCGTCGAGCGTCCCGCCTTCGAGAATGCCCTCGATGTAGTTCGGCTCGCCCTGGCTCTTCAGGTAGTTGACGACACGATGCACCTCTTCGTCGCTGACAAAGGCACCGTGCACGCGGATCGGCAGCCCGGTGCCCGTAGGCATGTACAGCATGTCGCCCATGCCGAGCAATGCCTCGGCGCCCATCTGGTCGAGGATGGTGCGGCTGTCGATCTTGCTGCTGACCTGGAACGACAATGCGCGTCGGAATGTTGGCCTTGATCAGGCCGGTGATGACATCCACGCTCGGCCGCTGCGTGGCCAGGATCAGGTGGATGCCCGCAGGCGCGCGCCTTCTGCGCCAGTCGCGCGATCAACTCCTCGATCTTCTTGCCGACCACCATCATCAGATCGGCCAGTTCGTCGATCACGACCACGATGTGCGGCAGACGCTCGAGCGGTTCGGGCTGTTCGGGCGTGAGCTGAAAACGGGTTGCCGATGCTTTTCGCCGCGTTCGTCCGCCTCGTCGATCTTCTTGTTGTAGCCCGCCAGATTGCGCACGCCGAGCTTGCTCATCAGCTTGTAGCGGCGCTCCATCTCGCCGACGCACCAGTTCGAGCGCGTTGGCGGCCTGCTTCATGTCGGTGACCACCGGGCACAGCAGGTGCGGGATGCCCTCGTAGACGCTCATCTCGAGCATCTTCGGGTCGATCAGGATCAGCCGCACGTCGCGCGCCTCGGCCTTGTACAGCAGGATCAGGATCATGGCGTTGATGCCCACCGATCTTGCCCGAGCCCGTGGTGCCGGCCACCAGCAGTGCGGCATCTTGGCCAGGTCGGCCACGACCGGGTTGCCGACGATGTCCTTGCCCAGGCCCATCGTCAGCATGGACTGCGGCGTCGTTGTAGACCTGCGAGCCGAGGATCTCGGCACAGCCGGATCGTCTGCCGCTTGGCGTTGGGCAACTCCAGCGCCATGTAGTTCTTGCCCGGAATCGTCTCGACGACACGAATGCTGACCAGGCTCAGCGAGCGCGCCAGGTCCTTGGCCAGATTGACGACCTGCGAGCCCTTCACGCCGGTGGCCGGCTCGATCTCGTAGCGTGTGATCACGGGCCCGGGCGAAGCGGCGACGACACGCACCTCGACGCCGAAGTCCTTGAGCTTTTTCTCGATCAGGCGCGACGTCATCTCGAGCGACTCGGGTGCCACGCTCTCGACCCGGTCAGGTGCCGCGTCGAGCAGATCGACCTGCGGCAGCTTCGTATCGCGCAGTTCGCTGAACAAGGGCGTCTGGCGCTCCTTGGCCACGCGTTCGGAGCTCGGCAGCGCCGGCATCGGCTTGTCGATGACCGTCGGCAGGTGGTCTTCGACGGCCTGGCGCTCGATTTCGACGACATGTTCACGTTCGCGCTGTGCCTGGCGGCCCAGCCGCAGATCCTCGGCGCGCTCGCGGCGCTCTTCGCGGCGCTCCTTGACGGTGTCGATGTACTCACCCAACACGTCGGCCAGCCGCAGCCATGAAAAACGCAGCGCCAGCGCCATGCCGGCCACCAGCGCGGCGATCCAGAGCACACCCGAGCCCGCGAAGCCGAACCACGTCACCGACAACGGCCCCAGCAAGTAGCCGAGCACGCCGCCGGCGTGCCCGGGCAGGAGCGGCTCGAAACGGTACAGGCGTGTCGATTCGAGTGCAGTACTGGCCGCCAGCAGCAGCAGCAGCCCGAGCCAGAACGCGGCCGTGCCGTGATCGGGCGCCGGCTCGCCACGCAGGCTGCGCGCCAGTGCCGACAACCATGCGCGCGCCGCCACCAGCGGCAGCCACCACACCGAGTGGCCGAGCATGAACAGCGCAAAGTCGGAGCTCCAGGCGCCGAACTGCCCGGCCTTGTTCTGCAATGCCGCGCCGGTCCCCGAGGTCGAAAACGCGGCATCTTCGGCGTGATGCGAGACCAGGGCCAACATCGTCAGCAACCAGAGCACGGCACCGGCCAGCAGCCAGAGTTGGCGCCGCATCGGCATGGCGGCGGCGCCGGATGCGCCGGCGGTCGAAGCGCCAGCACCGGCGCTGCCGTCGGCGCGCAGTGATCCAAGAGGAAAGGTCATGCCGGAATTGTCGCCCAAGCGGGCGACCCGCCCCGGCGCGGCATCAGTCGTTGTGCAGGCGCTGCTTGATGATCACCGAGCCGTTTTCCTGCGTCTCGATCACCCCGCGCTCCTCGAGATCCTTCATCACGCGACTGACCATTTCGCGCGACGCGCCGACCACCTTGGCCATGTCTTGGCGCGACACCTTGTTGCGAATCAGTTGCACGCCATTGACATCTTCGGCCATGTCGAGCAACGTTCTGGCCACACGGCCATAGACGTCGAGCAGCGCCAGCGACTCGATCTGGCGGTCTGCGGCGCGCAGGCGCGAAACCAGGCCACGCAGGATGCCGTAGGCCAACTCAGACGTGTCGGGCAGGCACTTGGAGAACTCGAGCCGGCCGAGCACCAGCATGTCGGTCTGGATCTCGGCACGCACCGTCGCCGAGTGCGGTTCGTTGTCGATCAGGCTCATTTCGCCGACATAGGAGCCCGCCTCGAGCACGGCCAGTATGACCTCGCGCCCACGCGCGTCGGCGGTCAGAACGCGCGCCCGGCCGTTGAGCAGGATGAACAGCGAGTTGCTCTTGCGCCCCTGTTCGACCACGATCTCGCCGCGTCGAAAGCGCCGCTTGACCACGCTGTCGGCCACCTGCTGGGCCTGGTCGTTGGTCAACATCGAAAACAGCGGAACGCGGCGAATCAGGTCGAGATTCGAGAGCATCGACATCGGCAGTTCTCCTTCCAGCACGTGGTTGTGGCCCGCATACAGCCCCCGACGCAAGTTCGCGTGGGCAACTGCCTACAATTTCACTATTGTGCCCATTGGCGCGCTTGACGCCACTGGGTCTGTACCCCATGTAGTGTCGCCTGTTGGCACACGACGACGCCCCCAACCCCGAGCCACCATGACAGACGCGACCCAACACGCCAAGGTTTTGATCCTCGGCTCCGGCCCCGCCGGCTATACCGCCGCCCTCTACGCCGCGCGCGCCAACCTGAGCCCGATGCTGGTGACTGGCCTGGCCCAGGGCGGGCAGCTGATGACCACGACCGACGTCGACAACTGGCCCGCCGACGTGGCCGGCGTTCAGGGGCCCGAGTTGATGCAGCGCTTCCTCGACCATGCAACGCGCTTCAATACCCAGATCGTGTTCGATCACGTCAACCAGGTCGATCTCGGTCAGCGACCCTTCCGTCTCACCGGCGATTCGGGCACCTTCACCTGCGACGCATTGATCATCGCCACCGGTGCCAGCGCCAAGTACCTGGGTCTTCCCAGCGAGCAGGCATTCATGGGCCGCGGCGTCAGCGGCTGCGCCACCTGCGACGGTTTCTTCTACAGGGGGCAGGAAGTCTGCGTCGTCGGCGGCGGCAATACCGCAGTCGAGGAGGCCCTGTACCTGTCCAACATCGCCAGCAAGGTGCACTTGATCCACCGTCGCGACAAGTTCCGCGCCGAGGCCATCTTGATCGACAAGCTGCACGCCAAGGTCGCCGAAGGCAAGATGGAGTTGCACCTGTGGCACACGCTCGACGAAGTGCTGGGCGACGCCACGGGTGTCACCGGCGTGCGCATCAAGAGTGCACACGGTGGCGCCGCGACCGAGTTGAGGCTGCAAGGCTGCTTCATCGCCATCGGCCATCAGCCCAATACCGACATCTTCAAGGGTCAGTTGGAGATGAAGGACGGCTACATCATCACGCGCACAGGGCTCAGCGGCATGGCCACGATGACCAGTGTCGCCGGCGTTTTTGCTGCCGGCGACGTTCAGGACCATGTCTACCGGCAAGCCATCACCAGTGCCGGCACCGGTTGCATGGCCGCACTGGACGCCCAGCGTTTCCTGGAGCAGCAAGGCTAGGCCCAGCCGCGGGTTTGCCGCTATACTCGCGGTCTTTGCCGAAATCGGCAGAGCACGATTTCTCGAGATATTTGGAGGTGCCTCATGGCACGCGTCTGTCAAGTCACGGGCAAGGGCCCGATGGTGGGAAACAACGTCTCCCACGCCAACAACCGGACCAAGCGCCGTTTCCTGCCCAATCTGCAGTACCGCCGCTTCTGGCTGGAAACTGAGAACCGCTGGGTGCGCCTGCGCATTACCAATGCGGCGCTGCGACTGATCGACAAGGTCGGCATCGAGCAGGTCGTGGCCGATCTGCGCGCTCGCGGCGCCCTTTGACACACTGAATCCAGGAGCAGACCATGGCCACCAAAGGCGGACGCGAAAAGATCAAGCTGGAATCCTCGGCCGGCACCGGCCACTTCTACACCACGGCCAAGAACAAGAAGACCACGCCCGAGAAGCTCGAGTTCATGAAATTCGACCCCAAGGCACGCAAACACGTCCTCTACAAAGAGACGAAGCTGAAGTAATCTGCACGCGCAAACAGATCGGGGTCGCCATGGGCGACCCCTTCTTCTTTTGGGGCCGCGTGTTAACGGCCCTTTGGTCGTGCGGCGTTAGGCGTGCGCAGCACGCAGCCGGAACGAGAACTCCTGTAGCACGGCGATCCCGCTGTCCTCGGCACGCTTGCACCATGCCTGCAGATCGGCTACGAGTTGCTCCGCCGACACGTTGGTCCGGGTCCAGAGCAAGCGCAGTTCTTCACGCATCGCCACCAATTTGCCCAAAGCAGGGCTCTGGGCCAAGGCCTGCGCCATTTGTGGCTTCACCATCTGCGGGATCTGGTCGTCGTCGCGATGCAACCAGCGCTTGGCCATTCGCATCGCGGACCAATTCGCACTGTTCTTCGCGCCCTGTGCTTTCAGTCTATCGAGTTCCGCCCCGACCGTTCGTTTGAGACCTGCCGCATAGTTCGCCATCACCTCATAGCGGTTCGCGATCAACGCCTCGAGCGTGCGGCTGTCGGCCACGCGCACAGCCCCCAAGGCGAGTTTCGGGGGCCTCTTGCGCACCTGCGCCAGACCGATCATCTCCAAGCCCCGGATGTAGGCCCAGCCAAGGTCGAACTCATGGGCCTTGACCGACAACTTGGCGCTTGTCGGGTAGGTGTGGTGGTTGTTGTGCAACTCTTCGCCGCCGATCACGATGCCCCAGGGCGCGATGTTGCGCGACGCATCCGGCGCCTCGAAATTGCGATAGCCCCACCAGTGTCCGATGCCATTGATGATGCCCGCCGCAGTGATCGGGATCCACAGCATCTGCACCGCCCATACTGTCGCGCCAATGGCGCCGAACAGGGCCAAGTTGACGATCAACATCACGCCAACGCCCTGCCATGAGTAGCGGGTGTAGAGGTTGCGCTCGATCCAGTCGTCAGGTGTGTGGTGGCCGTACTTGGCGAGCGTTTCCAGGTTCTTCGCTTCGGCGCGGTACATCTCGCTGCCAGTGAGCAGGACATTCTTGATGCCCCGTGTCTGCGGGCTGTGCGGGTCCTCATCGGTCTCGCACTTGGCGTGGTGCTTACGGTGGATGGCGACCCATTCCTTGGTCACCATGCCCGTGGTCAGCCAGAGCCAGAAACGAAAGAAGTGCTCTGGCAATGAATGCAGCTTGAGCGCTCGGTGCGCCTGCGCGCGATGCAAGAAGATCGTGACTGCAGCGATCGTGATGTGCGTCATCACCAGCGTCGCCAGCAAGACCTCCCACCCACTCGCGGCCAGTGCACCGTTGGCCAGCCACTCGACCAGCGCGTCGCGCACCAGGATCATCGTTTCCATTCATTGCCCTTCATATGTCCCAACATTTTAGGGGGCTGGCGTTCGCTCGCCGCTGGCTAATACGTGATTCGTTGACGTACGACCAATTTGCGTCCAGTGGTCGTTGATCACGACTTTTGCCAAACAGCGGCAAAGAAGCCGTCTGTTGAGTGCAGATGAGGCCACAAACGCAAATTGCCAGCCTGTACCAAGGTCTCGGCGCCGGCCACCTTGAGGTCAGTCAAGAGGTGGTCCACCGCCAGCGGCAAGAATCCAGGGTGCGCCGCCGCAAAGGCCGCACAGACTGCCTCGTTCTCGCTGGCCAGCAGGCTGCAGGTGGCATACACGAGCCGGCCGCCCGCTTTGAGCAGCCGCGCCGCGCCGGCCAGGATCGCCGTCTGCTTGACGTTCAGTTCCTGTACTGCCTTGGGCGACTGGCGCCACTTCAGATCCGGGTTGCGCCGCAGCGTGCCCAAGCCCGAGCACGGTGCGTCGACCAGCACGCGGTCGATCTTGCCAGCAAGGCGCTTGATGCGCTCGTCGCGCTCATGGGCGATCTGCACCGGGTACACATTGGACAGCCCGCTGCGCGCCAGCCGTGGCTTGAGCGCCTCGAGGCGGTGCCCGGCGACGTCGAAGGCATACAGGCGCCCGGTATTGCGCATCGCTGCACCCAATGCCAGCGTCTTGCCGCCGGCACCGGCACAGAAGTCGACCACCATTTCGCCGCGCTTGGCGTCGGTCAGCAACGCCAGCATCTGGCTGCCTTCGTCCTGTACCTCGACTTCGCCAGCGCTGAAGAGCGACAGCTTCTGCAACGCCGGCCGGCCCTGCACACGCAGGCCCCAGGGCGAGTAGGGCGTCTCGACCGCATCGATCCCAGCGGCAGCGAGCGCCAACTTTGCGGCCTCCCGCTTGGTCTTCATCGTGTTCACGCGCAAGTCAAGCGGCGCCACCGCGTCCAGGCTGGCAACGAGGGCCCAGAAGCCCTCGTCACCGAGCTGCGCCTGCAGCGGCTGCGCAATCCAGTCGGGCAGGTTGTGGCGCAGCTTGGGCGCCAGCGTGCTCTGATCGACGGCCTGGACCTGCGCCAGCCACTTCTGCTCGTGCAATTCGAGCGCCGCGCGCAGGAATGCCGCGTCGCCCATCCAGGCAACTATTGTCAGCCGCCGCTCCATCGGTCCGCTGCCGCTTTGCGCCAGGTGCTGATACAGCAGGCGCCGACGCAGCACCGCATACGCCGTCTCGGCCAGCGTGTGGCGCTCGCGCGGGCCCAGTTCGCGGTGCTGACGCAGGAAGAACGAGACGACATTGTCGGCAGGCGCATCGAACTTCAACACCGCACCGACCAGTTCGGTACAGGCTTCGAGCAGGGCTTTCGGGTGCATCCGGTACCTACAGCAATTGCGCCGCGCCGCCAGCGTGGGTAACGATGCCATCACGCAGCCGCAACTGCCCGTCGACGAACCAGCGTACCGTCAGCGGGTACAGCATATGTTCGCACGCGAGAACACGGGCGCCGAGCGAGACTTCATCGTCGCCAGGCAGGACCGGCACCACGGCCTGGGCCACGATCGGACCGTGATCGACTTCGGGCGTCACGAAGTGCACCGTGGCCCCGGCCAGCTTGCAGCCGGCCGCGATGGCACGGCGGTGCGTGCCCAGCCCCGGGAATGCCGGCAACAGCGAGGGATGGATGTTGAGCAAGCGGCCCTCGTAGCGGCGGACGAAATCGGCCCCGAGGATGCGCAAGAAGCCGGCGAGCACGACCAAATCAGGATGGTGCAAGTCGATCGCGGCTGCCAGCGCGACATCGAATGCATCGCGCGTCGCGAATTGCGTGTGATCGACGACTTCGCAGACGATGTCATGCGCTGCCGCGTACGCCAGGCCCGCCGCAGCGGGCCGGTTCGAGATCACCGCCACCACCTGCGCCGGCCAGGCTTCGGTCGCGCAACGCGACACGATGGCCTGCATGTTCGAGCCTCGGTCGGAGATGAGGATGACGATGCGTTTCACGGGCGGCATGCCGAACAGGCGCGCGAGTGTAGCCCCCTAGAATCGCTGCTCTTCCACCGCGGCCCGTACGATGAAGTCTCGAGTCCTCTCCGGCATGCGCCCGACCGGCGCCATGCACCTCGGCCACTACCATGGTGCGCTGAAGAACTGGGTCCGCCTGCAGGAAGACTACGACTGCTTCTTCTTCGTGGCCGACTGGCATGCGCTGACGACGCATTATGAAGAGCGCAGCGTGATGGAGCGCTACGTCTACGACATGGTCACCGACTGGCTGGCCGCCGGACTCGACCCCGAGCGCTGCACGATCTTCGTCCAGAGCCGTCTGCCCGAGCATGCCGAGCTGTTCACGCTGCTGGCGATGGGCACACCGCTGGGCTGGCTCGAACGCGTGCCGACCTACAAGGACCAGATCGAGAAGCTCAAGGACCGCGACCTCGCGACCTACGGTTTTCTCGGCTATCCGTTGTTGCAGGCTGCCGACATCCTGATCTACCGCGCAAGCTACGTGCCCGTCGGGGAGGACCAGAGCTCGCACGTCGAAATGACACGCGAGGTAGCGCGCCGCTTCAATCACTTGTACGGCCGGCCAAGCGACTTCGAAGCCAAGGTCGGCGCCGCCATTGCCAAGCTGGCCAAGGACGATGCGCGTTACCTCGAGAAGCAGCGCAAGGCCTACGGCGAGAGCGGCAGCACCGAGGCGTTGGCCAAGGGCGAGGGCCTGCTCGCCAAGGCCGCATCCAGCGTTGCTGGCTGGAGCAGCAACGACAGCGAGTTGCTGCTCGGCCACTTGAAGGGCGGCGGCAAGACCATCCTCACCGAGCCGCAGGCGCTGCACACCGAGGTGAAGAAGCTGCCGGGTCTGGACGGCGCCAAGATGAGCAAGAGCTACGGCAATGCCATCGCGATGCGCGAAGAACCCGCGGTTGTGAAGCAGAAGATCCAGACCATGCCGACCGACCCGGCACGCGTGCGGCGCAACGACCCCGGCAACCCCGAGCGCTGCACCGTGTGGCAGTTCCACCAGCTGTATTCGGACGAGCAGACCAAGGAGTGGGTCGTCAAGGGCTGTACCACGGCGGGCATCGGCTGCCTCGAATGCAAGCAGCCGGTCATCGACGCCATCATTGCCGAACAACGCCCTTGGCGCGAACGCGCCGAGCCCTACCTGGCGGACCCGAAACGCGTGCACGCGATCGTCGAACTGGGCACCGAGCGCGCGCGCACGGTCGCCAGGCAAACCATGCGCGACGTGCGCGACGCCATGGGCCTGTCCTATTAAGGCCTGGCCCCAATGCGAGCCATCATGCCCAACCCGCTCGAAACCATCGAAGTCCATCCCGCCGGAGACGCGGTCGCCAGCGTCATCGTGATGCACGGTCTGGGGGCCGACGGTACCGATTTCCTGCCCTTTGCCGACCAGATCGACCTGTCTGCCATCGGCCCGGTTCGCTGGCTGCTGCCGCGCGCGCCGGTACGGCCAGTCAGCGTCAACAACGGCTACCTCATGCGCGCCTGGTACGACATCTTCGAATTCGGCGCCCAGGCCAAGGCCCAGCGCGAGGACGAAGCCGGGTTGCGCGAGAGCTTCGCGGCCGTACACGCCCTGATCGACCGCGAGGTGGCACGCGGCGTGCCCGCACATCGCATCGTTCTCGGCGGATTCAGCCAGGGCTGCGCCGTCACGCTCGGCGCGGGCTTGCGCTATCGCCAGCGCCTGGCCGGCCTGGTCGGCATGTCGGGCTACCTGCCGCTGGCCGCCACCACCGCCACCGAGCGCCGAGACGCCAACGCGCTGACGCCGCTGTTCCTGGCCCACGGCCAACGTGACCCGGTCATCGCGCTTGATCGCGGCATCGCCACGCGCGACGCCGTCAAGGCGCTGGGCATGACCGTCGAGTGGCACGACTACCCGATGGAACACTCGGTCAGCGCCGAGGAAGTCGCCGACCTGCAGCGCTTCCTGCAGCGCGTGCTCGCAACGTAGATGTTGGCCCCTGGCTCACTGCGTTCGCGACCCCATGGCCCAGCATGGGCCCCTGTGTGGCCCCTGGGCGCTCAGCCGGCTCGGGAGCGGCCCGGCGCCGGCTGAGATCGCGGTGGACGCCACCGCCCGCACGTTGATCACCGGCCGCGCGCTGCGTGGCTTCGTCGACGGCTCGGTGGCCGTGCTGCTGCCGGCCTACCTGCTGGCGCTCGGCCACGACAGCCTGGCCGTTGGCGTGCTCGGTACGGCCACCTTGCTCGGCTCGGCGCTGGCCACCCTGGCCGTCGGCACCTGGGGTCACCACGCCACGCCGCGCACGCTGCTGCTGGGCGCCGCACTGCTGATGGCCGCCACCGGCGCGGGCTTCGCCGGCTTTGCCACGTTCGCACCGCTGCTCGTCGTGGCCTTCGTCGGCACGCTCAATCCGGGCGCGGGCGACGTCAGTGTGTTCTTGCCGCTCGAACATGCGCGCCTGGCGGGCCTGGCACAGACCAGCGCCGAGCGCACCGCATTGTTCGCGCGCTACAGCCTGGCCGGCTCGCTCAGCGCTGCATTCGGCGCCCTGGCCGTGGGCGTGCCGGCCTGGCTGGCCCCACGTCTGGGCTGGGCGATGGTCGACGCATTGCGGGCAATGTTTGTCCTCTACGCCGCCATCGGCCTGGCAATCTGGGCGCTGTACCGCCGCCTGCCGCGTGCGACGCCGGGCGCGACGCATGGCGCTGCGCCGGCACCGCTCGGGCCCTCGCGCGCGGTGGTCGTCAAGCTCGCTGCGCTGTTCGCGGTCGACTCGTTCGCCGGCGGCCTGGTCGTGCACAGCCTGGTCTCGTTGTGGCTGATGCAGCGATTTGGCTTGTCGTTGGCCGCCGCCGGCGCGTTCTTCTTCTGGAGCGGCCTGGCGAGCGCGGCCTCGCAATTGGTGGCGCCCTGGCTGGCGCGGCGCATCGGCCTGTTGAACACGATGGTCTTCACCCACATCCCGGCCAACATCTGCCTGCTGGGCGCCGCGCTGGCGCCGACCTTGCCGGCGGCGCTTGCCCTGCTGCTGGTACGCGCATTGCTATCGCAAATGGACGTACCCACGCGAACTGCCTACGTGATGAGCGTGGTCACGCCGTCCGAACGCGCCGCGGCCGCCAGCTTCACCACCGTGCCGCGAAGCTTGGCCTCGGCTGCCAGCCCGGCGCTGGCCGGTGCGCTGCTGGTCACCGGTTGGCTGGCCGCGCCATTGCTCCTGTGCGGGGTGCTGAAGATCGGCTACGACCTCACGCTGTGGCGGGCATGCCGCGGTCACCGATTGCACGGAGAATGAGGCTCGCCATGCCCCTTGCACACCCAGCGCCCATTGATCCCTCCAGCTGCCGCGGCCGGGCGGCGTAAGGCATAGGCACGCCATGCGAAACAGACGGATCGAGTTGCTGCAAGGCATGCCGATCTTCGGCGCGATCAGCGACGACGCGCTGCACTTTCTGCTCGAGCAGGCCCATGAGGTGATGGTCCCGACGGGCGAATACTTCTTCCGCGAGAACGACCAGGCCCAATCGATGTTCGTGCTCGAGGCAGGCAGCGCAGAGGTGATCAAGGGCTGGCAGGGAAACGACACCGTATTGCACCGTCTGGCCGCCGGCGACTGCTTCGGCGAGATGGCACTGATGGACTTGTTTCCGCGCAGCGCATCGGTGCGGGCCGCTGAAGATTGTCGAGCGATCGAACTTTCGGCAGCCGATCTGCTGCGTCTGTTCGAGCGCGACGCGGAGCAGTTCGCGCTGATCCAGATGAACATCGGCCGCGAGGTCTGCCGCCGCCTGCGCGCCACCGACGAGTTGCTGTTCAACGCGACGATGGGCGAGCACCACACGGCCCTGGAAACCCTGTTTCACGATCTCTGATTCGAGGTCGGCGTCGGGTGAAGCAAACTTGCCGTCTGCGACATGACGGCGCTGACATTGGTTGCCGCTGTCGGGTTTGGTCTGACTGCGCAGCCAAGCCAAACCAACAAGCTTGCAATCGATGCCATGCGCAGCGCCAGCTACCGCAGCCCATCCCACAACAACTTGACGCCAGTCAGGAACATCCCCCCGTAAGCGATGCGGTAGAACCAGCCCGAGGCAATGCGCCGGGTGGCCCAGATGCCGAGCCAGACGCCCAGCGGCGCCAAGGGCATCAGCACCAGAGAGGTGATCAGGGTGCGGGCGTCGAACAGGCCCAGGCCGGCATAGGGAATCCACTTCGACAGGTTGATGAAGCCGAACAACACCGCCAGCGTGGCGGCCAGGCGCAGCGGCGCCAGGCGCAGCGGCAGCACATACGCCGCGATGGGCGGGCCGCCGGCGTGGGCCACGAAGCTGGTGAACCCGCCCGCGATGCCGAGCAGGAAGCCGACGACCCTGGACGGCGGGGCCGAGTCGCTGCGCGGCGGGAAGGCCAGGCGCTGGGCCAGGAACAACAGCGTCAGCCCGCCGACCACGGCGGCGACGGTCTTGCCCTGCAACAGGCCGAACAGCAGTGTGCCGACCCCGGTGCCGATCAGGGCGGCCGGCAGCAACAGGCGCAGCAGTTCGCGGTCGCGTTCGCGCCAGAGTTGGCGCACACCGGTGGCGTCCATCGCCAGCAGCAGCGGCAGCATCAGCGCCGCGGCCTGCGGCGCAGGCATCACCAGCACCAGCAGCGGCGTGGCCAGCGAGCCGAACCCCATCAGGAACCCGCTCTTGGCCAAACCCATCAGCAGGACGGCGGGCACGGCCACCGCGTAGAACCAGGGGTCGGCGATCGGAGCGGGCATCAGACCAGGCTACATGCGTCGGCGAACGACAGGCGCGGGCCGCGCGGCCGCACCTTGCCCGGATCGCCTTCGCCCAGGGTACAGATGAAGTTGGTGCGCACCGTGCCATCGGGCCAGAAGGCGGCGTCCATCTTGGCGCGGTCGAAGCCGCTCATCGGCCCGCAGTCCAGACCCAGCGCGCGCGCCGCGATGATGAAGTAGCCGCCCTGCAGGCTGGAGTTGCGAAACGCGGTCTCTTCGATCTTCGCCGGCTGACCGAAGAACCAGGCGCGGGCGTCGGTGTGCGGAAACAGTTGCGGCAGCTTGTCGTAAAACACCATGTCCATGCCGATCACCGCGGTCACCGGCGCCTCCTGGACCTTGCGCACATTGCCCGGTGACAGGCAGGCCACGAGCTGCGCCTTGGCCGCGTCGCTCTTGACGAAGACAAAGCGTGCCGGCGAACAATTGGCCGACGTCGGGCCCCACTTGACGAGTTCGTACAGCGCGCGCAGCGTGTCGTCTGAGACCGGCGTCGGCCGGTAGCCGTTCTGCGTGCGCGCCGCCGTGAACAGTTGTTCGGTACTGACCTGCATCCGCACTCCATGGAGTTGACCGCACAATTGTCGGGCCATGTTCACACCTTCCCAGCACGATGTGCGCCGCTTCTTCTGCGCAACGCACGACAAGCAGCGCCAGTCCCTGCCCTTGACGCCGATGGAAGCCCTGGCGGCGCAGTGGATCGCCGAGCACCCCGAATACCACACCGAGTTGGCCGACGTCGAGGCCGCGCTGGCGGCCAGCTACACAGTCGAGGACGGGCGCACGAATCCGTTCCTGCACCTGTCGATGCACTTGACCATCACCGAGCAGATTGCAATCGACCAACCGCGCGGCATCAAGCAGGCTTTCGAACTGCTCCGCGCGCGGCTCGGTTCGCCGCACGAGGCGCAGCATCGGGTCATGGAATGCCTGGGCGAAATGATCTGGGCCTCGCAACGTTCGGGGCTGCCGCCCGACGGCATGGCCTACCTCGACTGCGTGCGCCAACGCGCCACGCGCTGACCGGTCGCGACTTGCATGGCCGGCATCCACATCACCGACATCGAGTGCGCCATCAACTGGTGGCGCGCGAAGTCGCCTTCTGCCGACGGCGTCACCGCGTGCGCCGCAGTGCGCGCGCTGGCCGAGGTCTACGGCTGATGGTCTACCACCACGAATCCGAGTGCGACGAGCACTCGATGCCGGACCTGGCCAAACAGGCCTGGCTGGACTGGTACGCCGGCACCCCCGACGCACCGTGCATCGCGATCTGCTCGACCGCACAGGGCGACGCCATCTGCAAGGGCTGCGGCCGCACCGAGCATGAGGTGCAGCACTGGCCCGAACTGAGCCCGGGCGCCAAACGCGCGGTGTGGCGCCGCATCACGATGGCGGGCACGGCCTGGCGCTTCAACCGCTATGCCGAACGCGCTGCAGCCGATCAGTCGCCGAATCGGCCCACGGTGAGCAATTTGGCCTGAGTCGGGTGTTTTCCGCGGCCCGGCGCCGGTGGCCGCGGGTGCCGGCACGAATAGAGTCCGAACGCTTGCAATCTGTCGCCTTCGGGCCTGCTGTCCACACCCGATGAGGTCACCGCCCATGAACCCCACTCGCTCGTACCTGTCCTCAAGCCTGGTCGCCGTAGTCTCGGCCTGGACCCTGGTGGCCTGCGGCCCCAGTGTCGGGCCGGTGATCAAGATCGGCGTGGCGCAGCCTCTTTCGGGGTCGTCCGCCGCCCGCGGCCAGGATCTGGTCAATGGCGTCAAGCTGGCGGTCAGCGAGATCAATGCCTCCGGCTACAAGGTGGCTGGCAAGGGCGTGCAGTTCGAGGTCGTCGCGATGGACGACAAAGGCGACAAGGAAGAGGCCAAGAGGGTGGCCCAGGCCCTGGTCGAGCAAAAGGTCAATGCCGTCATCGGCCACCTGAGCTCCGACGTGACCGAGGTCGTGATTCCGATCTACAAGAGCGGCAATGTGCCGCAGCTGTTCACTTCTTCGGCTGCCGAGTTGACCAAGCTGGGCGACGGCAACGCATTTCGCGTCGTCGCCAACGATGTCCTGCAGGCGCGCGCAATCGCGGGCTACACCGTGGAGACGCTGCACGCCAACAAGGTCGCGATCCTGCACGAGGACACGGCCTTCGGCACGCCGATGGCCAAGGACGTGTCAGCGGCCCTGGTCAAGCTGAAGAAGAAGGTCGACCTGGTCCAGGCCGTCGACAACAAGACGACCGACTTCGCGGCCTTCGTCGCCAAGCTCAAGACAACGCAGCCCGACGTGCTGGTAGCCGCCGTGCGTGACCACCAGCTCCTGCCGCTGTTGGCGCAGATGAACACGGCCGGCCTGTCCGACGTGGCCGTGATCGCCACCAGTGTGGCCAAGACGCAAAAGCTCGCCAGCGGCCCGGCCGACGTGAAGAGACTGTTCCTGACCTCGAGTTCGCTCGATCCGAGCGAATTTCCGTCCGGCGCCGCGTTCCTGACCAAGTTTCGCGTTGCCTACAAGGCCGATCCGGTGTGGGCCGCGCACTACGCCTATGACGCGGTCTACGTGCTGGCCGACGTGATTCGACGCGCCCAGTCGGTAGATCCGGCCGTGCTGCGCGCCAAGCTCGCGACCATCGACGCCATTGCCCCGGTCACCACCACGATGCGCTTCGGCAGCGACGGCGAGCAGGTTCACGGCGCGATCAGCGTGTACGAGCGGCGCGACGCGCGGTGGCAGCCGCTGGTCCGTTCCGACAACTGGTAGCGAGTCGCCGCCGGCCTGCCGCGTGAACAGGTGCTAACCCGCCGGCAGCGTGATCACGAAGCAGCTGCCGCCGCCGTCGCGCGCCTCGCAGCGCACGCTGCCGCCGTGGCGCTCGGCGATCTGCTTGACCAGGCTCAGGCCGAGGCCGACGCCGCCCTCGCGCTCGGCGTGGCCGGGCAGGCGGAAAGAACGCCTCGAAGATGCGCTCGCGCTAGCGCCTCGGGCACGCCGGGGCCGCGATCGCACACGCGCACCGGCCCGCGCCGACGGGCCCTGGCGCTGCGACGAACACCTCGATCTCGCCGCCGCCGTAGCGCCGCGCGTTCTCGAGCAGGTTGCGCAATGCGCGGCGCAGCAGGCGCTCGTCGCCCGACACGGTGCACGTGCGTGCCCTCGACCTGCGCGTCGACGCGCGCCGCCTCTTCGGCGGCCAGGCCGAGCAGGTCGACGCTTCTCGGGCTTGAGCGACCAGGCGCCGGCGTCGAGCCGGCTGGCCAGCAGCACCTCTTCGACCAGCGCATCGAGCTCGGCGATGTTGGCGTCGATCTCGCGCGCAAGGCGTCGCGCGGCGCGCCGTCGCGCCTGCGGCAGCATCGACACCGCCATCTTCATGCGCGCCAGCGGCGAGCGCAGCTCGTGGCTGGCATTGGCGAGCAGGCTCTGGTGCGAGCGCACCAGCGTCTCGACGCGCGCGGCGGCCAGGTTGAAGCTGCGCGCCACCGCGGCCACCTCGTCGCGCCCCGATTCGTCGACGCGCTGGCCGAGCGGCCGGCACCGAAACGCTCGACGCCCGCCTTCAGCGACTCGAGGCGGCGCGTCAGGCGGCGCACCACCGGGTAGGCGCCGGCGGCCACCGCCACGAACAGCAGCGCCAACAGCGCCAGCAAGCCGACGCCGGGCGGCCATTGCGGCGGCAGCAGCATGGCCGGCCAGCCGATGCCCTTCGGACGCGGCGGCCCACCCTCCCCGGGCGGGCCCGGTGCACGCTCGGCGTCGCCCGCGGCGGCGCGCGCGGCGCCGAAGCCCCGCCCCGCGCCGGGGCGCATCATCCACAGCGTGCGGCCGTCGTCGAGCCGCACCGGCGCACCGTGGCGGCCGCTGTCCGCTTCGCGGCGCAGGAAGGAATCGGAGGCGCCGATGCGCTGGCCGCTGGCGTCGTCGAGCGCCAGCGGCAGGCGCAGGCGCTGCGACCACTCGCGCAATGCCGCTGCCTGCTGCTCGGGGTCAGCGTCGGCCGCCGGCAGCGAGCGCTGGACCAGCTCGGCCCAGGCGCCCATTCGCTCGGTGGCAACGCCTTCGATGCGCTGGCGCTCGCTCTCGAGGTGGCGCTGGACGAACCAGCCCGACACCAGCGCGAACAGCGCAGCACGATCACCACGGTGAGCCAGATGCGCAGGTACAACGAGCTCATCCCGGCCCCTGAGCCGCAGCCGCGGCCGTCAGTCTCGCGTCCTGCTTGCGCGCGAACACGTAGCCGGCGCCGCGCACGGTGAGCACGCGCGCGGCGCCTTCGGGTCGTCTTCGATCACGGCGCGGATGCGCGAGATGTGCACGTCGATCGAGCGGTCGAACGCCTCGAGCGGATGGCCCTTGAGCGAGTCCATGATCTGGTCGCGCGACAGCACGCGGCCGGGGCTTTGCGCCAGCACCACCAGCAGGTCGAACTGGTGGCTGGTGAGGTCGCAGGGCTTGCCGTCGAGGCGCGCCTGGCGCGCGCCGAGGTCGATCTCGAGGCGGCCGAAGCGCAGCACGTCGTCGTCACCGGCGTCGGCGCGGCGCGCGCCGCAGCAGCGCCTTGACGCGCGCCAGCAGCTCGCGCGGCTCGAACGGCTTGGGCAGGTAGTCGTCGGCGCCGAGTCTCGAGGCCGACGATGCGGTCCATCGGCTCGCCGCGCGCGGTGAGCATCAGCAGCGGCAGGTGGCGCGTGCGCGCGTCGGCGCGCAGCTCGCGCGTCAGATCGAGGCCGTCGCCGTCGGGCAGCATCAGGTCGAGCACCAGCGCGTCGAAGCGTCCTGGCGCAGGCATTCGCGGCCGGCTGGCGAGCGAGCCGGCGGTCTCGACCTCGAAGCCGTGGCCGCGCAGGTAGTCGCCCACCATCGCGGTCAGGCGGGCGTCGTCGTCGATCAGCAGCAGGCGCGCGGTCATGGTGGTTCGCTTGGGGTTGCGCGCGGCACGCGCCGGCGCACCGGATGACGATCGGTGCCCGGCGCGCAGGCGTGTTGCGTGCAAGCGTCAACCTTTGGGTTGCTCCATTGCGCCGCGCTCCTGCTGGTGGCGCTGCATCATGTCGCGGCGCTGCTTCATGCGCTCGGCCAGCTGGGCGCGCTGCTCCGGCGTGAGCACTGCACTGGCGTCGAGCATGGCCTGCATCAGCGGCGGCTCGACTGGTCGTGCTGACTGCAGCATCTGCTGGCGCACCGCCTCGACGGCGCGGGCATCGACGGTGGGCTGCGCGAACAGCGCCATCAGTTGTTCACGCTCGCCGCGCGAGGCCTGGTGCTGCGCCTGCAGATCGGCCCGCGCCGACTTCATGATCTCCTGGATGCGGCTGCGCTGGTCGGGGGTGGCGTTCACGCTGTCGAGCATGCGCTCGAGCATGCGACCCTGCATCGGCATGCCCATCATGTCCGGCCCGCCATGCATGCCGGGGCCGCCATGCATACCGGGGCCTGGCTGGGCCCAGACCGATAGCGCCGCGCTGGCCAGTACGGCGACCAGAACCACGCCCCCGAGCAGGCGGGTGCGGGTGAATGAGGAATGTGTGCGGTAGACCATCGAGTGGCTCCAGGGGTGGTTGCGATGGACACACAATGCCCGCGGCGGGTGTGCGGCTGACGGCTGGCGGGTAAAGCTGCGTAAACACGGCGCCCGTCCAGGGCGCGGCTCAGGGCCGGGCAGCTTCGATGCGCGTCAGTGTGCGCCGCAGGGCGAATTCGGGGTTGCCGCTGTGCAGCTCCAGGCGCAACAGCACGCCACTCTTGCGGTCGACGACGAGCACGCCATCCAGCCGTGTGCCGTGGCCGTCCTGCGGTGCCTCGCCGAACAGTTCGATCACGGCCGCGTCGAACGGCCGGCCGAGCGAGGTTTGCACGCCCAGCGCGATGACCTGACCGCGCAGGCGGCCACTGCTGCCGCTCTCGCCACCAACCACGTCGCCGTGGACCACGTCGCCCAGCGCCATGTCGGGCCGCAGCAGGCGCTTCCAGTGCAGCCAGCCACTGCCGGCCGGCAGGGCCGGCTGGTTACATGCTGCCGCTGCCGCGCCGACAGCCAACTGCGATGCTGATTTGCGAGATCGAAAAGATAGACGGGCTCCATCCCCACCTCATTCGCAACTTTTAAGTACGTCGCATTACGATGCGAAGGCGCGCACGCGCGAATCCATTTCAGTCCCGCAAGATGCGGCGCTCACGCCACGCGATGCGTCGGAAGGTAAGGTGTGACTTTGGGAGCTGGAGCCGAAGCGGGCTCGCCCGAGGATTTTTTCGCCGCTTGCGGCGGAAACGGAGGTTTTGGATCCTTTTCCTTCGCCTCTGGCGTTGGAGGATCGTCATAGATCGTCGAAATCTCTCCGATGAACCGCTCAATCGCCTTCAAGGCGCGATATTGAGGAATTGCGTCAGTTCCTCGAGCATTTGTTCGCGCAGTTGTTTCAATTGAGCAATCGCGTGCATGAAATTCTCCCCTTCGAGCGCACGCTCTTGTTTAGACACTCAACCTTGTTCAGACCTTGCGCTATAGGAAAGCCGAGCCGCGCACGCGCCAAATCGCATTGGGCGCTATCGAAGTGTTCCGCGAATCATCTTTTTCCGCCCGTGTTCATCAGCCGCAAGACAAACCAGATGGGCACGACGATGACGGCGCCCGCCGCGACATATTCGGCAATATTGCGCACGGCGTCGAACCCCATAGCGTAAATACGATCGAAAAACCGCTGCACCCCGTGCAGAATGTCGATCAGACGCAAGTCCAGCCACATCAGCAAAGCGCCGACGACGAGCGATATGAACAGCAGCTTCAGAAACACGTTGAAGGGCGAACCGCCCAGAAAACCTTCGAGTGAATTGTTGGAAGCCATGATGTCGTCGCTTGCCTCCGTAGAGCCGGGAAGAATGCGCCTCTCCCTCGCGGGAGGCGCCGATGGGCGTTTATCGAGATTCGGCCAATTGGCGAAAGGCCCTGGGTCGATCATATCGATGCTCGGTTGAGGGTTGTCCAAGTCACGATCTGTCGCCCGGCGCTTCCTCACGGAACACACGCATCATGCGCCGCAAAAACCGCTCGGTAAAGGACAGGGTGCGCTCGAATTCCTCTTCGCTCGGCGATGTCGAGCCATGTTGCCGAGCGGCCGGGGCGTCCGCCAACCGACTTTTCAGTTCTGCGTTTTCACGCGTCAGTCGGGATACTTCGCCCTCAAGAGCGGCGCGCTCGTCGGCGCTTGCCCGACACAGCGACATCCCGTCCTTGACGGTGCAGAAGGACACCGCGCCGGTTTGTCTGTCGAGGCGCAGAAAACCGCCTTCTGCGGCGTCATCGAATAGCGCTCCCGCTCCTGCACGTTGGGCGAGGCGGGCTCTTCGGCAAACGAAGGAGCCGCAGCAAGCATCAAAGTGGCTGTCAGGAGAGCCTCTCTCCGCATTTGGGCTCCTTATTGTCTCAAAGCCTAGGCCGCGCAGCACATGGGGATTGAATGCGGCGACGTCAATGGCGCAGATCGACGGCGTCTTGATTGGTTGAGGCCTCGCCTCCATATTTCTATCGTTCGAAGCGCGGCTAAGCCCACCCGCAGGCCTGAAGGCTCTTGGCATGTCACGATCCACGCTTCATTCACCCTTTCTTTTGGGGTTCGATGAAATCGAGCGGGCGCTCGAGCGCGTATCGCGATCGGGTTCGGACGAATCCCGCCCTATAATCTCGAACGCTTGCCCAAGACCGAAAATCAGCCCGAGCGCTTGCGGATCACTACTCGCCGTTGCGGGTTTTACGCGCGAGCAACTCGACGTCTCGCTGGAAGAAAACCAGCTCGTCATTCGTGGCAAGCAATGCGAAGATCGGGAGCGGAGTTTTTTGCATCGCGGCATCGCTTCCCGCCAGTTCCAACGCGTCTTTCTATTGGCCGAGGGAATGCAGTCTTTGGGCGCCGATCTGCAAAATGGGCTTTTAACTGTTGATCTGGCTCGCCCCGAGCCGGAACGGGTCGTCAAGAAGATTGACATTTCAGTTCGCGATTAAACGAGACTTGGCGCTCACTCGGCCGGCGCATGAGCCCGCGGCGCGCGGTGTGGCGCAGGTGTTTCAGTTTCGTCGCAGCGAAGATCGCAACGAGAGTAACGATATACACCGCCACCTGCATTTGAGAGGGCTGGTCGGTATAGCCGATCAGCGTGTGCAAAACGCGTCCGGCCAAACCGGCGTCCGGCGGAAAATACGCGGACGTCTCCCAGGCAGTTTGCGTAAGCGACGTCACGATCCACGCCTGTTGCAGGAAGCCAACGCATTGCGCGGCAATTACCGCGGCCAGGAAGGTGATGAGCGCCGTCGTCACGGCGAAGAGATGGCGTGGCGGAAAATCGTGCACCAAGCCAAAGAAGGTTGCGACGCTGACGGAAGCGCCGAGCCCTAGTCCGGCAATTCCCCCGGCCAACAAATTCCACGTGCTCTCGCCGGAAATCAGGATGCCATAGAGAAACAGCGCCACCTCGGAGCCTTCGCGCAAGACAGCGAGCGCAACGACAATGGCGAGCGCGATTAAGGATTTGTCACCCGTCGCTGCGGCGCGTCCGGCCTCGGCCAAATTGCTTGCAAGTTCGCGTCCGTGACGGGCCATCCAGATATTATGCCAAGCGAGCATGACAACGGCCGTGGCCAGAACGCCGCGTTGAACAACTCCTGTCCGCGTCCGGCGACAGCTTGCGTCAACGCTTCGGCGAAAGCCGCGACGAGCGCGGCTCCGACGACGCCCGCCAACGCGCCCCGCCGATCCAAAGCCTCGAACCGCGCGCGCCGCGCGTCGCCGCCAGAACGATGCCGACAATCAGGCCGGCTTCGATGACCTCGCGAAAAACAATGAGCAGCGCCCCAATCATAATCTGTCCTACTCGACCACGAGATAGCCTTCAGCCGTATCTTCGTGATAATCGCCGAAGAAACGATAGCGGCCAGCATTCAGCGGCCGTATGCGCAGGGTCGTGGATGCGCCGCCGGCGATGACCTCTCAACTTCACGTTCTTCGCTTTCGAATTCTTCGGGCGTCGGATCGACATTTTTTAGACGATCGTGATCGGCGTATTCGCTGGCGCGCGAACCTCGGACGGAGAGAAGCGATGATCCTTTATGGAGACATGGACCGTCGCCTCTTGTTTTCGCGCATGCCTGGCGGCGTTCGCGAAGAGCGAACCAATCGCACAGCAAAAGCAACGCACGAACTCATTAAACGTTTCATTTCGTCACCTTGTCCTATCAAAACTCGACGCCAAGTTGCAGTCTCGCCATGTAGCGGCTGAAATTCGTGAGATCCAGCGCGTGGCTTTCGCCTTCCGCATGTCCACGCAGCTGCGTCGAGAACGCCGCTGAGACAAATATCTTCTTGTCCAGGCGCATAAACAAGGTCGGCCCTGCATATAAGGCCTGTCCCTCAAGCTTGTTCAACCAGAAACCGTCGGAATGCAGGCGGTAATATTGCAATCCGCCGCCAAACGCGAATTGCGGCGTTAAGCGGTAGGTAACGCGCGCCTGTCACGCCCAGCGTAAACTCGCGCTCCCAGAGCGTCTCGCCCAGCCCCCGCGAAATCTCAGGCACATAGACGAAATTGACGGCGGCGTAGAGACGGTTTTGGATCAGCTCGGTGTCGACAATGAACTTGGTTTCGACTTCGAAGGCCGCCTCGCGTTGCCCGCTAGTTTCGGATACCCGTCCCCACTCCGGCTCGACTTGCAGGGTGACGCCGAATGGGCGAACCCGGTCCCCGCCCAACGAGCACATAGCGGAACTCGCCGGAAAGTCCCTTCAAGCTTGTGTTGGTCAGATCGTCGATCCCTTCGACGCCGCGGATACGGAAATTATAGCCCGTTATTCCCAGCGAATATTGGAAATTCTGCGTCAAAGTATGTTCGAATTCGACCTTCTGTCCGATCGAACGATAAAATCCCTGAGCGCCTCCACGCGTGATCGTAGCGATGGGATCTGGGTCGTCCGGCGCGATTGTTAGCTGGCGACGACCCTGATTGACCAAGGTGATGAACTCCAGCTCCTTCTCGCCTTCCGCGTCGATGTCGGAGCCCTCAGTAAAGCCAAAGATGTAATGTGTTTCGATCTCGTGGAACTTATCCGACGCGGGATGATAGAAGGGTTCGGACGAACCGCCGAAATCCGGTCCGGCAACATTAAAGTGATAGTTCAATCCAACTCGCACGGTATGGAAGCGGCTTGTGGCGCCCGAAAGCGTCGCGGCGTTGACGACGGCCTCGCCGTCGGCGTCGACCAAATTGAAAGCGTGACCCGGCGTGCGCCCTAAATCGACATAAAGATACTCGAGCTTCGCCGACCAGTCAGGGAGAAACGCCCATTCGACGCCTGCGCCCGCCGCCCAGCCGAGCCGCGTTGAATCATGGAAACCTGTCCCGGAAAGAATGTCGCCGGTGAAAGTGGTGAACTCGTAACCACCGCCGCCATAGGCCAGGCCGCCTGTCCCGTAGAGCAGCAATGTCGGGACGGGCGCATAGCCGACCCGACCACGCAGAGTTCCGAACCAGCCGATGGTCTGATGCGCGGCGACGAATGGGACTGCGCCAAGCGAAACCCCGACGCCTCTCGTGCTGCCGCTTAAGCCCGCCGCTTGGACATCCGCCTCGACCCCGACGACGGCCTTGTCGATCTGCCAAAGATGGCCCGCCTGCAGTCCGCCAAGAACGCCGCCGGGGTTAGCGCCCGGAAACGCCCAAAATGCATTTGGAGCCTGCGCGGCATCCGTCCCAAAGCCCGAGAGCTGCGTTCCGGTTCCAAATCCGCCGCCGAAATTCGAACCGATATAGAATCCTGACCAGGTAAATTCCGACGCAGGCTCGGGAGGAGGAGCTGTCTCTTGAATAGCCGTTTGCGCCTGAGGCGCCTTCCGAGGAGCGGCGTATGCGGAAGGCGTACACGCGATTGCGAGAGCAAGGGACGAGCTCGCAAGAAGCGCTGAGCAAAAAAAGGAAAGTCGGGGGGGCGGGCCAGCAATCCCTAAGGCGTCGCAACGAACCTGAAAGGGACCGGCGTACTGATGGCGA
>CAVZYL010000013.1:0-21139 GCA_963779435.1 uncultured beta proteobacterium | reverse complement strand
CGCCATTCATCCGCGACCACCTAATCCAGGTCGCC
This sequence comes from uncultured beta proteobacterium, assembly GCA_963779435.1. GTDB lineage: Bacteria > Pseudomonadota > Gammaproteobacteria > Burkholderiales > Burkholderiaceae_C > CADEEN01. Next base: position 21,104 of record CAVZYL010000013.1, on the reverse strand, counting down.
GAGCGCCCGTTCGACGAGTTCGCAGCTGCCGGCACCGACGACGCCGCCAACCGGCGCATGCTCGGGCTGGCCGGGTGACGTGATCGGAGCCCGGATCACGCGCTCCCTTGGGCGTTCGCTCGATGCGATGCTTGGGCCGCGCAGCACAATTCTCACAATGTCAGCTCGCCGCTGGGGACAAGGTGTGGGCGTCGCGGGCCAGGAGCCAGCGGCCGTCGGGCTGCTTGCGGTATATGGTGATCCGATGACCGGCCAGCTCCGTCGCTGCACCGCCGGCGCGCGGTGTCACGGATAGCGAGTCCCGGCACAGTGTGTAGGCGACGTCGCCGGCGACCACGACCTCTTCCAACTCGCTGATGCAACGGATCCGAGATTGTTGGTGGGCGGTCGAGAAGCCGGCGGGAAATCCACCCCGGCCGAACGGCGCGCAGCGCGGATTCAGAAACACGACGTCGTCCGCAATCAAGCCGAGCAAGCGGACAAGATCGCCGGCGTTGACTGCATCAATCCAAGCGGTGTGCAGCTCTCGGATGGCTCGTTCAGCAGATTCCATCTGCATCCTCCGGTGCCAAGAAGTCTGATCATGCGACGATCAGGGCGTCGGTCAGCATCATTTGCCGCCTCTCGACCCGTTTCTGACCGTCAAACCTAGAAGAGCGGACTTTCCGCGGCGGTTGATTCGCCAGAGCGTGAAGCTGCCTCCGGCCGGGGTCGGCGAGCACCTTGGAGGCGCCCTGAGCGTTGAGGATGGACAGTTCTCGACCAACGGAACAGCGGGCTTGGCTGCTGCCGTGCCGGGGGATATGCGAAGGACCGGCCGACGTCACACGGGCAGGCAGAGGTCAGGCGACCATTGCGCCTCCATGTCGGTTGAGGTGAATCGCCGCATCGTCCACCATCCGCTGGACGATGGCAGCCGCAGGCTCAATCGAATTGATCAGACCAGCTGCTTCGCCGAACCAGACTCCCGTGTTCTCCGGGTCGCCAGCGGCAAATGCCTGCCGGTAGCGCGGACCTTCCACGGCAACATTGCGCTCGAGTTCGGCCTCGCGCCCATGCCAGCGATCCGTAAAGGCATTGCGGCGGATACGTGCCGTGAAGCCACGTGGCCAGGGAATCTGTCGCGCGATGTCGGCGATTGTTGTGCGCACGGTACCGTCGCCATCTGTCTCGAGGATGGCCTGATGATGCCCCGTCGGCACCAAAGCCTCCTTCGACGCCCAGAGCCGCGTGCCGACGAGCACGCCGTCGGCACCGAGGACCAACGACGCTGCCAGTCCGCTGCCGTCGCCGATGCCGCCGGCTGCCAGCAGCAGCGTGTCTGGCGCGTGCCTGGCGATGTAGTCGGCCGCCTCCGGCACGAAGGTCAGGGTGCCGCGCAATGCGCCGTGTCCGCCCGCCTCGGCGCCCTGCGCCACGACGACGTCGGCGTTGACATCCAGCGCGTCCATCACGTGCCCCATGTCCTGACACTGGCAGATGATCAAGGCCTTGGCAGCTCGAATCTCGTCGACGAAGGGGCGCGGATCACCGAATGACAGCATCACCGCGACCGGCCGGTGCCTCAGCACGTCTGTCAGCAAGGAGGGCGACTTGCGCAAAGACCAGGTGATGAAGCCCACACCGACTCGCTCGCCTCCGGCAGCGGCGAACTGCTCCTCAAGCCATGACGGTGTCACCGTAGCCACCACCGATCAAGCCGAGGCCGCCGGCGCGGCTGACCGCTGCCGCCAACGTACCACCGCCGGCAAATGCCATCGGCGCGGACACCACCGGGAGCCGCAGGTTGAGCGCTTGGTTCAGTCGTGTAGAGAGCGTTGCCATCGGTCTTTCCTTGAGGTCCTAGGCATTGGATCGCAGCAACACGTTCTCCTCAAATGAATTAATGTGAACTATCATTCTTCCAGTGAGAACAATAGATCTTGACTCGCTGGAGATCTTCCGCGCCGTCGTGCGCGAGGGCGGCGTCGTCCGTGCAGCAGCCCGTCTGAACCGCGTACAGAGCAACGTCACGACGCGGATCAAACAGTTGGAGGAGCGGTTGGGCGTGGCGCTGTTCAGACGCCAGGGAAGATCGTTGGCCCTGACTTCGGCAGGCCAGTCCTTGCTCGTTCATTCGGAGCGGTTGCTGCGAATGGCCGAAGAGGTCGAGGCCGAGATTAGGTCGGCTCCGATACGAGGGCCGCTGCGCCTTGGATCGATGGAGAGCACGGCGGGCAGTCGGCTGCCCAGGCTGCTCGGAGGCTTTCATCGACGCTGGCCGGACATCGGGATCGAGTTGCAGACCGGAACGACGGCCACACTGATCCGCAAGACGGCCGACTACGAGTTGGAGGCGGCCTTCGTTGGAGAGCCCTTCTCAGCGCCCGGCCTGCAGTCGTTGGTTGCGTTTGAAGAAGAGCTCGTCCTCGTGACGTCGAAGAGCCATCCGGCCGTAAAGCGCGCCACCGACCTAGGGCGGGCAACGATCCTCGCGTTCTCGCAGGGGTGTTCGTACCGGACGCGCCTCGAGGAGTGGTTTGACCATGATGGTGTCAAACTTGAGCGTGTCATGGAGTTGGCCAGTTACCAGGCCATCATCGCCTGCGCGGCGGCAGGCACCGGGTGCGGAATCGTTCCGGCCTCGTTGCTGGGCGTGCTTCACGCATCAAAGGATATCAGGCGGCACGCTTTGCCGGAAAAGCTAAGCCTCAACCACACGCACCTGATCTGGAATGGAGAGCCATCTCCTGCGCTTCAGCAGTTCATGGACGCCATGTAATGGTGGAGGCCAGGACACTGAATGACCGGTCGCGGGTGTGGGCGGTACGACGGCTTATGGCCGAACAGCGACTTCCATGAGCGCAATCGATCATCGCCTTTTTGATCCCATCGTTATCTGTCAGAGCGTGCCGCGCAGCACAACCGGCTTGATCTTCAGGCGCTGTGCGTTGCGGCTCAGGACGTCGTCCAGAGTTGCCATGTGCTTCGCGCCCGCAGTCTCGGCACAGGCCAGGTGCAGGGCGTCGCCGGCGCGCAACGCGCTCGCCGCATCGAGTACCAGTTCTGCCGCCCGATGGAAGTTGGCGGGCGCTACAGGAAGCAGTCGAAGGTCGGCAGCGACCATACGTTCGAAGCGGGCCCAGGCGCCCTGGGCCTGCTGCGCGTCGATGGCACCGGTGCGCTGCTTGATGCCAAGGGCGCTGGCGAACTCCGGAACGCACCAAGCCGCAGCGATGAGTTCGCCTTTCTCGCGGGCGTACCATTTGGCGACTGCCACGCTGTGCGGTTCGTTCAGGAACAACGGCACGAGTACGCTGGTGTCGACATAGACCATGTCAGTACCGCGCCCCGCCGCGCAGTTCCACCATCACGGGCTCGCTCATGGGCATGGCACGGCGGGCCTCGTTCAGCTCGAGCGCGAATGCCTTGCGATTCCACTGCGCCGGCCGAATGGACAGGCTACCGTCGACGGTGAGCTGGGCCTCCACAGTAGCCCCTTCGCGCAATCCCAGCCGACGTACGACTTCGGACGGAATTCGCAGGGCAAGACTATTACCCCACTTCGCTACTTGTAGATCCATGATGTATATCCTAATGTGTGTATACATCTTACCTGCTGAACGTCAGATGTCAAGCAGTCGCTCCCATAAATGTCCCAGAAGCTGCCTTCAGACAACGGCGGTGAGTAGGCGATGCCCACCTGTCAGGCGCGTTCCGATGGCCGCCGCGTATCGTTGCTGGCTGGCTCGTTGGACGTCCCGATAGCTGACGCCAACGAACGACGAGAGATGGCCGGGAGTGTGAGTAGTTCAGCCAGAGGCGAATGACTGGTCACGCTGCAAACCGATGTCGTCCCCGTCGGAAGATCGCACCCAGCAGAAGTTCCCCCGCCCTGTGAGGACTGGCAATCAACTCAGGGCGAGATTCAGGCAGCGCGCAACGGGATCACGTTCATGCCCGCGGCCAAGGCCTCGACTCGATCGGCCAGATACTGCAGTGCCCTCTTCCGATCCGCCGCCAGCTCCATATGGCTGTAGGCCGCCACGGTAGCGTTCTTCTCGCTGTGCGCCAGCAGCAGTTCGACGACATCGCGCCCGAACCCATGCTCGCGCAGCAACGTCGCTGCCGTACCGCGCGTCCCATGCGGGCTGAAATCGGGCACGCCGAAGTCGATGCGCTTGAAGAAGTGGTTCAGCGTCACGTCGCCCATCGGCACGCTGCCGCGGAAGATCGACGGGAAGACGTACTCGCCATGCCCCGTCAGCTCGTGCACATGGCGCAGAATCTCGACGGCCTGACGCGACAGGAACACGCGATGCGGCTTGCCCATCTTCATGCGCTCGGCCGGGATGTCCCACTGCGCGGCGTCGAGGTCGAACTCGGTCCACTTCGAGCGCAGCAGTTCGCTCTTGCGGGTCATCGTCAGCAGCAGCAGCTTGGATGCTGCGATCGTCGTGGAGTGCGCGCCCTGTTCGTCCAGCTTGCGCCAGAAGGCCCCCAGCTCCTTTTCGCTCAGGTGTCGGTGGTGTTCGACTGGTGCACGCGCTATTGCGCCGCGCAGCGGCTGCGCCGGGTTCGTCGTCACCAGCAGGTTGCGAATCGCATGGTTGTAGATCTGCTGCACGATCACGCGGATGCGCTCGGCCGTCACGGCGGTGTCGGCGCGAGCCTTGATGATGGCCAGTACGTCGCCTGGCTGCACCTCGTCGAGCTGCATGTCGCCGATGGCCGGGTAAACGTAGACATCGAGCCAACGCACGGTCTGGGCCACGTAGCCGCCCGACCGATAGAACAGCGTCTCGTCGACCCAGCGCTGGGCGAAGGTGCGGAAGCTCAGGCGGCGCGCGTCAGCGACCTTCTGCTCCGCTGATAGAACCCGCTTGGCTTTGGCCGGGCTCTGGCCGCGCTCGACCAGTGCACGCAGTTCCTCGTGGCGGTCGCGCGCTTGCTTGATGGTGAAGGCCGGGTAGGCGCCGATCGTCACCTTCTCGCGCTTGCCGTCGAGGTGGTACTTGAATCGCCAGGTCTTCGAGCCCGACGGCATGACCTCAAGTACCAGGCCGCCGCCATCGGTCAGGTCGTAGCGCGTGTCCTTCGGCTTCGCGTTGTCGATCGTCGCGGTCTTCAGGACGTAGTTGATGTGTCGCATGTGGGGCCACCAAACGGGGCCACCGCCGCCCCGGTGGCCCCAAATGTGGCCCCGTCCCGATGCGATGTCAAGGAACCGTCGGAGACGCCAGAAGACAAAAACCCCAGTCGAATCAACGATCTGGGGTTTCGCGCGGGATCATCCGGGACGTCCAGAGACGCCCCGGCACAGCGTCACATGTGGTCAATCATCACCTGGCCAAAGCCGGAACAGGAGACCTGTGTTGCGCCCTCCATCAGGCGCGCGAAGTCGTAGGTCACCTTCTTGCTGGCGATCGAACGCTCCATCGAGGCGATCAGCAGATCGGCGGCCGCAGTCCAGCCCATGTGCCGCAGCATCATCTCGGCCGACAGGATCTCCGAGCCCGGGTTGACGTAGTCCTTGCCGGCATACTTCGGCGCGGTTCCGTGGGTGGCCTCGAACATCGCCACCGAGTCCGACAGGTTGGCCCCCGGCGCGATGCCGATGCCGCCGACCTGGGCGGCCAGCGCGTCGCTGATGTAATCGCCGTTCAGATTGAGCGTGGCGATCACCGAGTATTCGGCCGGGCGCAGCAGGATCTGCTGCAGGAAGGCGTCGGCGATCATGTCCTTGACGATGATGTCCTTGCCGGTCTTGGGATTCTTGAACTTGCACCATGGGCCGCCATCGATCGGCACCGCGCCGAACTCGCGCTGCGCCAGCGCGTAGCTCCAATCGCGGAAGCCCCCTTCGGTGAACTTCATGATGTTGCCCTTGTGCACGATGGTCATGCTGGGCTTGTCGTTGTCGATCGTGTACTGGATCGCCTTGCGAACCAGCCGCTCGGTGCCTTCGCGGCTGACCGGCTTGATGCCGATGCCCGAGGTGTTGGGGAAGCGAATCTTGTTGACGCCCATTTCCTCGGTCAGGAATTTGATCAGCTTCCTGGCCTTGTCGGTCTCGGCCTCGAACTCAATGCCGGCGTAGATGTCTTCCGAGTTCTCGCGGAAGATGACCATGTTGGTCTTCTCGGGCTCCTTGACCGGGCTGGGCACGCCCTTGAAGTACTGGATCGGGCGCAGGCAGACATACAGATCGAGTTGCTGGCGCAGCGCGACGTTCAAGCTGCGGATGCCGCCACCCACGGGCGTCGTCAGCGGGCCTTTGATCGAAACCACGTACTCGCGCACGACTTCCAGCGTCTCGTCGGGCAGCCAGACATCGGGGCCGTAGATCCGGGTCGACTTCTCGCCGGCGTAGACCTCCATCCAGTGGATCTTCTTCTTGCCGCCGTAGGCCTTGGCCACCGCGGCATCGACGACCTTGAGCATCACCGGCGTGATATCCAGCCCGGTGCCATCGCCCTCGATGAACGGAATGATCGGATTGTCGGGAACGTTGAGCGAGTAGTCCTTGTTGACGGTGATCTTCTTGCCGCCTTCAGGGACCTTGATGTGTTTGTACATGGTGGGCGCGGGCTCCGGGTTGTTCGATTCGGTCTTGAATCGGAAATTCTAGTTGACGCAGTCGGTACGCTCAGGCTTGGCGCTGTCGCTTGTAGCGCAGCCGGCGGGCTTCCTTCGGGTCGACGCGCAACAGGCGATAGAACTCGATGCGGTCGCCGTCGCGCAGTATGTGGTCCAACGGCTGCGGCCGACCCCAGACACCGCAACGCAGCTTGTCCAATGTCAAACCATGGAGCACAAGCCAGCCGCTGGCGTTCAGTGCGTCCGCGACACAGCTGCCCGCCGGCAACTCGAGCGTCGCCAACTGCACCTGTCGCGGTGCCGGGCTGTAGGCCAGGTCGATGCGCAACAGGCCCTCAGCGCGGGCCATGGACCTGCTCCGCACGCCGCACGAAGGAATCGACGAACGTGTTGGCAATGCGATCGAACGCCGGACTCACGACCGCCTCGAGTACCGGACTGGCGAAGGCATAGCGCAGGTCGAAGTCGATACGGCACGCACGCGGCTCATCGGCCGGGTCCGTGCCGGCGCGGCCGAGCGGCAAGAAGCGCCAGGTGCCGTCCAGCACCGAAAACGGCCCGTCCACCAATTGCACCGTGACCTCTTCGTCACGGCGCTGGCGATTGTGGGTGGTAAACGCGTGGCGCACGCCGCCTTTGGCCAGCGTCAGACGCGCCGTCATGCCTGCGTCGTCACGATGCAGGACTTCGGCGCGCGCGCACCATGGCAGGAACGACGGATAGTCCTCGACCGCCACCACCAGCTCGTACATCTCGCGCGGCGTGTACCACAGGAGCACGGACTTCTTGACGTGCTTCATCGCAGTTTCGGGCACATGGGGGCGGCAAAGTCGCGACCGGGCAGGCGCCGGCGAGGAGCGCAAGACTGGGGTCGGCGCGCAACGCGCGCTTCGTCAACTGACTCGCCGCAATTGTCCGAGCGCAGCAAATGCAGCGACTTGCGCAGCGCGACCCCAGGCCGAGCACCGCAGCGGAGTCGGAGCGAAGCGCCGACCACTCCACCATGAGCCCCTGCCGGGTGCCGCCTGCCGCGATGCGCAGGATCAACGCGAGTGCACAACGTCGCCAACATAAGCGACGAATGGAGTGAACTCTGGCGGCCGTCCATACAATCGCCCGATTCTAGAAGCGCCCCTTCATGTCGATTGCCGAGAACCGCCGCGCCCGTCACGAGTACCACATCGAGGAGACCTACGAGGCCGGCATGGTGCTTTCGGGCTGGGAGATCAAGGCCATCCGCGCCGGCCAGGTGCAGCTGACCGACGGCTACGTCGTCATCCGTGATGGCGAACTGCACCTCATTGGCTGCCGCATCAATGCCTTGCGCTCGGCCTCGACCCACGTGCTGCCCGAGCCCGACCGGACCAAGAAGCTGTTGATGCACAAGGAGGAGATCCGGCGCCTGATTGGCAAGGTCGAGCAAAAGGGCTTCACCTTGGTGCCGCTCGACCTGCATTACAAGGGTGGCCGCGTGAAAGCCACCATCGCGCTGGCCAAGGGCAAGGCCGAACACGACAAGCGCAACACCGAGAAGCAGCGGGATTGGGAGCGTGAAAAGGGCCGCTTGATGAGACACAAAGTCTCATCAACCCCGAAGGGGTGAACGGCAGCGCCGTTCGACGGCCGTTTCGCGCGCAGCGCACAAGGGCCGCTTGATGAGACACAAGGTCTCGTCAAAGGCGTAGCGCCGAAAGCGCCTGTTCGGCGTCGGCGATCAGATCTCCCACGGCTTCAAGGCCCAGGCAAAGGCGAACCAGTGCGCCCCGGTAGGGCGTCGGCAGGCTGCAGATCGCAGCCGGGTCATAGGGCGCGACCAGGCTCGTCGGACCACCCCAGGACCAGCCGATGCGAAAGCGCCGCAGCGAGTCGACGAAAGCGTCTGCCCGTTCCTGCGTGAACCGCGGATCGATCTCGACACAAACCAAGCCGGCCGCCGCACGGCAATGCGAGGCCCAGTGCGCATGGCCCGGCGAGTCGGGCAATGCCGGGTGCAGCACCCGCACGAACTCGGGCCGCGTGCAACACCAAGCCGCGAAGGCCCGGCCGCTGCGGTCCTGCGAGGCGTAGCGCAACGGCAGCGATGGCAGTGAGCGCAATACCGCCTCGACATCGTTCACGCCCAAGCCATGGCCGACGCGGCTTCGCGCCAGCGACAGGGTCTTGGCCAGTCCATCGTCGCGGCAGATGACCGAGCCGAGCAGCAGGTCACCGCCACCCGACGGGTACTTGGTCAGCGCATGCACCGTCAGGTCGACGCCCTGCCCGGCGCCGAGTTCGAAGGCGTCGAACGCGAGTCCTGCGCCCCAGGTGTTGTCCAGCGCAACCACGGCCTGCGGCGCCATTTCGCGCGCCATGCGCACCAGCGTGCGCAGATCGGGGAACTCGAGCGTCACCGAGCCTGCAGCTTCGAGCCAGATCAGCTTCGTGGCCGGCGTGATGGCTGCCGCCAGCGAGGCCGGGTCGAGTGGGTCGTAAATCCGGTGTGCGACACCCCAGCGCGCGAGATCGCGGCGAACGAAGGTCTTGCCCGGGCCATAGGCGTTGTCGGGCAGGAGCACCTGATCGCCGCTTGCCAGCAGGGCGATATCGACCAGGGTGATCGCTGCAAGTCCACTGCTGACCAGCACGCAGTGGCTGCCACCTTCGAGCGTGGCCAGACGCTCCTCCAGCGTGAACGTGGTCGGCGTGCCGTGCAAGCCGTAGGTATAGGCGCTGCGATCGACCCAGGTGCGGCTGCGCAAGGCCGCAACGTTCGGGAAGAAGATCGACGAGCCCTTCGCGACCGGTACGGCCGGCGACGCGAAGCCGCCGGGGGCCTGGTACGGGTGATGGATCAGCCCGGTGCTCCGGTCTTCGATGCCCATGTCAGGTGCCTCTCTCAGATGGCCAGCGCGACCAGGTCATGGCCTTCCGTCGCAACGACTCTCGCTCGCGTGAACTCCCCGACCTTCAAGGTCTTGCTCGCCTTCTCGGGCGGCAGCAAACGCACCGTGCCGTCGATTTCGGGCGCGTCGGCATAGGTTCGGCCGATGCCGCCCTTGCGGCCGAGGGATGGCGCGCTGTCGATCAGCACCTGCATCGTCGCGCCGATGCGGCGCCGCAGGCGCGCGGCAGAGATGCGCTCGGCGGCGGCCATGAAGCGCGCACGGCGCTCCTCGCGCAGCGCCTGTGGCAAGGCGCCGGGCAACTCGTTGGCCGCCGCGCCCTTGACCGGCGAATAGGCGAAGCAGCCGGCGCGATCGATACCGGCCTCTTCAACGAAGGCCAGGAGATGCTCGAATTCGGTTTCGGTCTCACCTGGGAAGCCGGCGATGAAGGTGCTGCGCACGACCAGCTCGGGACAGAGCTCGCGCCAGCGCGCCAGACGTTCCAGGTTCTTCTCGCCGCTGGCCGGCCGCTTCATGCGCCGGAGCACGTCGGGGTGCGAGTGCTGGAACGGCACGTCCAGGTAGGGCAGCACGCGCCCCGTCGCCATCAGCTCCAGCACGTCGTCGACATGCGGGTATGGGTAGACGTAATGCAGCCGGACCCAGGCGCCGAACCGGTCGGCGAGCTGGCCCAACTTCTCGCACAGCTCGAACATCCGCGTCTTCACCGGCTGGCCGTTCCAGAAGCCGGTCCGGTACCTGAGGTCGACGCCGTAGGCACTGGTGTCCTGGCTGACGACCAGCAGCTCCTTGACGCCGGCCTCGAACAGGCGTTCGGCCTCGCCCAGTACGTCGCCGATCGGTCGCGACACCAGATCGCCGCGCATCGACGGGATGATGCAGAACGTGCAACGGTGATTGCAGCCTTCGCTGATCTTCAGATAGGCGTAATGGCGCGGCGTCAGCTTGATGCCGATCTTGTCGAAGGCGCTGGGAACCAGATCGACGAACGGGTCGTGCGGCTTGGGCAAGTGCAGGTGGACGGCGTCCATCACCTCCTGCGTCGCGTGTGGGCCAGTGACGGCCAGCACCTTCGGGTGCACCAGCCGCACCAGGTTCGCGCCGCTGCCGTCGTCGGCCGCCTTCGCGCCCAGGCAACCGGTGACGATGACGCGTCCGTTCTCGGCCAGGGCCTCGCCGATCGTGTCCAGGCTTTCCTTCACCGCGTCATCGATGAAGCCGCAGGTATTGACGATCACCAGGTCGGCACCGGCAAAGCTCTTGCTCGTGGCGTAGCCTTCGGCGCTGAGTTGCGTCAGGATCAGTTCGGAGTCAGTCAAGGCCTTCGGGCAGCCAAGCGAGACGAAGCCGACCTTGGGCGGCGCGGCAGTCGTTGCATGGTTCATGGGCGGGATTGTCCCGCATGGGCAAGGTCGCTACTTCTTGCCCGCCCCGAACCCGGCCAGCGGAAACAATGCCCCCGCCTGTTTGCCCATCTGCTCCTGCATCTGCGCGAACAGCTTTTTCGACTGCTCGAGGTAGTTGCCCATCAGGCCCTGCATCATCGGTGCCTGGCCGCTGACGAACTGGGTCCACATCTCGGGGGTGAAGTTCTTCGGGTCGTACAAGCCCTTGGACTGCTCGGCGAAGCGGGCCTGCAAGTCGGTGAAGCCCTGCAGGTTCTGCTCGAGGTAGCTGCCCATCACGCCCTGCATCGCGTGACCGTAGAAACGGATGATCTGGGCCAGGGACTGGGTCGAGAACATCGGCGCGCCGGCGCTCTCCTCCTCGAGGATGATCTGCAGCAGGATGCTGCGCGTCAGGTCGTCGCCAGACTTGGCGTCACGCACTTCGAAGGCCTCGCTGTCGAGCACCATCTGCTTGACGTCGGCCAGCGTGATGTAGCTGCTGCTCTGCGTGTCGTACAGGCGCCGGTTCGGGTACTTCTTCAAGACCCGCACCGCAACGGCTGGCGCGGCCTGTTCCCCGGCAGGTGGGCTGCTGCGACTGCGGCGGGCGGTGGACATGGCTGGCGACTCCTCGGGGCAACGACTGGCGAACATTCTAGGAGCGCCCTCTTGGTGAACGTCGCGGGACTTACCCGGCTGCAGACGACCACAGCACCAGCGGTGTCGGAGATGGCGGCCCGTCGCCGATCGTGAACGCGGCCAGCAAACGATCGCGCGCGGCCTTTGCCGCGTCGCGATCGCGCGCATGCACACGCGCCAGCGGCTCGCCGCGCTGCACGGCCGCGCCGATTGGCTGCCACTGCGAGAAGCCTACGCGCGCGTCGATCGCGTCGCCGGGACGCAGGCGGCCGCCGCCGAGCGTGATGACCGTCAAGCCGATCGCGCGGGTGTCCATCGCGCGGACGAAGCCCCGCGTCGGGGCCGGCACGTCGATCACCACCGGCGCCTTCGGCAGCCCGGCAAAGCGTGGCGACAACACGTTCTTCGCGCCGCCGAGTGCGGCCACCATGCGGGCGAACCGCTCCGCGGCGTGGCCACCCTCGAGTGCCACGCGGGCGCGACGCGCGGCCTCGCTCGGCGAGGGCGCCAGGCCCGCCAGCACGAGCATTTGCGCAGCCAGCGCCAGCGTCACGGCAAGCAAGCGCGGCTCGCGTGCGACGCCGGTCAGGAAGTCGATCGCCTCTCGAACCTCGAGCGCGTTGCCGACGTTGCGGCCCAATACCTGGTTCATGTCGGTGATCAGCGCGCGCGTCGGCAGTCCGGCACCGGCGGCGACTTCGACCAGGCTTGCAGCGAGTTCGCGCGCCTGGGCCAGCGTCTGGCAGAAGGCGCCGCTGCCGACCTTGACGTCCATCACCAGCCCGCTCAGCCCCGCCGCCAGCTTTTTCGACAGGATGCTGGCGGTGATCAACGGCACCGATTCGACCGTTGCGGTGACGTCACGGACCGCATACAAGCGGCGATCGGCCGGCGCCACGCGCGCGCTCGCGCCAACGATCGCGCAACCGGCGTCGCGCAGTACGCGCGTAAGCAACGCTCGGCTTGGCGCGACGTCGTAGCCGGCCAGGCTTTGCATCTTGTCCAGCGTGCCGCCGGTGTGGCCGAGGCCGCGGCCGCTGACCATCGGCACCACGCCGCCGCAGGCCGCAACGATGGGCGCCAGCATCAGGCTGACCTTGTCGCCGACGCCGCCGGTCGAATGCTTGTCGACGATCGGCCCGTCGAGCCCGGCATGCGACCAGTCGAGCACGGTGCCGGAGTGCGTCATGGCCCGGGTCAGCGCCACGCACTCGTCCCGAGACATTCCCTTGAGCAGCACGGCCATCGCCAGCGCCGCCACCTGGCCCTCGCTCCAGCGCGCGTGGCCGCTGCCGGTCAAGCCCTGCACGAAGGCGCCGATCTGCGCCGCGTCGAGCGCCCCGCCGTCGCGCTTGACGCGAATGATCTCGGCCGGCGCGAGCACGGTCAGTTGAGTCGCTTGATGCGATCGAGCGCGACGGTCTCGCCCTGTGCGCGCCGGGCGATGAACTGCTCGAAGGCGTCGACGTCCATTGCGCCGGTGCGCGGTTCGCGGCCCTGCTTGAAGGTGCCAAAGCCGTCGCCGCCGTCGGCCAGAAAGCTGTTCACCGTGACGCGATAGGTCGCAGCGGCCTCCAGCGCCTTGCCGTCGAGCATGACGCTGCCGGGCACCACGCGCTGGCCTGCGGGCTTGGCGTTGTCCCAGGTGTAGGAAAAGCCCTTGGACACCTGCAGGATTCGCGGTCGGGCCTGGTTCAGCCACTGTTGCTCGAGCACCTGCAGGACCTGCGCGCCCGTGAGCGAGAGCGTGACCAGGTTGTTGTAGAAGGGCTGCACCGCGAACAAGTCTTCGTAGCGCACCGCGCCGTCGGCCGCGGCCGAGAGGTTGGCGCGCAGGCCGCCGGGGTTCATCAGCGCGATCTGCGCGCCGCCATCGGCAGCGGCACGGGTGGCCGCCAGCTGCGCGTCGGCCACCACCTGGCCGACGGGTGTTTCACCGGCCGGGCTCTCGTCGCGCGTCAGCGGCGCGGCGATCTTGCCGACGACGCGTTTGGCCAGCGGCGCGGCGAGCTGTTCGTAGGTCGTGATCAGCTGCGTCTGCGTCGGGTCCTTGTTGAAGCGGTCGGTGCGCACGATCAGGTTGTCGGCGCGGGCCTGCGTTACCTTGCCCGTCTTTGGATCGAGCACGATGTCGATCTCGCTGACGATGGTGCCGTACTTGTCTCCGCTGGTCACCAGCCGGCCGTCGATGCGGCAGTTGTAGGCTTTGTGGGTGTGGCCGCTGACCACCAGGTCGACCGCCTTGTCGAGCTTCTTCACGATGTCGACGATGGCGCCCGAGATGCCCGGACAATCGTTGAAGTCGCCGGTCGGAAAGCCACCTTCGTGGATCAGCACCACGATGGCCGCAACGCCCTGCCGTTGCAACTCCGGCACCAGCTTGTTGACGGTGGCCGCCTCGTCGTCGAAGCGCAGCCCGGCCACCCCGCTCGGCACGACGATATTGGGCGTGTCCTTGAGCGTGAGGCCGATGAAGGCGACCGGGACGCCCTCGAAGCGCTTCACGTAGTAGCTCGGGAAGATCGTCTGGCCGCTGCGGGTGTCGAACGTGCTCGCCGCCAGGTACTTGAAGCGTGCGCCTTTGAACGGCTGCGGCCCCTTGCAGCCATCGCCGGGATGGCAACCACCGTTTTGCATGCGCAGCAGCTCGGCCGCACCATGGTCGAACTCATGGTTGCCGACGGCGCTGGCTTCGAGGCCCATCAGGCCCAGCGCCTCGACCGTCGGCTCGTCGTGGAACAAAGCCGACAGCAGCGGGCTGGCGCCGATCAGGTCCCCCGCCGCCACGAAGATGTGGTTCGGATTCTTCGCCCGCAGTTGCGCCACTGCCGTGGCCAGATGTTCCGAGCCACCGGCGGGCACGTCGATGGTCTTCGTGCCATCTGCAGGATCCTTGACGCGGATGCCGCCGCGCGGCGGCTTCAGGTTGCCATGGAAGTCATTGATCGCCAGGATCTTGACGTTGACCGGTTCGGTCGCACGCGGTGGCTGGGTGCTGCAGGCAGCCAGAGCGAGGGCGACGAACAGCAGCGAGACAGGCAGGCGCATGGTGAGGCTCTCCAGTGGTCAATAAACGGAAGTTGGCGGTGGGCTCGATGATGCCGCACCCGCCAGCAGGCTCAGGATGTCTGCCAGCAACGCGCTGGCACCGAGGCGAAAGTTCCGCGCCGTGACCGGGCCCAGCGCCGCGCGCGTGAGCTCGATGTACAGCCCGGCATCGACGACGGTGCGGATGCCGCCCGAGGCCTTGAAGCCGACGCTGGCGCGGCGTGAATGCACGGCGATGGCGGCCAGCATCGCCTTGGCCGCTGCCGGCGTGGCCGAGACCGGCGTCTTGCCGGTGCTGGTCTTGATGAAATCCACGCCCTCGTCGAGCGCCATCACGCTGGCGCTCGTAATCAAGGCCACGTCACAAAGCTCGCCGGTTTCGAGGATCAGCTTGAGCGTCAGCGCGGGATGGGCTCTGCGCACCGCCGCGACCAACGCCGAGCACGCGACACGCTGGCCGGCCGCCCAGGCGCGCCATGGCAGCACCAGGTCGATCTCGTCGCCGCCAGCGACTGCGATGGCCGCGCAGTCGGCCAACGCCAGATCGCGGTCGAGCGCACCGTCGGGGAAGTTGGCCACCGCCGCCACGCGCACCGCGGGCTGCAGCGCCGCACGCGCCTGCGCCACGAAGCGCGGCCAGACGCACACCGCTGCAACGCTGCCGTGGGGGCTGACCGCACGCTCGCACAACGCATCGATGGCGCGCACGTCGTCGGCGTCGTTCAGACTGGTCAAGTCCAGGCAGGACAATGCCACACGCGCGCAGTCAAGCAGGTCGGCACTCATGCTTCAAACCGCTGCCGCCAACGCCGGCACCAAGGCTTCGACAAACTGCACAGCGCCGGCGCCCGCCTGCTGCGCCACCGCCAAGGTGTGGGCGTGCGACAGCGAGACTTCGTCCAGACCGCAACCCATGTTGGTGAACATCGCGAGCGCCAGCACGCGCAATCCGGCATGGCGCGCGACGATGGTTTCGGGCACCGTGCTCATGCCCACCGCATGGGCTCCCAGCAAGCGCAACATGCGAATCTCGGCCGGGGTCTCGAACTGCGGGCCGAGCATCCAGGCGTAGACACCCTCATGCAGCGTCACCCCGCGCTCGGCGGCCACGCGCAGGGCCAGCGCACGCAGGGCCGGGTCGTAGGCGTTGCGCAGATCGACGAAGCGCTCGGCCCCGCCCTCACCGTGCAGCGGCGTGCGCTGCGTCATGTTCAGATGATCCGAAAGCACCATCATCGAGCCCGGCCGCATCGCCGGGTCGAGGCTGCCCGAGGCATTGGTCAGCAGCAGCGCACGCACACCCAACTGCGCCAGCGTGCGAATGACCCCGTTCATCGCGTCCGCCTGGCCGGACTCATAAGTGTGTTGGCGGCCTGACAACACGGCGACCTCGACACCTCCGATGCGGCCCAGGCGCAGCATGCCGGGATGGCCGGCCACGCCGACGACAGGAAACGCCGGCAGGTCGCCATAGGCGATGCCGACGCCGCCCTGCACCCGATCGGCCACGCCCTGCCAGCCCGAGCCGAGCACGATGGCGATCGCTGGCCGGCGACCGGCGGCTTGCGCCGTGATGCGGGCGACGGAAACCGCGACGGCATCGTTCATGTCACATGCTCCGCGATGTCTGTCGAGATCGGTGGCTCACTTGGCGTCCGGCTTTGCCTGCGCAGCATTGCCGGGGCGGGAGGCAGGCAACGCATCGCCCTGAAGGGGTGACGGGCGTCAGGCTCTGAGATTTCATCACGATGCGACCAGGGGCGTCATGCCAAATGCTCGGGTCCGAAACTCGCGGGCAGCAACTCGCCTAGCGTGAAGCGGCCACGCAGACTCGTCATGTCGCCGACCACGACCGGCATCTCGTCAGCGCCGAACTCGCGCATCTTCTGCCGGCAGCCGCCGCAGGGCGTCACCAGCCGTGACCCGACGCCGACCACGGCCGCAGCGGTGATGCGTCGCCCGCCGGCCAGCACCAGGTGGCCAAGTGCCACTGCCTCGGCGCACAGGCCCTGCGGGTGGGCAGCGTTCTCGACATTGCAGCCGGAGTGGATGCGGCCCTGCTCGTCCTGCAACGCGGCGCCGACGGCGAACTTCGAGTATGGCGCGTAGGCGTGCGCACGCGCCACGCGGGCGGCCGCGAGCAAGGCTTCGAGATCCATTCAGTGCTCCTTCACGTACGGCACGCCGAGCGCTCTGGGCGCGTAGGCATGACCAATGAACCCGGCGAGCAAGACCACCGTCAGCGCATAGGGTAGCGCCTGAATGGCCTGCACCGGTACGGCGCCACCACCGAGCAGGGCCGGCAGCACGGCGCCCTGCAGGCGGATCGCCACCGCATCAAGAAAGCCGAACAGCAGGCAGGCCAACAGCGCACCGACCGGATGCCACTTGCCAAAGATCATCGCCGCCAGCGCCATGTAGCCGCGGCCGGCGGTCATGTTCGGGATGAACTGCGGGTTCTGCGCCAACACCAGGTAACTGCCGGCCAGCGAGCACAGCACGCCATTGCCGGCCAGTGCGAGGTAGCGCATGCCCAGCACCGAAACACCGGCCGCGTCGACCATCGCCGGGTTCTCGCCGGTGGCGCGCAGGCGCAGTCCCGCGCGGGTGCGGTAGAGCAGCCACCAGACAACCGCCACCAATGCCAGCGCGGCGTAGACCATCACGCTGTGGCCGAGCAGGCCGATCCCGACGATGGCGCCCAGCAGCGGCACACCAGCGAGCGCCTCGGCCGTGCCGCCGAACCAAAGGTCGAGCCGGACCGCGTCAGGCAGCGGCGGCGTCTGCCCACCCTGCTGGAACCAGGCGATGCCGAGCACGACGGTCAGGCCGGCGGCCGTCATCGTGATGGCCATGCCCATCACGACCTGGTCGCCGGGGTGGCTGACGCAGGCGAACCCGTGCAGCATCGACAGCGCCAGGCCAACGGCGACGGCAGCGGCCAGGGCCAGCATCAGCGAGCCGCTGGCGGCGCCCACGCTGGCGGCGGCAAACGCAGTGGCCAACATCTTGCCTTCGAGACCGAGATCGATGACGCCGGCGCGCTCCGACAAAGTGCTGGCCAGCGCGCACAGGATCAGCGGCGTGGCCACGCGCAAGGTCGATGCGATCAGCGTGCCGACGAGCACTTCATCCATTGGCGGCCTCCGCATCGCCCCGGGGCGGCACCGCGCGGCGCAGCCAGCGCCAGGCACTCGCCAGCCATGGCGCGGCGACCTGAGACATCGCGCCGGCAAAGAGCACGATCAGGCCTTGCAGCGTGAAGACCATGTCGCGCGAAAAGCCCTGGATCTCGAACGCCAGCTCGGCGCCGCCCTGGTACAGCGCGCCGAACAGCAGCGCCGCGAAAGCGATGCCCAGCGGGTGGTTGCGCCCGATCAGCGAAACAGCAATGCCGGTGAAGCCGGCGCCCGCGACGAAATCAGCCATCAAGCGGTTGTGCACGCCGGCGATTTCGTTGATGCCGACCAGCGCTGCCAAAGCGCCCGAGAGCGCCATCGCGAGCACGATCTGGGCTCGCGGCCGAATGCCGGCATACGCCGCAGCGTCGGGTGCATGGCCCACCGCACGGATCGCATAACCTGGCTGCGTGCGCCACAACAGCAGGTACACCCCCACCGCCGCGGCCATCGCCAGCAGCAGGCTGAAGTTGAGCGGTGTGCGCGGCCAGTCCAGCCCGACCCATCCCAGCATGTCGTGCATGCCGGGCAACAACGCCGCAGGGCCGAAGGCACGGCTCTCAGGCGTCATGTTGCCGGGCTCCTTGAGCACGTTGACCAGCAGGTAGATCAGCAGCGCCGAGGCGATGAAGTTGAACATGATCGTGGTGATCACGATGTGGCTGCCACGCCAGGCCTGCAGCGCGCCCGGGCAGCGCGCCCCAGAGCATGCCGAACAGCATCGCCACCAGCACCATCAGCGGCAGCAGCAGCCAGGCTGGCAGCGCTTGGCCCAGGCCCAAGGCCACCAAGCCGGCGCCCAGCCCGCCCATCATGGCCTGGCCCTCGCCGCCGATGTTGAACAGCCCGGCATGGAAGGCCACCGCCACCGCCAGTCCGGTGAAGACGAAGGTCGTGGCGTAGTACAGCGTGTAGCTCAGGCCGTTGCGGCTGCCGAACGAACCCTTCACCAGCAACACCAGCACCTGCACCGGGTCCTGCCCGATCGCTACCAGCACCACGGCCGAGACCGCGAAGGCCAGCGCCAGATTGACCAGCGGCAGCACGATCAGATCGAGCCAGCGCGGCAATTCGGCCGGCCGCGTCATGTCAATGGCTCCACTTCGCGCGCGGGCTCAGCGCGTCGCGGCAGGCGGCACCCGGCAGGGGCTCATGCTGGGGCGGTCGGCGCCTTACGCCGACTTCGCTGCGGTGCTCGGCCTGGGGTCGCGCCGCACAACTCGCTACGTTCGCTGCGCTCACTGCGCTCGGACAACCGCGGCGAGTCAGTCCACGAAGCGCGCTGCGCGCGCCGACCCCAGCCCTGTGCTCCTCGCCGCCCCACAAATCGCCCCTGCCGGGCACCGCCTGCCGCGAAGTCCAACTGCGGTGGTGTGCGTTTGCAATCCACCGTCGAACCTGCAAAGGCGCGACCGGGTGGGTGGCAGCGCGCCTGCGGGGCGCCGAGGAGGCGAGCCCAGGCACAAACGGTCCAAGGGACCGTTTGTGCCTGGCGAGCGGCCAGGCCTGCTGGCCCGGCGCGGCCTGCAAGGCCAGGGCTTGTGGCCCGCGCGCGCAAGCGCGCCACGTCAACTGACTTGTCGCACCCTGTCTGAGCGTCGCGAACGCGATGCGGCGCGGCGAGTTGTGCGACGGGCCACAAGGCCAGCACCGCAGGGCAGTCGGTGCGCAGCACCGACCGCTCCGCCGAAGCGCTGCCGCCTGCCCGGGTGCGGCTTTGCCGCGCCATTGTCGGCAAGTGGGCCATCGCAATCCGTCATTGGTCCACGACCTGACGACAGCCACGCGTCAAGCCCGCCTGGGTGGAGTTCCATCTACGCCGCCTTGGCCGCCGCGTCGACGTCTGCGCCGCCCATCAGGCGGCCGAGCGCCTCCACCGTGCCTTGCTCGATGCGCAACTCACCGCTGACGCGACCGTCGCACATAACCAGCACGCGGTCTGCCAGCGCCAGCACTTCTTCGAGTTCGACGAAACCAGCAGCACCGCGCCGCCACCATCGCGCAGCGCGCGCAGGCGACCGTGGATGAATTCGATGGCACCGATGTCGACACCTCGCGTCGGCTGCCCGACGAGCAACACCCGTGGCTCGGGGAAGGCCTCGCGCGCCAGGACCAGCTTTTGCTCATTGCCGCCCGAGAAGTGCGACGAGCGCAGCCGAATGTCGCGCGGACGAACGTCATAGCGCTCCATCATCGTCGCGGTATCACCTTGCATGACTGCCTGGCGCAGCCAGCCGAAGCGGTCGTAGCGTGGCTGCCGCTGGTAGCCCAGCACGGCCGACTCCCAGGCCTCGAACGGCAGCACCAGGCCGCGGCGGTGGCGGTCTTCCGGCACGTGGGCGACGCGCAGTTCGCGGGCACGCTCCGGCCGCAGCCAGTCGCCCGGCGTGAACACCGTGCCGCCGACCTCGAGCGCTCGCGCGAGACGCTACTGGTGCCTGACCGCGGCACGCGGCCGCGCGTACTGTCGATCTACGGCGGCAAGCTCACGACCTGGCGCGCGGTAGCGGCGCGGGCGCTGGCACAGATTGCGGCTTCGCTCCCGGCGCGGCGCGCCGTGGCCCGCACCGACGAGCTGGAGCTGCAGCCCTCATGAGCGCGGGCGTACTCGCCCTCGACCAGGGGAGTCACGCCAGCCGCGCCTGTCTGTTCGATGATTCCGGCACCCTGCTGGCCAGCTCGGTGGTGCCGGTGGCGACGCAGCACCCGGGCGCCGCGCAGGTGGAGCACGACGCGGATGAACTCCTGCGCTCGCTGCGCGCCGCGGCGGCACAGGCCGTGACTGCCGCGCGTGCCAGTCATCCGGAGCTGGTAGTAGCCGCAGCCGGACTCGCCGTGCAGCGCTCGACCATCGTCTGCTGTGCACGCGCCGATGGCCGCGTGCTGGCGCCGGCGATCTCCTGGCAGGATCACCGCAACGCAGCCTGGCTCAGTAAACTCCGGCGCCACAGGCGGCGCGCATACGCGAGCTCACGGGCCTGCCCCTGTCGGCCCACTATGGTGCGAGCAAGATCCGCTGGTGCCTGGAGCACCTGCCCGCCGTGACCCGTGCCGCCGCGACGGGCGAATTGCTGGCCGCGCCACTGGCGAGCTTTCCTGGCCTGGCGGCTCAGCGCAGAGTCTGCAGCCACTACCGGCGCGGCCTTGGCCGATGCCGCGAATGCCTCGCGCATGTTGCTGTTTGACTCGCGGCGCCTCGATTGGTCCGACGAGCTGCTTGGCCTGTTTGCGATCGAACGCGCCTGGCTGCCGGGACATGCGCCCACGCGCGGCGCATGGGGCACGCTGCTCCTGCCCGGCTGCGAGGCGCAACTGCGCGCGGTTACGGGTGATCAGTCCGCCGGGCCTTATGCCGAGGGCGCGCCTGACACCTCGACCGTCCG
>CAVZYL010000012.1:0-243657 GCA_963779435.1 uncultured beta proteobacterium | reverse complement strand
GCTACTTCGCCCGACAACAACATCCACAGGTCCTGCACCGCCGGTCCGCTGCAGCAGTCGTCGAGGTCGACGATGTGCGGGCCCTCATCGCGCCACAAGATGTTGCCGGGGTGGAAGTCGCCGTGCAGGCGCAACGGCGCCAGTTCGCCGACGCCGGCGAATGCGTCGTCGACCATCGTCAACGCCGCCCGCGCCGCTGATTCGAGATTGCGCGCTGGCCAGCGGGACGAAGTCGCCGTCAGCAGGCGCTGTCGCGCGCGGTGGCCGAAGGTGCTTGGAGCCATCGAACGTCGGTGCGAAAACGGTTGCCGCGCTCCAACCACGTGCAGGCGACCGAGAAAGCGACCGAGCCACTGCAGCGCTGTGGGATCCTCCAGCTCTGGCGCCCGCCCGGCGTGGCGGTCGCTGACCGCGACCCGGTGCACGTCGGCGCCGTCGTGCCAACGGGCCAGTGTCGGGGGCTCGCCGAGCAGTTCGATGGCGTTGCCGGCCGTCAGAGTGCGTGGCGCCACGACCGGCACATCTTCGGCAACCAGTTCACGTGCGAACGCGTGTTCCTCGAGGATCTGTACGTCGCTCCAGCGTCCAGGGCGGTAGAACTTGGCCACCACCACATCGCCATCTTCGAGGAAGACCTGGAAGACGCGGTTCTCGTACGAATTGAGCTGCAGCAGGCGACCATCGCCGCGCAGCCCGAGGGCGTCGAGCGTGCGCAGCACGCGGTCAGGGTCGAGGTCGGCATAGCCGGCCGGCGTTGTTGCCACTGTCATGCGCGCATCCTAAGCGCGCCGCACAGAGGTCAGTGGTGGGTGCCGGTGCTGGGGAAGCGCGGTTCAGGCTCGACGACCACACCCGACAAGTCATCGGGCAGGGTGTCGCCATAGGTCGATGACTGTGCGATCACTGCCGCCTCGGGTCGCACCGGTGCCAATTCACCGGCCAGGCTGGTATCGGTGCGCGTGTCGGGAGCAAAGAAGGAGTCCTGGAAGAAACTCGAGTCCTGCCACAAGGCATTGCGTTCGCGGCGCCGCACCGCACCCACTCGCGCGCCGTCGTCCCGCGCGCGTGGCCGGCTCGGCGCCGGCTGTGGTCCGCGTGAGGAAGCGACGCTCTGCGGCACCAGCAACTGCAATTCGGCCACCGAAGGCATGTGGTCGACCGGGCAACGCAGGTAACGCACGCGACACGCGCCGAGCACGGCCTGCTTTATCTGCAAGACACGGCGCGAATTGCCGCGATCGGTATCCAGGTCGATTGCGGCCAGCACGCGGCCGTTGGCGCTGCAGATGGCAAAGGTCACGTGGATCGAGCCCAGCAACTCGTACCAGAAGCGCACCTCCTGCGGATCATTGGGCTGGCAAAAGCGCACCAGCGGCAACTTCGACAGCACGATGTGGTGGGGCAACGCCTCACGCAGTTGCCGGTAGACGCGGCGCTCGTCGGTCGAGAACACCGGACGCGGGGCCAGTGACCATTCGGTGGGCAACGGCTTGGTTGCCGGTTTGCGATCACGTGTCACGCGCCAGATCACGGCACCGACGAGCGCGGCGACCAGGATGGCCAGCGTAACGATCCACGGCAGCAGAGGTTCCATGACGAGGCCAGTGTGACCGCCGCCCACGCGCAGTTCGCCACGGACGACATTCGGTTGCAATTGGCAGGATGTTACTCGGACTCGCCGCTCGACCCACCCCTGACACCAAGGTGTCCGTCATCAGCTGCCGTGCAGGTGCATTAAGCGGACTTAACCTAGTGCGTGGACTTGCGGTCGCGCGCCTCCCCTCCTGACACGTGTGCCGGGTGCAGGGATCCATGGCCCGGGTCACCATTCGATGCGCGGGTCTCGGGGCGGCCCGCCGCTGGCAAGGCCGCAAGCGCAGGGTTGCCGTGGGGTGCGGTGGATGCTCTCGTGGTAAATGGCCGTGGATCATGGGCCGCAGTCCGCAGGCCTTCCACAGCTGCCGGCACTCGCCTATAATCACAGGCTTTCCCGTCAGCGGCGGGGAGAGCCATGGTTGGAGTGGGATGCGCCCCGTTGCGCATCGCACTGCCCGAGAGGCCGCAGTTTGCCAAAAGCGGTACCGAAGGTGACGACCCGGTCGAACAGCCGCAATCTGGCCGTGATGGCATGACCTGCCACCAGGGCCGACCACCGAAAGACACTCATGAAAACCTTCAGCGCCAAACCGGCCGACGTGAAGCACGAGTGGTTTGTGATTGACGCCACCGACAAGGTGCTCGGACGTGTTGCCAGCGAAGTGGCACTCCGTTTGCGCGGCAAGCACAAGGCCATCTACACGCCTCACGTCGATACCGGCGACTTCATCGTCGTCGTCAACGCAGACAAGCTCCGCGTCACCGGCAACAAGGCCGAACGACAAGATGTACTACCGCCACTCGGGCTACCCGGGCGGCATCTACGCCACCAACTTCAAGGACATGCAAGCCAAGCACCCGGGCCGCGCCCTGGAAAAGGCCGTCAAGGGCATGCTGCCCAAGGGCCCGCTGGGCTACGCGATGATCAAGAAGCTCAAGGTGTACGGCGGTGCCACGCACCCGCACACCGCCCAGCAGCCCAAAGTGCTGGAAATCTAAGGAGCGCGTCGATGATTGGTAATTGGAACTACGGAACCGGCCGCCGCAAGTCTTCGGTGGCGCGCGTCTTCATCAAGAAGGGCACCGGCGAGATCACGGTCAACGGCAAGGCCGTCGAGGAGTACTTTGGCCGCCAGACCTCGATCATGATCGTCAAGCAGCCGCTGATGCTGACCAACAACGACGAGCGCCTTCGACATCAAGGTCAACGTGCATGGCGGCGGCGAATCGGGCCAGGCCGGTGCGGTGCGCCACGGCATCACCCGTGCGCTGATCGACTACGACGCGACGCTCAAGCCCGACCTGAGCCGGCCGGCTTCGTGACCCGCGACGCGCGCGAAGTCGAGCGCAAGAAGGTCGGCCTGCACGGCGCGCGCCGCCGCAAGCAGTTCAGCAAGCGCTGATCGGACATTTCGCGACGCGCCAACCGGGCGCCCGAGGCCGCTATCATGCGGCCTTCGTTCGATTGTGGCTCCCTGCAATCCGCATGCGCTGGAAGCTGTTTCGCCGCCGGCTGTCGATCAGCGCGCCGCGCATGATCGTGCGCAGCACCTGCCGTGGCCGCTGCGCTGGGCGGTGATCGCGCTGGTGTTCGGCTTCTCTGCGGCGCATCGGCCTGTGGGCCTTCGAATTCGGCAAGGACATCGCCGGGCTCGAGCGTGACGCGAAGGAAGAGCTGGCGCGGCTGCGTGTCGAGGTGCAGCAGTTGCGCGAGCGAGCGCGACAAGGCGCACAGTCGATGGCCAACACTGCCGAGAGCCTGCTCAAGACCGAGCGAGCGACGCAAGAGCGCTGGCGCAGCAGCTCAGGCAGGCTCGAGGCCGAGCACCTGGCCCTGAAGGGCGACCTCGGGTTCTTCGAGCGCTTGCTGCCGCCGCGGCCGGCGAAGGCCTGGCGGTGCGCGGCCTGCAGGCCGAGCCGGTCGCGCCGGGCCAGTTGCGCTATCCAGATGCTGGTGATGCAGAGCGGCAAGGCACCGCCGAATTCAGCGGTCGCTACGAGTTGACGCTGGCCGGAACGCTCGATGGCAAGCCCTGGACGTCTGGCAATGCCCGGCGGCGCGCAACCGCTGCAGTTGAAGCAAGTACGCGCGTGTCGAAGGCACGCTCGACCACCCGACGCAGGCCGTGGTAAAAACGATGCCAGGTCAGGGTGATCGACCAACGGCGACGCTGCGGGCCACGCAGACCGTCAACTGTGAAACGGCACCTCGCGACGCATCGTGAGGCACTACGATGTTCGGCAAGAAGGCAGCCCCCGATTCGCACCCTGATCGGCGAAGGCACCGTGCTGCACGGCGAACTGCGCTTCACCGACGGCCTGCGCATCGACGGCGAGGTGCACGGCGACGTCGTGGCCGTCGGGGATGCAGCACAGCATCCTGGTGATCAGCGAGAAAGCCCGTGTCCATCGGCAAGGTCAGCGCGCGGTCACGTGATCATCAACGGCGACGGTCGCTGGGCCCGGTCCAGTCGCGACGAACTGCTCGAACTGCAGCCCAAGGCCCGCGATCACGGGCGATGTGCGCTACGAGGCGCTCGAGATGCACCAGGGTGCCACGATCGACGGTGAGTTGCGGCCGCTGAAGGCCGCCGAGAACGCCCGCGCTGAAGCTGGCTGCGTCGAACGACGGCTAACTGCATGTCAGCCGCAGTCGAGGAAGCCCCGACCATGAACGCGCATTCGCCACAACCCTTGAGCCGCTGAACGTCGCGACGCAGATGCCCGTGCCGCTGGTCTTCACCGACAGTGCTGCCGCAAGGTCAAGGAGCTGGTCGACGAAGAGGGCAATCCGGAGCTGAAGCTGCGCGTGTTCGTGCAAGGCGGCGGCTGCTCGGGCTTCCAGTACGGCTTCACCTTCGACGAGGTCGTCAACGACGACGACACGCAGATGACGCAAGAACGGCGTCACGCTGCTGATCGACGCGATGAGCCTGCAATACCTGATCGGCGCCGAGATCGACTACAAGGAAGACCTGCAGGGCGCGCAGTTCGTGATCAAGAATCCGAACGCGACCACCACCTGCGGCTGCGGGTCGAGCTTCTCGGCCTGAGCCAGCCGCCGCCCAAGTCAGAGCCGCCG
Organism: uncultured beta proteobacterium; assembly: GCA_963779435.1. GTDB lineage: Bacteria > Pseudomonadota > Gammaproteobacteria > Burkholderiales > Burkholderiaceae_C > CADEEN01. Next base: position 238,979 of record CAVZYL010000012.1, on the reverse strand, counting down.
CCGGGCGGCTCTGCTCGCTTCAGGCCGGGTAAAGCGCACCCAGCACCCGTGGGCCCGCGCGCGCCGGTGACGCTGACGAGGTTGCCCGGCAGCCGTTCGACGAAGCGCTGCGCCAGCCAGGCGAAGGCGCGGCCTTCGACCTGCATCGGCGGCAGGCCGACGCAGTCGGTGGTCGTGCACGCGCGCGCTCGCGGCAGCAGGGCTGCCAGATCGCTGCATCAGGTGCGTGTTGAGCGCGCCGCCGCCGCAGACCAGCAGCAACTCGCCGCAGTTCGGGCGTGGCGCCGCACAGCTCGCGCGCACGCGTCGCGCCGTCAGTTCGGCCAGCGTGGCCTGCACATCGGCGGGGGCAGCCACGCGGCCGCAGTGCCGCGCAGATGCGCATCGAGCCAAGGCCGGTTGAACAGATCGCGGCCGGTGCTCTTGGGCGGCGGCCGGTCGAAGATACGGTTCCGCCAGCAAATCGGCCAGCAGCGGCGCAACGACCGTCCCGACTGGCTGCCCAGCGGCCGTCGGCGTCGAAGGGCTGCGCCGCGGTGTGCGCGGCACCAGCCGTCCAGCAGCGCATTGCCCGGGCCGCAGTCGAAACCCAGCACCGTGCCGTCGGCGCCGCAGCACGCGTCAGATTGGCGATGCCGCCCAGATTGAGCACCGCCACGCGCCTCGCCAGGTCGAGGCGAACAGGGCCGCGTGGAAGCGCCGGCACCAGCGGCGCGCCCTGGCCGCCGGCGGCCACGTCGCGGCTGCGCAGGTCGCGACCACGTCGATGCCGGTCAGCTCGGCCAGCAGGGCGCCGTTGAGCAGCTGGATGGTGAATCCCGTGTCGTCGAACTCACCCGGCCGGTGGCGCACCGTCTGGCCGTGGGCACCGATGGCTCGAACGTCTCCGGCTACGCCAGGGCGGTCTTGCAGGAGCATCCGGACCACCTCGGCGTAGCTGCGCGCAACGGCATTCGCGGCGAGTTCGGTGCGCTGCAGTTCGTTGTCACCCGGGGCGTTCAGCGCCAGCAACTCGCTGCGCAGCGTGGCAGGAAACGGCTGGTGGTGGTGTGCCCGCAGCGAGACCGCCGGGCTTTGTGGCGACCCGAAGTCGACCAGCACGCCATCGACCCCGTCGAGCGAAGTGCCCGACATCAGGCCGATGTACAGGGTCATTCGACGGCGCGGCCTACTCGGCGTGGCCGCGTGCGCCGACCAGCGTCGCGGCCACGGCCAGATTGACCTGGCGCTCCTGCGCGAGCGCCGCGAAGGCGCTGCGGTCGTCGGGCGCGATGGCTACCGCCTCGCTCGCACGGGCGATGCGCTGCGGATCCTGGTGGTGCCCATTGACGCGAAACTCAAAATGCAGGTGCGGGCCGGTGGCCCAACCGGTGGCACCCACCGCACCGATGCGCTGTCCCTGTTCGACGCGTTGACCCTTTTTCACGTCGATGCGTGACAGGTGCGCATACAGGGTTGCGCGGTCGTTCGTGTGCCTGACTTGGATCACGTTGCCGTAACCGTTCTGTTGACCCGCAAACTCCACCACGCCATCGCCAACCGAGCGCACGGCGGTACCCTGAGGCGCGGCATAGTCGACACCCAGGTGGGCGCGCCAGGTTTGCATGAGCGGGTGAAAGCGCATCGCAAAGCTCGAACTCACGCGCGAGAACTCCATCGGACTGGCGAGGAATGCGCGCCGCTTGCTCTGACCCTGGAAGTCGAAGTAACTACCGCGGCCGTCGGCATCGCGGTACCAGATCGCCTGGTGCGTCTTGCCGCCATTGACGAATTCGGCGGCCAGCACACGGCCATTGCCCTGGCTGGCCCAGGCGATCGGCTCGCCGTCCGCGGTCAGGGCTTCGTACACCACGCTGAACGTGTCGCCGCGGCGGAGTTCGCGATGCATATCGATATCGGCCGAAAAGATCTCGGCGATCTGCACGGCGATCGCGTCCGGAATACCGGCTTCGTCGCTGGCCGCGAAGAGCGAGGTGCGGATCGTGCCGCTGGCCAGTCGCGCCAGCGCCTGCAATGCCACCGTCTCCTCGGTTGCCTGCCACCGGCCCTCGGCATCGCGAACCACGGTCAGGCGAGTAAAGTGTGTGGACACTTGTTCGCTGCGTTTGGCCGGTGATCGTGCGATAAGGCGCCTGAGGCGGCCGTCGTCGCCGGTGCGCACCTGCACCAAGGATCCACCGCGGCCGTCGAACAGGAGCCGCGCGACGCTGTCCTGGCGAATGAAGTCCACGGCCGAGGGGTCGGCCACACCCAACCGTTCGAGCAGCGTCGCGGCGCTGTCGGCGGTGCGCGTCACGTCGGCGCGGTCGAGGTCAAACCCACGCGATGCCAAGGCTTCGACTTGCGGCGCAATCGCTTCGGAGCGCACCGCCTCGGTGAGTACGCGCCGTGGCAGGGCGGAGGCATCCGGTGCCAGCGGAGCAATCGCGAAGGCCGCTGCCGCACAGCCCGCGAGCAGCACGACGCCTGTGGCGAAGATGCCGCGGCGGTGTCTGGTTACAGCGTCCTTCGCTGCAATATGGGTCTGCGCCAGAAATTCCAAGACGATCACGGGTCGGGGTCAGGGCTTTGTTGCCCACTGGGAGCCGGCCTGTCTGCCAGCGCGCGGGCAAGACAGTGGTGGCGGGTCTGTCGGCGTGCCAGCCCGCCGTAAGATCGGCGGTTTGCGGGCGCGAAGTCGGTCTCAACTGCAACGGCCGCATGGCGGCCGCAGCGCAGTATAAGCACTGAGCCCGGTGACGCCGCCGTCAAAGACCCCCATCCATACTTGGTATCCATGTCAGCCACCGTGATCGCCGCGGCCTCGCCCGGCCTGCCCCCGTACCCCGTGACCGATGCCGTGCGCGCGGCAATGGCCGCCAGCCTGCGCGGCTGCAATGAGTTGCTGCCCGAGGCCGAGTGGCTGGCCAAACTGGCGCGCGCTGCCGCCACTGGGCAGCCGTTGCGCATCAAGCTCGGCCTCGACCCCACGGCACCCGACATGCACCTGGGCCACACCGTGGTCTTCAACAAGATGCGCCAATTGCAGGACCTGGGCCACCAGGTCATCTTCCTGATCGGCGACTTCACCTCGATGATCGGCGATCCGTCTGGCCGCAACACCACCCGGCCGCCGCTGACGCGCGAGCAGATCGAGGCCAACGCCGAGACCTACATCGACCAGGTACGGGTCGTGCTCGACATGGATCGCGCGGAGGTCCGCTACAACAGCGAATGGAGCGACCCGCTGGGCGCGCGCGGCATGATCCAGCTGGCCGCCAAGTACACCGTGGCGCGGATGATGGAGCGCGACGACTTCGCCAAGCGCTTCGAGGCCGGCACGCCGATCAGCGTGCACGAGTTCCTCTACCCGCTGATGCAGGGCTACGACTCGGTGGCGCTCAAGAGCGACCTCGAACTCGGCGGCACCGACCAGAAGTTCAACCTGCTGATGGGCCGCCACCTGCAGAGCGAATACGGCCAGGAGCCGCAGTGCATCCTGACCATGCCGCTGCTCGAGGGCCTGGACGGCGTCGAGAAGATGTCGAAGTCGCAAGAACAACTACATCGGCATCACCGAAGACGCCAACACCATGTTCGCCAAGGTGCTGTCGATCTGCGACGAACTGATGTGGCGCTGGTACACGCTGTTGAGCTTTCGCAGTCCGAGGCCGAGATCGCAGCGCTGCAGGGCCGAGGTCGACGGCGGGCGCAATCCGAAGGATGCCAAGGTGATGCTGGCCAAGGAGATCACCGCGCGTTTCCACAGTGCGGCTGCAGCCGACGCGGCCGAGCAGGACTTCATCAACCGTGCGCGCGGCGGCGTGCCCGAACGAGATCGACGAGGTCTCGCTTACCGGTGCGCCGCTGGCGATCGGTGCCTTGCTCAAGCAGGCCGGCCTGGCGCCTTCGACCAGCGAGGCGCTGCGCCTGATCGCGCAGGGCGGCGTGCGCGTCGACGGCTCCGTGGTCGGTGACAAGGGCCTCAAGCTGGCCGCCGGCAGCTACGTGGTCCAGGTGGGCAAGCGCAAGTTCTCCCGCATCCACCTGACCTGAAGTGAAACCCCCACGCTCACTTCGTGCGCTGCCCCCAGGCCCAGCAATGGGCCCCTTCGTGGCTCCTGGGGCGCACACATCCTTCGGAAATGTCGGGCGGAACTGAGGCCATGCAAGTCAGCGCCTACCTGAAGTTGTCGATCGCGGTGGCAATAGCCACCATCGTGCTCAAGACCGGCGCCTGGTGGCTGACCGACTCGGTCAGCCTGTTGTCCGATGCGATGGAATCGGTCGTCAATCTGGCCGGTGCGATGTTCGCGTTGGCGATGGTCATCGTCGCCGCCCGCCCACCGGATGAAGATCACCCCTACGGTCACCACAAGGCCGAGTACTTTTCCAGCGGCTTCGAGGGCGTACTCATCCTTGCTGCCGCGCTGGCCATCGTCTGGGCCGCGGTGCAACGCCTTTGGTCGCCGCAGGCGATCGGCAGCCTGGGCCTGGGTCTGAGCTTGTCGGTGGTCAGCTCGGTGATCAATGGCGTGCTGGCCTACAGCATGCTGAAGAAGGCGCGCGAGCATCGCTCGATGGCGCTCGAAGCCGACGCGCGCCACCTGTTCACCGATGTCTGGACTTCGGTCGGTGTCGTCATCGGCCTGCTCGGCGTCATGGCCACCGGCTGGCTGTGGCTGGACCCGTTGATCGCGATCGCTGTGGCCGGCAACGTGGCACGTGAGGGTTACTCGCTGGTCTGGCGCTCGGCCGACGGCCTGATGGACCGTGCCGTCGAGCCCGAGGTGATCGCGCAGATCGATGCCGTGCTGGCCGAATTCGTCCACCCGACGACGCTGCGCTTTGACCATGTCAGCACACGGCGGGCCGGCCAGCGCCGCTTTGTCGACCTGCACATGCACATGCCGCCGAGCTGGTCGTTGCAGCGTGCGGCCGCGTTGCGCAGCTCGGTCGAGCAGGCGCTGATGAGCACGGTGCCAGGCCTGCGGGCGACCATCCAATTGCTGCCGATGGATGTCGAGGCCCACTTCGACGACCCGAAAGACCCCTTGTGATTGCGCTGGTGCAGCGCACCCGGCAGGCAAGGGTTGAAGTCGCCGGCCAGACCGTCGGCGCGATCGATCATGGCCTGCTGGCGTTCGTCTGTGCCGAGCCGCATGACGACGACGCTGCGGCCGCCCGGCTGGTGGCCAAGCTGCTCAAGCTGCGCATCTTTGCCGACGACGCCGGCAAGATGAACCGCAGTCTGCAGGACGTGGCCGGCGGCCTGCTGATCGTCTCGCAATTCACGCTGGCGGCCGATACCGGCGGCGGCAACCGGCCGAGCTTCACGGCCGCTGCACCGCCCGAGCTCGGCCGCAAGCTCTACGAGCGTGTGCTGGAACTGGCGCTGCAGTCGCACGCGCCGGTCGCGGCGGGCACATTCGGTGCCGACATGCAGGTCCACCTGGTCAACGACGGGCCGGTGACGATACCGCTCAGGGTGTAGCCAGACACTCGTCGAGGATGTCGAGCGCAGTGTCCATCTGCGCGATGGTCGTGATCAACGGCGGCGTCAGCGTCAACACGTTGCCCATCGTTGTCTTGAACGACAAGCCTCGCGACAGGGCGCGGTAGAGCACCTTTTCGGCGAGATCGGTGGCTGGCGTCTTGGTTGCGCGTGCTTCGACCAGCTCGATGCCCAGCAGCAGGCCGCGGCCACGCACGTCGCCGACCACGGCGTGCCGCTGCTTCATGGCCTGCAGCCGCGCCAGCGCGTGCGTACCGACGCGCGCGGCGTTCTCGACCAGGCCCTCGCGCTCGATCACTTCGAGTGTTGCCAAGGCCGCAGCCGCGGTGACCGGATTCTTCTCGTGCGTGTAATGGCCAAAGGCATAGGCGCCGGCCACGTTGAGGTCCTCGCGGGCCAGGCAGGCCGCGATCGGTAGCACGCCGCCGCCCAGCGCCTTGCCGAGCACGACGATGTCGGGCCTGGCGCCATCGTGCTCGGCTGCGAAGAAGCGACCGGTCTTGCCCAGGCCGGTCGGGATCTCGTCGAAGATCAGCAAGGCGCCATACGCGTCGCAGGCCTCGCGCACCGCCTGCCAGTAGCCCGGCGGCGGGATGTACGGCACAGCGCGCGCCGGCTCGGCGATGACGGCCGCAACGTCGCCTTCGCGTTCGAGCACGTACCTGACCATCGATGCGCAAGCCAGCCGGCACTGCCCGAGGTCGGGTAAGCCGCGCTCATCGACCGGGTGGCCGTAGGCGCAGCGGTAGCAGCCGAACGGCGCGACATGCTCGGTGCCGGGCAGCAACGGGCCGACGGCGCCGCCGTGCCGGAACAGCGATTCGCCGCCGACGCTGGCGGCACCAAAGCCGGCGCCGTGGAACGAGTCCCAGAAGCTCAGGGTCTTGAAGCGGCCGGTCGCGGCACGCGCCAGCTTGACCGCGACCTCGACCGCGTCGCTGCCGCCGGTGGTGAACAAGACGCGGCCTGCCTGCCCGGTCAGGCGCTTGAACTGTGTCGCCAAGGCCTCGGCCAGTTCGACCGCGCGTGCGCTGGCGAAGCGCCGCGGCGCAAAGCTCAGCTCGTCGAGCTGTTTCTTGATGGCGGCAATGACATGCGGGTGGGCATAGCCGACGTGGTGCACGTTGTTGCCGTGGAAATCCAGATAGCGCCGGCCGGCCATGTCGTCGATGTAGACGCCCTCGGCGTGGCGGATCGCCGACAGGCAGGGCGTCGACACCGACTGGTGCAGGAATGCGGCGTTGTCGCGCGCCAACAGGGCCCGCGATTCGGCGTCGAGGTGGTCGTGCTGCCACGTGCTGCGTCGTGGCGTGTGATTGACGTCACCTTCGCTTTGCGACGGGCGGCTCGGCGGCGTCATCGGCGGGCTTGCAGACGAAGCACCGGCCAGCCGTGTTTGGCCGCCTCGGCCGCCAGCGGCGCATCGGGATTGACCGCAACGGGCCGGCGCACCGCCGCCAGCAGCGGCAAGTCATTGATCGAGTCGCTGTAGAAGGTGGCGTCGCAGTCTGCCCAATCGATGTCGCGTGAGCGCAGCCAGGCGTGCAGGCGCTTGACCTTGCCTTCACGCATGTTGAGTGTGCCCAGGGTGCGCCCGGTGAAGTTGCCCAGGGCATCGGTCTCGCACTCGGTGGCGATCAGGTGTTCGATGCCGAGGTGGATCGCGGTCGGCTCGGTGATGAAGCGGTTGGTGGCCGTCGTCAACACGACCAGGTCGCCGGCGTCTTCGTGTTGCCGCACCAGCGCCTCGGCGCCGGCGCCGATGCGCGGCACGATCACGCGGGTCAGGAACTCGCGCCGCAGCGGTTCCCATTCGAGTCGTGGGCGTACTGCCAATGTCGAGACATAGAACTCGCAGAAGGCCTTCGTACTGACGCTGCCAGCACGGTAATCGCGCGCCATCTGTTCATTGCGCACGGCGAAATCGGCATCATCGAGCACGCCGTGGGCGATCAGGAAGTCGCACCACAACATGTCGCTGTCGCCATCGAGCAGCGTGTGGTCGAGGTCGAACAGGGCCAGCTTGATCACGTCGGCGCCCCCCGGAGGGCGCTGCGAACACCGCGTATGTCTGTGTTCATGGCTGCCGCAGGTGCCAGGCCTTCGGACGCGTGAAGGTCTGGATGCCTTGCGTGGACAGCGTCAGGCCCAGGCCCGAATCGCCGTACCCCGACCAAGGCAGGCGCGGACTGACGCGATCGCAACAATTCCAGTACACGCTGCCGGCGTTGAGCCGGCCCAGCAGTTCGCGTGCCCGCGGCTCGTCGCGCGTGAACACGCCGGCGGTCAGGCCGTAACGGGTGTCGTTCATCAGCGCCACGGCTTCGTCGTCGCCGCTCACCTTCTGAATGCCGATGATCGGACCGAAGCTCTCCTCGCGCATCAGCTCCATCGTGTGGTTCACATTGGTGAACACGGTCGGGGCATAACCGTTGCCGGGACCCGGCAGGCGATGGCCGCCGCAGTGCAAGGTCGCGCCCTTGGCCCGTGCATCGGCGACCTGGGCGTCGAGCACCGCCAGCTGTGGCGCGCGTGTGATCGCACCGATATAGGTAGCGGCGTCCATCGGGTCGCCGACCTTGAACCCGGCCACGGTGGCCAGGAAGTGGTCGACGAAGGCATCGTGAAGGCTTTGATGCACGTAGATGCGCTCGACAGAGCAGCAACTCTGCCCGGTGTTGTACATCGCACCGTCGGCCAGGCTTTCGGCGGCGACCTTCGGGTCGGCGTCGGCACGGACGTAGCTCGGATCCTTGCCGCCGAGTTCGAGTTGCAGCTTGACCAGCCGCGGTGCCAGCACCTGCGCAATGCGCACGCCGGTGGCATGGCTGCCGGTGAAGAACAGGCCGTCGATGCGGGCCGCGAGCAGGGCGCTGCCAGCGTCGCCAGCGCCGATGACGGCCTGCATCGCATCGGGTGGCACACCAGCGGCGTGCAACAGGCGGGTGATGTTGAGGCCCGTCAGCGCCGCATATTCAGATGGCTTGTACAGCACCGCATTGCCGGTCAGCAGGGCCGGCACGATGACATTGCAGCCGACGAAGTACGGATAGTTCCAGGCCGAGATGTTGGCCACGACGCCGAGCGGCGCATGCGTGATCAGCTCGTGCATGCCGCCACCGTCGAACACATGCTCGTCGTGTACCGCCGCTTCGGCCTGCTCGACGAAGAAATCGATGCGTGGTAACAGGCCGTTCAGCTCGTTGCGCGACTGGCTGATCGGCTTGCCGACCTCCTCGGTCAGCGTGCGGGCCAGGCCTTCCAGCTCGGCGACGATCAGGGCGCGAAACCGCACGATCGTCGCCAGGCGCTCGGCCAGCGGGGTCGCGGCCCAGCCCGGTTGGGCGTCGCGAGCGACAGCGGCCTTTGCCGCCACCGACGCGGGGTTGTCGGCGCCGATCTCGGTGATCTTCTTGCCGGTGGCGGGGTTGTGAATGGCCAGGGTTGCAGTCATGGTTTGCGCGCGGCGCGTGCCGCGTCGAGGAAGTCGGCCAGGATCGGCGCGTCGTCGATCAAGGTGCGGTCGGTCGGGTCGTGGAACTCGGGATGCCATTGCACCGCGGCGACGAAACTCGCGCCGCGCCAGCGCACGGCCTCGATCATGTTGTCGTCGGGGCAGCGCGCCTCGACCTGGAACTCGGGCGCCAGGTCCTTGATGGCCTGGTGGTGCACGCTGTTGACGGTGGCGCGCGGCGTGCCTGCATAGATCTGGGCCAGCCGCGTGTCGGGCACGAATTCGACCGCGTGAAAGTTGCGGTCGTACAGGCCGGCATCGCGGTGCGTCAGCGATTGCGGCTGCTGGGTCGAGATGTCCTGTAGCAGCGTGCCGCCGAAAGCCACGTTGAGCAGTTGCAGGCCGCGGCAGACGCCGAACACCGGCTTGCCGGCGGCGACGAAGGCGCGTGTCAGTGCGGCTTCGTATTCGTCGCGAACCCGGTCGCCGCTCCACTGCGCGTGCATCGGCTCTTCGCCATAGCTGCCCGGCCAGACGTCCGCGCCGCCCATCAGCACCACGCCGTCGAGCCAGGCGGCGTAGTCGTCCAGCGTCACCGCGCCGCGCGACGTGTCACCGGACGGTGAGGGAACCATCACCGGCAGCGCACCCTGCGAGGCCACCCAGTGGGCGATCGACTGCTCGATGTACTGCAGCGTCTTGATGGCAAAGAACGGCCGTACCGGGTCTGGATGCATGAAGCAGGCCGAGATGGCGATCTTCAGGCGGTCGGTCATGATCTACCTCTTACATCGCGGCCAGGAACAACCGCTCGTAATCGGCGGCATGCGCCGGACGCGGGTTGGTCTGGCTGGTGAAGTCCTTGTCGGCCAGGGCCACCAGGCGCGGCAGCTGGTCGCGGCTGACACCGCGCGCGGCGAGCCCGCCTTCGATGCCGATCGACACCTTCAGCGCCTTCAGCCAGGCAACGAACGCCGGTCCGCCGCCCGCCGCGCCCGCCGCATGCGCCAGTTCGTCGAACTTGGCCGGCACGGCCTCGTGGTTCCAGGCCAGCACGGTGTCGATCATCAGTGCATTGGCCAGGCCATGGTGCAGGTCGCACACCGCGCCGAGCGCATGGGCGCAGGCGTGGACCGAGCCGAGATCCTTCTGGAACGCGATCGCACCCATCATCGAGCTCATCAGCATGTCGGCGCGGGCCTGCAGGTTGCCCGGCTCACGCACCGCGTCGGCCAGCGCGCGCGCGCCGATGCGCAGGCCTTCCAGTGCAATGCCGTCGCACAGCGGGTGGTAGGCCGGCGACAGGTAGCTTTCGATGTTGTGCGTCAGTGCGTCCATGCCGGTGGCCGCGGTGATGGCCGGTGGCAGGCCCAATGTCAGCTCGGGATCGGCGAAGACCATGCGGGCCAGGATCTTGGCGCTGAATACGGTGCGCTTGTGGTGCGTGTCGTTTTCCGACACGACCGCCGAGCGGCCGACTTCGCTGCCGGTGCCCGCCGTCGTCGGCAGCGCGACGAAGTAGGGCAGCGGCTGGGTGATGGGGCGCACCTGCGGGTGGTCCCACACGTATTCGAGCACGTCGCCGTCGTGCACCGCCATCATGCCGACGACCTTGGCCACGTCGAGCGCCGCGCCGCCGCCGAAGCCGATCACGCTGTCGGCGCCATGGGCTCTGTATGCCGCCGCGCCGGCCATCACCTGGGCGCAGGTCGGGTTGCCGAACACGCCGTCGAAGGTGCCGACTTTCAGGCCACTTAGGTGCGACTTGAAATCGCCCATCACCGGCAGTGCGGCGAGTGCGCGGTCGGTGACGATCAGCGGCCGCTGCAGGCCTTGTTCGCGCAGATGGTCGGCGACGAGTTTGCGCGCGCCGGCGCCGAAGGCGATCGCGGTCGGGAAGGAAAAGCGAGTGATGGTCATGGCGGTCAGACTAGTTGGTCGCACGAGCACGGCACCGGACGCAGGTACGTATTTCCAAGCAAACGCCGCGGATCCGGCTCCGCCGGGCCGCCAGCGTTGCCCCCTCGAGGGGGAGCGGCGCAGCCGCTTCGGGGGTGGGCGTCATCAGATGATCTCGAAGTAGCGCTTCAATTCCCAGTCGGTCACCGCATCCTGCCACTGCCGGTGCTCCCATTCGCGGGTGGCGGCGAAGTGGTCGACGAAGGTGTCGCCGAGCCAGTCGCGCGCCACGCTGCTGGCGCGGAAGTTCTTCGTCGTCTCCAGCAGCGAGCGCGGCGCACGTGGGATGCTTTCGGCGCCCTGGTTGGTGCCGGTGATCGGCGGCGCAGTCAGCTTGAGGCCCTTCTCGACGCCATGCAGGCCGGCAGCGAGCACCGCCGCCATTGCCAGGTAGGGGTTGATGTCGGCGCCGGGGCAGCGCGTCTCGAGCCGCGTCGCCTTGGGCGAGCCGGAAATGACGCGAAAGCTCGCGGTGCGGTTGTCCAGACCCCAGGTCGGTTTCACCGGCGCCCAGAACCCGTCGACCAGGCGCTTGTAGCTGTTGATGGTCGGCCAGAACATCGGCGCGAACTCCATCAGGCAGGCGACCTGGCCGGCGAGGTAGCTTTCGAACAGCTTGCTCATCGAGCGCTTGCTCTTGGCCTCGAAGAACAAGTTCTTCTTGCCGTCTGACAGGCTCTGGTGGATGTGGCCGCTGCAGCCCGGGTACTGCGCACTCCATTTGGCCATGAAGCTGGGCATGATGCCGAAGCGGTGGCCGATCTCCTTGGCCCCGGTCTTGAAGAGGATCGCGCGGTCGGCGGCTTCGAGAGCCTCGCTGAATGTGATCGCGACCTCGTAGACGCCGGGTCCGGTTTCGGTGTGCAGGCCTTCGATCGGCACACCGAAGGCGGCCATCTCGTCCATCAGCGCGTTGAAGAACTCGCGGTTCTGGTTCATGCGCAGCAGCGAATAGCCGAACATGCCCGGCGTCAGGTTGGTCGGGCCCACGCCCTTCTTCTCGGCCCAGCTGTGGGTGGTTTCGAGAAAGTTGAACCACTCGAACTCGACGCCGGCCATCGGCATCACGCCGAGCTTCTCGGCGCGCTTGAGCACCCGCTTCAAGACCTGGCGCGGGCACACCGGGTAGGGCGACCCGTCGGTGTTGATGAATTCGCCGAGGAAGAAGGGCACCCCGCCGTCCCACGGCACATGGCGCGCGGTGCCGAGGTCGATGCGCGCCAGCGCGTCGGGAAAACCATGTTGCCAGCCGGTGACCTGGGTGTTGTCGTAGCACTGGTCGGACGAGTCCCAGCCGAAGACCACGTCGCAGAACCCGAAGCCGCTTTCGGCGGCGCCGAAGAACTTGTCGCGGTGCAGGTACTTGCCGCGCAGGATGCCGTCGATGTCGCTGCACGCTACCTTGACCTTGACGGTATCCGACGCGCGCACCGCGGCCAGCGCCGGGTGCTCCTTGCCGATCTTGTTGGCCATGTTCGGATCCTTCAGAGCGCCGGGGCGCCCGATGCAATGCCCATCTCGCGCAGAGTATCGGCCACCGCGTCGACCGCCTGCCGCATTTCGTTGCGGCCGATCGCACCGATGCAACCGACGCGGAAGGTCTCGAGTTGCGTCAGCTTGCCGGGATAAAGGATGAAGCCGCGCGCCTTGGCCGCGGCGTAGAAGCGCTTGAAGTCGTAGCGCGGGTCGGCGGGGGCGTGAAAGGTGACGATGATGGGGGCCTGGACCTGGCTGCGCAGAAAGGGTTTGAAGCCGAGCGCGGCCATGCCGTCGATCAGCGTGCGGCAATTGTCGGTATAGCGTGCCAGCCGCGCCGGCTGCCCGCCTTCCTCGACGAACTGCGTCACCGCTTCGGCCAGTGCCACCATCACGTGTGTCGGCGGCGTGAAGCGCCACTGGGTGGTCTTCTCCATGTAGACATGCTGGTCGTGCAGGTCCATCGCCAGCGACTGGCTGTTGCCGGCGCAACTATCGACGATCGCCTTGCGCAGGAAGACGAAGCCCATGCCCGGCACGCCTTCGAGGCACTTGCCACTGGCCGCGACCAGGGCGTCGAAACGCACGCGGCGGGCGTCGATCGGCAGCGCGGCGAAGGAACTCATCGCATCGACGAGCAGGCCCTTGCCATGGCGTTCACAGACCGCGGCCACCTCGAACAGCGGATTCTCGACGCCGGTGCCCGTTTCGCAATGGATCATGACCACGTGACTGATCGTTTGGTCGGCCATGAGCTCTTCGTCGAGCGCCGCGGCTGACACCGGTTCATCCTCGGCGAAGGACAGCACCGTCGCGCGACGGCCCATCAATTGCGTCAGCCGTGCGGCTCGCTTGCAATAGGCGCCGTTGTCCAGCACCAGCACATGACCGTCGCGCGGCACCACCGTGGCCACCGCGGCCTCGACACTGAAGGTGCCGCTGCCCTGCAATGGCACCACGACATGACTGTCCTGGCCGTGCACGATATCGAGCAGGCGCGAGCGCAGGCTCGCGGTGACGTCGTTGAAGTCGGCGTCCCAGGAACCCCAGTCGCGCAGCATCGCCAGCTTGGTGCGCAGTGTGGTCGTCAGCGGGCCGGGGGTCAGCAGGATGCGGTCACGGTCCATGTCAGGGGCTCCTCGGTGCGTTGTTTGGCATGGTTGCCGCCGGTACGGATGGGCTCGGATTCAGCACGTCGCGGCTGGCAGCGCCCGACGCAATCCACCCTGTCGCGGCCCGCGCTCGGCCGCACGCCCGGGCCTGCCGGCTCACTGCCCAGCCAATCTAACGCGGCGTTTCAGGGGGTGTCAACGGTATTTTGCCTATTGTTGACAATCTACTTTCGAACCGGTCCAATTCGGGCCATGCCTGCCGTGCCCCATCCGACCATTGCGTTGTTGCAGTCGAGCTCGCTGACCTCGGTCGTGCAGCAGGAAATCGAGCGCCGCATCCTGCAAGGCGAACTGGCGCCGGGCGCCAAACTGATCGAGGCCACGCTGGCCGAAATGCTGGGCGTCTCGCGCGGCCCGGTGCGCGAGGCCTTTCGCATGCTCGAAGAGGCCGGACTCGTGCGGCAGGAAAAGAACCGCGGTGTCTTCGTGCGCAGCATTCCACTCGACGAGGCGATCGAAATCTTCGACCTGCGGGCCGCGATGGACGAGGTCGTCGGCCGCTGCCTGGCACAGTCGATAACGCCCGAGCAGTTGCGCGAAGTGCGGGCGATGGTCGAGGCGATGGAGAAGGCGGTCAAGGCAGGTGCCGCCGATGCGTATCACCTGCTCAACCTCGAGTTCCACGACAAGCTGGTCGAGCTTTGCCGGCAACCGCAAGCTGACAGCGATCTACCGCCGCCTGATCAACGAGTTGTCGCTGTTCCGACGCATCAATCTGCTCGACGCCAGGCTGCTGCCGATCTCGGCCGGCGAGCACCGGGCCATCGTCAAGGCGATCGCCAGCGGTGACGCCGAGGCTGCCGCGCGGGCGATGTGCGAGCATGTGATGGACAGCAAGGAGCGCACGGTGCGCAACAACCTGTCGCGCGCGGTACACGGGTCGCCAGGCATTGCGCCGGCGGGTACGGCAAGGAAGGTTCACCATGCTTGAAGTCAACGGCCGGCGCTATGCCCTGCCGCGCCAGCCCACGGTCGTCGTCTGCGTCGACGGCTGCGAACCCGACTACATCGCGCAGGCGGTCGCCGACGGCCACATGCCGTGGCTGAAGCGCGTGCTGGCCGAGGGCACGGCGCTGATCGCCGACTGCGTGGTGCCGAGCTTCACCAACCCGAACAACCTGTCGATCGTCACCGGCGCGCCGCCCTCGGTGCACGGCATCTGCGGCAACTACCTGTTCGACGTCGACAGCGGCACCGAGGTCATGATGAACGACCCGAAGTGGCTGCGCGCGCCGACGCATCCTGGCCGCGCTGGCCGACGCCGGTCAGTCGCTGCGCCGTCGTCACCGCCAAGGACAAGCTGCGCAAGCTGCTCGGCCACGGCATGCAAGGGCATCTGCTTCTCGGCCGAGAAGGCCGACGAGGCGAGCGCAGGCCGAAAACGGCATCGAGCGACGTGCTCGAGCTGGTCGGCCATGCCGCTGCCCGACGTCTACAGCGCGGCACTGTCGGAGTTCGTGTTCGCCGCCGGCGTCCAGCTGATGCGCAAGCACCGGCCCGACGTGATGTACCTCTCGACCACCGACTACGTGCAGCACAAGCACGCGCCGGGCACGGCCGAGCGCCGAACGCGTTCTACGCGATGATGGACGGCTACCTCGGCAAGCTCGACGCGATGGGCTGCGTCGATCGCGCTCACCGCCGACCACGGCATGAACGCGAAGACGCGGATGGACGGCGCGCCCGACGTGATCTACCTGCAGGACCTGCTCGACGACTGGCTCGGCGCCGGCGTCGCGCGCGTGATCCTGCCGATCACCGATCCCTACGTCGTGCACCACGGTGCGCTCGGCTCGTTCGCGACCGTCTACCTGCCCGCCGACACCGATGCACGACGCTGGCTGCGCGCATCGCCGGCCTGCGCGGCATCGAGTCGGTGCTGCACGCGCGCCGAAGCGGCGGCGCGCTTCGAGCTGCCCGCCGACCGCATCGGCGACCTGGTCGTCGTCTCGGAGCGCTTCGACGGTGATCGGCACCGCCGGCGCGCGGCACGACCTGTCGGCGCTCGATGCGCCGCTGCGCTCGCACGGCGGCGTCTCCGAGCAGCGCGTGCCGCTGATCGTCAACCGGCCGATCGCCGACCTCGACCCGCAGCGCGGCGCTGGCGCAACTTCGACGCCTTCGACCTGGCGCTGAACCGGCGCGCAATGATGGCCATGCGCATCGAACGCACGGTATGCGCATCGCCGGCGAGAAGGTCGGCGCCGATCGCGGCGGCGACCGCGTCATCGACGTCTTCAACCCGTACACCGGGCAATCGCATCGGCACGGTGCCGAAGGCCACGCTCGACGAAGTGCGGCGCGCGTTCGCAGATCGCGCGCGGCTACCGCGCGCGACTGTCGCGCTTCGAGCGCGCCAACATCCTGAACCGGGCCGCGGCGCTGGTGCGCGAGCGCACGCGCGGCGATCGCCGCGCTGATCACGCGCCGAGTCGGGCCTGTGCCTGAAGGACGCGACCTACGAGGCCGGCCGCGTCGCCGACGTGCTGATGTTCGGCGCCAACGAGTGCCTGAAGGACGACGGCCAGATCTTCTCCTGCGACCTCACGCCGCACGGCAAGCAAGCGCCGCGTCTACACCCAGCGCGAGCCGCTGCTCGGCGTGATCAGCGCGATCACGCCGTTCAACCACCCGATGAACCAGGTCGCGCACAAGGTCGTGCCGGCGGTCGCCACCAACAACCGCATGGTGCTCAAGCCCTCCGAGAAGGTGCCGCTGTCGGCGCTGCTGTTCGCCGACCTGCTCTACGAGGCCGGCCTGCCGCCGCGAGATGCTCTCGGTCGTCACCGGCGACCCGCGCGAGATCGCCGACGAACTGCTCACCAACCCGCACGTCGACCTGGTCACCTTCACCGGCGGCGTGGCGATCGGCAAGTACATCGCGGCGCAAGGCCGGCTACCGGCGCATCGTGCTCGAGCTCGGCGGCAACGACCCGATCATCGTGATGGACGACGCCGACCTCGACGAGGCGTCGACGCTGGCGGTGCAGGGCTCGTACAAGAACTCGGGCCAGCGCTGCACCGCGGTCAAGCGCATGCTGGTGCACGAGGCGGTCGCCGCGCGCTTCACCGAGCTGGTGGTCGAGAAGACGCAGGCCTGGACGCTACGGCGACCCGTGCGACCCGAAGGTCGAGATGGGCACCGTGATCGACGAGGCCGCGGCGCGCCTGTTCGAGGCGCGCGTCGACGAGGCGGTCGCGCAGGGCGCGCGCCTGCTGCGTCGGCAACCAGCGCGACGGCGCGCTCTACTCGCCGACCGTGCTCGACCGCGTCCGACCCCGAGATGACCGTGGTGCGCGAGGAGACCTTCGGCCCGGTCTCGCCGATCATCACCTTCGCGCGACATCGACGAGGCGATCCGCATCGCCAACGGCACGGCCTACGGCCTGTCGTCGTCGGTGTGCACCAACCGGCTCGACTACATCACCCGCTTCGTCGCCGAGCTGCACGTCGGCAGCGTCAACGTGCGCGAGGTGCCGGGCTACCGGCTCGAGCTGACGCCGTTCGGCGGCATCAAGGACTCCGGCCTGGGCTACAAGGAAGGCGTGCAGGAAGCGATGAAGAGCTTCACCAACCTCAAGACCTACTCGCTGCCGTGGGCCTGAGGCCACGCAGCGTCGATGCTTCACCTGCTGAACCTGCTCGCCGCGATCGCCCTGCTCGTCTGGGGCACGCACATCGTGCGCACCGGCATGCTGCGCGTGTTCGGCGAGAACCTGCGCCGCGTCCTCGCGACGAGCTTCAGCAACCGCTTCCGCGGCGCTGCTCGCCGGCCTCGGCGTGACCAGCCTCGTGCAGTCGAGCACGGCCACCTGCCTGATCGTCGCCTCGTTCGTCGGCAAGGGCCTGGTGACCACCGAGCGCGGCGCTGGCCGTGATGCTCGGCGCCGACGTCGGCACCAGCCTGATGGCGGTCGTGTTCTCGTTCGACCTGTCGTGGCTGTCGCCGCTGCTGATCTTCGTCGGCGTGGTGCTCTTCATCTCGCGCCAGAACACGCGGCCGGGCGCATCGGCCGGGTGCTGATCGGCCTCGGCCTGATCACGCTGGCGCTGCAGCTGATCGTCGCCGCGACCCGGCCGCTGACCGAATCGCCGGCGGTGCGCGCGCTGCTGGTCGCGCTGCCGAACGAGGTGCTGCTCGACATCGTCGTCGGCGCGCGTGCTCACCGTGCTGTCGTACTCGAGCCTGGCGATCGTGCTGCTGACCGCGACGCTGGCCGGCTCGGGCCATGCTGCCGGTCGACGGTGGCGCTCGGCCTGGTGCTCGGCGCCAACATCGGCAGCGGCGTGCTGGCGATGCTCGCCACCGCGGCGCCGTCGCCGCAGGTGCGGCGGCTGCCGCTCGGCAACCTGATCTTCAAGGTGCGTCGGCGCGCTGCTCGATGCATTGCCGCTGCTGCCGCAGGTGCACGTCGCTGCTGCAGCAGCTGCGTGCCCGACCGTGCACCAGCAGGTGGTGGTCTTCCACCTCGTGCTTCAACCTGCTGCTGGCGGCTGCTCTTCATCGGCTTCACCGGCGCTGGTCGGCCGCGCGCGTCGAGCGCTGGCTGCGCGAGCCGCGCACGGCGCCGGCACCGACGCGGCCGCGCCACCTCGACCCGCTCGGCGCTGGCCACGCCGTCGCTGGCCATCAGCTGCGCGGCGCGCGAGGCGCTGCACCAGGCCGACGTGGTCGAGACCATGCTGCGCGGCATCCTGCCGGTGATCCGCAACAACGACCTGGCGCTGGCCGAGCAGCTGCGCAAGCATGGACGACACGGTCGACGAGCTGTACTCGGCGATCAAGTTCTACCTGACGCAGATCTCGCGCGAGGCGCTGTCGCGAGCGCGAGAGCCGGCGCTGGACCGACATCGTCTCGTTCACGATCAACATGGAGCAGATCGGCGACATCATCGAGCGCGTGCTGCAGGACGTCGAGGACAAGAAGATCCGCAAGAACCGCAGCTTCTCCGACGCCGGCATGGCCGAGATCGTGCCACCTGCACGAGCGGCTGCTGGCCAACCTGCGCCTGGGCATGAGCGTGTTCCTCGACGGCCACGTGCGCGACGCGCAGCGGCTGCTCGAGGAGAAGGCGCGCTTCCGCGACCTCGAGCACGAGTACGCCGCGACCCACATCGCGCGGCTGCGGACAACACGGCGCAGAGCATCGAGACCAGCTCGCTGCACCTCGACCTGATCAGCGACCTGAAGCGCATCAACTCGCACATCTGCTCGATCGCCTACCCGATCCTCGAATCGGCCGGCGCGCTGACGCAAACCCGACTGCGCCATTCGGTGCTGCCGCTGCTCGACACCGACGGACCCAGAGCCTGATGGCATTGACCTGGCCGGTGGTGGCTGCCGTGCTGGCAGGAGCGGTGCTGCATGCCGGCTGGAACGCGCTGGTCAAGTCGAGCGGCGACAAGGAGCTCGACACCGCGCTGGTGCATTTTCTCGGCGCACTGGTGGCCTGTCCCGCTGCTGATCGTCGTCGGCCCGCCGCCGGCGGTCGCGCTGCCCTTCATCGCCGCCTCGCTGGTGATCCACGTCGGCTACTACGTCGCGCTGGCCGGCGCCTACCAGCATGGCGAACTCGGCCTGACCTACCCGATCATGCGCGGCTTCGCGCCGCTGCTGGTCGCCCTCGGCAGCTCGGCCGTGCTCGGCCGAGGCGCCGAGTCCGCTGGCCTGGGTTGGCATCGTCGGCATCACGCTCGGCGTGGCGCTGGTCGGGCTGGCGCATCCGGGCCAGACCCTGCACCACCGCAAGGCGCTGCTGTTTGCCTTCAGCAACGCATTGATCATCGCCGTCTACACCTTCGTCGACGGCAAGGGCGTGCGCGCAGACCGTGTCCGCCGGCCACAGCGCCGCGGCCTACGTCATGCTGCTGTTCGTGCTCGACGGCCTGCCGTACCCCTCGATGGTGTTGCTGCGCCGCGATGCGGCCGGCAAGCAGGCGATCCTGGCCTATGCGCGCCGCCGCTGGCCGCTGGCCGCGCTCGGCGGCAGCGGCGTCGATCGGCTCCTACGCGATCGCGCTGTGGGCCATGACGCGGCACCGGTCGCCAGCGTGGCCGCGCTGCGCGAAACCTCGGTCTTGTTCGCGGCGCTGCTCGGCACGTGGATGCTGAAGGAGCGCTTCGGCATGCAGCGTGCGGCGGGCACGCTGGTGATCGTCATCGGCGTGATGGCGCTGCGCCTCGCCTGAGGCACCGGCCTCAGGCTCGGAGTTGCCCCAGGTACCAGCGGATGAACGCGTCGACGTTGTATTCCAGCCGCTGCGACAGCGGGCCCGGCTCGTAGCCGATCGAGTCGATGCCCTTCTGTTGCCAGTTGCAGATGTTCCAGTCCTGCTCGTTGGTCAGGTGCCAGAACGGCAACAGGCGATCAAGCTGGTAATCAGGCCCCTCCTGGGCCTTCTCGTCGACCAGCCAGTAGCCGCGCATGCGCGTCTTGCGTGGGCCGGCCGGCAACATGCGCGCGGCCACCGCATGGTCGCAACTGGCATGGATCCAGAAGTTCGGCAAGCTGCGCAGGCGCAGCACGCCGACCTCTTCGTCCTCGTAGTCGCCCATCAGCGGCGCGACACGGCGGCCGTCCATCGACTCGGTGGCGAAGCCCTCGGCCAGCGGCGTGCGACTGCTGGCGAACCACAGGTCGCGCTCAGGGTCGGGGAAGGTGGCCAGCCCACCCTGCGGATGCGCGGCGGCGGCACTCGCGAGCGTCCACTTGGCCGCAATGCGCGCGGTCGCGGCGTCGATCTTCTGGCGCATCGCCGGTGACGCGGACTTCTCGTCGACGATGTCGAAGTTGGCCTTCACGTATTGCGGGTGGCACGGAACGCAGTGCAAACACTCGCGGTTGTTCTCCCAGACCAGCTTCCAGTTCGCGTCGACCTCGTAGTCGACGACATGCGCCAGCTTGGCGCGCTCGAAACCCTGCGGCTTGCCCGCTGCGGTGAAGTCCTTGCGCAGGCCGTCGAGCGAAGGCGGCTCGGCGGCCAGCGAGACGTAGACCAGGCCCGACACGACCGCCGTGTGCACCGGCTTCAGGCCGAGCTGCGACTTGTCGATGCCCTCGTGCATGCCCTGGCAGTGGCGCAGCTCGCCGTTGCGCGCGTAAGTCCAGGAGTGGTAGGGGCAGACGATGTTGCGCAGGTGCCCGCTGTCGGTGCGGCAGAGCTGGGTGCCGCGATGGCGGCAGACGTTGTGAAAGGCCCGCACCTCGCCATCGTCGCCGCGCAGCACCAGCAGCGGTGTCGAGTCGACCGCGAAAGTGAAGTAGTCGCCCGGCTTGGGCAGTTCGATGGCGAAGCCGGCAAACAGCCAACCGCCTTGCCAGATGTGGCGCATTTCCGCAGCGTAGATGGCCTCGGTGTGATACAGCTCGCGCGGCATGCCGTGGCCGTCGCGCCGTTTGGCAAGCAGGGCTTCGAGTTCGGGTTCGAGTCGCGGTGGCGATGTTCGCTGGTCGGTCATGGCCCGCTCCTGGCGGCGTTCGAGGGTCGGTGGATGGTCAGGCAAGGATCGCGCGGCGTTCCGGATCGTAGGGCGGCCGCGCATGGCGCTGCGCGGGGAAACGCTCGCCCATCACTTCAATCGTCACTTCGGTGTCGGCCGGTTCGTCGGCGGCCAGATAAGCGCACAGGATGTTGCGGCCCACGCTGTGGCCGAAGCCGCCGCTGGTGACGCGGCCGAGCACGCGGTCGCCGGCCAGCACGACCTCGCCGCCATGCAAGGTCGGCTCCGGCGGCGCGGTGAACCAGGCCAGGCGCCGCGCCGGCCCCTTGGCCTTCACCTGCGCCAGTGCCGTGCGGGCCAGGAAGTCGCGCTTGCCGAGGGCGACGCAAAACCCGAGCCCGGCCTCGTAGGGGTTGTAGTCCGGCGTGATGTCCGTGCCCCAGACCAGGTAATGCTTCTCCAGCCGCAGGCTGTTGATCGCCCGGTAGCCCACGTTGGCGATGCCATGCGCCTGGCCGCAGGCCCAGAGCCGCTCGTAGAGGTGCTGCGCGTACTCGACCGGCACGTGCAACTCGTAGCCCAGTTCGCCGAGGTAGGTCACGCGCAGAGCGAGTGCTGGGGCCAGGGCCAGGTCGAGTTCGCGCGCGCTCATGTAGGGGAATCGGGCGTTGTCCAGCGGCGCATCGGTCAGCTGCGCCAGCACCTCGCGCGACTTCGGGCCGCACAGGTTGAGCACTGCCTTGGCCGAGGTGTGATCGATGATCATGGCGCTGCCGTCGCCGGGCAGGTGGCGTTCGATCGTCGAGCGGTCACGCACGCCCAGCGCGCTGCCGGTGACGAAGTAGAAGCGGTCTGCGGCCAGGCGCGTGATGGTCACGTCGGCCTCGATGCCGCCGCGCTCGTTGCACAGTTGCGTGTAGACGATGCTGCCGTCGGGCTTGTCGAGGTCGTTGACGGCGAGCTTTTGCAGCAGGCCGAGCGCGGCCGGGCCGCGGATCTCGAACTTCGAGAACGAGCTCATGTCGATCAGCGCCACACGCTCGCGCACCGCGCGGTGCTCGGCCGCGATGGCTGCGAAGGCCGGGCCGCGCTCGAAGGTCGGCGTATCCACCGCCGGCGTGCCCGCCGGCGCAAACCAGTTCGGGCGCTCCCAGCCGAACTTGTTGCCGTAGACCGCGCCACTGCGCATCAGCGTGTCGTAAAGCGGGCTGCGCCGCGCGCCGCGGCCGGCCTCGGTCTCGTGATTCGGCCAGGCGATGTGGTAGTAACGGGCATAACTCTCCACTGCCCGCTGGTACAGCGTGTCCTTGACCGAATGCGGCGCGCCGAAACGGCGCACGTCGAACGGCCACAGGTCCAGGCCCGGGTCTCCGTCGACGATCCAGTTGGCCATCACCCAGCCGGCGCCGCCCGAGGCGGCGATGCCCGAGGTGAAGCCGCAGCAGAGGTAGAAGTTGTCGAGCTCGGGCGACAGGCCGATCACCGGCTCGCCGTCGGCGGTGATCGGAATCGGGCCGTTGATCATCTGCCGGATGCCGATCTCGCCGAGCACCGGAATGCGGGCGCAAGCGGCTGTGCCCAAGGGCTCGAAGCGGTCGTAATCGGGCTGCAGCAACTCGGGTCCGAAATCGGCCGCGATGCCCGCCGCGCCCCACGGCTTGGTGTTGGCCTCCCAGCCGCCGACGGCCAGTGCACCCGGCTCGGGCTTGACGTAGAAGTTGCCGTCGGGGTCGCGCAGCGAGGGCAGGCCGGCGGGTATATGGCCGGACTTCTCGGACACGAAGTACTGGTGCTCGACGGCACCGACGGCCACGCGGGTGCCGACCATCGCGGCGATCTCGCGGCCCCACATGCCCGCGGCGTCGATCACGCATTCGGCCGCGATCTCGCCGCGGTCGGTGACGACGCTGGTGACGCGGCGACCCTGCTTGCGCAGCGCCGTCACACGCACGCCCTGATGGATGGCCACGCCGCCCGCGCGCGCGCCTGCGGCGTAGGCCTGGGTCAGGCTGGCCGGGTCGACGTCGCCATCGCCTTCGATCCACGCGGCACCGACGACGCCGCTCAGCTCCAGCAGCGGATACAGGTCGCGTGCCTCGCGCGGGCTCACCAGGTCGACGCGAAAGTCGAAGCCTTTGGCCATGGTTGCCGAGCGTTTGAGTTCCTGCCAGCGCGCCGGTGAAGAAGCCAGGCGCAGGCTGCCGGTGCGGTGCCAGCCCGTGGCCTGCCCGGTCTGCGCCTCGAGCTTGCCGTACAGCTCGGCGCCGTAGCGCATCAGGCGCGTCAGGTTGCTGCTGCTGCGCAGCTGGCCGACCAGGCCCGCCGCATGCCAGGTCGCGCCATGCGTGAGCTGCAGACGTTCGATCACGACGACGTCACGCACGCCGCGCTGGGCCAGGTGGTAGGCGATGCTGCAGCCGATGATCCCGCCACCGATGATGACGACGCGGGTTTGGGTGGGTAATGCCATGCGCAAGCGTCTCCAGCGTAACTACCGTCTTCGCCACGCTTGTGTGCGGCGTTCGAAGCGGCGCGTCAACATCAGGTGGACGATCTTCACCGCCGCCGAGGTCATGACGATGCAGATGGCCATCGCCGCCGCGGCGGCGGTGAAGCCGGCTTCGTCCATGTTGACGATCGTCACCGCGGCCGGCTTGGTGTCGGTCGAGTACAGGAAGATGACCGCCGAGACCGTGGTCATCGCGTTGACGAACAGGTAGATGCTGACATCGAGCACCGCCGGCAAACAAACCGGAATGGTCACCCTGGCCATCGTGCGCAGCAACGACACCTTCAGCGATGCCGACACGGCTTCGAATTCGCCATCGAGTTGCTTCAACGCCGTCGTCGCGGTGAGGTGGCTGACGGTGAAGAAGTGCGTCACCGAATTGACCACCAGGATCGTCATCGTCGCGTAGATGAAGCCCAGCGGATTGGCGCGCGCATTGAAGAAGAAGATGTAGGCCAGCCCCAGCACCAGCCCGGGAACGGCCATCGGCAGCATGGCCATGAACTGGGCGACGCCGCGCCCCCAGGCAAAGCCACGCGTCTTCTCCAGCAGATAGGCACCGAGGAAGACGACGACGGTGCCGATCACCGCCGTCCAGCTCGCAAGCTCGATCGAGTTCCAGTAGGCGCTCCAGCCGTTCGAATCGAACTCGCTGAACACGTAGTTCTTCAGCGTCAAGCGTCAGGTTGTAAGGCCAGCGGGTGACGAACGAGGCCCAGGCCGCCATGCCCAGAATACCCACGATCGGGCTGCCGACGAGGGCGCAGAAGCCGAACAGCAGCCAGTCGCGGTGCGGCGCGGGCTTGGGCTCCAGCGGCACGGCGCGCGCCGACAGCAGCGCGACCTGCCTGCGCTCGGTGATGCGGTTGGCGGCGAAGGCGACGACGGCCGGAATCAGCAGCACGAAGCCGACGACCGCGCCCATCTCGAAGTTCTGCTGGCCGATGACCTGCTTGAAGATGTCGGTGGCCAGCACGTTGTAGCGGCCGCCGATCACCTTGGCGATGCCGAAGTCGGTGACGACCAGCGTGAAGATGACGAAGCCCGCGCTGATCACGCCGTATTTCGCACCCGGCAGCGTGACCGTGAAGAAGACGCGTGTCTTCGACGCGCCGAGCACGTCGGCCGCCTCGTAGAGCCTGCCGTCGGCCATCGACAGCGCGGCCACCAGGATCATCAGCGCGTGCGGAAAGCAATAGAAGACCTGGGCCACGATGATGCCGCCCGCGCCGTAGATCGAGCCGCCGAAGAGGAACTCCTTGAGGAATCCCTGGTTGCCGAACAGATAGACCAGCGAGATCGCCGGCAGCAGCGACGGCGCAAGGATCGGGATCAGGGCCACCGCCTGGAACAGGCCCTTCCAGCGCATGCAGCTGCGCTGCAGCGCATAGGCATAGACGAAGGCCAGCGGCAGCACGATCAGGGTCGTGATCACCGACACGTACAGGCTGTTCCAGACCGAATCGAACAGCGATGGCGTCGAAAAGTACAGCTGGTAATTGGCCAGGCCGACGAACTCGCCGCGCTGGTTCTGGAAGCTCTTGGACAGCAACGCCCATAGCGGCAAGACCAGTGTGACCAGCATCCAGCCGATGAGCAGGACCAGCCCCGCCCGCATCACGATGTCGTCGCGATCGAGTCGGCGCCGGGCCGTCGGCGGCGCCGCCGTGGCTGGGGTGGCCAGCGTCGTCACGGAAGTTGCGGCGCGCGCGGAAACACGCGCAGCCGCTCGGGCGGCATCGCGATCAACAGGTCCTTGCCGACTTCGATGCCCAGGTCGCGCACCAGGTTGATCGAGAAGTCGGCGACGATCGGCGGCGCGCCGTCAGCGACATCGAGCTTGACGCGGCAAAAGGCGCCGAGGAATTCGATGTCGGCGATGCGCACCGGGAAGGCATTCGGCATCGCTGCCGTGATCCCGCGCACGGCGATGTCCTCGGGCCGCACGGCCAGCGTCACGTCATGGCCGACGCCGGGCCGGACATCGAGCTCGCAACTCAGGTCGATGCCCGCGTAGCGCACGCGGTTGGTCGCGGCGACGACCGCCGGCAGGAAGTTGGTGGTGCCGACGAAGTCGGCGACGAAGGCGCTGTGCGGCTTGCGGTAGACCTCGGTCGGCGTGCCGACCTGTTCGATCACGCCCTGGTTCATGACGACGATACGGTCGGCCATCGTCAGGGCCTCTTCCTGGTCGTGGGTGACCATGATCGTCGTCACACGCAGGCGCTGGTGCAACTGGCGGATCTCGCTGCGCAGGTGGGCGCGCACGCGGGCGTCGAGTGCGGACAGCGGTTCGTCGAGCAGCAGCAGGCCCGGCGAGAGCGCCAGGGCGCGGGCCAATGCCACCCGCTGTTGCTGGCCGCCCGACAGCTGCGCCGGGTACTTGCGTGCCGCCTCTGGCATGCCGACCAGTTGCAGCAGGTCGACGACACGGTTCTGGATCTCGACCTTCGGCACGCTGCGGCTGACCAGGCCGTAGGCGACGTTGGCGGCGACGGTCAGGTTCGGGAACAGCGCGTAGGACTGGAACACGATGCCGAAATCGCGCTGCGAGGCCGGCAGGGTGGAGATTTCCTTGCCGGCCTGGAAGATGCGTCCCGAGGTCTGGATGTCGAGGCCGGCGATGGCGCGCAACAGTGTGGTCTTGCCGCAGCCCGACGGCCCGAGAAAGCAGACGAACTCGCCCGGCAAGATCTCGAGCGAGACGTCCTTCAACGCGGTGAAGGCACCGAACTGCTTGACCAGCCGTTCGATGCGAAGGTAAGGCGCCGTCATTGCAGGTTCCCCCTCCATCCGGTCGCGGAGGGTTGAGGCGAGGGGCAGCGCCGGCCCCTTATCGGCTGCCTTCTCCCGCCACCAGGAGAAGGGCCCAGCATCACTTCGGTGCCGACTTGGCGTCGTAGCGCTTGGTCCACTCGGCCAGGATCTTGGCCCGGTCCTGGCCCATCTGCGCCAGGTCGATCTTGGCCATCGCCGAGTCGGCGCTGGGCGGGTAGTTCGGCGGCGCCGGGTTCATGCCCGGATAGCCCGAGATCGCGTAGAACTTGCCGTACATCTCATAGGCGGCTTTGGAGACCGCGAAGTCGGCCAGCTTCTGCGCTGCCGCCAGGTTCTTCGTGCCCTTGACGATCGCCGTGGCCTCCATGTCCCACGGCGCACCTTCCTTGGCCAGGATGATGTCGATCGGCGCGCCGGCAGTCTTCTCCTTGGCCCCGCGCATGTCGAAGCCGATGCCGATCACGCGCTCGCCCTTGGCAGCCTGCACGCAGGGGGCCGAGCCCGAGTGGGTGTAGACGGCGATGTTCTGGTGCAGCTTGTCCATGAACTCCCAGGCCGCCTTCTCGCCCATGATCTGGATCCAGGCGTAGACCGCCTGGTATCCGGTACCCGACGAGGCCGGGTTGGGCATCACGATCGAGTCCTTGTAGACCGGGTTGCCGAGGTCGGCCCACGATGCCGGCTTGGGCAGGTTCTTCTTGCCACCTTCGATCGTGTTGAAGCACATCACCGCCAGCCAGGCGTCCATGCCGGTCCAGCTCGGTGGGTTCTTCGTGCTGCGGAAGGTCGGCTTGATCTGGTCCACACCCTTGGGCGCGTAGGGTTCGAGCAGGCCCATCGAGTCGAACAGCGCGACGCTGGATGCCCCCAGGCCCCAGATCACGTCGGCGCGCGGGTTGTCCTTTTCGGCCAGCACGCGGGCGGTGATTACGCCGGTCGAGTCACGCACCCAGGCGATCTCGACGTCGGGATTGGCGGCCTCGAAGGCGGTCTTGTAGACGCCGACCTGGTCGGCCTCGAGCCCGGAATAGACCGTGATCCTGGTCTTCTGGGCCAACGCAGGGGTGACGAGCAGCGCCGCCAGGGCGATGCCTGTCGCGGCAGCGAACAGATGGCGACACGCAGACTTGAACATGGGGTTTCCTCCTGTGAACCGTGCATTCCATCTTCTCCGAGCTACAACTTCATGACAGTCGGGGTTTCCCGCCCTGTCCATCCGTGGCCGGGCTTCCCGCGCTAGGCTACGGCGCATGCCCCTGCCCACCCACGCCCGCGTCGTCATCGTCGGCGGCGGCATCGCCGGCTGCTCGACCGCCTACCACCTGGCCAAGCTCGGCATCAGCGACGTGCTGCTGCTCGAACAGGGCAAGCTGACCTGCGGCACCACCTGGCACGCGGCCGGCCTGGTCGGCCAGATGCGGCCGAACCGCAACATGACGCGCATGAGCAAGTACGGCATCGAGCTGTACAGCGACGCTCGAGGCCGAGACCGGCCTGGCCACCGGCTGGAAGCAGTGCGGCAGCGTCAACGTGGCGCGCACGCCCGAGCGCATGCAGGTGCTGAAGCAAGCAGGCCGCGCTGGCGCGCAGCTTCGGCGTCGAGGTGCAGCTGATCACGCCACGCGAGGCCGGCGATCTGTATCCGGTGCTGCGCACCGACGACCTGCCGGCGCGATCTGGATCCCCGGCGACGGCAAGGCCAACCCGGCCGACCTGACGATGTCGCTGGCCAAGGGCGCGCGCAAGCGCGGCGTGAAGATGGTCGAGGACGCCGAGGTCACCGGCGTGCATCGGCTGGAGCAACGGCTGCGTGTGGCCGGTGTGCGCACGACGGCGCGGGCGACGTGCGCTGCGAGATCGCTCGTCAACTGCGCCGGCCAGTGGGCGCGCCAGTTCGGCGCGCTGGCCGGCGTCAACGTGCCGCTCTACTCGGCCGAGCACTTCTACATCGTCACCGACCGGATCGAAGGCGTGCACCCGATGCTGCCGGTGATGCGCGACCCCGACGGCTTCATCTACTACAAGGAAGAAGTCGGCGGCCTGGTGATGGGCGGCTTCGAGCCGAAGGCCAAGCCGTGGAAGGTCGACCCGATCCCGACACCTTCCAGTTCCAGTTGCTCGACGAAGACTGGGACCAGTTCGAGCCGCTGATGACGAATGCCATCCACCGCACGCCATGCCTGGAGACGGCGCAGATCAAGATGCTGCTCAACGGCCCCGAGAGCTTCACGCCCGACGGCAACTTCATCCTCGGCGAAGCGCCCGAGCTGCGCAACTACTTCGTCTGCGCCGGCTTCAACTCGGCCGGCATCGCCAACTCGGGCGGCGCCGGGCACCTGATCGCCGAGTGGATCGTCGGCGGCGAGGCGCCGAGCGACCTGTGGGACGTGGACGTCCGCCGCTTCGGCGCCTTCACCGCCAACCGGCGCGCGCTGGCCGAACGCACCGCCGAAACGCTGGGCCTGCACTACGCGATGCGCTGGCCGCGCCAGGAGCTGGAGAGCGCGCGGCCGCTGCGCACCTCGCCGCTGTACGACCTGCTGGCCGAAGGGCGCCACGAGGCGCCGGTGGCGCCTGGGGCGCCGAGTTCGGCAGCAAGAACGGCTGGGAGCGCGCCAACTACTTCAGGCCGGCCGGACAGCCGCGTCCCGCGTACGGCCTCGCCGCGCCGGGCTGGCTTCCCTGGGTGCAGGCTGAGAAGCGCGCCACCCGCGAGGCCGTCGCGCTGTACGACCAGACCTCGTTCGGCAAGCTGCTGGTGCAGGGCCGCGACGCGCTGGCGCTGCTGCAGCGCCTGTGCGCCAACGAAATCGACGTGCCCGAGGGGCGCATGGTCTACACCGCGATGCTCAACGAGCGCGGCGGCTTCGAGAGCGACCTGACCGTGATGCGCCAGGCCGTCGACCGCTTTCTGGTCGTCACCGGCTCGGCCCAGCCGCAGCGCGACCGCGACTGGATCACGCGCCACATGGGCGCCGACGAACATGTCATCGTGACCGACGTCAGCGCGATGTACTCGGTGCTGTCGCTGATGGGCCCGCGTTCGCGCGAGCTGCTGGCCCGCGTCTGCCCCGACGACCTGTCGCCGCAGGGGCTGAAGTTCTCGCACACGCGCGAGATCGATCTCGGCCTGTCCCGCGTGCGCGCCGCACGCATGAGCTACGTTGGTGGCCCTGGCTACGAGCTGTACGTGCCGATCGAGATGGCGCGCCACGTCTACCTGGCGCTGCACGAAGCCGGCGCCGAGCTGGGCCTGGTCGATGCCGGCTACTACGCGCTCGACGCGCTGCGCATCGAGGCTGGCCGCCGCGCCTGGGGCGCCGAGCTCGGACCCGACGAAACGCCGTGGCAGGCCGGCCTGGCCTTCGCGCTGAAGCTGGACAAGCCCGCACCATTCATCGGCCGCGAGGCGCTGCTGAGATCGCAGGGCCAGCCGCTGCGCAAGAAGCTGCTCTGCTTCGTGCTCGACGACCCCGCCGCCTACGTCTGGGGCGGCGAGGCGATCCAGATCGACGGCGAGGCCGTCGGCGAACTCAGCTCCGCCGGCTGGAGCCTGGCCGCCGGCAGCTGCGTCGGCCTGGGCTATGTGCGCGGCGCCGCGGCACAACAGCAGCATCGCGGCACGCGGGTGGTGATCGACCTGTGGGGCGAGCCGATCGGTGCCACGGCCTGGGACGAGTCCGCGTTGCAGCGGCAGCGGCCGGGCTGACGCGGCGGCCGAACGGGTGCCCGAGGCCAGCCATCGATCCGCCGACCTTTAGGCCGCGCATGACGCCGAACGAGCCACCAAACGAGGTCCGTTCTTGGGGCGTCCACAGAGGGGAGGCGCCGCCTGGCATCGCGCTAGACGCTCGACGCAGACGCTAGCAGCCGTCTGCGCACACGGCCCTGCAGCCGGTATCACCACATGTTCCAGTTGAGCCTCACGCACCACTTTCGACGATACGAAGATGGCAGGACATCGAATCTTCTCGACACCCTTCGCGGCGGTCTATCCAATGTACGTGCAGAAGGCCAAGCGCAAGGGCCGTACGAAGGAAGAGGTTGACCGTGTCATCTGCTGGCTTACTGGCTATGACCAAGCCGGTCTGCTGCATCAGATCGAACAGAGGGCGGACTTCGAAGCCTTCTTTGCCCAAGCGCCGGCGTTGCATCCGAACAGTGCGCTCATCAAGGGCGTGGTTTGTGGCGTCCGCGTGGAAGATGTCGAGGATCCGCTGATGCAGAGGATTCGCCAATTGGACAAGCTTGTTGACGAACTCGCCAAGGGCAAAGCCATGGAGAAGGTCCTACGACAATGAGCCTTGGACTCAGTACGTCGTCCGGGCAGAGTGCGACAGTCTAGAGAGGCACAACCCTTCGTATATGGGCTCCCCCGCCAACGCCTGCAATTGATCGATCCGTGAAGTGCGCGACAGGTTGAGCCTGCTGTCGCGAATCCGGCATCTGTGATGGGCTGCGTGACGAGAGCCCGTGTCGACATGGAACCCTGCGTCGGCGCGGCGCCCATCGTTTCGAGGGCAGGCGTGCAACTGCCGGAAGAGTTTTCGGCGTCTGGCGCTGCGGAGGTGAGCCGAGGTGCCATCGTGGTCGATCGATCTCTACGCTAGGCTCGAGAGGGTCGGAGTGATCGAGCGTCGATGCTGGGTTCGTTTCCAGCGGCCAGCGCACCGGCGGCCATCTCGGCGCTCTGGTGCTCGGTTCTCTTCCTGGTCGGCCGGCGCGCAAGCCGGCGAGCCTGGCTCAGTTGCCTCTGCGCGGCGCGAGTTGTCGCTGCCGCTTCTCCAGCGCTCCAGAGGCAGCAGCCTTCAGCAGCCGCTGGAATGAAGGGCACGCCGCATGGCTTGGCGCGCGACATGCCGCTGCGTGGCGCAGCCCGTCGCTCATGGCCTTCAGGCGCTTGATCATTCGGTCGAGCTCGTCAGCCTTCGAGGCCAGCACGCCGCGGTCGATGTTCGGCTCGCCGCCAGGCGTGAACATCATCCGGATCTCGTCGAGCGAGAACCCGCCCGCCTGCCCCAGCGCAATGAGCGCGAGCTGGTCCAGCACCGCCGGCGCGAATTTGCGCCGGGCGCCATCACGCTCCAGAGCGTGTATGAGGCCCTTGCGTTCGTAGTACCGCAGCGCCGATGCGGCCACGCCCGACTTCCTGGCGACTTCAGAAATGTCCATGCGACCGCTTGACTTGAAGTTGACTTCAACTTCTATCATGGCATCAGCATGTTCGCAAGTCAATGCATTCAAGGAGCCTTCGATGCCTTCCTACCTCGTCATCGGGCACACCGCACTCGTCGGAATCGGAGCCACTGCAGTGATGGACGCTTGGCTGCTGCTCCTGGCGCGCTTGGGTGTTCCAAGCACGAGCTTCGGCCTCGTCGGCCGCTGGGTCGGCCACCTTCGCCATGGCCAATTTGCGCATGCAGCGATCGCCAAGGCGGAACCCGTCGAGTTCGAACTCGGCCTGGGCTGGCTGACCCACTACCTCATCGGCATCGCCTATGCGGGGCTCCTGGTCGCCGTCCAGGGCACTGCCTGGCTCCGGCAGCCGACCTACCTGCCGGCGCTGGTTGTCGGCGTCGTCACGGTGGCAGCGCCCTGGTTCGTGATGCAACCAGCGATGGGAGCGGGCTTCGCCGCAGCGAAGACGTCGACGCCGCTGAAGAGCTGCTTGCGCAGCCTGGCGAACCATGCCGTCTTCGGCACGGGGCTGTACCTGGCGGCCGCGGCGCTCACATTGGCCGCCGGGTGAGCCGCCAACCCGCTCGTGGCCCGCCGGCGCCAACCACCTCGCTGACAGCCTGAACCAATTGTTGGTTCGCAAATGAACGAAACCCTTCCCTGGAGAATCCCCATGCTTGCAAAGAAATTCGCACCTGCTCTTTTCGGTCTGATCTTGTCGGGTCTGATGTCCCTGCTGGTCTCCGGCATCTCGACCTACCGCGCCGTCGGCTTCGGTGAAAGCTACCCCGCCATGTGGACCGGCGCCTGGCTGACCGCATGGCTGGTGGCCTTTCCGGTGGTGCTGGTCGTGGCACCGCTCGCGCGCCAGGCGGTTGCCCGCCTCGTCGACAACGGGCACTGAAGTCTCGAACTGCCTGCTGGCTCCTCGCGTTCGGTGGGGTTCCTGCCCGGCGGCGCATCTCGCCGGCAAGAATTCGTCGGAGAATGAATGGGACGGCAACCGTCTCCTCCCAAGCCCCAGCGGAGAATCAAGCATGAAGCGAGTAACCGGCATTGGCGGCGTCTTCTTCAAGTCCAAGGATCCGAAGGCACTCGGCGCCTGGTATCGAGAGCATCTTGGCATCGGTGTGGAGGAGTGGGGAGGCGCGGCTTTTCGATGGTCGTCGCCAGAGAACCCCTCGGGCACCGGGACCACGATCTGGACCCCGTTCAAGGCCGACACGGAGTACTTTGCGCCAAGCAGGGCCCCGTTCATGATCAACTACCGGGTCGAGGACCTCCACGCGTTGCTGGCGCAGTTGCGCAGCGAAGGCTGCGAGGTCGACGCGAAGGTCGAGGAGTCGGAGTACGGAAAGTTCGGCTGGGTCATGGACCCGGAAGGAAACAGGGCCGAACTCTGGCAGCCGCCTGCGGGGCAATGAGGTAGCCGTCTTTCAGTCGTTCTAGCGCGACGGAATCGATGCGGAGGCAATGGCGATGAGCACCCACCACAGCGACAAGGCGTTCACGGGCTCGATCGCAGCGCTTTACGAATCGCACCTGGTTCCGCTGATCTTCGAGCCCTACGCTGCCGGCATGGCGAACCGACTGGCTTCGCGCCCGCTGACCGGCGTGCTCGAAATTGCCGCCGGCACGGGTGTCGTGACTCGCAGCCTGGCAACGGTTCTGCCCGAAAGCGTCGCCATTGTCGCCACCGACCTGAACCAGCCGATGCTGGACCAGGCTGCGGCGATCGGTACCAGGCGCCCCGTGCAGTGGCGCCAGGCCGACGCCATGCAGCTGCCCTTCGACGATGGCGTGTTCGATGCCGTCGTGTGCCAGTTCGGAGCCATGTTCTTTCCGGACAAGGCAAAGGCGTTCTCCGAGGCACGTCGAGTCCTCAGGCCGGGCGGCGTCTTTGCCTTCAACGTGTGGGATCGGATCGAGGAAAACGAATTCGCCGACACCGTGACGACGGCAATGGCATCCCTGTTTCCAGCAGACCCGCCGCGCTTCCTGGCGCGCACGCCGCACGGCTATTCCGACCATCGCACCATCGAGCGAGACCTTGCAATGGGCGGGTTCACTGCGGCGCCCCAGATCAGCACGATCGCTGCGCGCAGCCGGGCCCCATCCTGCCGCATCCCGGCGGTCGCGTACTGCCAGGGGACACCCTTGCGAAACGAGATCGAGGCACGCGACGCATCGCGGCTCGACAAAGCCACCGATATCGCCACGGAGGCTCTCGCCCGGCGGTTCGGGCGGGGGGCCGTCGATGGCAAGATCCAGGCGCACATCGTCGCCGTCGAGCGGTAAGCGTCGCGAAGCAGTCCGCCTTGGAACCTCTGCCGCGCCCCTCGCCGCCAGAGCATCAACCCACCGTGGCGGGCGCAACATGATCCGGATCCGCGAAATCGATCACCTTGTTCTGCGCGTGATCGACCTCGATGCGATGCTTCGCTTCTACTGCGGCGCACTCGGGTGCACCGTGGAGCGACGCCGAGACGACATTGGCCTGGTTCAGTTGCGCGCCGGCCGATCGATCGTGGACCTGGTGCCCGTAACTGGCAAACTCGGCCAGGCCGGCGGCGCTGCGCCTGGCAGGCAAGCACACAACCTGGATCACTTCTGCCTGCGGGTGGAGCCGTTCGACGAAGCGGGCATTCGAGGTCACCTCTCGGCGCAAGGGATTCAGGCTGGTGCGCTCGAATCACGTTTCGGAGCGGAGGGGGAAGGCCCTTCGATGTATGTCACGGATCCGGAGGGCAATGTCGTCGAGCTGAAGGGCCCTCCCGCGGTCTGATCACACCGGCGACGTATCCCGCAAGCTTGGCCGCTGCAAGGAGCTCTTCCGATGCCTGTCGAACTCTGGATTGCATTCGTTGCGGCCTCCGCCGTGCTGCTGGTGATTCCCGGCCCGACCATCCTGACGGTGATCAGCTATTCGATGGCACATGGACGGCGCGCCAAGCTGCCCCTGGTTGCCGCGGTGGCGCTCGGTGACTCGACTGCGCTGGCCGTTTCGCTGCTCGGCCTGGGCGCGCTGCTTGCCAGGTCGGCCTTCTGGTTCACTGCCGTCAAGTGGGTCGGTGGCCTGTACCTCGTCTACCTTGGCATCAGGCTCTTGCGGGCGGGCATCGGACCGCATGCGCTGCCTGCCCCGGCCGCGCCTGGCTCGCGCTGGAAGCTGTTCGCGAACACGTACCTCGTCACCGCGCTCAATCCGAAGGGCATCGTGTTCTTCGTGGCCTTCCTGCCCCAGTTCATCAGCCCGAGCGCAGATGTCACGCAACAACTTTGGCTGCTGGCCGCCACGTTCGTCGTCATGGCGACTGTCAATGCCACGCTGTATGCCGTGTTTGCCGGCTCGGCGCGCAAGCTGCTCTCGTCGCCGCGTGCTCAGCGACGGTTCAACCTGGCGGGTGGTTCGCTCCTCTGCGTCGCCGGTATCTGGGCCCTGCTGGCCAGGCGGCCGGCATGATGGCGGTCCGCTCGGTCCAACCATGAGGTGCCCCAGATGGAATCGTACTTGCCCTTGCTTTCCGGATTCATCGGCGCGGTCATCGGTGCGGCCGCGTCGATTCTGGGCATCGCCATCCAGTCCCGCATGCAAGCCAAGCGTGATCGGCTCCGGGAGGCGGTCGGACTGGCGCTGCAGGATTGGAAGACCAGGTTCGACGTCATCAAGGAGCGGGGAGGCAATGCCCTGCCGCTCGCCGTCTTCGTTCACTATCACGCCAAGCTGCTCGAACTGGCGGAGCAAGGCAAACTCAATCCCGCAGCCATCAAGGCTCTGAGCTCCGAGCAGGACGAACTGATCGAAGCGGTGGCGCAGGTCAATCACGAGTGGCTTGGGCGTGCGCATGGCGAGCAGTGACGCAAAGGTTCGTGGCGGTTCGAGCCCGTCTACCTGGCTAGCACAGGTGCGAAATCCGAACCTGCGACCGTTCTGCAGGCCACTGGTCCGGCTGCGGCGACTTGCTCGTCTGCCGTACCTATGGAAGACTGTTCGAGTCGTCGGAGGGGGATGCATGCATTCGCGCTTGCTCTTGTGGCGGATGGGAGGTGTTTGCTCTGACTCGCGGGAAACGGGATGTTGAACATCGTCGAGGTGGATGCGCTGGAGGCGCTGGTCCTGGTGGACAACGTGACCGACAGCCTGTCGTCCAATCCGCCCGGCGTTCTGCCCGAGTTTTCGGTGCTGTTCTCCGGCGGCAAGTGGCGCCTTCTTGCCGGCTCGAGTATCTGCTGCGCCCATCACGGGCTCTCGGTGCTGCTGACGGCGAGCATTGGCAGCCAACGACGCACCTTGCTGTTCGACGCCGGGCCGGCGTCCGCCACCTTCGAGAGAAACGCCGCGATCCTCGGGGTGGACTTCGCCGCCGTCGAAGCTGTCGTCCTGTCACACGGCCACTGGGACCACGCGGGTGGATTGCTCGAGGCGCTGCGGTCCATTGCGCGCGGCCGGAGCGGAGCGGCTTTCAGCTGCTATGTGCACCCCGGCATGTTCCGCCAGCGTGCCACCAGCCGCACCGACGGCCAGCTCTATGTGAACGAGCTCGTACCCACCCCTGCGCAATTGGCCGAGGCGGGCGCGACCGTGGTCAACACCCGCGAGGCGCAAAGCATTGCGGACGGCGCCTTCTACGTCAGTGGCGAGATCCCGCGCGTCACGAGTTACGAAGTCGGTGTGCCCAACCACTTCACACGCAGCGTCGATGGGGCGTCCTGGGAATCGGACCCGCTGATCATGGACGAGCGCTACGTCGCAGTTCACGTCAAGGGCAAGGGCCAGTTCGTCTTCTCGGCGTGCTCGCATGCGGGCATCGTGAATGTGCTGACCCACGCCCGCGCGACGTTTCCCTCGGTGCCGCTCTATGGAGCGATGGGCGGCCTGCATCTCTCGGGCATCAACGAACGCGTCATTGCGCAGACGGTGGCCGATCTCAAGACCTTCAGCCTGAAGCTGCTTGCGCCGGGCCACTGCACCGGTTGGCGTGCGGTGAGCCAGATGGCGCACGAGTTCGGCGATCTGCTTGCACCAACCGCTGTCGGCAAGAAGTACCTCCTGTGAGCACGGCTTTGAACTTGGAGATTGACGATGACTTTTCAGGCCTACATCGACAACGTCAAGGCCAAGACCGGCAAGACACCGGCCCAACTCAAGTCGGCGGCCGAGAAGGCCGGCGTCTTCAGCCCCGACATGAAGGCCGGCGACCTGGTGGCGTGGCTGAAGAAGGAGTTCGACCTCGGCCATGGCCACTCGATGGCCATCTGGGCCGTGTTCAAGGGCAACGGCTGGGTCAATGCACCCAAGGTCAAGAAGTAATCGGTACGTTTGCGCCGTGCCGCGCACTGCCGGGCTTGGCCCGGTGCGGCCGTCGGGCACTACTTTCACAGGAGCCGGCACATGAAGATCACCGTCGAGACCACCGTCGCTGCACCCGTTGAAGATGTCTGGCGCGCATGGACGACGCCGGACGACATCCTGCAGTGGAATGCCGCGTCCGACGATTGGCACACGACCAAGGCATCGGTGGACTTGCGGGTCGGTGGCGGCTTTTCGTCGCGCATGGAAGCCAAGGACGGCAGCATGGGATTCGACTTCGCCGGCACCTACACCGCAATTGTGCAGAACCAGTTGATCGAGTGCACGTTCGGCGACCGCGTATTGCGGGTCGAATTCGTCGCCGGGAACAATGGCGTCACGGTACGTGAAACCTTCGACGCGGAGTCCACGCATTCGGTCGAACAGCAACGTGTGGGATGGCAGGCGATTCTCGACAAGTTCGCGCGGCATGTTGAGCGCAGGCGCTAGGTTCTTTCGCGCCGGTCACCGCTGACGCGCGCCGATTTCAAACGATTGGTGCCCAACCGGAGGTCTTACAACGTGCCGATTGAGCCAGACACCTTGTCGTCGTTCGCAAGCGGGTATGCGAAGACCATGACCAGCATCCGCGGCCGACGAGTGCAGCGGCTGCTGAAGCGCGAGTTTGCCGGCGCTGAGTACGTGCTGGTGGTGCGGGCGGTCTCGGGCCCCGCCGCCGTGCTGGGACTCTCGGCAAGCGGCGCGGCGCTCTGTGCGACGGACGGCACGGGCAAGCAGGCGTCTGTCTTCAAGTGGCTACATGGGTCGGACACGGCGCTCGAAACGCAGTTCGACTTGCACAAGGACTCCTTGCCCGCGCTGGGCTCGCGGTCATTGCCGCTCACTCAACTGCGCACACAGGCTCGTCTGCATGTGCCGGAGTCCTCCATAGCATTCGCGGCCCGCCCTTTGATGGTCAAGGTCCTCCAGGTGCTGGTGTGATTTGACCTGTCGAAGTCGGTGCCTTGGAAAGTCACCCTCACATGCCAATCATCGATGTCGAGGTCGTCACCCAGCCCGGTGAGGCGAAGCGCTTGCCCGCGGCCAGCGCCCTGGCTACCGGATTGGGGCGCGCGTTTGGCAGCGCTCCTGGCCGAACCTGGGTCCGTGTGCGCGCGCTCGACGCGTCGTGTTACGCCGAGAACGATTCACCGATTGTTGCTGGCAACCTTCCAGTGTTTGTCACGGTGTTGCATGCGACACCGCCAACCGGCACTGCTCTCCAAGCCGAGATTACTGCGGTGACCGCAGTCGTCGCCGCGTGCCTGGCGCGCGATTCGGCGCAGGTGCATGTCACATATGCACCCGCCGGTGCCGGCCGGCAAGCGTTTGGCGGACATCTGGTCTAGCACGCCACGGACATCGTCGTGTATTACTCGGGCGCATGATCATTGCCATGGTTCCAGCGAGCTTCGATCCGCCACGAACGCAGCGGCTTACCTCGTTCCAGCTGGCCGTGCTGGGTCCGGCATTCGCGGAACAGGACCATCAGGCGGTGCGTGGCAGCGCGGATCGGATCCGCCACGTGTTTGGCCCCACCGACGACTGGCCTGACGCGAACATCTCCTGGCACGAGAACCTTGCTGATCTGGTCAGGCACGAACGTGAATTCGACGAGCGACTTGCGTTCGCCTATGCGCTGCTGGACCCGCGCCGCGAAGCCTACCTCGGCTGCCTGTACTTGCGGCCGATCAGGTCCGGGCGGGCCGATGACCGCCGCCCGCAGTGCTACCAGGCGCAGGCGTTTCTCTGGTTGTCTGTTCTGCATTCGGCCGTCACCGACACGCAGGCCCTGGC
Source organism: uncultured beta proteobacterium (assembly GCA_963779435.1). Classification (GTDB taxonomy): domain Bacteria; phylum Pseudomonadota; class Gammaproteobacteria; order Burkholderiales; family Burkholderiaceae_C; genus CADEEN01. The sequence goes on along the minus strand of CAVZYL010000012.1, from coordinate 200,369 downwards.
CGAGATTCGCGCCTGGCTCGGCGAGCGTTGGCCGCTGGCGGCGGTCGCCTGGCCGGGCCGCGAGCCCGCTTGGGCCGCGTGGGAAGCCATGGCCAAAGGTGAGCGCCAAGTCGCGGCGCATCCGACCGTGCGCCGGTAGCGAGTCATGACCCACATCCTTTTCGGCTCGCGCGGCTCGGGTTCGGCGGCGATCGAAGTCGCGCTGAACATGTGCGGACTGCCATTCCGCCATGTGCGGGCATCGAGCTGGGAGCCGGACTCGGCGGTCGAGGAACTGGCGAAGTTCAACCCGCTGCGCCAGATCCCGACGCTCGTGCTGCCCGACGGTTCGGTCCTGACGGAGAGCGCGGCGATCCTGATCCACCTCGGCCTCGCACATCCCGGCAGCGGGCTGTTGCCAGTGACCCCGAGCGCGCGGGCGCAGGCGATTCGCGGGCTGGTCTTCATCGCTGCCAACTGCTACGTCGCGATCGGCATCAACGACTACCCCGAACGCTGGACCACCGCCACGACCAAGCCTGCGCAGGAGAAGGTCCGGCAGGGCGCGCGCCATCGCTTGCACACCAACTGGCAGAACTTTGCCGACATGTTTGCGGCTGAACCGTTCCTGTCGGGCAGCGAACCCGGCGCGCTGGATCTGCTCGCGGCCGTGGTGTCGAAATGGGCGGGCGCGCGGGCCTATCTCGGCGCCCACCGGCCCGCGTTCCTGGCCACCATGCAGCGCGTGGAAGCACATCCGGCCGTCGCAACGGTCTTTGCTGCCCACTGGCCGAACTGACATGCCGGTCCAACTCGACCACATCACGGTGCCGTCACGCGACAAGCGGGCCGCAGCGAAGCTGCTTGCCGACCTGCTGGGCGTCCCATGGTCCGAGACCGGGGCCGGTCCGTTCTGCCCGGTCTACGTCAACGCCGGGCTGACCCTGGATTTCGATCAATTCGACGAGCCGTTTCCGGTTACGCACTACTGCTTTCGTGTCACCGATTCAGCCTTCGACGCCATCCTGGCCCGCCTGCGGGCGACAGGCATCGCGTTCAGGAGTCAAGTGCGCGGCCCCGTCGACATGCAGGTCGACACCGCGCACGGCGGGCGCATCGTCTACTGGAACGTGCCCGACGGCCACCAATGGGAAATGCTGACGCTCAGCTACGCGCGCCGGGCCGGATTCCCGGACGCAGGCGCAGATTAATCACCTTGCAGGTCGCGCCCTCGCAGAGCTCGGGCTCCTCCCGAGGCACGAAGCCGTGCGCAGGCACGCCTTCGTGTCCTCAGTCACCTTGCAGGTCGCGCCCTCGCAGAGCTCGGGCTCCTCCCGAGGCACGAAGCCGTGCGCAGGCACGCCTTCGTGTCCTCAGTCGGCGTACTGGCCGGCGGCCTTGATCGCTGGGCCCCACTTGTTGATCTCGGCCTCGACGAACTTCTTGTGCTCGGCTGGGGACAGGCGGTTGTCGGTGATGATCACGGCGCCCAGTGCTTCCTGGCGCCGATTGAACTCGGGATCCTTCAGCGCGGCGCGCAGTGCGGCGTTGATCTTGTCCAGCGCCGCCTTGGGGGTGCCCTTGGGGGCGTACAGGCCGTGCCAGATGCTGACGTTGAAGCCCTTAAGGCCCGCCGAATCGAGCGTCGGCAGCTTGGCCAGTGCCGGCGTGGTCAGCGGGTGCAACGAGGTCACCGCATAGGCCTTGACCTTGCCGCCCTCAATCTGCACGCTGGTGTTGGTGGTCTGGTCGCACATCAGGTCGACCTGGCCGCCGAGCAGGTCGGTCATGGCCGGGGCGGTGCCCTTGTACGGCACGGTCGTCATGTCGATCTTCACGCTCTGCTGGAACAGGAGCCCGCACAGGTGCGACGCGGCGCCCAGCCCGGCGTTGGCCAGGTTGATCTTGCCCTTGTTGGCCTCAAGCCATTTCAGCAACTCGGCGAAGTTGTTCGGCGGCAGCGTCGGGCGGCCGATCAGCGTCATCGGCACTTCGTTGACCATGCCCAGGTACTCGAAGTCGTCGAGCGTCTTGTACGGCATGTTGCGGTACAGCGCGGGCGAGGTGGCCATGCCGATGTGGTGCAGCAGCAGGGTGTAGCCGTCGGGCGCGGACCGCGCCACCTTGGCCGCGCCGAGCGTGCCGCCGGCGCCACCGACGTTGTCGATGATCACGGTCTGGTTGTTCAATCCCTTGCGCAACACCTCACCCAGGTCGCGTGCGACCTTGTCGGTCGGGCCGCCCGCAGCGAAGGGCACGACGATGGTGACCGGCTTTTCCGGGTAATCGGCAAGGGCCGCCGTGGCGACGATCAGTGCGGCGGCGGCCAGCAGGGTGCGTTTCATGGTCGGGTGTCTCCGTCGGTCGAGGCGTGTGGAAGGGGTGTCGGTGCCGATGCTAGGTCGCTCGAACCCAGTGGCCACACTGGAAACTACTTAGAGGCTAGTCTGGTTGACACAAATCAATTCATCAGCCCGGGCAGCCACAGCGCCAGCGACTGGAATTCGAGGACGATGAACAGGGCCGCCACAAGCGCGGCAACGAACAACCAGACGCCGCGGAAGATCTGCGCCAGCGCGACACCCTTGAGCAGCGAATTGAGCACGAACAGGTTCATGCCCACCGGCGGCGAAATGAGCCCGATCTGCACCACCAGGACGATCAGGACACCGAACCAGACCGGGTCGAAGCCGAGTTGCACGACGATCGGAAAGAAGACGGGAATGGTCAGCAGCACCATCGACAGCTCTTCCATGATGGTGCCCAGCAGCACATAGATCAACATCATCGCGCCGACGATGGCCAGCGGCGGCAAGCCCAGGTGCAGAATCCAGTCCTTCAGGTCGCCGGGCATGGTCGTGAAGTTGACGAAGCTGGCGAACATCATCGCGGCGATCAGGATCGTGAACAGCATCGCCGTGGTGCGCGCGCTCTCGACCAGCACCTCGAACGCCACCCGCGGCGTCAGCGCGCCACGCGCCAGAGCGAAGAAGAACGCGCCCGAGGCACCGATGCCCGCGCCCTCGGTGGCGGTGAACACGCCGCCGTAGATGCCGCCCAGCACGACCAGCACCAGCAGGGCCACGCCCCAGATGTTGCGCACCGCGGCCAGGCGGCCGCGCCACGTGGTGCGCTCGCCCGCCGGGCCGGCGGAAGGGTCGCGCCAGGTGATCCAGACCACCGCGCCCATCATCATCACCGCGCAGACAAGCCCTGGCAGCACCCCGGCCGCGAACAGCTTGCCGATGTGGGTCTCGGTGACGATGCCGTAGATGACCATGATCGTCGACGGCGGAATCATGATGCCCAGCGTGCCGCCGGCAGCGATCACGCCGGTGCTCAGGTAGTCGGCGTAGCCGAGCTTCTTCATCGACGGGTAGGCCACCTTGGCCATCGTCGCCGCGGTGGCGATCGACGAGCCGCAGATCGCGCCGAAGCCGGCACAGGCCAGCACCGTGGCGTGAGCCAGGCCGCCGCGCACATGGCCGACGAAGGCGTAGGCGGCGCGGAACAGCTCCTGCGCCAGTCCGGCACGGGCGACGAAGTTGCCCATCAGGATGAACAGCGGTACGACCGACAGCGTGTAGGCGAACCCGGTCTCGTAGATCACCTGCGCGGCACCGGCCGCGGTCGCCGGCCAGCCGCGCAGCAGGCCCAGGCCGATGAAGCCGACGAAGCCCATCGCAAAGGCCAGCGGCACGCGCATCAGCGCGAGCACGAAGATCGCACCGAAGCCGATCAGCGATTCGGTCAGCAACGTGCCGCCGGGGTCTTCGATGCCCGGGTGGTGGTGCGTCGTCGGCGCAGCGATCAGCAGCAGGTGCACCAGTGCCGTCAGCGCGCACAGCGCGCTCATCAGGTAGACGAACGGCCCTTGCGGGACCTTCAACTGCGCGCTGGTGTCGCCGTAGCTCATCATGTTGCCGGCCTTGACCCACATCAGCCAGGCCACGCCGGCCAGCGCTGCCGCGCACAGCAGCTCGACCACCAGGCCCTGGGCTCGCCGCACCCAGCGTTCGAGCAGCGGGTCGAGCGAATCGAAGACCACATGCTCGCCGCGCAGCGAGACCAGCGGCAGGCCGGCGAAGATCACCACCACCATCAGCATCTCCGTCAGCTCGAGCGAGCCGGGCACCGAGGTGCTGAGGGCCTTGCGCCCGGCCACGTCGAACAGCGTCAGCCACATGATCGCGAACAGTGCCAGCGCGGCCAGCGCGCCGCACAGGGCGTCGAGGCCGCGCTTGAGCGCAGTGACCGTGACCGACAAGCTACTTTTCCAGCTTCTTGATCTCGGCGCGGAACTCGGCCAGCACCTTCTTCGCGTCCTTCAGGCCCTTGGCCTCGGCGGCGGTGGCCCAGCGGTCTTCGACCGGCGCTGTCCTTTCCTGGATCGCCTTGACGAAGGCCGGGTTGGCCTGCGTGAACTGCACGCCGGCGGCCTGCATGAACGCCATCCCGCGGCGGTCGACCTTGTCCCAGCCGCGGCCGAACATGCGCGACGCGTATTCGCCCGACAACTCGTCGACGGCCTTCTTCACGTCAGCCGGCAGCTTGTCCCACGTCGCCTGGTTCATCAGGAAGACGAAGGCGGTGTTGTACAGGCCGCCGGGGAAGCTGGTGCCGTACTTGATGACCTTGTCAATCTTGAACGACTCGACCGACTCGGCCGGGAACAGGGTGCCGTCCATCACCCCGGTCGAGAGCAACTCGTAGCTCTCCGGTGCGGGCTTGAGCGTGACGTTCATGCCCAGCGCCTTCGTGATCTCGTTGACCATGCCGCCGCCGACGCGCCACTTCAGGCCGGCCAGGTCCTCGGCCTTGGCCACCGGGCGCTTGGTGTTGAAGACGATGCCGGGGCCGTGGGTGAAGACGGCGAGCACTTTCACGCCCTGGTGTTCGGCGGCAATCGCCGGGTACTTGTCGTACATGCGCTGGAAGGCCACCGACACCGATTCCGACGAATTGCCGAGAAATGGCACCTCGGCCATCTGCGTGGTCACGAAGCGCCCCGGCGTGTAGCCCTGCACCGTGTACGACAGGTCGGCCACGCCGTTACGGATTGCGTCGAAGGTGCCCGGCGGCGCGGCCACCGCGCGCGGCAGGAAGTTGCACTTGACCTTGCCCGCCGCTTTCTTCTCCAGCTCTGTGCACCACTCCTTCTGCGTCTCCGACAGCACATGCGTGGGTGACAGCCACGACGACACGGCAAGCACGGTCTGCGCTTGCACGCTGGCGCCTGTGGCGAGCAAGGTGCAGGCCACCGCCAGCGGCGGATACAGGGCTCGAACGGACATGTGAAATCTCCTGCGACTGTGATTGCGGGCGTGCCGTGCACGGTGGCCGATTGTCGAAGGCCGATGCGCGTGGCAGGCCTGTGGTTTTCCTTGACGCCCGTCGAGTGATTACCAATGGTTGCGCCGGGCGACAAAAATGTCGGGCCAATGACAACTCGCGCTGCGCATCCCCCCGAAACCGTGTGGGAAGGCCCCCACACAGAGGGGCGACAGGATACGCACGCTGCCTAGAATCCATCGCAGTGCCCCCATCAAGCGAAAACACCATGCGACGAAGCTACGAAGTCGAAATCACGCGCCAGGACTTGTGCGATGCGGTTGCAGAACTCGATGCGGCCGAAGAAGCCGCTGAGCCGGCGCGCCTGAGCCAGGCCCTGGCCCGCGTCGGCCGCTGTCACCGCCGCCTGGGCGGGCTGGCCGAGGCCGATTGGTACATCAAGCGCGGGCTGCAGCTGGCGCGCGGCCTGGCGGCCGCCGACGCCACCATCGACGCGCTGTGCGAGGTGGCCGAGTTGTCGGTCGACCGCGCCGACTTGCTCGACCGGCAGAACGAACCGCGCGGCGCGCGCCGCCTGCGCGACGTCGCACGCGACCACGGCTTCGAGGCCGCGCAACTGGCACTGTGCTCGGCCGACCCGCAGTGGGAGATCACGGTCCTGTTGCGCGTGGCCGAGCTGTTCGACCGCCTGGGTGACCAGGACGACGCAATCACCCTGCAGTGCCGTGCGCTGGGGCTGATGACCGGCGCGGCCGACGCCGACGCCACGGACACGCAGCAGGCCGCCGCGGCCTGAGCCGGCCGGCCTCAGGCCGGTCGTCGCGCCTGCTCCAGCAGCCAGTCGGCCAGTGCCTGCACGGCCGGCTTGTGTCGCGCAGCAGGGTTGACGATCACGAAGTACCCGCGCGCCGACGTTGTGCTGCGCTTGAACGGCGCCACCAGCACCCGCTTTCGCAACAGGTGGTCGATCAGTGGCCGGCGCCCCAGCACCACGCCCTGGCCGGCGATGGCCGCGGCCACCGCCGAGTCGTAACTGGTAAAGGTCAAGGTCGCAGCCGGCTCGACGTCGCCGGAGCCGACCGCCTGCAGCCAGGATCGCCACTCGAGCGGCATGTCCGAGCCTGGGGCTACTGCCAGCGCGAGCAAGGTGTGCCGGGCCAGGTCGGACGGTCCGTCGAGGGCCGCGCGCGCCAGCAAGGCTGGCGCGCATACCGGTTCCACGGTCTCGGCAAACAAGGCTGCGCCCGGGCTGGCGTCGAGGCGGCCATAGCGGATCGCCAGATCGAAGCCCTCGGCGGCCAGCGAGCGGGCGTTGTAGGAGGTGTCGATGCGCACGTCGACACCAGGGTGGGCGGCGACGAAGTCTTGCAGTCGCGGAATCAACCACAGCGAGGCCAGACCGGGCGTCGTCGTCAGCGCCAACACGTCGCGCCGCTGTGAATGGCGGATCGAGGCCACCGCCTCGCGCACACCGGCCAGCGCGATGGACACCGCAGCCGCCAGGCGGCGGCCGTCATCGGTGAGATCGAGCGCGCGGTGGCGGCGGCGAAACAGCGCGACGCCGAGTTCCTCCTCGAGCGCAGCGATCTGGCGGCTGACGGCTGACTGGGTCAGGAAGCGTTCGGCCGCCGCCTTGGTGAACGAAAGGTGCCGCGCGGCGGCGTCGAAGGCCGCCAGGCGATCGAATGCGGGCAGGCGCTGGCTGTCTCTTCGCATGACTCTGGGGAATGCAATGACTTCCGAATGAGCGTTTGAGCGGTGAGTGATTCTCGACGATTATGAGTTCGAGCGCTGCGTCGTCAGGAATGTATGAATGATCCGGGCGCATGCATGAACCGACCAGGAGCCGACCATGAACCGTGCCACCACCGCCTTTGCTTGCCACAACGGGGTCGAGCCGTGAGCGCGCTGCCTGAAGCGATCGGCGCGGCGCCGTACCGCATCCACCGCTATCCATCGCTGCTGATCGACCGTGTCACCCTGGCCGATGGGCGCATGGTGACGCTGCGTCCGGTGCTGCCACAGGATGCCGATGCCGAGCAGAGCTTCATCGGCGCGCTGTCGCCGCAATCGCGCCGGCGACGCTTTCACGGCGCCGTCAACGCGTTACCCGATCATGTGCTCGAGGCGATGACGGCCATCGACTACCAGCGGCAACTGGCCCTGGTGGCCGAAGCGGCCGATAGCGACGATCAGGCCCGGCTGGTGGCCGATGCGCGCTATGTGGTCGCAGAACCCGGCCACGCGGATTTCGCGATCGCGGTCGCCGACGACTGGCAGCATGTCGGCCTGGGGCGCACGTTGCTGCAGCGCCTGGCCCGCCATGCCTGCCGCCAGGGCATCGGTCGGCTGCAAGGCACGGTGCTGGCCAGCAACGGCCCGATGTTGTCATTGATGCGTCGCTGGGGTGCAGTTTTTCGCGCCGATCCAGAAGATGCCAACCTGCTGATCGCGACCTTGCGCTGCGGCTGAAACCGCGCGTCGCGCGCGGCCGGCGGTTCAGCGCTGCAGCACCGGGGCCAGTGCCACCCCGGTGTGGCTGGCCGCGGCCACCACCTGCTCGGGCGTGCCGGCCACGACCACGCGACCACCTTCGGCACCGCCCTCGGGGCCGAGATCGATGATCCAGTCGGCTTCGGCGATGACGTCCAGGTCGTGTTCGATCACGACCACGCTGTGGCCACCGTCGACCAGCCGGTGCAGCACGCGGATCAGGCGCTCGACATCGGCCATGTGCAGGCCGACGGTGGGCTCGTCGAGCACGTACAGCGTGTGCGGCGGCTTCTGGCCGCGTCGTGTCACGTCGTCGCGCACCTTCGACAACTCGGTGACCAGCTTGATGCGCTGCGCTTCGCCGCCGGAGAGCGTCGGCGAGGGCTGGCCCAGCGTCAGATAGCCGAGGCCGACGTCGCGCAGCAATTGCAGTGGGTGCGCGATGGCCGGCATCGAGGCAAAGAACTCCGCCGCCTCGTCGACCTCCATGCGCAGCACGTCGCCGATGCTTCTTCCCCGCCAGCTCACGGCCAGCGTCTCCGGGTTGAAGCGTTGGCCATGGCAGGAGTCGCAGGGTACTTTCACGTCGGGCAGGAAGCTCATCGCGATCGTGCGCACGCCCTGACCCTCGCAGTCGGGGCAGCGACCCTGGCCGGTATTGAATGAAAAACGGTTCGGTGCGTAACCCCGGGCCTTGGCTTCGAGCGTTTCGGCGAACAGCTTGCGGATCGTGTCCCAGAAGCCGATGTAGGTGGCTGGGCACGAGCGTGGCGTCTTGCCGATCGGTGTCTGGTCGACCTCGAGCACGCGGTCGACAGCCTGCCAGCCACCGAGTGCGGCGCAGCCGCTCAGCGCCGACTTGCCGCGTGTACCAACCAATGCGGCGACGTTGGCCAGCAGCACGTCGCGCGCCAACGTGCTCTTGCCCGAGCCCGACACGCCGCTGACCGCGACCAGCCGCCGCAGGGGTATCCGCACGTCGACGCGCTGCAGGTTGTGCAGCGAGGCGCCGCTCAGCGTAAGCGCCGCGCCGTCGTTGCGGACGGCGCGGCGCGCCTGCAGCGGATGCTTCAGCGGGTGGGCGAGGAAGCGCCCCGTCACCGACTCGCTCTGCGCCGACAAGTCGGCCACGCTGCCCTGGGCCACCAGCCGGCCGCCGCGCTTGCCGGCGCCGGGCCCGATGTCGATGAGGTGCTCGGCGCGGCGGATCGTGTCTTCGTCGTGTTCGACCACCACCAGGGTGTTGCCCTTGTCGCTGAGCGTGGCCAGCGCGTCGAGCAGGATCCGGTTGTCGCGCGGGTGCAGGCCGATCGTCGGCTCGTCGAGCACGTAGCACACGCCCTGCAGGTTGCTGCCGAGCTGCGCCGCCAGGCGGATGCGCTGGGCTTCGCCGCCCGACAGCGTCGGTGCGCGCGCGGTCCAGCGTCAGGTAACCCAGGCCGACCTGGTCGAGGAATTCGAGGCGGCTCTTGATTTCACTGACCACGTCGCGGGCGATCTCCGCTTCGCGGCCGAGCAGCGCCAAACCCGCGACCCAGCGCCGCGCCGCCTGCACCGACCAGGCTGCCACGCTGCCGATCGGCTGGCCGTCGAACGTCACGCCGCGGGCAGTGGCGTTCAGTCGCGTGCCCTGGCAGGCCGGGCAGGGCGTGCCGGCCAGCCCTTCGACCTCGGGCTCCTCGGACGGGAAACTCTGCTCGCGGCCCTTGTTGTCGTCGTCCTTCTTCGAGTCGTCGAGTGCCTTGCGCTGCTCGCGCGTCAGCGCCAGCCCGGTGCCTACGCAGTGGCTGCACCAGCCATGCTTGCTGTTGTACGAGAACAGGCGCGGGTCGAGTTCGGCGTAGCTGGTGCCGCAGGTCGGGCAGGCGCGCTTGGTCGAGAAGACCTTCATGCTGCCGATGCCCGCGGTGGCCTCACCGCTGTCCATCGCGCGGTGCAAACCGTCGAGCGGCGTCAGCAGGTGCATCACGCCCTTGCCCAGGTCCAGCGTCTTGGCGAGCAGCTCACGCAGCTCGGTTTCGTGGGCGACGTCGATGCGAAGGTCGCCGACCGGCAACTCGATGGTGTGTTCCTTGAAGCGGTCGATGCGCGGAAACGGGTCGACCTTGACGAACTCGCCATCGATGCGCAGGTGACTGTGGCCGCGCGCCTTGGCCCACTTGGCGAGGTCGGTGTAGACGCCCTTGCGGGCCACGACCAGCGGCGCCAGCAGACCGACATGTTGGCCCTTGTGATCGCGCAACAGTTGCGCGGCAATGCTCTCGGCGCTCTGCGGCCGCACGGCGCTGCCGTCCTTGGTGCAATGCTGCAGGCCGAGCTTGACCCACAGCAGGCGCAGGAAGTGCCAGACCTCGGTCGCCGTGGCGACGGTGCTCTTGCGCCCGCCGCGCGACAGCCGCTGCTCGATGGCCACCGTCGGCGGGATGCCGTAGACCGCGTCGACCTCGGGCCGCCCCGCCGGTTGCACGATGCTGCGCGCATAGGCGTTGAGGGATTCGAGATAGCGCCGCTGACCCTCGTTGAACAGGATATCGAAGGCCAGCGTGCTCTTGCCCGAGCCCGAGACTCCGGTGACGACGCTGAACTTGCCGCGCGGGATCGAGACGTCGAGCGATTTCAGGTTGTGCTCGCGGGCGTTGACGATGCGGATGTTGTTGTCGCCCTCCGGCCGTCGCCGCGCGGCACGTACCGCGTGCTGCAAGGGCCGGCCGTCCTCGACGCGCAAGGCCAGTCCGAGCGCGACCTCGTAGTCGGCCAGCGCGCGGCCGGTGTGAGAGGTCGGGTGGTGGCGGATGTCCTCCGCCGTTCCGGCGAAGACCAGCTCGCCGCCCGCCTCGCCACCTTCGGGGCCGAGGTCGATGACCCAGTCGGCGGCGCGAATCACATCCAGGTTGTGCTCGATGACGATCACCGAGTGCCCGCCCTCGAGCAGCTTGCGCAGCGCGCGCATCAGCTTGGCGATGTCGTCGAAGTGCAGCCCGGTGGTCGGCTCGTCGAACAGGTACAAGGTGCCTTTCCTGGCCAGCCGCTGCGTCGGCGTCGCCACCGCCTCGGCCAGGAAGCCGGCCAGCTTCAGGCGCTGCGCCTCGCCGCCCGACAGCGTGGGCACCGGCTGGCCCAGGCGCACGTACTCGAGGCCGACATCGACGATCGGCTGCAGCACGCGCTGCACTTCGCGATCGTCGCGGAACAGGCGCACCGCTTCGCTGACCGTCAGGTCCAGCGTGTCGGCGATCGACAGCTGGCGGTCGCCGCGCACGATCTTCACGTCGAGCAGTTCGGCGCGGTAGCGTCGGCCGTCGCAGTCGGGGCAACGCAGGTAGACGTCGGACAGGAACTGCATCTCGACATGCTCGAAGCCCGAGCCGCCGCAGGTCGGGCAGCGTCCGTTGCCGGCGTTGAAGCTGAACATGCCGGCGCCGTAGCCGCGCTCGCGCGCCAGCGGCACCTCGGCGAACAGCTTGCGCAGCTCATCGAAGGCGCCGACGTAGCTGGCTGGGTTGGAGCGCGTGGTCTTGCCGATCGGGCTCTGGTCAACGAACACCGCGTCGGCCAGCCAATCGGCGCCGAGCAGGCGGTCGTGCGCACCCGGCGTCTCGGTCGCCTTGCCGAACTGGCGTGCCAGCGCCGGATACAACAGGTCCTGCATCACCGTGCTCTTGCCCGAGCCCGAGACGCCCGTCACAGCGACCAGGTGCAGCAGCGGGAATTCGATCGTCACGCCCTTCAGGTTGTGTTCACGCGCACCCTCGAGCACCAGCCGCGGCGTGCTCTCGGTGACCAGGCGCTTGATGCCACTGCCGACATGCTTGCGCGCGCCGAGGTAGGCGCCGGTCAACGTGTCGGCACGCCGGGCTTGCTCGGGCGTGCCGTCGAACACGATCTGGCCACCGCGCTCGCCGGGGCCGGGCCCCATGTCGATCAGGCGGTCGGCGGCCAGCATCACGGCCGGGTCGTGTTCGACCACGACAAGCGTATTGCCGGCATCGCGCAGCCGGTGCATGGCTTCGACGATGCGGCCCATGTCGCGCGGATGCAGGCCGATGCTCGGCTCGTCGAGCACGAACATGGTGTTGACCAGCGAGGTGCCCAGCGCGGTGGTCAGGTTGATGCGCTGCACCTCGCCACCGGAGAGCGTGCGGCTCTGGCGGTCCAGCGTAAGGTAGCCGATGCCGACGTCGCACAGGTACTTCAGCCGGGTGCGGATCTCATCCAACAGCAGCTTCAGCGCCTCGTCGCGCATGGCGTCGGGCAGCGACAGCACATCGAAGAAGCGGCGCAGGCGGTCGATCGGCAGGCGCATCAGGTCGTGCAGCGCCAGGCCGTCGTGGGCTTCGAGTTGTTCGCGCGACCAGGCCACGCCGCTGGGCATGAACCGTTCGGCCGCTGGCAAGGCGGCATCGGCATTGGCCTTGCTGCCCAGGCGCCACAACAGGGCCTCGGTCTTCAACCGCGCGCCGCCGCAGACCGGGCAGGGCGTGTAGCTGCGGTACTTGGACAAGAGCACGCGAATGTGCATCTTGTAGGCCTTGCTCTCGAGGTATTCGAAGAAGCGGCGCACGCCGTACCACTGTTGGTTCCACTTGCCGTTCCAGTTTGGCGAGCCGTCGATGACCCAGGCCCGTTGCGCGGGTGTCAGGTGGGTCCAGGCCGTGTCGCGCGGGATGCCGGCCTCGCCGGCGTACTTCATCAAGTCGTCCTGGCACTCCTTCCAGGCTGGGGTCTGGATCGTCTTGATGGCGCCGCTGCGCAGCGTCTTGCGCTCGTCGGGGATGACCAGGCCGAAGTCGATCCCGATCACGCGACCGAAGCCACGGCAGGTGTCGCAGGCGCCGAAGGCCGAGTTGAACGAGAACAGCGCCGGTTGCGGGTCGCTGTAGCGCAGGTCGCTCTCCGGGCAGTGCAGGCCGGTCGACCAGCGCCAGAGTTGTGTTTCCTGGCCGTCGATCTGGGCATAGACATTGACGCGGCCGCTGCCGCGCTTCAAGGCCAGCTCGATCGCCTCGACGATGCGCACCTTCTCGGCGGCCGAGGCGCGGAAGCGGTCGACGACGACGTCGAGTACCTTGCGTGAGCCGACTGCACGCTCGGCCTGGACCCGGGTGAACCCGCTCGCCGCCAGCCACTGTTCGATCTGCTCGGCGGACGTCTCGGCCGGCAACTCGACCGGCATGGTCACGACCAACCGCGGGTCGCCGTTGGCACCCGCGCGTTCGCTCAGCTCGGCGCAGATCGTCTCCGGCGTGTCGTGCCGCACCAGCAGCCCGGTCTGCCGGTCGTAGAGCTGGGCCGCCCGTGCGTACAGCAACTTCAAGTGATCGTTCAGCTCGGTCATCGTGCCGACCGTCGAGCGCGAGCTGCGCACCGGGTTGGTCTGGTCGATCGCGATCGCCGGCGGCACGCCGTCGACCCGGTCCACCGCCGGCCGGTCCATGCGCTCGAGGAATTGCCGCGCATAGGCCGAAAAGGTTTCGACATAGCGCCGCTGGCCCTCGGCATAGAGCGTGTCGAAGACCAGGCTCGACTTGCCCGACCCGCTGGGGCCGGTGACCACGGTCATCTCGCCGGTGCGGATGTCGAGGTCGAGGTTCTTCAGGTTGTGCTGACGTGCGCCGCGAATGCGGATCAGGCCGCTCATGGCAGGCTCTCAGGCTAGGGGGCCGAACATTCTAGAGACGAAAAAAAGGCGCGCCGTCGGCGCGCCCTATGCCCCTACCGATGGGCGGCCATCAGCCCATCAGGATCGACACCGACTTGGTCACCAGGTAGGCGTCGAGCGCCTCGGGCCCGCCCTCGGTGCCGTAGCCCGAATCCTTGACGCCGCCGAACGGCATCTCGGGCAGGGCAGCGCCGGCTGGTTGATCCACAGCATGCCGACCTCGAGCCGCTGCGACAGCGCGTGCGCGGTCTTCAGCGACGTGGTGAACGCATAGCCCGCCAGGCCGTAGGGCAGGCGGTTGGCTCTCGGTGATGGCTTCGTCGAGCGTGTCGAAGCCGCGGATCGCGGCCATCGGGCCGAAGGGCTCCTGGTTGAAGACCATCGCGTCGAGCGGCACGTCGGTCAGCACGGTCGGCGCGAAGAAGTTGCCGGCCGACCGATGCGCTCGCCGCCGAGCGCCACCGTGGCGCCGCGCTTGACGGCATCGGCAGTGATCTGCTCCATCGCCGCCAGCCGGCGCGGGTTGGCCAGCGGGCCCATCGTGGTGTCGGCTTCGAGGCCGTCGCCGACCTTGAGCTTCTGCGTCTGCGCCACCAGCGCACGCTCGAACTCGGCGCGCACGGCGTTGTGCACCAGGAAGCGCGTCGGCGAGATGCAGACCTGGCCGGCATTGCGGAACTTGGCCGCGCCGGCGGCCTTGACCGCCTGGGCGATGTCGGCGTCCTCGGCCACGATCACCGGCGCGTGGCCGCCGAGCTCCATCGTCACGCGCTTCATGTGCTGGCCGGCCAGCGCGGCCAGCTGCTTGCCGACCGGCGTCGAGCCGGTGAAGGTGATCTTGCGGATCACCGGGTGCGGGATCAGGTAGCTCGAGATCTCGGCCGGGTTGCCGTACACCAGGCCGACCACGCCGGCCGGCACGCCCGCGTCGGCAAAGGCCTGCATCAGCGCGGCCGGCGAGGCCGGCGTTTCCTCGGGCGCCTTGACGATGATCGAGCAGCCGGTGGCCAGCGCCGCGCAGACCTTGCGCACCACCTGGTTGATCGGGAAGTTCCACGGCGTGAAGGCGGCGACCGGGCCGACCGGCTCCTTCAGCACCATCTGCTGCACCGCCAGGTTGCGCGGCGGCACGATGCGGCCATAGACGCGGCGGCCTTCGTCGGCGAACCACTCGATGATGTCGGCCGCCATCAGCGCTTCGCCCTTGGCCTCGACCAGCGGCTTGCCCTGCTCCTGGCGTCATCATGCGCGGCGATGGCGTCGGCGCGCTCGCGCATCAGGCGGCGGCCTCGCGCATCATCTTGGCGCGCTCGATCGCCGGCATGTCGCGCCAGGCTCGAAGCCCTTGTCGGCGGCGGCCAGTGCGCGGTCGAGGTCGGCCATGCCGGCATGGGCCACGCGGCCGATCTCCTGGCCGGTGGCCGGGTTAACGACAGGCCAGCGTGCGGCCGTCGGCGGCGTCGCACCATTGGCCGGCGATGAACAATTGGGTGTTGGGGTAGGTCGGGGTGGGCATGGTCGGTAGCGGTTTTGAGGAGACGAAGCTCCATTGTCCTCCGTCGCTTGCCGGGACCTGCCGGGCGGGTCCCGGCAAGGCAAGGGCAAGCTCCGGCCCCGCGCCGCCATCGAGCACGTATCCTTGCGGGCCGTCGACCCTCGGGATGCCAAGACGATGAGAAAGCCCGTTCGCGACCTGGGTATTCTCGCCATCGCGGCCGCGTTGGTGTGGTCGTGTTCAAGCGCGCTGGCCCAGCCGGCAGCGTCCAGCGCGGAACAACGGCCCCGCATCGCGTTGGTTCTCTCCGGCGGCGGCGCCCGCGGCTTCGCGCACATCGGCGTCCTGCGTGTGCTGCGCGAGATGAACGTGCCGGTGGACATCGTCGTCGGCACCAGCATGGGCTGTGTGGTTGGCGGCGCCTTTGCCGCAGGGCGCACGATCGAAGACCTCGAGCGCGTCGTGCGCGACACCGATTGGGATCGTGTGCTGGCCGATCGCCCGGCGCGCGACGAGCTGACGTTCCGGCGGCGCGATGAAGACATCCTGCTGCCGTCACGCATCGAATTCGGCCTCAGCCGGGACGGCCTCTCCCTGCCGCCTGGCGCCGCCAGCAATGGAGCTCTTGAGTTGGCGCTGGCGCGGCTGCTGCCGGCCGGCATGCACGACCACCCGGCCAATGATCTGGCCCTCACGTTCCGTTCGGTGGCTTCGGACCTGTTGTCGGGCGAACTCGTGGAGCTGTCCGACACGCCGCTGTTCCTGACCATGCGCGCATCGCTGTCGTTGCCGGGCGTGTTCGCGCCGGTGCGCGTGAACGGACGCCTGCTGGTCGATGGCGGCCTGGTACGCAACCTGCCGGTCGACATTGCCCGTGCCCTGGGTGCAGACATCGTCATCGCAGTCAATGTCGGCACGCCGCTGGCCCCGGAGCACGAGCTCGGCACTTCGCTCGGGGTGGCCCAACAGATGCTGCGTATCCTGACCGAGCAGAACGTGCAGCGCTCGTTGAAGGAGCTGCGGCCCGATGACATCCTGATCGCTCCCGACCTGGCGGGCGTGAGTTTCATGGACTTTCATGCCCATGAGCGTGCGATGCAGGTCGGTGTGGATGCCGCGCGACGCATGGCTGCGCAATTGCAGGCACTGGCCCTGCCGCCCGAGCGCTATGCCGAGCACGAGCGCGCGCGCCGCGCCGGAGCCGCGCTGGCGGCATTGCCGCGGCCGCTGGCGCGTGTCGAGGCGGAAGGGCTGCGTCACATCAATCCGGCAGCGCTGCTGGCGCAGTCGGGGCTGCAGGCAGGACAGTCCCTGAGTGCAGAGCAGGTGTACGAGGCCGCGTCGCACCTGTACGGTCGTGGTGATATCGAGCGCGTCTATGCCGAAGTGGCCGATGTCGACATGCAACGCAACGTGACCCTGCATGTGACGGAAGCGGAGTGGGCGCGCAGCCGGCTTCGCCTCGGCCTGGAGCTGACCACGGACTTCTCCGACAGCAGCACCTTCGGTATCGTCGGCATGCATGTTGCGACGTCGTTGAACGCCTGGGGCGCCGAGCTGCGAACCATTGCCCGCATCGGCACCCGGCGTTCGCTGGGTGCCGAGTGGTGGCAACCGCTGGGCGCCGGCTCGGATTGGTACGTCGCGCCGTCCTTCGGTTATGGCGCGGGCGCGATGGATATCTTCGATGCCGGCAGGCGCGTGGCGCGCGCCGGCTACAGCGGGACCCAGGTTGGGGTGGCCGCCGGGCGGCAGCTGGCGGATTGGGGTGACGTGCGTGTGGGCATCTACCGTTCTGTGCAGCGCGACAGGTTGCTGATCCCCGAAGATCCGTCGAACACCGGCCACGAAGCCGGCAACGGCCGCTTCGTTCAACTGCGCATCGACACCCTCGAGCCGATCGCGTTTCCGGTTCAGGGCCAGCTGTTGTTTGCGGAGTGGGTGCAGCCTGCCACGTCCGACTCATTGGCGCCGTCTGCGGCGCACACCTCACTGACCGGACTTGCGGCCTTCAACTTCGGCGACTGGGGGGGGCATGTCTACGGCGAATGGGCGCGCACACGCGGCGGCGTTGCGCCGCTGCGCCTGGGTGGCTTCCTGCGCTTGTCGGGCAGCGAAGCGCTGTCGATCAGCGGCAGCACGGTCGTCCTGGGCCGGGCAGTGTTCGCGCGCCGCTTCGAGAACCTGCCGCCCACATTCGGCGGCGCGGTTCGTGCTGGCTTCTCGCTCGAATTCGGGGCCGGGTTTGCCCCAGACGAGCCGGTGCACTTCGGTGCCATGAAGCAGGCCGGCAGCGGTTTCATCATGATGGACACCCGCTTCGGGCCCTTGTACCTCGGGGCCGGTGCGACGCGCGGCAGTGGCGGTACCTTCTACCTGTTCCTTGGTCCGATCTGGTGAGGGCCGGCGTCAGCGTGCACCCGCAGCCACGAGCATCTGTTCCATCGCCGCGTAGCCGCGTTCGCGCGCCAGCGCCAGCGGCGTGCGCCCGTTGCGGTCGGCGAGTTGCAGGTTGGCCTTGGCGTCGATCAGTGCCTTGAGCGTCGCCTGGTGGCGCGGGCCGCCGTCGCCGAGCACGATCGCCTCGATCGTCGCCGTCCAGTGCAGGTTGTTGACATGGTCCAGCGGTGCGCCGGCCGCGATCAATTGGCGCACGACGCCGTCGTGGCCCAGGTGCGCCGCGGCGATCAGGGCCGTGCCGTCGTAGCGGCTGGTCACGAGCTTCGCGCTGGCACCGAGCGCCAACAACACGCGCAGCGTTTGCTCGTCGTCGGCCACGGCGGCGATCGTCACCGCGTCGTAGCGGTCGTTCTCGAGCAGGCCCAGGTCGGCACCGGCGGCCGCGAGGGCCTTGATAGCGTCGCGCTGCCGCGCGAACGTCGCCACGTGCAGCGGCGTGCGGCCGTGGCCATCGCGTGTGGCGAGCGCCGCGGGCGAAGCTGCGGCGAGGCGCTGGAGGGCGGCAACGTCGCCGCGCTGGGTGGCTGCATGCAGCCCGGTATAGGCGGCGATTTCGGCCGGCGAAGGGGCAACCTGTGCCGCCGCCGGCAACGCCAACAGCGCGCACGCGACGCCCAGGATCAACGCAACGAAGTCCGATGCCAAGCCGCGCAGCCGTTGTTTGACGATCATGGAACGATTCTGGCACCGGATTGCCCCGCGTTGACGGCGCAGGTTTGGCAGGCATAGTGCGCGCTGTCTCCACTCGCCCAGGCCCGCTCTCCATGTTGCTCGTCATCCTCGCCAGCGTCTTGCTCATCGGCTTGACGGCGCTCATCCACTACGAGGTGCTGAGCGCGCTCAACCACCGGCTGCCGACGCTGCAGATGCCCAGCCGCAGCAAGCTGCTGGTCGTGATCTTCACGACCTTCGTCGCCCACTCGATCGAGATCATGGTCTACGCCGTCGCGCTGTACGTGCTGGGCGGCGTCCCCGGCGTCGGGCATCTGAAGGGCGAACCTGACTTCTCGCTCATCAACGTGATCTACTTCTCTGCCGAGACCTACACCTCGCTCGGCTTCGGCGACGTGACGCCGGTCGGTGCGATGCGGCTGTTGGTGGGCGTCGAGGCGCTGAACGGCCTGCTGCTGATCGGCTGGTCGGCGTCCTATGCCTACATCGCAATGGAACGCTACTGGGTGCCCAAGAATGCCAGCCGCGGCCCCTGAGGCCAGGTCACTTCGCGCCTACGGCGTGGTCTGCCCGGCCAGGAATCGCTCGACCAAGGCGAATTGCTCGGGCGTGTTCAGCGCGGGTGCGTGGCCACAGCCGGCAATCTCGACCACCACCGCGCGCGGGCCGCGCTGGCGCATTTGCTCGGTGGTTTCGCGCAGCAGCAGGTCGCTGTTCTCGCCGCGCAGGCACAGCACGGGGATGTCGAGCGTGTCCCATTCGCGCCAGCGTTCGTAGTCGTCGGGCCGGGTCACGAACTGCTGCACCATCGCCGGGTCGTAGTGCGGCGTCACGCGGCCATCGGGCAGACGCCGGACCGAGGTCTCGGTCAGGCGCCGCCACTGCTCGTCGCTGAGCCAGCCAAAGGGGGCGTAAATGGTGCGGAAGTACTGCTCGAGTTCGCTCACGGTCGCAAAAGCCGCCGGCGCACCGGCGTAGCTGCGGATGCGATCGATCGCCGCGCGGCGCCAGGCTCGGGCCGTTGTCGTTGAGCACCAGGCGCTCGATGCGTCCGCGCAGCGTCGTCGCGGCCGCGACGGTGCCGATCGCGCCGCCCATCGAGGTGCCGAGCCAGTGGCAGCGCTCGACGCCCAGCGCATCGAGCAGGGCTCCGGCCTGCTGGACGTAGAAATCCAGGCAGTACTCGCGCGCCGGTTCGGGGCTCCACTGCGACAGGCCGCGCCCGAGCGCGTCGGGGCAGAGCACGCGCCAACCGTGCGACGCCAGGTGCGCCGCGATGTCGTCCATGTCGCGCCCGGTGCGCGCCAGGCCGTGCCAGGCGACCAGCGTCTGGCCGTCGTGCGGGCCCCACTCGGTGCAGTGGAGCTCGCGCCCGGCGCAGCGCAGGTAGCGCGAGCGCGAAGCCTCAGTTGGGGACATTGATCGAAGTGCCGGCGAAGTCGATCCGGTCGGCCACCAGCGGCGCGGCGCTGATCGGCGGCACGTTGGCGCTGGTGATCGCCGGTGCCGGCGAGACACCACCACGTGGCGTGGCGCGCACCACCTGGCTCGGCGGTAACGCCGTGCCGTTCTTCAGCCGCGCATACATCGCGTCCATCGCCCGGATGAAGTACAGATGCAAGGGCACGAAGCGTGTGTCGAAGCCGCCGAAGGGCAGGAAGGTGTCGAAGTGCTGCGCGTTGGCGACCTCGATGTAGCCGACCCTGCTGGCAGCCCCTTCGGTCACCTTGTTGAACGCCACGTAGGCCCGTGCGTTGTTGTTCACCGGCACCAGCGCATCGCTGCGCCCGGCGACGATCAGCGTCGGCTTGCCGCGCAGATTGCCGCTCAGGAGCACTTCGGCAATGCCGGCCCGCACCGCGGCGCTCTGCGCCGCCGTCGGCGCCGTCGAGGTGGCAGTCGTCGTCAGCGCAACGCCGGTTTCGTCGACCCCGGTCACCAGCGCACGCTGGCACAGCGCGTTGTCGAGGCCGAAGTCCTGCACCGCGGTCGACACGGACGTGGCGAGCTGCCAGGAGCGTGCACCGCCGACCGAGTCGTTGTAGACGACGCGTGGCCGGTGTGCCGTTGGCGGTGCCGTTGCCGACCGCGAAGCTCTGCGCCTTCGTCGCCGCGACCACTGCGATCGGCGAGCCCGCGGCGTCGACCTGCGCGAAGCTGGTGTTGCAGACGTTGTCGGTGACCGAGAAGCGGCCGTACATGTTCGGGTACATCGCCGACAGGATCGGCCCGTTGCCCAGGCCCCAATGGGCGTTGTGCATCTGGTCGTTGTCGGTCGTCCAGCCGAAGGCGCGCAGCTTGTTCAAGGCGTCGAGCGACTGCGCGGCGGTGTCCGCGCCGCTCACCAGGCCCTTGGCGGCCAGGCCGGCGCAGCGTGCCGTGGCGCGCGCGGTCATGCCGGCGATGACCATGAAGTTGAAGGTCGTCAGCCTCGGTCATCGCCGCCGGGGCCGCCAGCGCCGCGCAGGGCTGGTACAGGTTGCCGTAGGTCGTGAAGTCGGCCAGCGTCTTGCCGAAGCCGGTGACCGGCACGCCGCCGAACTGGATGCCGTAGCCGGTGGTGGTCGGCATCTCGGTGACCGGTTCGCCGGCCACCACCCCGTCGATCAGGCCGCTTGCTGTCCTGCTCGGCCGCGTGCAGCACGGCGGCCCCGCCGTTGGACACCGAGCCGGCGATGACCAGCGTGTTGGTCGCCGTGAAGGGCACCGTATGTGTCGGCGCTGCCGTAGCGGTCGTTCAACGCGTAGAGCGCATAGCGCGCGGCGGCCAGCGTGTCGTTGCCCCAATCCTTCTCCGGGTTCTGCTGCGAATGCACCTGCTTCAGCGCGAGCCGGTTCGGGAACAGCGCGTTGTACGCCGCGCGGGCGGTGTCGCTGATGTTGGCGGCGAAGTGAGCGAGTGCGCCTGCCGGCGGCGCGGGTCGCGCGCGTGCCGTCGATGCGATTGACGGTGTCGTCGGTCAGGTCGTACAGGCCGACGCCCTTGCCGGCATCGGTCAGGGCGACGGCGCAGTCGTGCTTCAGGCCCCATTCGCTGGCCGCGGCCACGGCGCCATACACGCCGCGCGAACCCGATGACGGGCCGAGCACCAGGCAGGGCGCCGCCTGATCGAAGCTGTCGGGAATCTGCACCGCGATGACCGTGTTCTTGCGGCCGCTGCCGTCGTCGAGCGTGGCGATGTACTCGCGGCCCGGGATCAGGCCTTCATTGGCGGTGGCGGTGCCGCTGACGTCGACGTTCGGGCCGTACAAGCGTGCCGTAGCCACCGGCAGCACTGAAGTCGACCAGGCCGCGGTAGTTGCTGTAGATGGCGTTGCGGCGCAGCTCCAGCGCGGTCGGCGCGAGCGGGTCGGCATAGGCCGGTGCGGCGCCGCCGATACCGGTCTTGCCCAGGCCCGCGGTGAGCAGGTCCTGCGTGGCGGCGGTGGTGCCGCTGCCGACGGCGGTGGCGGGGTACACCGTCACGCCTTGCTGCGTGATGCCTGCGGGCAGGAAGTTGGTCGACGGACCGTCGCCCCAACAGCCGCCGAGCAGGGCACCGGAGGCACTGGCCAGGGCCAGCAGTTTCACGGCGCCGGCAATGGCATTGAGCTTGGTCTTCAATTCAGTCTCCTTGGGGGACAACGACAAAAGTGCGATCAGACCCGCGCGCCGAGGGCCCGCAGTCGTCCGACCACACCGCTTGGAAAGTGGTACACCGACAGCACGAAGAGCACGCCGAGCCAGAGCAGCCAGCGGTCGGGCGTGACCACGGCGCCGAGCAGCGGCACGCCTTCGAGCGCTGTGGCGCCGAGCTTGAGCAGGTCCTGCAGGTAGTTCTGCGCCAGCACGAACAGCACGCTGCCGATCACCGCGCCGTACAGCGTGCCCATGCCGCCGATGACGACGATGAGCAGAATGTCGAGCATGACCTCGAACGACAGCGTGGTGTCGGGGCCGGTGTAGCGCAGCCACAGCGCCAGCAGCGCGCCGGCGAGCGTCGCGAACAGCCGCGGCCAGCACGTTGGACAGGGTGCGGTAGACCACGCTGCGGTAGCCGATGGCCTCGGCGCGGAAGTCGTTCTCGCGGATCGCCTGCAGTACGCGCCCGAACGGCGAGTTGACGATGCGCAGCAGCAGCAGGAACAGCAGCGCCGCGGCCACGAACAGCAGGTAGTACGTGATCACCTTGCCGTCGATCGTCAGGCCGAACAGTGGCTCGGCCAGGGGTTCGAACGAAGGGCTGAGCCAGCGCGGGTTCTTGAAGCTCAGACCGTCCTCGCCGCCGGTGAAGTCGCTCAGCTGCGAAGCCAGCGTCTGGAACGCGGCCGCCACGGCGAGCGTGATCATGGCGTAGAAGATGGCCTTCACGCGCAGGCTGAACAGGCCGATCAGCAGCGACAGCAGCAGCGAGACCACCAGCGCGCAGGCCAGGCCCACGACCAGCGCGATCCAGCCCTCGCCCAGGCGCGTGCTGGCGATCGCGACGCCGTAGGCGCCGATGCCGAAGAACATGGTGTGCGCGAAGCTGACGATGCCGGTGTAGCCGAGCAGCAGGTCGAAGCTGGCGACGAGCACGATGAAGACCAGCATCTTGGCCGCCACCGAGAGCGCCTTTGCGCCCGGGAACAGGAACGGCGCGAGCGCCAGCGCGATGACGATCAGCAGCAGCGCGGCGGCCAGCCAGCGGCTCTTCGGCAAGTCGTGCGACAGCAGGCGGTTCAGCATCGGGCCTCCCGCCGGGCCGCCCCAAGGGAGGCCCCGCCTCGTCGGGGGGCAGCGAACGCATGTGAGCGCGGGGGCTTCATAACTAGCGGTTCGTCACCGGATACAGGCCTTGCGGGCGCCACAGCAGCACCGCGACCATCAGGCCGATGTTGGAGAAGAGGGCGACCTTGGGCGCCAGAAAGCCGCTGTAGTTGGCCAGCAGGCCGACCATCAGCGCACCGACGAAGCAGCCCAGCGTGGAGCCGAGGCCGCCGATGATGATGACGATGAAGATCAGGACGTTGACCTGGGCCCCGATCTGCGGCACCACGCTCTGCTGGTACAGGCCCCAGAGCACGCCACCCAGGCCGGCCAGCGCCGAGCCGACGACGAAGACGGCGATGAACAGGCGCTCGATGCGGTAACCGAGGCTCTCGACCATCTCGCGATCCTGCACACCGGCGCGCACCAGCAGGCCGACCTTGGTGCGGCCGAGCACCCAGAGCATGGCGCCGAACACCACGAGGCCGATCGCGACCGCCAGCACGCGGTACTTCTCGATCGCCGCATCACCAAAGAGAAATGCACCGCGCAACGACTCCGGCAGCGGCAGCGGGATCTGCTGCGGCCCCCAGATGAGCTTGATGATCTCCTCGCCGACGATCATGCCGCCCATCGTGATCAGGATCTGCTTCAGGTGCTGGCCGTACACCGGGCGCACGATCACGCGCTCGAAGGCGAAGCCGATCGCGCCCGCCACCGCCATCGCCGCGAGCATGGCGACGAAGATCGCGCCGAGATTGGGCAGCAACTGCGGCGACATCGTCCAGCCGGCCATGCCGCCCATCACGCTGGTGGCGACGAAGGCACCGACCGCGATGAACACACCGTGGCCGAAGTTGAGCACGTCCATCAGGCCGAAGACCAAGGTCAGGCCCGAGGCGATGATGAAGACGATCAGGCCCATCGCCAGGCCGGCGACGGTCAGCGTGACCCAGGTCGACGGCGAGCCGATCAGCGGCAGGGCGCCGAGCGCCAACGCGGCGAGCAGGGCGATCGGCTTGGCGTCCAGGCGCGCTTCGGGAACCGCGCTCGCGCTCGTCGTCGGGGCCGCGTTCATTGATGCAGCGCCAGCGACAGGCCGAGCAGGCGCTGCTGCAGCGCCCCGTCTTCGGCCAAGGCCTGCATGCGGCCGCGGTGGACGACGCGGCCGTCGTCCATCACGGCGACGTTGTCGCCGAGCGCACGCGCCATCTGGAAGTTCTGCTCGACGAGCAGGATCGTCGCCGCCTGCGCCTTTAGCTCGCGCAGCGCGGCGATCAGATTGTTGACGATCGCCGGCGCCAGGCCCTTGCTCGGCTCGTCGATCAAGAGCAGCGCGCGCGGCTCGATGATGGCGCGGGCGATGGCCAGCATCTGCTTCTGCCCGCCCGAGAGCTTGCCGGCCGGGAACAGCCAGAACTTCTTCAATGCCGGGAACAAGCCGAAGACCCATTCGAGTCGCTTTGCATCCAGGTCGGCGGCACGGCGCGCCTGGCGCGCGGCAAGCAGCAGGTTCTCTTTGACCGTCAGGTCGCTGAAGATGCCCATCGTCTCCGGCACGTAGCCGATGCCGGCCTGCGCGATCTCGGGTGTGCGCATGGCCTGCAGCGGCCGGCCCTGGAAGTGAATGCGTCCCTGTGAGGCGCGCCACAGGCCCATGATCGTGCGCAAGCGTGGTCGACTTGCCGGCGCCGTTGCGCCCGAGCAGCATCGTCACCTCGCCCACAGGCACCTCGAGGTCGACGCCGTGCAGGATGTGGTACGCACCGATGTGCGTGTGCACGCCCAGCAACGTGAGCAGCGCGTCAGACATGCTGGGAGCCTCCCAGCTCGGCGGGCAAGGGCCGGGTTGGGTTGCCGTCAACGGCGGCCCCAGGGACTGCCTCGGCGTCAAGGACGCCGAGGTAGGCCTGTTGCACGAGCGGTGATGCAATGACTGCGGCTGGTTCGCCATCGGCAACGAGCTGTCCGTTGTGCAGCACGACGATGCGGTCGGCGAGTTCGCGCACCACGTCCATCTTGTGTTCGACCAGCAGGATCAGGCGGTCGCGCCGCGCCTTCAATGCGCGGATCAGTTCGAGCACGACCGGCACTTCGTCGACGCTCATGCCGGCCGTCGGCTCGTCGAACATGTAGACCTTCGGGTCGAGCGCCATCAGCAAGGCGACTTCGAGCTTGCGCTGGTCGCCGTGTGGCAGGCTGGCGGCGACCGCATCGCGCTTGTCGGCCAGGCGCACCGCCTCGAGCAGGCGCAGCGATTCGTCGATCCACTCGCGCCGGTCGAGCCAGACGCGCAACAGGTCCAGGCCCGCCTTGCCGCGGCCCTGCTCGCGCGCCTGTACGGTCAGGCGCACGTTCTCCTGCACGGAGAGGTGCGGGAACAGCTGGGTCAGCTGGAACGCCCGGCCGAGGCCGCGCCGCGTGCGCAATGGCGCCGGCAGGCGCGTGATGTCCTCGCCCGACAACTGCACCCGGCCCTCGCTGGCCGTCAACTGGCCCGAGATCAGGTTGAACAGCGTCGTCTTGCCGGCACCGTTGGGCCCGACGATGGCCGTCAGCGTGCCAGCCTCGAAGCGGCACGACACATGGTCGACGGCCACATGCCCGCCGAAGCGGATCGTGAGGTCCCTGGTCTCGAGCAAGATTGCCCTCTGTAGGTCTGGCTGGAACCCCCTCTTGGAGGGGGCAGGGGGAGCGGTAGGGACGCGGCTCGCCGAAACAAGCGCGTTAGCGCTTGTTTCGAATCGGCACGTCCATGTCCTCAGGCCTGATCTCGCGCACCAGCTCGGGCACGCCCCACTCGAAGGCCGGGTCGGCCTTGACCTTGAAGTGGAACATCGACTGCATGGCCTGGTGGTCTTCCTTGCGGAACGTCATCTTGCCCTTGGGCGTGTCGAAGCTCATGCCTTCCATCGCCGCGATCAGCTTGTCGGTACTGGTGTCGCCCTTGGTCTTCTTCAAGGCCTCGACCACCGCGATCGCCGCACTCATGCCGCCGGCGGTGAAGAAGTCGGGCGGGGACTTGAACTGCTTGTAGTGATTCGCCACCAGCCACTCGTTGGCCGCGTTCTTCGGGATGCCGAAGTAGTAGTACAGCGCGCCTTCCATACCCGGCACGCGTTTGAACAGCGTCATCGCCGGCAGGATGTTGCCGCCGGTGGCCAGCGTGATGCCGTAGCGCTGCGGCTCGAGGTCGAGCATCTTGAACGGCACCGCCAGGTTGCCGGCCCAGATGATGAACACCACCTTGCGCCCGGGCTTGCCCTTGAGCTGATCGAAGATGCGCTGCGCCGCGGCGGTAATGTCGGTCGCGTTCTGCGGCACGTATTCCTCGTGCACGACCTTGGCCTTCTTCAGCGCGTCCTTGAAGGCCTTGGCGCCGTCGCGGCCGAAGGCGTAGTCCTGCGCCAGCGTGGCGATCGACACGCCTTCCTGATCGAAAGCGGCGGCATTGGCCAGTGCGTCCTGCGAGCTGTTTCGGCCGGTGCGGAAGATGTACTTGTTCCACTTGTCGCCGGTGATCGAATCGGCCACGGCCGGCTCGACGAGCAGGATCTTCTTGTACTCCTCGGCAACCGGCAGCATCGCCAGTGCCACGCCCGAGCCGGTGGTCCCGACCGCGAGGTCGACCTTGTCGTCGCCGTAGGCGGCGGCGAGCAGGCTCTTGCCGAGGTCGGGCTTGCCCTGGTCGTCCTTCTCGATCACGACGAGCTTCTTGCCGGCGACCATCATCGTGCCGCCGGTGGCGTAGTTCAGGCCCATCGTGAAGCCGACCGACGACTGTTTGGCGTAGGCCTCGAGCGGCCCGGTCTTGCCGTTGATGTGCGCGATGCGTATCTCGCCGGCCTTGGCCTGGGCCGTTGCCGTCGGCGGCAGCGCCGTCAGCGCGCCGAGCAGCAGCGCGGCGATGGAGAGCTTGCGATTCATGGGCGGAATTCCTTTGCGGGCAGGGTTGTGCGGGACGCAGACAGTACTGCGCGGCACCACCTCGAAGTGCAATGTGCATGCCACATCGCACCGATCTAGTGCAAACCCTGAGCTAGAGCGGGGCGTTGGGGCTTCGAAGGCTGGCATCTCTGGGCCGGGCGAGCTCGGCGTCGTTATTGCCTTGGCGACACTGCCTGTACTTCGTGCAGGCTGTGTGCCAGATAGACACCTCATGCGGATTGGCTGACGCGGGCGCACGACACATCCGGTCTGATCCGGTGTTCATCCACTGCGTGGTGCCGCGTCCAGCAACAGGCTCGGTAGCGAAGTGTGCCCAGCGGCGTGCTATCGCATCGTCAGCAGCATGATCAATTCCGGCGTGTATCTCCCATCGGCATACAACCCGATGCCGTGGCGCTGCCAGAGTACTTGCGCCGCAACATCGTCGCCCGTCGAACGCGCGCCCAGCAGCCCCGCGACGAGCGCGTAGCGGCGCCAGTCGACCGCATTTGGCGCCGCATCGAGCGAGGCACGCGCCGCGGCCAGCATGGCCACGCCGTCGCGCTCGGCGATGGCACGGTACAGGGCCAGCCGCTGCCCAAGTGCAGCCGGCAACCGGTGTTCGGGACACGGCAACCACCCCGGCTGGCCCCACAGTGGCCGCAGGCTTTCGGTGTCGAGGAACGCCAGGGTCGCCAGCGCCACCTCTTGAACAGTGGCGAGGCTTGCTTCTCGGTCGAGCGCCGCGCAATCGGCGAACTGCGTCTTCCACTTTGCCACGTGCTCCAGCGCACTGGGCTCGGCCGTGCCGTCGCCTAGCAGCGCCGAACGCAGCGCCAGCGCTTCGCGCACCTTCGTGTATCGCGCGAGCTTGACGGGTGTCAGCGAATTGGGCCGCCAATGCGCATCCTTGCCGCCGAGCATCTCGATCAGTGGCAGCGGAAAGAGGCTCAACTGCGGCAGTTCCCGCGCCGCGGATTTCAGGAAGCGGCTCTTCGGCGCCATCAACTCGACATACGGAAAGTAGTCGGAATTGACCGGCGCGCCGAGCGCCTGCAGCATCGGGTTCAGGGTGGCGGCCGAACCCAGCCGCCGCAGTGCCAGGTCGTCAAGCGTGCGGATTCCGACGCGCGCCAAGTCCTCGCGCATCTGCGGCGATGCGAACAGCGACTGCGAGAGCGGCGGCACCGCGCCCGACTTGGCGGCCACGATCAGCACGTCGCTGTCGTCGGTGAGGTACACCGCGTAGTCGCTGAAGTTCCGGTTCAGCGCCGTGACGACCGACGCCGCGAGGCGGATGTCGAAGTCGTACAGGTTCAGCCACTGCACGAGCAGGCCCTTGTCGTCCAGATAGTCCCGGATCCGAAAGTAGAACTCGTCGGAGAACAGACCCGCGACGCCGCTGACCCACGGATTCGATGGCTCGGAGACGATGACGTCGAAGCGGCGGTTGTGGCGTGCGAACCAGCTCTTCGCGTCCTCGATGAAGATCTCGCTGCGTGGGTCTTCGTAGGCACGCCGCACGCGCGGCGTGAATGCGCGCGAGCCGTCGATCACAGCAGCCTCGATCTCGATCGTCGCGATCTGCCGGACCTCGGGGTTGGCCAGGACGACATGGGTGGTCATGCCCGAGCCGAAGCCGATGTTGGCGATGTGGGCCGCGTCCGGGCGCATGGCCATCGGCACGGCCCCGGCCATCACCATCGTGACCTCGTCGTCGGCGGGCGGGCGCGCCAGGTTCATCTCGACCGCCGCATCGGGTTTGCCGTTCGAGCTGAGGACCAGTGCGGAACCGCCCTGCAAGGTCACGCTGATGGTGGCGGTCTTGCCGTCGCGGTAGAACACGGTGGCATTCACCGGCGGACGTGCATTGCCGGTCCGGTAGACGCCGCTGCCCAAGGTCGCCGGATCGAGCGCCACAAGTTGGACCAGCGCGACCGGCACGGCGACCATTCCCAACGCCAGCGCCCAACGGCCGCGCCCGGCGCCGGCATTGCGCAACAGCAGAAGGCCCAGCCCGATGTCGAGCAATGCAGCGCTGGCCAGCGTGAGCTTGAGCCCCATTGCCGGCAGCGCGAAGTGGATCGCGAACAAGACGCCGACGATGGCCCCGAACGTATTGGCGGCATAGATGCGGCCGATGCAGTTCTCGCCATGGCCCGAACGCAGCAGTGCATGCGTGAACAGCGGCAGGGTCATGCCGGCGAGGAAGGTTGCCGGCAGCATCACCGCGAAGGCAATGCCGTGGCTCGCGAGATTGAACAGCAGGTAGCCCGTGTCATTCCTGTCCAGGGTCCTCACCAACTGGCCCATCCACTCGAACGACTGCGCGTACACCGGCAGCGTGAGCATGGCCAGCACGCCCATCCCGACCTGGATCCAGGCCGCCGCGGCCAGCGGACTCGCGATCCGGTCGATCCGACGGCGCAGCGCCAGGCTGCCCAATGCCAGGCCGGTGATGAAGGCACTGAGCATCAGCTCGAACGCATGGAAGGTGCTGCCGAGTACCAGCGTCAGCATCCGGATCCAGCTCACCTCGTAGATGAAGGACGCGGCCCCGGTGACGAACGCCGCGGCCATGAACAGCGTCAGGAGGCCGGTTCCATCGCGCTTGGCCGCCGGCGCCGAGCGTGGCGCGGGCTCGCTGCCGCGGGCCAGGAATCCGGCGACGGCACCAATCAGCAGATTCAGGATGCCCGCCAGCCGAACGGTGCCGGCGAGTCCCAGCCAGCCGATCAGGACGAATGAGGCCACCAGCACGCCGACGGCGGCACCCAGGCTGTTGCTGAAGTACAGGTTGGCCAGATGCCTGCCTTCACCGCCGGGGAAACGCCTGATGACGGCGCTGCTCATCAGCGGGAATGTCGACCCGAGCAGGATCGATGGTGGCAGCAGCAGGAGCACGGCGATCGCCCATTGGTAGCCGACCACCGCGGCGGGCGATCCCAGGCCCGGAATGACCTGCGACAGCGACACGTCGATCAGCCATGCGAACAGCGAGTGAAAGACCAGCGCGAAGACGCCGATGCAGACCTCGGCGACGGCGTAGGCCGCCAGCAGATTGCGCAGCCGGCCGCTGACCACGCTCGCCGCGGCCGCACCCAGCGCCATGCCGCCCATGAAGATGGCCAGGACCAGGGTCTGGGCGTACGCGGCGTGGCCGAGGAACAGCTTCAGGTAGTGCGACCAGAGCGATTCGTAGATCAGCCCGGTGAACCCGGACAGGAAGAAGACGCCGAACAGGATGCTGCGCTGCGCAATGGGCGACATGTCGGTGGATCCTCGAGTTGGCATACGGCCTTGGCGACATTGGCGCCGCGCGGCATCCTAGCGAATGATCCCGCCGGCGGGTATCGCGCCGGGCGACCGATCTCGATGGCGTTTCGCCCGCCATCGGCGTATCGTGCCGCGTCGCGGGCCACCCGGCACGGGAAAGGGACCACCATGCAAACGCCTGTCGATGGGGCCTTGCCCGTCGCCGACCGCATTGCCACGCTGGACATCCTGCGCGGCTTCGCGCTGCTCGGCATCCTGATCATGAACATGCCGGGCTTCACCAACTCGTTCTTCATCGAGGCCGACGGCTCGCACCTGTGGCCGGGCGCCGTCGACCAGTTCGCCGAGAACCTTCGCGACATGCTCTTCTCGGGCAAGTTCAACAGCATGTTCAGCCTGTTGTTCGGCATCGGATTCACGATCCAGTTCGCGCGCATGGAACAGCGCGACCCGGCGCGTGCCACCTCGCTCTACTTGCGCCGGCTGGCGGTGCTGGCTGCGCTCGGCCTGCTCCACGCGACCATCTTCTGGACCGGCGATGTGCTGCACATCTATGCGCTGCTCGGACTGCTGTTGGTATTTGCGCTGCGCCGCGCGAGCGTGCGCACGATCGTCACGCTGATCGTGCTGTGTCTGCTCTATCCGGTGATCTCGGGCGCGCTGCGTCTGCTGCTGACGACGCCCGAGGTCACGGCGATGCTGGTCGCCAAGGCCAAGGCCTTCGAGGCCAGCAACAACGCCGCTTACGGTCACGGCAGCTTCGTGCAGGCGGCGGCCGAGCACATGCGCGAGTTCGCCTACTTCTACGACAACCCGTGGTCGCTGTGGGGCACGCTGGGCTTCTGGGTCCAGATGGCGTTGACGATGCTGCTCGGGCTGCTGGCCGGGCGCCAGCGTTGGGTCCAGCGCATTGCCGAACTGATGCCGCAGGTGCGTCGCCTGATGTGGGTCGCGCTGGCGATCGGTCTGCTGTGCGGGGCGGCGTTCACGCTGATCTTCCACTTCAACCGCCAGCCGGGACCGTCGCCGATCAAGCTCTTCGGCGGCCTGTGCTACTGGACCAGCCGGGTCGCGATGATGATCTTCTATGTGTTGACGATCGTGCGCCTGGCGCAGATTCCGGCGTGGCAGCGGCGGCTGGCACCGTTTGCGGCGGCCGGCCGCATGCCGTTGACCAACTACCTGATGCAGACGGCCCTGTGCACGACGCTCTTCTACGGCTGGGGCTTTGGCCTGTGGGGCAAAGTCGGGCCTGCGGCCGGGTTGGCACTCGCGGTGGCGATCTTCTTCGTGATCCAGGTGCCTTGGAGCCTTTGGTGGCTCAAACGCCATGCGCGTGGGCCGTTGGAAGCGGTGTGGGCGCGGCTCACCTATGGCCGGCCGGCCACGCCGCCCCTGGCGGCTGCGTCTTGATTCCGGCCCGCGATCACCGCAACTGCTCAGAGCTCGCGCAGCGCGGTCGTGACCGGCATTCGTGCGGCGCGCAGGGCCGGGAACAGGCCGCCGATGAAACCGATCGCCAGGGCCCACTTCAGGCCGGTCCAGAGCAGTTCGGGTGAAACGCGCAGTTCGAATCTGAGCTGGCCGACCGACCCGGCGGCCATCGTCGAAGCACCGTAGCCGTTGAAGATGAAGTAAGCCGCCAGTCCGCCGATCGCGCCGCCGATCAGCGCCAGCAGCATGGTCTCCAGCATCACCGCCACCACCACCGGCAGGCCGGTGAAGCCGATCGCGCGCAAGGTCGCGATTTCTCGCGCGCGCGCCGCAACGGCGGCAAACATCGTGTTCAGCGCGCCGAACATTGCACCGATGGCCATGATTGCGCCGACCGTAATGCCGATGATGCGCAGGAACTTGGTCATGCCCTCGGACTGCTTGTTGAAGTAGTCGAGCGTCGTGCTGACGTCGACCTTGAGCTGCGGATTCGCATCGAGCGCTGCTTTGAAGGTGCCGAAGGCCCGTGGCTCGGCCAGGCGCACGGTCACCGAGGCCCGGCTGCCACCACGGCGGTAAGTGTCGGCGACCACATTGGCGTCGGCCCAGATCTCGGACTCCATCGCGTCGCCGGAGGCGAAGATCCCCGACACGATCCACTCCTGCGCACCCAGGTGGATCTTGTTGCCGACCGTCAGGCCGGCGAACTGACGGGCGGCACCGCGCCCGACGATGAGTTCGCGCAAGCCCGGCGTGAAGCGTTTGCCGGCGATGATCGTCACCTGCGGCCGCACGGCCCAGGCCTGCTCGCCGACGCCGCGCAATTGCACGCTGCCCTCTTCGTCGGCGGCACCACCGGGCACCGGCAAATTCGCCGCCACGACGAGTTCGTCCGACGCGATCGGCTCGCCCTTGGCGTTGCGTGCAATGCCGGGTGCCTGCGGAATCAGGGTCACGCTGTCGCGCGCCAGGACTGACATCACCTCCGACGCCGAGGCGCCGCGCATCACGACCGCGGTTTCTGTATTGCCGGTCTTGCGCAACGTGTCGCTGTAGCCCTCGGCCATCGACAACAGCGCGACGAGCACGCCGACGACCCCGGCAATGCCGACGACGATGACCGCCGTTGCTCCGCGCCGCTGGCCCAGCGTGCTGATGCCGACGCCGGCAACGGACAGCGCCTGACGGCCGCGTCGCGTGAACGACAACCAAGCAGCCAGCAGCACGGCCAGCGCAAGGGCGCCCGGCCAGGGCAACAGCACCCAGGCCGCCATCACGAGAAGCAGGAACGTGAACAGCACGACGTTGATCAACCAGGTCACTCGCTTCTCCTTCGCGCCTTTGCTCAGCGGCCGGCCAGCGCATCGACGATGTTCAGCCGCATCGCCTTCCACGCCGGCAGGGCACCGACCAGCACGCCAATCAGCACCATCAGGGCCAGTCCCAGGCCCCAGCTGGCCGCACCGACCGACGGCAGGTTGAGCATGCCGCCGCTGGCACCGGAGACGGCCGGAATGATCACGCTCGCCAGCGCCACGCCGACGCAGCCGCCCAGCAGCAGCAGCAGCACCGATTCGGCCAGCACCATGGCCAGCACGCTGCGGCCCGAGAATCCGATCGTCTTCAGCACTGCGATTTCGCTGGTGCGCTCGCGCACCGCCTGCATCATGGTGTTGCCCGATAGCAGGAGCAGGGTGAAGAAGACGGCACCCATGATCGAGCCGACGATGAGGCCGATGTCGGCCAGCTGCTTCATCCACGAGGCCGTCGCGGCCTGTTCGGTCTGGGTCCGGGTCTCGTGGTCCGAGTTGGTGGACAAGGCGTCGATGGCCTTGGCCACGCGGTCGGCCTGGTTCACGTCGACCACGCGCGTCACATACCAGCCCACCATGCCCTGGTTGTAGGGCGTCGTCTCGTCGAAGTACTTCCAGTTCAGCAGGAACATCTGGTCGAAGAAGCCGCCGGCCTTCTTGTCGGTCGAGTGCAGGATGCCGACGACGTCGAACTGCCAATTCTTGCTGCCCTGGCGGTCAGGGAATATCGTCGACTGCAGCGGCACGCGGTCACCGACCTTCCATTTGAAGCGCTGTGCCAGCTGTTCGCCGATCAGCGCACCGGTGCGCGTCTCGACGAAGGCCTTGCGCTCGGCGGCAGTCACCGAGACCTCGGGATACAGATCGAGGTAGTTGGACGGCACTGCGAAGCTGAAGACCTGGTTGTGCGGGTCCTGATAGGCGCCGCCAAACCAGTTCGCATAGGTCACGCTCTTGACGCCGTCAACGCGTGCGATCTGTGCCTCCAGAGCCTGCGGCAGGGTCTGGATGAATGACAGTTTGGATCCGGTCTGCAGTCGCGCCGCGCCGTTCGCGCTCTGACCGGCCTGGGTGAACGAGGTCCGCACCGCATCGAGCAGACCGAACAGGAGGAACGCCGCGACGATGGAAACCAGTGTCAACAGAGTGCGTGTCTTGCGCCTGAACAGCGAGGCCCAGACCAGATGCAGGTATTTCATCGCGACCTCCGTGCCGTTCGCGTCAGGCCGTCACGGCCAGTTCGACCAGACTGCCCTTGTCCAGGTGCAGCGTGCGCTGGGCGTATTCGGCAGCCTTCGGGTCGTGGGTGACCATCACGACGGTCTTGCCATGGTCGCGGTTGAGCGCCCGCAGCAAACCCAACACGTCTTCGGCTGACTGTCGATCCAGGTCGCCGGTGGGCTCGTCGCAAACCAGCAGCGCAGGGTCGGAAACGATGGCGCGTGCGATCGACACGCGCTGTTGCTGGCCACCGGAGAGCTCGCTCGGCTTGTGCGTTGCGCGATCCGTCATGCCGACAAGCTCGAGCGCGATGGCCGCATGCTTCTTGCGCTCGCCCGCAGAGAGTTTGGTCAACAGCAGCGGCAGTTCGACATTGCGCTGTGCCGAGAGCATGGGCATCAGGTTGTAGAACTGGAACACGAAGCCGACCTTGGCCGCGCGCCACTTGGCCAGTGCCGCTGCGCCCAACTTGTCGATGCGTTGGCCGCCGACGCTGATGCTGCCGCCCGACGGCAGATCCAGGCCGCCGATCAGGTTGAGCAGGGTCGTCTTGCCAGACCCCGATGGGCCCATCAAGGCCAGGAAGTCACCCTCGTCGACGTCGAGGTCGATATGGTGCAGGACCTCGACCTTTTGCTTGCCGCGTTCGTAGACCTTCGACAGGTCGCGGATTTCGATCAGCTTGGCCATGGCCATTCCTCCTTGATGTCGATTGCGCGGCGCTCAGCGCCGATCGGCCGGTGCCTGGTCATCGATACGAACCGCGGCGCCATCGTGCAGCGCGGCCGGTGGCACCAGCACGACACGTTCGCCTGCCTTCACGGCGCCGGGTCCGTCGGCCAGCAGTTTCATCGAACCCATGTCTTGCGCCGCCGGGTTGACGGCGCGTTGCTGGGCCCTGCCGTCCGCGACGACGAAGACCACCGCCTGGCCGTCACGCTGCGCGACCGCCTGGGCCGGCACAAGCACACCGCTGGGCAGGTGATCCGTTGCAGTGCCGGACTGGGCCGCGAGAAACGTGACACGCAGACCCATGTCGGGCACCATGCGCGCGTCCTTCTGCTCCAATGCCACACGCACCTTTACCGTGGCCTTGCCCCGATCGGCGGACGGCACGATGGCGATCACATGCGCCGGCACCTTCCAGTCCGGGTACGCGCTGAGCACGACCTCGGCTGGCATGTCGGGCTTGATCTGGCCGATATAGGCCTCGTTGACGTCGACGTCGACTTCGAGCGAATCCATGTCGACGATGGTCCCCACACCGGTGCGCGTGAAGCCACCGCCGGCCGACAACGGCGAGACGATCTCACCGACCTGGGCCGCTTTCACGGTCACGACGCCGGAGAACGGGGCCCGGATGATCGAGTAGTCGAAGTTGACCTGGGCCTGTGCGAGCTGCGCCGTGGCGGCCTGCACCTCGCGCTGGCGCGCGTCGAGCAATGCGGTCATCGTGACCACCGCGGTGCGCGCCTGCTCGGCCGCCTGCCTGGTCAGCATGCCGCCGGCAGCGAGCTCTTCCTGACGCCGCGCGTCGGCGGTGGCTTGCGCCAACTGGGCCTGCGCTTGAGCCACCTGGGCCTGCGCCGACTGGATGTTGGCCTGCGCCACGTTGAGGGTGGCGCGCAGCGCACTGTCTTCCAGGCGTGCGATGACCTGCCCCTTCTTGACGAAATTGCCTTCCTCGATCAAGACCTGGGTCAGCGTGCCGGTGATCTGGGTCGAGACCGTCGCCTGCCGGCGTGCGGTGATGTAGCCAGTGGCTTGCAGGACTGCGCCAGCGCCCGTCGCGGCGCTGGGGCGCTGCGCAAGCGTCGTCTGGACCGCGATTGGCCGCGCCGCCGTGAACCACCAGGTTGCGGCGGCGGAGGCCGTCACGACCACGACGCCGAGCAGTGCGGGCCACAACCAGCGCGGCGCGGCGTGGCCTGGCTCCTCGCGCTGGCGTTGATCGATGCGCAGCTGGTTCAACAGGGATTCGTCGATTTCGCCTTCCTCCTTGCAGTTGTCGCGGGGCAGGGTGGGTCGGGCCCTTGGCCCTCGCATGTTACGGGCGGACCGAACTCCCGGCCAGACCCAAGCATCGCTGCGCACAAGCCTGATCGCGCCGGCGCATGTCATGACAAGGTGGCCCGCGCGCGCTCCAGCAGCAGCTCACGTTCGCGCAGGTTCTGCGTCAAGCTGGCCGCGTGCTCGAATGCTTGTCGCGCTTCAGTCGGGCGGCCGAGCTTGACGAGCAGGTCCGCGCGCGCCGCATACAGCAGGTGGTAGCGCTCGAGCTGCCGCCCAGCGACCACGGCATCGACCAGTCGCAACGCAGCCTCGGGCCCGAACCCCATGCCGACGGCCACCGCGCGATTGAGTTCGACCACCGGCGACGGCATGCGCTGCGCCAGCGCGTCATAGAGCGCGACGATCTGCGGCCAGTCGGTTTCGGCCGCGCCCGGTGCACGGGCATGGCAGGCCGCGATGGCCGCCTGCAACGCGTACGGCCCGCGCGCCCCGCCCAGTGCCGCGGCGCGCTCGCAGCGAGGCCAGCCCGCGGCCGATCAACAGCCGGTCCCAGCGGCCGCGATCCTGCTCGAGCAACAGCATCGGCCGCCCCGCGGCATCGATGCGGGCACGCGGTGCGCGAGGCCTGGATTTCCATCAGCGCGAGCAGGCCATGGACCTCAGCGCTGCGCGGCGTCAACTCGGCCAGCACGCGGCCCAGGCGCAGCGCCTCGTCGCACAACGCGGGCCGCATCCAGTCCTCGCCGCGCGGTGGCCGAGTAGCCTTCGTTGAAGATCAGGTAGATGACCTCCAGCACCGCCGCCAGCCGCTCGGCCAGCGCATCGCCGCGCGGGACCTCGAACGGCACGCGTGCGGCGCTGAGCGTGCGCTTGGCGCGCACGATGCGCTGCGCGACGGTCGGCTCGGGTTGCCACGAAGGCGCGCGCAATCTCGCTCGTGCTCAGACCGCCGAGCAAACGTAGCGTGAGCGCGACCTGGGCCTCCTGCGCCAGGACCGGGTGGCAGGCCGTGAACATCAGGCGCAACAGGTCGTCGCCGATGTCGTCGGTGTCGTCGAGAGCGTCGCTGAAATCGGGCACCACATGGTCGCCGCGTGCGTCGGCATCGGCGCCGAGTTCCTGCTGCTTGCGCAAGTGCAGCGCCTGTTGGCGCAGGTGGTCGAGCGCGCGGTTCTTGGCGGTGGCCATCAGCCAGGCGCCCGGGTTGGCGGGAATCCCATCAGCAGGCCAATGTTCGAGCGCGGCGACCAGCGCGTCCTGGGCCAGCTCTTCGGCCAGCCCGACGTCGCGCACCAGCCGCGCCACGCCGCCGATGATCTTGGCCGACTCGATGCGCCAGACGGCATCGATGGCGCGCTGTGGGTCACGCGTCATGCCACGGGTCAATCCGGAGCCGGATGGAACTCAGTCAATGCCTGTTGGCCGCCACCTGCGCGCGCAGCCGATCCTCCTGTTCGCGCAGCTCGGGTGTCAGCGCCGGGCCGAAATCATCGGCTTCGAACACCGGGCGGATCTCGACCTCGCAGTCCTCGAGGTGCGGGTTCGGGCAGCGCCGCAGCCACTCGATGGCCTCGTCCATCGAACGCACCTGCCAGAGCCAGAAGCCGGCGACCAGTTCCTTGGTTTCGGCGAACGGGCCGTCGATCAACGTGCGCGTTGCGCCGGCGAAGCGCATGCGCGCGCCTTTCGAGCTGGGCTGCAGACCCTCGCCGGCCAGCATGACACCGGCCTTGACCAACTCCTCGTTGTAGCGGCCCATGTCGGCCAGCAGTTGCTGGCCCGGCATGACGCCGGCTTCGGACGCCTTGCTGGCCTTGACCATCACCATGACACGCATGATCGGGTCCCCTGTAGGTTGAAAATCGACTGAAACGAAACTCGGGAGGGCGGCGGCGTCAGTAGCCAAGAATGCGATCCCTTGCCTGTACGACGAATGAGCGGACCAGGAATCGACAGGGCGACGGCCCGGCTTTCAGATTCCAGTTGCCAGGTTTGGCGCAAAATCGTGCGCACAACACCGCGTCTGACCCATCCGGAGGCAATCAGCCATGCAATTTCTGCTGCTTGTGTACACCGACCAGGAACTGCTTGGCAAGCTGCCGGCTCCGGCGTTCGACGCCGAAATGCGCCAGTGTCTGCAGCACGCCGACGAAATGACAGCCAGCGGCAGCCTGCTGGGTTTCCAGCAACTCGAAGGCAGCACGTGCGCGAAATCGGTGCGCCTGCGCAATGGCCGTACGACGATCCTGGATGGCCCGTTCGCGGAGACGAAGGAGGTGCTCGCTGGCTTCAACCTGGTCGAGGCCGAGTCGATCGAAGAAGCGGTCCGCATGGCGCAGGAGTTCCCGTGGACTCGTTACGGTTGCATCGAGGTGCGCCCGGTGCGCGACGTGGCCGCCGTACGCGCGCGCGTGGCTAGCTCAGCAACAGCAACTGCTGCACCAGAAACGCTGGCTCGCTGACCATCGGGCAATGCCCGGTTGCCAGCTCGACAATGCGCCAACCGGGCTGGCTGCGCACGCGCCGGCGCGAGCCGTCGATCGTCGGGTATGCCGGCTGGGTGCAGTCGATGAAGCAGCGCGGCACGCCGGCCCAGCGCTCGCCATCGAACGGTAGCGGCTCTCGATACGGCCCGAATGGATGCGGCACCTGGCGCCTGAGCAGCCATTCGCGATCGGCACCGGCCAGGCCGAAGTCGCGCGGGTCGGGCGGCGGTAATGCGTTGTCGTTGGCCGCAGCCGCGGCACGCCGCGCCGCCACGACTTCGGGTGGATGGTTGCTGCCCCACCCCTCGCCGGGCAGCGGCACCATGGCGTCGACGTAGACCAGTTGGCGCAGCCTGCCCGGGCCACGCGTCAGCAGCGCATCGGCCACGCCGGTAATGACCTGGCCGGCGTAACTGTGGCCGACCAAGGTGATCTCGTGCAACTCCTCGGCGTCGATCAGGCCCAGCACGTCGTCGATGTGCGTGCGCAAAGTGATGTCGGGGCGCCGCAGGTGCGCGCGTTCGCCGTCGCCGGTGAGCGTGACGGCGTGCACTTCGCGGCCGGCCGCGCGCAGCGGGCCGAGCACGCGGCGCCAGATCCAGGCCCCGCCCCAGGCGCCGTGCACGAGAACGATGGGGTTCATGCCTTGCGCTCGTCCAATTCCGGGTAACGCGCCAGCCGGGCGTACAACGCGGCGCGCGACATGTGCAGCATCTTGGCCGCAGCGACGCGGTTGCCGCGGGTCGCGCGCAGCGCGGCCGCGATGGCCGCACGCTCCAGCGTCGCCACCTGGTCGGGCAGCGGTTGCAGCAGGTCGGCCGCGGCGGCGGCCGGCGCCGGCCGGGGTCGGTCGCCGCCGGTGGCTGCGGGCGAGAAATGCGCCGCGTGCAATACCAGTTCGTCGTGCATCAGCGCCGCCTGCTCGAGCACGTTGCGCAGTTCGCGGATGTTGCCGGGCCAGGCCTCGCGCGCCAGGTGCTCGATCGCGTCGCTGGCCAGGCTGCGCACCGCCAGGCCGCTGCGCCGCGCAATGTCTTCGAGCAGGGCCTCGGCCAAGGGTTCGATATCGTCGCGGCGCTCGCGCAAGGGCGGCAATTTGATCGGCAGCACGTTCAGGCGGTAGTACAGGTCGGCGCGAAAGCGCCCTTCGGCGACCATGGCCGCCAGATCGCGGCTGGTGGCGGCAATCACGCGCACGTCGACCGGTTCGACGCGGTTGCTGCCCAAGGGTTCGACCTCGCGCTCTTGCAGCACGCGAAGCAGCTTGCTTTGCAGAGCCAGCGGCATGTCGCCGATCTCGTCGAGGAACAGCGTGCCGCCGTCGGCGAGCTTGAACTTGCCCTGGCGCGGCTTGCGCTCGGCGCCGGTGAAGGCGCCGGGTGCGACGCCGAAGAATTCGGCTTCGAGCAGGGTCTCGGGAATGGCCGCGATGTTGATGCCGACGAAGGGTTTGGGCGCCCGCGCGCCCGCGGCGTGGATGGCCTGCGCCAGCAGTTCCTTGCCGGTGCCGGTCTCGCCGAGCAGGAGCACGGTGGAGTCGGTCTGCGCGACGCGCCGCGCATGGCGCTTGACCTCGAGCGCTGCCGGGCTGGCGCCGATGAAGCTGGCAATCGTGTACTTGGGGCGCCGCTGCGCGGCCAGTTGCGCACGTGCTGCATCGAGTTCGGCCTGCAGGCGCGAGAACTTGGTCATCAGCGGCTGCATCGTGGACTCGGGGTGGTCGAGCAGCACCAGCCCGATGGCTCCGATCACGCGCCCCGCGTCATCGCGCAGCGGCAGGCGGCTGACGAGGAAGGTACCGGCCTGGTTGGTCAGCAGGTCGACCAGGATCGGCCGACCGCTCTCGATCACCTGCGCCATCAGGGTGTTCGGCACCACCTCTTCGACGCGTTTGCCGACGAAGTCGGATTCGGTGGCAAAGCCGAGCGCCGGCAGGAAGCTCTTGTAGCCCTCGCTGATCCACACCACCCGGTGTTCCCGGTTCACCACCATCATGCCCATCGCCGCCTGCGCGAAGGTGTCGAACATGCTCTGCGCGGCCAGCTTGAGCAGGCCGTCGGGGTCGGAGGGTAGCGCGGCGGGCACGGGGCGGGTGCAAGGGGTTGCGCGCGCACTTTAGCCCAGCCTCGCGCCCGTCCTGCCCCGGCTACCGCGGGATGATCGTGGTGCCGCTGAGTTTCTCCTGCGCCTCGACCAGCGAGGGCACGTACTTCTCGCCGTAGCCCAGGGCGCAGGCCAATGCCAGCGACTGGTGCACCGCTTCGCCGACCACCGTGGGCACGGCCAGGTTCTCGGCCAGGTGGGTGTAGTAGCGGATGTCCTTGCGCGCGTTGTTCATCTCGAACTTGATGCCCGTCAGGTCGCCGTCGAGGGTCTTGCTCATGATCTGGAACAGGCCCGAGTTGACGCCGCCGGCCGAGACCAGCGCCACCAGACGCTTGAGGTCGACGCCGGCCTTCTGGCCGACGGCGAAGGCCTCGGCGGTGGCCGTGCAGATGGCCTGCGCGATAAAGTTGTTGAGCAGCTTGATGACATGCCCCGCACCGGGCTGGCCGACGTGAAAGACGTTCTCGGCAAACGCGCGCAGCACCGGTTCGAGTTGCGCGAACTGCGTGTCCGTGGCGCCGACCATCACGTTCAATTTACCTGCTTCGGCGTCGGTCGGCGTACGCGCCAGCGGCGCGTCGATCAAGTCAACGCCCTGGGCCGCGCAAAGTGCGCGCAGGCGATTCGTCGACTCCGGTTCGGCGGTCGAGGTGTCGACGATGACCAGCCCCTTCGCGGCACCCGACAGCAGCCCATTGTCGCCACTCACGACCGCCTCGACCTGCGGCGACCCGGTGACGCACAGGAACACGATGTCGCTGGTGCGCGCCAGTTCGCCCGGCGTGGCGGCCACGGTCGCGCCGGCGGCCAGCAGGTCGGCCACGCGTTCGCGGTTGCGGTGCACGGTCAAGGCCAGCGGATAACCCTTGGCGCGCAAGTTCTTGGCCATGCCATGGCCCATCAATCCCGAAGCGCCGATGAATCCGATGCGTTGCATGACGTTCTCCAGACAATGTGAGTGGTCTCGTTGTGCACATCATGCAACGATCGCATGCAGCGTGCAGCCGTGAATGCTGTAATGGCACCGCGGCTCGCACTGGAGCCCCCCGCCACCGACGCCATGCCCGATTCGACCCCGCTGCGCCTCGTGCTGGCCGATTGCCGGCGCCTGCTGTCCGTGCGCGGCGAGGCCAACGGCCCGTTGCTGGCCAGGGAAGTCACGCAACGCATCGGCAGCCTGAGCGATGAACATCGTTGGCGCTTCTTCGACCGCCTGGCCAGCGACTTCAGCCCCGACCCGCAGGCCGTGCTGGCCGCGGCCGAGGCTTATGCCAAGGCCCCCGACGGCTCGAACCTGACCCGCCTGACCCGACTGGCCGAAGCGCCCCGGCAGG
The DNA here is from genome assembly GCA_963779435.1 of uncultured beta proteobacterium. GTDB lineage: Bacteria > Pseudomonadota > Gammaproteobacteria > Burkholderiales > Burkholderiaceae_C > CADEEN01. Next base: position 158,480 of record CAVZYL010000012.1, on the reverse strand, counting down.
AGCTGTTCCGGCGCCTGAACGGCGCACCGGGCGGTACCGCGGCCATCGTGCGCCTGCGTCGCACCTTGCTCGAACGCCTGCGGCAACAGCCGCAACTGCAGGTCGTCGAAGACGATTTGTTGCACCTGCTGTCGTCGTGGTTCAACCCGGGCTTTCTGGAGATGCGCAAGGTCGACTGGAATTCACCGGCGCAACTGCTCGAGCAGATCATCCATCACGAGGCGGTGCACCAGATCGACGGCTGGGACGATCTGCGCCGCCGCCTGCAGCCCGATCGCCGCTGCTTCGCGTTCTTCCACCCGCAATTGCCCGACGAGCCGCTGATCTTCGTCGAGGTCGCGCTGCTGCCCGAGATGGCCGGCGCGATCGCGCCGCTGATCGACAAGCGCTCGCCGCCGTTGCCGGCCGAGCAGTTCAAGGTGGCCGTGTTCTATTCGATCAGCAACTGCCAGCCCGGGTTGCGCGGCGTGTCGCTGGGCAACTTCCTGATCAAGCGTGTGGCCGAGCACCTCAAGCGCGAGTTGCCGCAACTCAGAACCTTCTGCACGCTGTCGCCGATTCCGGGTTTGCTGGCCTGGCTGCAGCGGGCCGACGCGGCGACGCTCGGCGCCGGCGCCGCCGCCGCACTGGCCGAGTTGCGCACGGCCACCGGCGGCGAGCTCGGTTCGCTGGCCAATGCCGCGCGCCTGGCCGCGCTCGGCGGTCACGGCCACCACGCGCTGTGGCGCCTGGCGGCTCACTATCTGGTACACGTTTCCCCGCAGTCCGAAGGCGACCCGGTGGCGCGGTTTCACCTCGACAATGGTGCCAAGCTCGAGCGCCTGAATGCCCAGGCCAACCTGTCGGCCACCGGACTGCGGCAGTCGGCGGGACTGATGGTCAACTACCTCTACGATCTGGGCAAGATCGAGCTGCACCACGACCGCTTTGTCCATGGCAAGGTGGTCCACAGCCGCGCAGTGTCAGCGTTGCTGTGAACCCGGCATCACAACGACACAGGAGACTGCGCATGTTGACTTTCGCTTCGGTCCGCGTTCTAGCCATCGCCGCGGCCGCGCTGCTCGCTGCGCCGCTGGTGCAGGCGCAGGCCTGGCCCAGCAAGCCGGTGACCATCGTCGTGCCGTTCCCGGCCGGCGGCGGCACCGACGCCTTCGCCCGGCCGCTGTTCGCGCTGATGACGCAAGAACACGGGCCGCCAGTTCGTCATCGACAACCGGGGCGGCGCCGGCGGCACGCTGGGTGCCAGCATTGCGGCGCACGCGCGGCGCCCGACGGCTACACCTTCTTCATGGGCGCGGTGCACCACGCCATCGCGCCGAGCATGTACCCCAAGCTCGACTACAACATCGAGACCGACTTCATCCCCGTCGGCCTGATCTGCCAGCGTGCCGCAGGTGATCGTGGTCAACCCGCAGCGCGTGGCGGCGAAGACCCTGCCCGGACTGCATCGACCTACTGCGCAAGAACCCGGGCAAGCTGAACTACGGGTCGGCCGGCAACGGCACCTCGCACCACCTGGCCGGCGAGCTGTTCAAGCTGCAGACCAAGACCTTCATCACCCACATCCCGTACCGCGGCGCCGGGCCGGCGCTGCAGGACCTGATCGCCGGCCAGGTCGACATGATGTTCGACGGCCTGGGCTCGTCGGCCACAGCACATCAAGAGCGGCCGCATCAAGGCGCTGGCTGTCGCCTCCGCACAAGCGCGCCCCGGGTTTCCCCGACGTGCCCTGCCACCGCCGAGGCGGCGTGCCGAGCTACGAGGTCTCGACCTGGTACGGCCTGTGGGCGCCGAAGGGCACGCCGAGCGACGTCGTGCGAGCGATGCAGAGCGAGATGAAGAAGGCGCTCGCCAGCGACGAGCTGAAGGCATCTGGAACGGCCTGGGCGCCGAGACGCCGAACCTGTGCGGCGACGCCTACGGCAAGCTTCGTCAGCAGCGGAGATCAAGCGCTGGGCCGAGGTGGTGAAGGACTCGGGCGCGAAGCTGGAGATGAGCGCCGGCCGCTGACTGGCAGGCTCGCTTCGAGCGCAGCCGGCGCCGACGGCGTCGCGCGCGTGACGCTCGCGCAACGCCGGGCAAGCTCAACGCCATGACGTGCGCGATGTGGCGCGAGCTGCGCGCCGTCTTCGAGCGCCTGCAGGCGCATGGCTGCCGATGCGCTCGCGTGCGTGATCGTCTGCGGCGAGGGCGGCGCACTTCGCCGCCGGCGGCGACATCGACGAGTTCGCCGGCTTTCGCTTCGACGAGGCGAGCCTGCGCGACTTCCACGAGCACGACGTCGCGCCCGCCCTGCAGGCGATGCTGGCCTGCGACATGCCGCTGCGTGGCGCAGATCGACGGCGCCTGCATCGGCGGCGGGCTGGAGATCGCGCGCTTGCTGCGACATCCGCATTGCCGGCGCCGGCAGCCGCTTCGGCGCGCCGATCGCCAAGCTCGGCTTCCCGATGGCGCCGGGCGAGATGCAGATCGTGGCCGCCGTGATCGGCAGCACCTTGCTGCGCGAGATTGCTGCTCGAGGCCCGGCGTGCTCGATGCGGCCGACGGCGCTGCGCGCGGGCTGGTCCACCATGTCGTCGGCGACGACCGACGTCGCGGCCGAGGCCCAGCACCTGCGCCGAGCGCATCGCCACGCTGTCGCCGCAGGCGGCGCGTCTCAACAAGCGCACGTTGCGCGCCTTCGCGACGCCGCCGGTGTCACGCGCCGACGAGCGCGTCGCCACATTACGCCTACGCCGACAGCGCCGAGCATCGCGAAGGCATGGCGGCCTTCATCGACAAGCGAACTCCGCGCTTCTGAGGCTCAGCCATGGCCGCATCACCAACGCCAATCTCTTCACCGCGCTGCGCGCCGCCTTCCCGGCCGACCTCGACGCGACCGCCGTCGAGACCGCGACGACGCGCCGAGCCGCTGTTCTACACCTGGCGCGACCTCGACCGCGCCAGCGCGATGCATCGCCAACCTGCTCGACTCGCTCGATCTGCCGGCCGGCGCGCGCGTCGCGGTGCAGGTCGAGAAGTCGGTCGAAGCGCTGATGCTGTACCTGGCGGTGCTGCGCGCCGGGCTAGGTCTACCTGCCGCTCAACACCGCCTACCAGGCCGGCGAGATCGACTACTTCATCGGCAACGCCGAGCCGGGCGTGGTGGTCTGCAGCGCGCGCAACTTCCGCGTGGCTCAGCACCGTCGCCTTCAAGGCCGGCACGCAGCACGTCTTCACGCTCGAACGACGACCGCAGCGGCAGCTTGCTCGAACGCGCGGCGCTGGCACAGCGACCGTCATCGCGAGGCGCACCAGGCGCGCCGACGAGCTGGCCGCCATCCTCTACACCAGCGGGCACCACCGGGCGCAGCAAGGGCGCGATGCTGACGCACGGCAACCTGCTGTCCAACGCGCGCGACGCTGAACGACGTACTGGGGCTGGCAGCGCCGAGCGACGTGCTGATCCACGCGCTGCCGATCTTCCACGTGCACGGCCTGTTCGTCGCCAGCCATGGCGCGCTGCTGAGCGGCAGCGAAGATGATCTGGTTCAACCGCTTCGACCCCAAGGCCGCGATCGCGCGGCTGCCCGAGGCCACGGTGTTCATGGGCGTGCCGACGCTGTACGTGCGGCTGCTCGCCGAGCCGGCTCTGACGCGCGAAGCCTGCGCGCACATGCGCCTGTTCATCGCCGGCTCGGCGCCGCTGCTGATCGAAACCTTCAACGACTGGCGCGAACGCACCGGCCACACCATCCTCGAGCGCTACGGCATGAGCGAAACCGTGATGCTGACCTCCAATCCCTACCGCGCTGAAGACGGCGAGCGGCGCGGCGGCACCGTCGGGCTTCCCGCTGCCCGGCGTGCAGGTGCGCGTGCGCGACGACGAAGGGCGCAGCCCTGCCACAGCGACGAGATCGGCGGCATCGAGGTCAAGGGCCCGAACGTCTTCAAGGGCTACTGGCGCATGCCCGAAAAGACGGCCGAGGAGTTCACGCCCGACGGCTGGTTCAAGACCGGCGACGTCGGCAAGATCGACGAGCACGGCTACGTCACCATCGTCGGCCGCAGCAAGGACCTGATCATCAGCGGCGGCTACAACGTCTATCCGGCCGAAGTCGAGGGCTACCTCAACGAGCATGCCGGGTGTGCTCGAGAGCGCCGTCGTCGGCGTGCCGCACGCCGACTTCGGCGAGGCCGTGGTCGCGGTGGTGGTCGCCCGGCCCGGCGCTGCGCTCGACGGCGGGGCGCTGATCGCGGCGCTGAAGGACAAGATCGCCAACTTCAAGGTTCCCAAGCGAGTTTTCGTCGTCGCCGGAACTGCCGCGCAATGCGATGGGCAAGGTGCAGAAGAACCTGCTGCGCGAGCAGCACAAAGGTCTGTTCGATGCTGCCGCCGCTGGGTGACAGGTGCCCGCGCTGCGGCGGCGGCTTTCACTGCGGCGCGAACGACCTGTCGCCTTGCCCATGCAGCAGTCTGCAGCTCGACGAGGCCACGCTGACCATGTTGCGCGAACGATTTCGCGGCTGCCTGTGCCTGGCGTGTCTGCGCGAATTCGCCGCGCCGGGGCAGGCGCAGGAGGCTGATTGATGAAATTGCTGTCCTGGAACATCCAGTGGTGCCGCGGCGTCGATGGCCGCGTCGATGCCGAGCGCATCGCGCGCGTGATCCGCGAGCTGGCCGACGCCGACGTGATCTGCCTGCAGGAGGTGGCGCGCAATTTCGACACCCTGCAGGGCAGCCGTGGCGAAGACCAGTTCGCGCAGCTGGCGGCCGCCTTCCCGAACTACACCGCGATCGAAGGCGTCGCCGTCGACGTGCCGCACGAGGCGGGCGGCCGGCGCCAGTTCGGCAACCTGCTGCTGTCGCGCCTGCCGCTGCGCCAGGCCTGGCGCCACCTGCTGCCGTGGCCCGCCGACGCCGCGCACGCCGACATGCAACGGGTGGCGATCGAGGCCGTGATCGAAGCGCCGGACGTCGGCGAGCTGCGTGTCACGACCACCCACCTGGCGTACTACTCGGCCGCGCAGCGGCTGGCGCAGTTCAATGCCCTGCGCGAGCTGCATGCCGCGGCGCAGGGGCATCGCCAGCCGCCGCAGCGCGCCGACGCCTCGCGCGGGCCCTTCCACTGGCGGCCGCGCCCGGGCGCCGGCATCGTCACCGGCGACTGCAACTGCGAGCCCGACTCGCCTGGTCATGCACGCATGCTGGCACCCTTCGACGACGGCACACCGGTCTTTCGCGATGCCTGGAATATCGCGCACCCGGGCCGCCCACATGCCCACACGGTGGGCCTGTTCGACACCGTGCAGTGGCCGCGCCAGTTCGCCTGCGATTTCATCTTCGTCTCGGCCGACCTCGCACCCCACGTCACCGCGTTCGACGTCGATGCGGGCAGTGACGCCTCGGACCATCAGGCCCTCGTGTTGACATTGGCCTGACCGGCGCGTGCGACGCGGTTCGAACCGGCCTTTGATCGACAATGCACGCGCTGTGCAAGCCCGGAACCAACGCGGCTTCAACCTCGATACGGATGGCATGACCATGACTGAACCCCCCCGCGAACTGGTCCGCAGCACGCTCGGCGTGCTGTTCATCGGGGCGCTCATCGTCGCCTCGTTCTGGGTCATGCGCCCGTTCATCGCGGCGACGATCTGGGCGACGATGATCGTGGTCTCGACCTGGCCGGTGCTGAAGTGGTTCGAGGCCAGACTGTGGCGGCGCCGCGGCCTCGCCGTGCTGGTGATGTCGCTGCTGCTGTTGCTCGTGCTGGTGGTGCCGCTGTTGTTGGCGGTCGCCACGATCGTCGGGCATGTCGACGAAATCTCGGCCAAGGCCTCTGCGCTGGCCCATTACGAGGTGCCGCCACCACCCGATTGGGTCAAAGGCCTGCCCTTCGTCGGCGCCAATGCGGCCGAGTTGTGGGAGCACGCCACGTTGGTCGGCGCGAAGGGCCTGATCGTCAAGCTCGCCCCCTATGCCGACGACATCGGGCGCTGGTTCGTGGCGCAGGCCGGCAGCATCGGTTCGTTGTTCGTGCAGTTCGCGCTGACGGTCGTCATTTCGGCGGTGATGTATTCCGGCGGCGAGACGGCAGCCCGGGCGGCACGCCGCTTTGCCTGGCGCCTGGCCGGCGCACAGGGTGAGAACGTGGTGACGCTGGCCGGCCAGGCCATCCGCGGCGTGGCCCTGGGCGTCGGCGTCACGGCCTTGGTGCAGGCGGGGCTGGGGGGCATCGGGCTGGCCATTGCCGGCGTGCCTTTCGCCGGGCCGTTGACCGCGGTGATGCTGTTGTTGTGCATCGCGCAGCTCGGCCCGGTGCTGGTGCTGATTCCAGCCGTGGTCTGGCTGTACTGGAGCGGCGACACCAGTTGGGGTACCTTCCTGCTGGTGTGGTCGCTGGTCGTCGGCACGATGGACAACTTCCTGCGCCCGGCGCTGATCAAGCGTGGCGCCGACCTGCCCTTGCTGCTGATCTTTTCCGGCGTGATCGGTGGCCTGCTGGCCTTCGGACTGGTCGGCATCTTCGTCGGCCCGGTGGTCCTGGCCGTGGTCTACACGCTGGTCGGTGCCTGGATCGACAGCGGCGGCGCGAGCCCCGAGAACGCCTGAGCGGTGCCGGATGAAAGTTCGGTAACCGAAACGCGCATGGCGCCGTGTGTTGGCCATGGCGGACGAAAATCCGCCATCACTTCACGGAGATTCGCCATGCTGAACAAGCGCCTGTTTTCCCTTCTCGTCCTGTCGTCGCTGGCGCTGACCGCCGTGCCGACCTTTGCCGCCGACGAGTACCAGGACACGATCAACGTCTTCAGGAAGGCCGAGGAGAGCGGCAAGTTCTTCGCCAACGCCTACGGCTACGCCGTCTTTCCGACCATCGGCAAGGGCGGGATCGGTGTCGGTGGTGCGTATGGCAAGGGCCGCGTCTACGAGAAGGGCAAATGGATCGGCGGCACTTCGATGACGCAACTGTCGGTGGGTTTCCAGCTCGGCGGCCAGGGCTTCAGCCAGATCATCTTCTTCGAGAACGCGGCTGCGCTGCACAAGTTCACCCAGGGCGAATTCGAGTTCGGCGCCGAGGCCTCGGCGGTGGCCATCACGCTCAGCGCCAGCGCGCAGGCCGGCACGACCGGCGCGGCGGCCGGTGCCAGCGTCGACAAGGAAAAGGCCAAGGTCGTCGGCTCCTACAACAACGGCATGGCCATCTTCACGGTGGCCAAGGGCGGCCTGATGTACGAAGCCGCCATCGCCGGGCAGAAGTTCAACTATGAGAAGCGATGAGCGCACGGCACGGCGTGCGAGACTGCTGCGGCAGAATCAGGACCGAAAGGACGTGCCATGAATCCAACCCTGCGGCGTGCCGTGGCCGCGCTGGTCGTCGTTGCTGCGAGCCCGCTGGCCGCGGCGGCGGGCTGGGGTGCCCTGCTGCACAACTCGCCGGCTGTTGACTACAACGACGAGGACCTGCGGCAGTTTCTCGAGGCCGCGAAAACCGCGCTCGACGCGCCGGGCCCGCCACAGCCGGTGGAGTGGAGCAATGCCAGCACCGGTGCGGGCGGGCGCTTCCTCGTGCTCGGTCCGGCCAAGGTGAAGAATTTCGAAGACTGCAAGCGCGTGCGCAGCACCATGAACTCGAAGAAGCAAAAGGGCTACCCGAGCGTCTGGACCGCGTGCAAGGACCCGTCGGGCCGCTGGGGCGTGGTCAGCATGGGGTAGGTCCGCCGGCGGCACAGGGCGGAAGATTGGATCGGCTGTCGGTGCGACGCGTCCTCGCCGATTGATCGACGCCCTGTCGGGCTCCCACGTCACCCTAGCGGTCGCGCTGCTAGTCAGCCGCTGTTCCAGAAGATACTTCGAGCACCGGCGGGATTGCCCGCAATGAATCCTTCTCGTCGCGGCGCTGAACATGTTCGCTTGCGAAGCCTTGCACGGCGGGCGGCGCGCGGTACAGCAAACAAGAGGCAAGCCGATGAACCCGCACACCAGCGCCACGCGCATATCGCCGCCCAAGCGCGTCTACTTTTTCGCCACCTGCCTGGTCGACCTCGATGTCGCCGCAGGCCGGCGTCGATGGATCGCACTCATCCGTGGTGCCGGCATCGAGGTGAGCGACTTCCCGCAGGCGCAGACCTGCTGCGGCCAGCCGGCCTACACCAGCGGCCCCGTCGACGAGGCGCGTGCCGTGGCGCGCCCGCAACTCGACCTGTTCCCGAGCCCTGGCCGCATCGTCGTGCCGTCCGGCTCGTGCGCCGCGATGATGCGGATGCACTAGCCGCAGCCTGTTCGCCGACGACCGGCGCTGCAGCGGCGCCCAGGTCGCCGCGCATCGTCGCAGTTCGCGTCTTCGAGCACGAGTTGCTGGTCGCATGTCGTCGGCCATTGACGCCGAGGCGCCGCGGCGACGCCGTGCACCGTGGCGCTGCACACCTCGTGCCACGCGCGGCGCGAGATGGGCTCGCACGAAACCAGCGAGGCCTGCTGCCGCCTCCCCAGGTCGAGGTGGTGCAGCAGGCGCGCGTCGACGAATGCTGCGGCTTCGGCGGCACCTTCGTCACGCGCCATCCGGACATCTCCGACGCCATCGTCAGCGACAAGGTCGCCGCCGTGCGCGACACCGGCGCCGAGCGTGTCGTCAGCGCCGACTGCGGCTGCCTGCTCAACATCACCAGCCGGCGACAAGCGCCGCGCCGGGCGAGGCGCGCCGCGCTTCGTCACCTGGCCAGTTCGTGCGCGACGCACCGGGATGCGGCCGACGCGGCGTCAGGCACCGATTGATCACCAGCGGAGCGCACCATGACCCTGCCGACACCGCGCCGGCGGCCACCTGTTCGCCGCCCGCTGCGGCGACAAGCGCCTGCCCTTGCCGACGCCCGACTCGCACCCATACACCGGCGCCTCGGCCGCGGCGCCGCGGGCTGTCGATCCGGCGATGTCGATCCGGTCTTCGAGGCTGCCGCGCGCGGCGGCGCCGACGTCTTGACGCCGCGCCCGCCACTGGCCCGGCTGCTGTGCGCCGCGCGCGTGACCGCGCGCGCGGCCGCATCGCCATCGGCGCCGTCACCCGCGCAGCGGCGCTGCAACGCGCTGCAGGGTCTGCAGCTGCGTCGCTACGAGGTCGCGCTGGACGGAATGGAACGCCGACGCTGTTCGACAGCGTCGACGCCTCGCATCACCGCGCGCCAGCAGCGGCATCGCCGACACCGGCAGGCTGGTGCTGTGGCCGGGCGCCGCAGGAGCCGCGCACGATGTCGCTGGTGCCGCCGATGCACGTCGTGCTGCTCGACCGGCACGATCCACGCCGAGCTGCCAGCCGCCATGCCGGCGGCGCAACGGCGATGGCATGCCGACCAACGCGCTGGTGATCCGGGCCCGTCGAAGACCGCCGACATCCAGCAGGCGCTGGCCTACGGCGCCCATGGCCCGCGCGAGCTGATCGTGCTGGCTGCACGACCACGCCGCGCAGGGAGCACGCCAATGAGCCGGGTCATGCTCGCTCCATTCGTCTGCCCGACGCCCGCTTCAAGGCAGCGCAGCCTCGCAGCTCTCGACGATCCCGCACCAGCGCACAGAAGCTTCCGCGGCGCGATGGACTTCCTGCAGGCCAAGCGGCGCGGCCAGTTTCCGACGACGCCGACCTGCGAGGCCTGCGCGAACTCGGCGAGGCGATCCGCCGCTACAGCCTGTCGCGACTGCCCGAACTGCTCGAGCAACTGGAGCGCAACCTCGGCGCCAACGGCGTGCAGGTGCACTGGGCCGAGACGCCGACGAGGCCAACGCCATCGTCCTGGCGCATCGCGCGCCGCGTCGGCGCGACGCGGCATGTCAAGGGCAAGTCGATGGTCAGCGAGGAGATCGGCTCAACCACTGCCATGGCGGAGCCGGCATCGAATGCCTGGAATCCGACATGGGCGAATACATCGTCCAGCTGGCCGGCGAAACGCCCTCGCACATCATCATGCCGGCGATCCACAAGACCAAGCAGCAGATCGCCGCGCTGTTCGCCCAGCAGATTCCCGGCGTCGCCTACACCGAGGACGTGGACGCGCTGATCCAGATCGGCCGCCAGGTGCTGCGCGCACAAGTTCGCCGACGCCGACGTCGGCGCTCTCCGGCGTCAACTTCGCCGTCGCCGAGACCGGCACGCTGTGCCTGGTCGAGAACGAAGGCAACGGCCGCATGTGCACCACGGTGCCCACGGTGCACATCGCCGTCACCGGCATCGAGAAGGTGGTGCGAGAAGCTGCGAGCACGTGCCGCCGCTGTTCAGCCTGCTGACGCGCTCGGCCACCGGCCAGGCCGTCACCACCTACCTCAACCTGATCAGCGGCCCGCGCCGGCGCGGGCGAGCTGGACGGCCCGCAGGAAGTGCACCTGATCCTGCTCGACAACGGCCGCACCCAGGCCTATGCCGACGCCGAGCTGCGCGCGACGCTGCAGTGCATCCGCTGCGGCGCCTGCATGAACCACTGCCCGGTCTACGCGCGCATCGGCGGCCATGCCTACGGCACGACCTACCCGGCCCGATCGGCGCGATCATCTCGCCGCACCTGCTGGGCCTGGACCACGACCCGATCTGCCCACCGCCACCACCCTGTGCGGCGCCTGCTCCGAGGTCTGCCCGGTGGCATCCCCATCCCCGACCTGCTGTGTCGCTGCGCCACGCCGCCCGCAGCGGCCGCCGCGGCCGCAGGCCTGTCGCCAGGCCAAGCCGGTCCGCCTGGAAGGAGTCGCTGGCCGACGACGGCTGGGCCTGCGCCAGACCAGTGCCGGCGCGCACCGTGGCGCAGAAGCATGGCCGCCAGGCGCTGGCTCACGCCAGCCGGGAGGCGCTGGACGGCGCACCGGCGCCGTGCGGCGCGCGCGGCCGCGGAGTGGCCGCGCGCGCGCCAGCCGACGGCTACACCCGTAGCTGATGACCACCACGGCCATCTACGCCATCCTGCCCAACCTGAAGAAGAACCTGCCGTTCGACCCGGTGCGCGACTTCGTGTCGATCTCGCGCATCGCCACCGCGTCGAGCGTGCTGGTGGTGAACAGCGCGCTGCAGGCCACGCCCGGCGGCCGACTGCGTGCGCGGATCGCGGCCGTGCCCGGCACGACGACCTTGCCCAGATGCAGCAGGATCGGTTCGTCGGGCGACGCCGGGCAGCGCAGCTCGCCCATGTGGACCGGGAAGTCGAGGGCCACGTCCTGCCAGAAGCCCCCCGGCGTGCCGATCGATGTGATGCCGGCGCGCTTCCAGGCGCGCCAGTTGTTCAACAGCACGGTGCCGTAGACCAGCGGCACCTTGACCTGGTCGTTCAGCGCGGCGACCTGCGCCTGAGGTAGTTCGTCGGTGAGGCGTGCAATCACACTCCAGCTGCAGCATCACCTGGCGCCCGACCGCCGCCGGCGGCCACGGGCGTCGGAGCGAACCGCGACCGCGCGCTGGCCGCTACCAGTGGTGCGGACCAACCCGGTGCTGCGCAAGCTACGCCCAGGTCCGTGGCGGGATCGTCCAGCGCAGCCTCGACCAATGGGCTCGATGACAGCGTTTCCATCCCTTGTCCGGGCAGCAACTCGGGCCGCATGGCGCGCAACAACGCGCGCACGACACCGTGATTGCCATCCGGAAAGTGGTAGATGTAGTCGTCCTCGCCAGCCTTGAGTTGTCGCCCGCTGGGGCTCATGCGCGCGTCGACCGTGTCGCCGAGGTCGAGCCCGCTGAATCCGGCAGTCCGGCGGCCGCATCGAGGCTCCTGGCGTCGCCCACGCCGATACCATCGGGCGTGGTGAAGCCTGCGGCCTCCGTCGTAGGCGCCCGGGGCCGCGCAGGAATCGCCGGCCGACGTCGAAGGAGCGCGTAGCGGGCGCCAATGCAGCCGGCAGCCGTGACCGGCGCGCCCGCCAGCGCGTTCGGCCGGCCTGGCCGCAGGCGGCAGCGGCGTGCGCGGCAGCCCGTCGGCAGGCGTCTCGCCCTTGCCGCGCTCGACGAGGCGCGATTCGCCCCGGCCTCGGCGCCAAAGTAGTCGGCACCGTTGACGAGACCGTGACGCTTGCGCCAGTTGCTGTCGAAGAACTCGTCCTTGAACCGCGAGAGGTCGATGCCGACGCCTTCGATCAGGCTCTTCGCGGCGGCTGATGAACAGGCCCGGCGTATCGAGTGATTGCGAGCCGCCGTAGCCGAGCGAGCCGGCGCCCGAGCGTGAGACAATTCGTTGCGGCGCGCGTGGCCACCGCCCTCGCGAGCTGTCGAGGACCAGCACGCGCACGGATCGGCCGGCATGCCGTCGATACAGCCACGCGCCGGCACATGCGCCGATGCCGGCACCGACGACGACGAGGTCCTCGGTGCCGTCGTCGCGCTCCGCGGCGCCATGGCGGCCGCGCGCAGAGTCGTCGCGCAACACATGCGCGGCAGCGGCGATGCCGTCCGTCTGGCCTGCCATCGATGCCGCGACTGGCAGCGGCGTACCCAGCGCGAGCGCCGCACCTTCCAGGAAGTCGCGGCGGGTGATCGAGCGAGGCGTCACCCGCTAGCGCCCGACCATCGCCAGCACGTCGGCCTTCAGGAAGCGCTCGACCAGCAACATGAACCCGATCGACGGGATCAGCAGCAGCAGTGCCGTGATCGACGCGATCTGGTAATTGCCGCCCATGCTGGCGTTGAACATCAGCAGCGGCAGGGTGATCACGTCGGGCACGCCGACGAAGTAGGTGCCGGTGAATTCGTCGAGCGACTCGAGGAAGACGAAGATCGCACTGGCGATCAGGCCCGGTGCGGCCAGCGGCAGGGTGATGGTGGCAAAACTCTGCCAGGGGCCGGCGCCGAGGTTGCGCGCCGCATGTTCGAGCGATTCGTCGACCGCGGCGAACGCCGCACTCGCGATCCACACCGCCAGCACCAGGCCGTGCGAGGCATGCACCAGCACGACGCCGAAGACGGTGCCGTTCAGGCCCACCTCGTAGAACATGCGCGCGATGTTGACGTAGATCGGCAGGTTGGGAATCGCCTGCGGCAGCAGGAACAGCAGCAGAATGAAGCCGCGCCACGGCAGCTTCAGCCGTGCCAGCGCATAGCCCGCAGGCACGGCCACGGCCAGGCAGAAGGCGACCGTCAGCAGCGCGATCCAGACGCTGGTGATCAGCGACTGCACGGCGTTGCCGCGCGGTGCAAACACCTGGAGCCAGAATTTCAAACCGAACTCCTGCGGCAACTTGCCCGGGTAATACCAACGCTCGGCAAAGGCCCACAGCAGCAGGTTGGCGAGCGGGCCGAAGATGACGAAGGCCAGCAGGCCGATCAGGCCGGCGCGCAGCGCATGGCGCGACCAGCGCCGTGCCCAATGACCCGCCATGCCGTTCATGCGCTGCCGACTGCCCGTTTCACCGCATGGCGCAGGTAGACCCAGGCGCCGAGCGAGGCGAACAGCAGCGATACCAGGCACAACGCGTTGGCCACCGCGTAGTCGCCGTGGCTGCTGATGCGGTAGGCGACGTCGACCGTCATCATGGTTGGCGAGTTCGGGTTGATCATCAGCGGCACCGACAGCACCGACAGCATGGTCACGAACGACAGCACGACGCCGACCAGCAGCGTGCCGCGCACCTGCGGCAGCACGATCTCGAGCAGTACGCGCCAGCGCGGCGCGCCGAGGTTGCGCGCGGCCTCGCTGTGCTGCACGTCGATCGAGGCCATTGCGCCGGCCAGCAGCAGGGTGACGAACGGCGCCTGCTTCCAGACGAAGGCGACGACGATGCCGCGCCAGTCCAGCAGGCTCTGCGCGGCCAGCGGCTCGATCAGCCCGCCGCCGATCAGCACGTGGTTGAGCATGCCGTTCTTGGCCAGGAAGGTGCGCATCACCTGACCGGTGACGATAAACGGGATGAACAGTGGCCAGCGGTAAAGCCAGCGCAGCAGAGTGCGCGTGCGCTCGTGTTCACCCAGCGTCAGGTAGCCGGCAATCGCGATCGCCACCACCGCGATCAGCGCCGAGCTCAGCAGCACGATGGCCACCGTGAACAGCATGTCGGTGGTGTAGAGCTCGAACGACTTGTCGAAGTGCGCCAGCGTCCACCCGCCGCCCTTGGCCTGCAGCGAGCTGAGCACCGACAGCGCCAGCGGCACCACAAAGAAGATGCCGATCACGAACAGGGCCGGGCTGATCAGCAGCAGCCCGGCCCAACGCCGATTCATTTCAGGACAACGCGCTCATAACCCTCGAGGATGTCGGTGAAGTAATCCGACAGCGGGAACGGCCGGCCGTAGGTCTGCAGCGTCTCGGGCTTGATGTCGGTGAACAGCTTGTCCCAGCTCTTGGCGTCGAGCTTGGCGCGCACATGCTGGGCGTCGATGCCGGGGTACCAGTTGAACTGCTTGACGATGCCTTCGGCCTGGATCTCGGGGCTGGCCGCGAACTCGATGAACTTGCGTGCGATGGCCGCGTTGGCCGCCTTGGCCGGCACCACGTAGTACATCGGCTGGCCGGGCAGGCCGGGTGCGGGCAACGCGAGCTTCAGGTTCGGGCTCAGCTTGCCGTCGGCCTGCCAGGTGTAGAACATGTCGACCCAGACCGGGCCCATCGTGATCTCGCCACGGTTGAGCATGTCCAGCGTGCCGGCGTTGCCGGGGGTCAGCACGATGTACTTGTTGAACTCCTTCAATCCGGCCAGCGATTTGTCGATCGCTGCCTTCTTGCCGGCGTCGTAGGGCCCTTCCTCGAGCGTCTTGCCCAGGCCGCTGTTGGCCGAGACGTAGCCCATCACGAAGCCGACGCCCGACATGCCACCCTTGACGCCGTTGTAGCCGAACTGCTTCGGATTGGCCCGCACCCAGGCTTCGATCTCGGTGAAGTTCTTCGGCGGCGTCTTCACAAGTTCGGGGTTGTAGGCCAGCGCGATCTGGCTGTGGAACATCGGGATCACGAAGCCGTCGACGTTGGTGCCGAGCGCGTTGGTCGCGGTGTCGCGCGTGACCAGCTTGCCGGCGGCGATCTGGTTGCGGTACGGCGCGAGCAGGCTCTCCTTGACCATCGTCGCCGCGCCGCGCTGGTGGATCACGGCCACGTCGATGTCCCATGCCGCATTGCCGGCCTTCGACTGGGCCGAGAGCTTTTCATAGATCTTCTGCGAACCGGCATCGCCCGGGCCGGTGCCTACGGCCTTGACCGACACGCCGGGATTGAGCTTCTCGAAGCGGGGCCCCAGGAAGTTGTTGACGTAGTCGACCATGTTCTGGTCGCCGGCGGTGGCGACGTTGAGCGTCTGCGCGGCGGCCGGAGCGGCCAGCGCCGCGGCCAGCAGCGGCGCGGCGAGCAGCGTCAAGCGGGTCAATCGGACGAACGGGGCGGGTCTCATGTGAACTCTCCTTGTCTTCACGGTTGGGCTGCGGGGAACAACAACAGAGCATCGCGCGGCACGATGACATGGGTGCGACTGCCTTCGGCCACCGCGGCCGCGTCGTCGACCCAGATCTGCCGGCGGCCGACGCGGATGCGGTAGCGAAAGCCATGCCCCAGATACGAGGCCTGCTCTATGGTGCCGTCCATCGACAACGCGGCCGCGTCGGCCGCGCTGGCCAGTCGCGCGCGGTCGCCGCGAAAGTGCGCGCGCGTGCGCGCCGCGGCCGGTGTGGCCTCGTCGGCCAGCCGCACCGCGCCGCCGTCGTGAACCACATCGACGGCGTTGTCGGCGCCCATGAAGCCGGCGACGAAGGGGCTTGCCGGGTGATGGAAGATCTGCTCCGGCGTGCCGTACTGCACCACGCGGCCGGCGTCGATGACCGCGATGCGGTCGGCCAGCGTCAGGGCCTCCTCGCGGTCGTGGGTGACGTAGATTGCGGTGATGCCCACGCGCCGTTGCAAGGCACGCAACTCATGACGTAGGTCGAGCCGGACCTTGTAGTCGAGGTTTGACATCGGCTCGTCGAGCAGCAGCAGCAGCGGGTCGACGGCCAGCGCGCGGCCCATCGCCACCCGCTGCCGCTGCCCGCCCGACAGCGCGCTGACCTCGCGCGCGCCGAAGCCTTCGAGCTGCAGCAGCGTGAGCAGGCTCTCGACACGGGCCGCGATCTGGGCCCGCGCGACGCCGCGCATGCGCAGGCCGTAGCCGATGTTGGCCGCGACATTCATGTGCGGCCACAGGGCATAGGACTGGAACATCATCGCCGTCTGCCGCGCCTCGGGCGGCAGGCCGGTGATGTCGCGGCCATCGACGACGATGCGGCCGGCACTCGGCATCACGAAACCGGCGATCGCGCGCAACAGCGTGGTCTTGCCGCAGCCCGAGCTGCCCAGCAGCGCGACCATCTCGCCGCGCTGCAGCGTCAGGCTGACGTTGTCGAGCACCGGCGTGGCACCGTACGAAACGCTGAGCGACTCGATCGACAGGTAGGCGGACATGCGCGGCGCAGGCCTCCGAAACGAGCGCCGACTCTACGCCGAACCGGCGCTGTGCGGCATGCGTGCGACCCGCAGTGACCCGGCCCATGGGACGATCAGCCGCCGGCATCGGCCCCAACGCCGAACCGGCTGACCCTGACCCGCCCCGACGACTGGCACCTGCACCTGCGCGACGGCGCGGCGCTGGCCGCCGTGCTGCCGCACACCGCGCGCCAGTTCGCGCGCGCCATCGTCATGCCCAACCTGCGGCCGCCGGTGACCACGGTGGCGATGGCGCGTGGCCTACCGCGAGCGCATCCTGGCCGCGCTGCCCGAGCGTGGCCAAGCCGGCAGCGACTTCGAGCCGCTGATGACGCTGTACCTCACCGACACACTGCCGCCGGACGAGATCGTCGCGCGCCAAGGCGGCGGGCGTGGTGCGCGGTCAAGTTCTACCCGGCGGGCGCGACGACCAACTGCGACGCCGGCGTGACCGATCTGCGCAAGACCCACGCCGCGCTCGCGGCGATGCAGACGCGAGGGCCTGCCGCTGCTGTTGCACGGCGAGGTCACCGATCCGGCGGTCGACATCTTCGACCGCGAGGCGGTATTCATCGACGCGCGTGCTGCAGCCGTTGCGGCGCGACTTCCCCGAGTTGAAGCTCGTGTTCGAGCACATCACCACGCGCGAGGCCGCGCAGTACGTTGCTGCCAGCGACCACTTCACCGCCGCCACCATCACCGCGCACCACCTGCTCTACAACCGCAATGCCCTGTTCATGGGCGGGCTGCGCCCGCACTACTACTGCCTGCCGGTGCTGAAGCGCGAGCCGCACCGCCAGGCATTGGTGGCCGCGGCGACGTCGGGTAGCGCCAAGTTCTTCCTCGGCACCGACAGCGCCCCGCATGCCGCGGCACTGAAGGAGGCCTCGGTCTGCGGCGCCGGCTGCTACACCGCCTTGTCGGCGCTCGAGCTGTATGCCGAGGCCTTCGAGTCCGTCGGTGCGCTGGACAAGCTCGAGGCCTTCGCCAGCTTCAACGGTGCCGATTTCTACGGCCTGCCGCGCAACCGCGGCACGCTGACCCTGGTGCGCGAGCCGTGGCGGCTGCCCGACAGCGTGCCCTTCGGCGATGCCACCCTCAAACCGCTGCGCGGCGGCGAAACCCTGCATTGGAAACTGACATGAGTGTTGACCGAGTGATGCTGCTGATCGACGCCGACAATGTATCGGTCGACGTCATCGAGCAGGGCGTGGCCTGGGTCGGCCAGCAGTTCGGCGGGCCGCATGTGCGCCGCGCCTATTGCACGGCCGAGTCGGCGCTCAAGCACCAGCAGTTGTTCAAACGCCTGTCGATTCGGCCGATGGTCAACCTGGCGGCGGGCAAGAACTCGACCGATATCGCGCTGGCCATCGACGCCATCGATCTGGCGATCGCCGAGCGGCCCGAGGTGATGGTGATCGCGTCGTCGGACAGCGACTTCGCGCCGTTGGTGGCGCGGCTGCGCGAGAAGGGCTGCCGCGTGATCGGCATCGGCCAGCAGGGCAAGACCGGCGACGAGACGCAAGCCGTCTACGACGATTACCAGGTCATGACGCATCGCAAACCGCGCGCCGCGGGCGCCGCCGACAAGCCTCCGGCGGCGAAGCCGGCACCGGCAAAGAGGGCCGCGGCCAAGAAAGCGCCCGCCGCGGTCAGGCCTGCGGCGAGGAAGGCCGCACCGGCGCTGCCCGAAAAGGCGCAAGCGATCCTGCAAGCGCTGCCGGCGCTGGCGCGCGGCGAGACGGTCGAGTTGCGCGTGGCTGCCGAGGCGTTGCGCGACGCCGGGCTGCTGAGCAGGAGCGGCTCGTCGACAAAGCTGTTCGGTCAGTTCGCAGACCTGTTCGAGTTGAAGCCACCGAAGGCACCCAACCACGTGCGAGCCCTGCTGCCCGCGCGTGCCTGACGCCGGGTCGTGACGCCGGATTGGCAGCAGCCCTGGCTGGCGCCATTGCGCGAGGCGGCCGCTGCGCCGCCCGCCGACCTGCCGGTCGGTTTTGTTCCCGCCACCGATCTGCCGCCGGGCGAAGCCTACGAAGCCTTCATTGCGCGCACACGCACGGTGCCCACGCGCGACAACCTGCATGACGCCTTCAACCGCCTCGTCTGGTGCCGCCATCCGGCGCTCAAGCTGCGCCTGAACGCCTTGCATGCCGCCGAAATCGCCGCGCACGGCAGCGGGCCGAAGCGCGGCCCGCTGCGCGACGCGCTGACCTTGTTCGACGAGAACGGTGCGCTGTGGCCCGACCCGCCGCCGCCGCTGGCGCAGGCCCTGGCCACGCGCGACTGGTCGGCGCTGTTCGTCGGTCACCGCACGCTTTGGCAAGGCACACGGCTGGAGATCTTCGGCCATGCGCTGCTCGAGCAACTGGCGCGTGCGCCGCGCAAGGCGCTGACGGCGTTCGTGGCGCTGGGCGACCCGCTCGGCTGGCCGGCCGGGAAGTGGGCCGCCAAGCCTTTTCTGCCGCTGCCGGTGCTGGGCGTTCCGGGCTGGTGGCCGGCCAATGAGGACCCCGCGTTCTATGCCGATGCCCAGGTCTTTCGCCCGCCGCGCTTGAAGGCCGGCGGCCCGCCCTAATATCGGTGCTGTTTCGTCATTCCTCCCACCCGACCGCCATGAAACGCATCTTTCTGTTCGTCGTCACCAACCTGGCCGTGATGCTGGTGCTCGGGATCGTGGCCAACCTGCTGGGGCTGAACCGATTCCTGTCCGAAAGCGGCCTCAACCTCGGCGCGCTGCTCGGCTTTGCCGCCGTGATGGGCTTCGGCGGCGCGATCATTTCATTGCTGATGAGCAAGCCGATGGCCAAGTGGAGCACCGGCGCGCAGGTCATCAACGACTCGCCCGACGCCACCCACCAATGGCTCGTCGCCACGGTGGCGCGCTTTGCCGGCAAGGCCGGCATCGAAATGCCCGAGGTGGCGATCTACGAGGGTGCAGCCAACGCGTTCGCCACCGGGGCGTTCAAGAACTCGGCGCTGGTGGCGGTGTCAACCGGCCTGCTGCAAGGCATGAACCGCGAAGAGGTCGAGGCCGTGATCGGCCACGAGATCGCCCACGTGGCCAACGGCGACATGGTGACGATGACGCTGATCCAGGGCGTGATGAACACCTTCGTCGTCTTCCTGTCGCGCGTGAT
Organism: uncultured beta proteobacterium; assembly: GCA_963779435.1. Classification (GTDB taxonomy): domain Bacteria; phylum Pseudomonadota; class Gammaproteobacteria; order Burkholderiales; family Burkholderiaceae_C; genus CADEEN01. The sequence goes on along the minus strand of CAVZYL010000012.1, from coordinate 138,963 downwards.
CGGCTACGTCGTCGACCGCATCGTGCTGCGCAACGAGCGCGGCCTGGGCATCGGCTACTACGTCACCACCATCGTGCTTGACATCGCGCTCGGCGTGCTGGCGGCGATCATCGTGGCCTGGTTTTCGCGCCAGCGCGAGTACCGCGCCGACCGCGGCTCGGCCGATCTGATGGGCCGGCCGCAGCCGATGATGAACGCGCTGGCCCGCCTGGGCGGCCTCGCACCGGGCGAGCTGCCGAAAACGATCCAGGCGATGGGCATCGCGGGCGCGCCGAGCGGCCTGATGGCGCTGTTTTCCAGCCACCCGCCGGTCGAGCAGCGCATCGCCGCCTTGCAGCAGCTGCAGCAGCGTTAAGCGGCGGCGCCCGGCGCGCCGGCTAACGGCGCGACGGTTTGTTCGAGGTCGCCGTGCCGATGCTGGGCGACCTCGGTGTCGTGCATCAGCCGTGCCACGATCAGGCGCATGACGTGAAAGCCGAGTTGCGGGTTCTGGTAGTACAGCTGGGCCATCGCGTCGCCCGACAGGCCGTACAGCGTGCAATCGGTTTCGCAGGCGATCGTGCGGGTGCGCCGGTTGTCGGGCGCGAAGAGGCCGATCTCGCCGATCAGCGAGCCCGGGCCGATCGTTTCGTCGTACTCCAGCAGCTTGAGCCGGCCACTCTCGACGTAGTACATCTCGGTGGCCTTGTCACCCTTGTGCCACAGGGTCGTGCCGGCGTTGACCTCGCGCCGCGTCATGTGTGGCAGCAGCCACTCGCTGACCGGTGTGTCGGCCTTGGCGTTCTGGATCGCACGCACCAGGCGGCGAATGTCGACCATCTTCTTCGCGTTGATCGGAATCATCGCCAGGTACAGCGCCATCGTCGGCCACGAGCCGCCCTGAAAGGCATAAACCACCAGGAACACGTTGGCCGACAGCGCCACCATGCGCAGTGGCAGCATGCTCTTCATCAGGTAGCTCGCCACCGTGAGGGCCGCTCCGATGAACCCGAAAACATAGCCAATCGACGACATCCGCCTGCCCTCGCAACTTTCGCGCCAAGTGCGCGGCTGCGAGTATCGCCGGGAGCGCGCGAGAGTCGCGGGCATCCGCGCAGCAGTACCTCCGATGCGATGGCGACAACGCCCGCGGGATCACCGATATCGAATGCGGGTTCTCCTCACGCGCATACAGGGGGTGCTGGCGGCGAACCACGGCCGCGACACCGCTGGGCCGCTGGTAAACATGCCAGACTGACTTCCAATGGATGTGCGGTGCCGGCCCAGCGTTGAGCCGTGCGGCATCGTGGGCAAGCTGCCCTGTCGGTTCCCGGCTGGTGCCGACGTCGAGCGACGCGGCACCGAGCCCTTCGCTTTCAGCAACTGGAGTAGAAATTCATGCGCAGATTGACATTGGCAATCGTCCTTGTCGCCGCCACGATGGGCGGCATCGCCCCGACAATGGCCGACGACAAGCGGCCGGGCTGCGCGAAGCGGGACCGGTATTGCCTCGATCCGGATATCGTCACAACCATCAGCCCACAGCCGGCCAGCGTGACGCTCAGTACCGCCCTGCCAAAGTACGCGTCCTACCAGGTCACCGTCACGCATTACGCCCGGCCGGAGACCCTCGCGCCGGTGAAGTTCACGGCCACGACGTCGGTGGTCGCCGCCGATGGTGTCACGCCGGTTGCGGGCCAGACGGCCGACGTGGTCGGGTCGGATTCCGCTGAGTGCACGGCAACTGGCGTGACCGTCAATTGCACCTTCGTTGCCGGCCTCGTTGCCGCGAACTCGAGCAAGACTTTCTCCGTCACCGTGAAAGCACCGAGCGCGGGCGCACAGGTGAAGTTCACGTCCCAAACCAGCTGGGTCGAGCCGAACGAGCGCAATGCACCGACCGAGTTCGAGCCTGTGCGCACGGCATTCACCGCGCTCGACGCGCCCGATCCACTGAAGGTCAGCTCGTTCGTGCCGGCCGGCGGCGGCACCTTGTACACCGGCGAGAACGGGGGCATTCCCGCGCCCACCACGCTCAACACCTGGACGGCGACGGTCACCTTGCCGCCCACTGCGGGGTCGACGACGGCCAGCATCCAGAACCTGATCAGCCCGATCACCTGCGCGCCCAACCTGCTGGACTGCAGTTCGTCGACGCTGACCATCCCCGGCGGTCCCTTCGCCAATCTGATCATCACGCTGCGTCGCGACGCATCGACGATCGGCAAGTACGCGAAGATCTCGAACGCCAAGGTCTTCTACAGCGATCCGGGCCATCCGAATCCGTTGGCGGTCTACCCGCTGCAGGTACCGGCCTGTACCGACACCACCTACGGCGTGTTGCCCTTGTCCGGCATCCCGTGCATGTCGTCGCGCCAGGCGGTGTATGCGCCGACGACATCGTCGACGTCGAGAACGAGCGGCGTTGATCACGATGATGACGACGATCACAAGACCCTGCTGTACTGGGAGTTCGTGATCAAGGCGGTCGATAACGGCAAGTACGCGAATTGATCGTGCGCCCGCTCGATGCAGCGTAATGGGCTTGCCGCAGTGGCGCGTCTACGGTGAGTCCAATCTCTACACTGACGAACAACGCTCAAAGACGCTATTGGTTGAGGCGTGAAGCCCACGCTGCAGCGCGACCAGCGGACACGACGTCGCCCTTGGACTGATAGATCGCAATCGCCGAAGCAATGGTTTGGTTTGCTTCGGCGTGCTGACCGATTGCGAGCAAGACAGCAGCGAGTTCCGATAAGGCGTCTGCCTGCATCTGCGGCGCATCGCTCGCCTGCGAAAGTTCGACCGCTGAGCGGCCAAGCAACTCGGCGTCAGCCGCGTTGCCGGCACGGGCAAGAATCGGTGCACGGATCGACCGCCAGAGGGCCTGCGACTCCATGTCCTCGGCCGTTGCGGCTTCCTCGGCGATGCGCGAGAAGGCGAGTGCCTCGTCGTCACGACCCTGGTCGCGCACAACACGTGACAGCAGTGCAGCAATCGTCGACATGTAGAAGGTCTCGCCTGCACGCGTGAGGAACTCGTAGTCGGGCATGACCGCAGCTTCTGCGGCGGTGAGATCGCCCGCGAGCGACTCGACGAGGAGAATGTCGATGCCGGTGGACGCCGCCATCACGCCGTTGCCAAGTTCGCGCAACAAACCGCGGCCGCGTCGATAGAGGTGACGTGCCTGCTCGAACTGCCCATTCATCGCGTGCAATTGCGCCAATGCACAAAGGATCTTGCTCTCCGCGATCCTGTCACTCACGCCGTCGCCAAGCATCTGATCACACAGTGCAATGGCCTGCGGAACCGGCGTGGGTCCAAGCAACGTGCTGATCGAAAGCCCCATTGCGTTGCGTGCGACCAGTCGCTCATCTCCCGCCAGTCGTGCATGTGCCATCGAGCGATTGACCGCGTCGCTGGACAGTCCGTAGCGTGCCGCAGTCCCGTGAACGAATCCGACGAGGCGCCATGTTCGTGCCAAGCTCCGGATGGGCGTTTTCGCGCTCAAATAGCGGCGTTGCCTCCTCGGCCATACGCAGCGTCTCCTGACTCCAGTCGCCGGGCTCGGCGCTGAAGAGGCGCACTCGCATCCTGAGCAGTTGGGCCGAGCGGCGATACGCGTAGGTTGCCGGCACGCTCGGCGGCGTCTTGTGCCTCGGCAAGAACCGTACGCGCACTGCGTGAAGTCGCCGACCTCCAGCAGTACCTCGCCGTACTCGGGCAAGCAGCTCGAGCCGCTTCGGGTCGTCCGCGCCGAGCAAGGCGACGGCCCGTCGATACAGGTTCGCCGCCGCATGCATGTCGCCGCGCGCAAATGCGCGCTTGGCGGCGCTCGACAAGCGCTGCGCCGCATCGCGGCCGACCGCGATGCCCTGCTCATCCAGCGGCCCCAGTTCGCCCAGGTAGCGGTGCGCCTGCTCGAGGTGGTAACCGAGGACCTCCTCGACCTCGAGCCCGCGCTCGCGTTCGGCGTTGACGCGGTCGGCCCAGCGCACGAACTCGATGTGCAGCGTGGCGCGGGCCCGCTTGAGCATGCCGTTGTAGACGGTTTCGCGCACCAGGTGGTGGTGGAAGCGAAAGCTCGCGGCGCTGTCGTTGGACGCGCTGGGCCTGATGAACTGCTTGTCGCTCAGCGACACCAGGTGCTTGGCCACCGTCGGCCGCAGCACGGTGGGCGCGAGCGACTCGACCGCCGGTTGCACGAATTCCTGGCCGGCCACTGCGGCAGGCTCGACGGTGGCGCGCTCTTCGCGGCCCAGGCGGTCGAGCCGCGCTTCGAGCAGCGCGTGGATCGTCGGCGGGACCACGATCTCGTCGCCGGCTTCCTCCGACAATCCGGCCATGCCGGCCAGCCCCGACGCTTCGTCGTCGTACTGAACGGCCCGGCTGTCGATCAGCATCGACAACATCTGCTCGACGTAAAGCGGATTGCCCTCGGCCGCCGCGACGATGCGCGCCACCACCGAGGGCGGCAGCGAGGCGCCGCCGAGCAGATGGCTGACCACCGATTCGGCGTCCGCCGCAGCCAGCGGGTGCAGCAGCAGGCGCGACGCGTTGGGCCGCGCGGGCCAATCGGCGTGCTCTTCGATCAGTTCGTGGCGCGCCGTGGCCAGCAACAGGATCGGTGCGTCCTTGGCGTTGTCGAGTACATGTTCGAGCAACTCAAGGAAGGCCGGCTCCGCCCAGTGGATGTCGTCGATCAGCGCGATCACCGGTTGCTTGTGCGCCAGATTTTCCAGGAAGCGCCGCGCCGCCCAGTTCACTTCATGCAGCGGGTAGGACGCCGTCGACAGCCCGATGGCCGAGGCCAGCCGCGCCGCGACTTCGGCGTCGCCGGTCAGTTCGAGCAAGCGCGCCTGGGCTTCGTCGGCCGAATCGTCGGCCCGGATGTAGGCCGAGGCCATCTCGACCAGCGGCCAGAAAGTGATGCCGTCGCCGTAGGGCAGGCAGCGCCCGCGCAGGACCTGTGCCGTGGCGCCATGGCGTTGTACGTGTTCATGGATCAGGCGCGACTTGCCCAGCCCTGCGTCGCCGATCACGGTCACCAGGCGCACGACGCGGCCGCTGCAGGCCTCGTCCCAAGCGCGGCCGAGTGCGGCGAGTTCGTCGTCGCGGCCCGCCAGCGGCGTGTCGACGCGGCGCAGATTGCCGTCCAGCCCCGACGCCGACACCAGCCGGTAGGCCGCCACGCGCTCGCTCTTGCCCTTCAGCGTCAGCGGCTCCACGGCCTCGACCTCGACTGCGTCGCGCACCAGCCGCCAGGTCGTCTCGCCGAGGTAGATCTGGTCCACCGGCGCGGCCTGTTCCAGCCTTGCTGCCACGTTGACGGCGTCGCCGGTGGCGAGCTTCTGGTCGGCGGTTGGGTCGTCGTTGGCCACCACCTCGCCGGTGTTGATGCCGGTGCGGTTGGCGAGCGCGACGCCGTAGCGCTGACGCAGGCCGACGTTGAGTGTTTCCAGCGCGGCGTGCATGCCCAGCGCAGCGCGCACCGCACGCAGCGCGTCGTCCTCATGCGCCTTGCGGCAGCCCGAACACGGCCATGATGGCGTCGCCGATGTACTTTTCGACCTTGCCGCCGTGGCGCGCGATCTCGGCGGCCATGGCGCTGAAATAGCGCTCCTTGACCTCGTGCAGCGCCTCGGTGTCGATGCGCTCGCCGAGCGCCGTGCTGTCCTTCAGGTCGGAGAAGACGATGGTCACCGTCTTGCGCATTTCGCGCACCGGCAACGGTGCCGGCGCCGGCGCCGCTGCGGCCAAGGCGGCGCCGCAGTAGCCGCAGAGACGGAATTTCGGTGGGTTCTCCTCGCCGCACCCAGGGCAGATCAACATGGCCGCGAGTCTAACGGCCGAGCGTGCCCCATGGGACAATGCGGCTGTGAAGCAAGCCAGACCGCCGCTGGTGCAAGCGTCGAAAGACGGCACTGGAGGAAGGTCCGGACTGCACAGAGCAGCGCAGCGGCTAACGGCCGTCCACCGCGAGGTGAGGATCAGAGCAACAGAGACGAGTCGCTCTGCGTCTTGCGGGGTCGCGCAAGCGGCGCCGCAAAGGCCCCTTTGGGGGCTGGGGCGCAGGACGGGTGAAACGGGCAATCTCTGCGCGCAGCAACACCAAGTAGGCCAGCGTTGACGTGGCTCGCGGAGCTGGCGGGTAGGTGGCACCGAGCCGGACAGCAATGTCCGGCCCAGACGAATGGCGGTCACGGCTGCCGCTTCGCAAGGGGCGGCGGGCGCACAGAATCCGGCCTATCGGCTTGCTTCACACTATTTTCCTTGCCGGTCTGCAGAACATGAACCCCAATGCCTCCGAGCTCTGGCGCGGCCCGCGCTGGACACTGGCCCTGCTGCTGGCCTGCCTGGGCATGCTCGGGCCGTTCGCCATCGACACCTACCTGCCGGCCTTCGACGGCATCGCGCGCACGCTGGCGGCCACGCCGGTGCAGATGCAGCAGACGCTGTCGGCCTACTTGTTCGGCTTCGCGCTGATGAACCTGTTCCACGGCGCGCTCGCCGACAGCTTCGGCCGCCGGCCGGTGATCCTGTGGGGGCTGGCGCTGTTCACGCTGGCGTCGATCGGCTGCGCGCTGGCGCCGAGCATCGGCTGGCTGATCTTCTTTCGCGCGATGCAGGGCATGTCCACCGGCGCCGGCATGGTCGTCTCGCGGGCCATCATCCGCGACATGTTCGCGCCGGCCGATGCGCAGCGTGTGATGAGCCAGGTGACGATCTACTTCGGCATCGCGCCGGCCATCGCGCCGATGATCGGCGGCCTGCTCTTCGTGCACGTCAGCTGGAACGCGATCTTCTGGCTGCTGGCGCTGATCGGCGCGGCGCTGTGGGCCGTCAACTGGCGGCGCCTGCCCGAGACGCTACACGCCGAACATGTGCAGCGCTTCGAAGTGCGGCACCTGCTGCGCGGCTACTGGCAACTCGTCGGCGACCCGCGCTTCCTGGCCCTGGCGTTGGCCAGCGGCATCCCGTTCAACGGCATGTTTCTCTACGTGCTGTCGGCGCCGGCCTGGTTGGGTGGCCTGCTGCACCTGGGGCCGACCGAGTTCTTCTGGTTCTTCTGCCTGTCGATCGCCGGCATCATGAGCGGCGCCTGGCTGTCGGGCCGGTTGGCCGGGCGCCTGCCGGGGCGCAAGCAGATCCGCCGCGGCTTCGAGGTGATGGTCCTGGCCAGCGCCGTCAACGTCGCGTTGAACGCGACGCTGACGCCGCACTGGGCCTGGGCCCTGCCACCGGTGGCCCTGTTCTCGTTCGGTTGGGCGCTGATGGTGCCGGTGGTGACGCTCAAGGCGCTCGATCTGGTGCCCGAGCGGCGCGGTATGGCATCGTCGCTGCAGGCGGTGATCGGCAGCGTCGCCAACGGCTTCGTCGCCGGTGTCGTCGTGCCGTTGGTGATGCATTCGGCATTGGCCCTGGCCCTGGCGTCGAGCGCCTTCCTCGGCGTCGGCCTGCTGGCCTGGCAGTGGGTCAAGCGGCGGGTGCCCTGAGCGCCAGCGCGCGCCCGCGCGCGGCGCGCCGCCTCACGCCGGCATCTGGTCGAGCGCCCGCGCCGCACCGAGCAGGCCGGGCGCCGGTGCGACGATGAGCGAGGTCGGGATCGACGCCAGGTAATCACCGAAGCGACCCTTGCTCTCGAAGTGGCGGCGGAAGAGGGCGGCGTCAAAGGCCGCGCCCAGCCGCGGCACGATGCCGCCGCCGATATAGACGCCGCCGCGCGCGCCCAGTGTCAACGCCAGGTTGCCGGCCACGTTACCGAGGAAGGCGACGAACTGCGAGACCGCGGCGACGCATTGCGCGTCGGAGCCGTCCAGCGCCGCGGCGGTGATCTGCGCCGGCGTCAGCGCTCCTGTTGTCGCTCCAGCGATCGCACAGACGGCCTGGTACAGGTTGACCAGGCCCGCACCGGACAGCACGCGTTCCGCCGACACATGCCCCAGCCGGGTACGCAGCCATGCCAACAAGGTGGCTTCGCCTTCGCTGCTGGCGGCCAGGGTCACATGGCCGCCTTCCCCGCTCAACGCCGACCAGGTGCCGGCGCCGCCGGGCATCAGGCCCGACACGCCCAGGCCGGTGCCGGGGCCGAGCAGGCCGATCGCCGCGCCGGCGACCGCCGCACCACCGCCGATCGCCCTCAGGTCCGATGCCTGGAGCGCCGGCAGACTCATCGCCAGCGCGGTGAAATCGTTGATCACCAGGCAGCGCTCGACGCCGAGCGAGCGTTTCAGCTCGGCAATCGAGAACGACCAGGGGTGGTTGGTCATGCGCACTTCGTCGCCGCCGACGACGGTCGCGATGCCGATGCCGGCCGCCCGCGGGCGCGCGTGGCCGCTGCGCTCGAGGTAGGCCATCGCCGAGGCGTACAGCGATTCGCAACTCGCGTCGGCGAGGACCATCACGTCTTCGAGCACGGCGCCTGCATTGGCCTGCCAGGCCCAGCGGGCATGTGTGCCACCGATGTCGCCCAGCAAGCGTGGAAAGCCGTCGGTCATTGCCCACCAGAGCCGTGAATCGCGCCGGTGCAAACCCCGGTCGCGAGCGCCATGACAATGTAGCGTATGCGGCGCGGCGCCAGCTCCGGCGTCGAGCACGTAAATTGCATGCTGTCGCACAACCCCGACCTGACACCGTGAACCGATGAACAACGCCATCGTCTCGCCCCGAGCCATGGCCGGCCACGCCAGCGCGGCCGAGGCCTTTCGCTCGGCGTTCGAGCACGCGTTGGAACGCAGCGCAGACCCTGGCACGGCACAGGCCGCGCTGCGTGCCGCCGCAGCCGCCTGCCGCGAGGAACTGGCCGACCGCTGGGTCCAGACCCAGAGCGAAGATCGACAGGCCAAGGACGCGCGCCGCGTCCACTACATGTCGATGGAGTTCCTGATGGGCCGGGCGCTCGGCAATGCACTGCAGGCCCTGGAGCTCGATACCGAACTGCGCCTGGCACTCGAGAACGCCCACCAGCCGCTGGCCGATGTACTCGAGTGCGAGGCCGACGCCGCTCTGGGCAATGGCGGCCTGGGCCGCCTCGCGGCGTGCTTTCTCGACTCGTTTGCGACGCTCGGCCTGCCCTCGTTCGGCTATGGCGTGCGCTATGAGTACGGCATGTTCGCACAGGTGATCCAGGACGGCCGCCAGATCGAACAGCCGGACCACTGGTTGCGGCTGGGCAATCCATGGGAGATTCCGCGCCCCGAACTGCGTTACGTGGTCGGCTTCGGCGGTCATGTCGGTGATGCCGACGCCGGCCGGCGTTGGCTCCCGGCCGAGCGCATCGTCGCGCAGGCCTACGACTTCATCGTCCCTGGCCACGCCACGCGGCGTGTCTCGACACTGCGTCAATGGAGTGCCAGCGCCGAGGGCAGCATCGACTTCGCCACCTTCTGCCGCGGCGAGCATCTGGCGGCCGGCCACAACCGCCTGGCGGCGGACCTGTTGAACTGGGTGCTGTACCCCGACGACAGCACCGATGCCGGTCGCGAGTTGCGCCTGAAGCAGGAGTTCCTGCTCGTCAGCGCCTCGCTGCAGGACATCATTGCCCGCCACCTGCGCGAGCGCGGCTCGCTGCACGACCTGGGCCTGCGCAACGCGGTGCACCTCAACGACACTCATCCTGCGCTGACGCCGCTCGAATTGATGCGGCTCTTGGTCGACGAGCACGCGCTGCCCTGGGCCGCAGGCCTGGGGCATCACGCGGCAGGCGGTGTCCTACACCAACCACACGCTGATGCCCGAGGCGCTGGAAACCTGGCCGGTGCGCATGTTCGAGCGCCTGCTGCCGCGCCACCTCGAGATCGTGTATCGCATCAACCACGACCACCTCGACCGCGTGCGCAGCGCGTTCCCGGGCGACGAGGCGATGGCGGCGCGCCTGTCGCTGATCGAAGAAAACGGCGACCGCCGCTTGCGCATGGCGGCCTTGTCGATCGTGGCCTCGCACAAGGTCAACGGGGTCTCGGCGCTGCATTCACGGCTGATGGTGCAGACCATCTTCGCCGACTTCGCGCGCCTCGATCCGCAGCGCTTCACCAACGTCACCAACGGCGTCACGCCACGGCGCTGGCTGGCGCAGGCCAATCCGGGATTCTCCAAACTGCTCGACGAACACATCGGTGCGGGCTGGCGCACCGACCTCGATCGGCTGGCCGCACTGGCGCCGCTGGCCGCGAAGAAGCCGGTCGGCGTCGCCTTCCTGAAGGCCAAGCGCGCGAACAAGGAGCGGCTGGCGGCGCTGGTCGGCCGCGAGCTGGGAATCGCTATCGACCCGTCCAGCCTGTTCGACGTGCAGATCAAGCGCATCCACGAATACAAGCGGCAGTTGCTCAACGTATTGCACGTGGTCGCGCGTTACCAGGCCATCATTGCCAACCCGCTGGGGCCGACGGGCACGGCTGGGTGCCGCGCACGGTGGTCTTTGCCGGCAAGGCGGCGTCGGCCTACTGGGTGGCCAAGCAGATCGTGCGCCTGATCCACGACGTGGCCCGGGTGGTCAACGCGGACCCGCGTGTCGGCGACGCCTTGAAGGTCGTGTTCCTGCCCAACTACAGCGTCTCGCTGGCCGAGATCATCATCCCGGCCGCCGATCTGTCACAGCAGATTTCCACTGCCGGCACCGAAGCCTCGGGCACCGGCAACATGAAGTTCGCGCTCAACGGCGCGCTGACCATCGGCACCTGGGACGGTGCCAACATCGAGATGGCCGAGGCCTTCGGCCCCGACAACATGTTCGTCTTCGGTCTGCGCGCCGACGCGGTTACGCAGTTGAAGACGCTGGGCTACGACCCGCGCGTGCATGTCGAGCAGAACCCGCCGCTGCGCGCGGTGCTCGACGCCATCGGCGGCGGCGCCTTCTCGCCGGGCGAGGTCGATCGCTACCGCGCCATCGTTGATTCGCTGCTGCACCACGACACCTACATGCTGCTGGCCGATTTCGCCGATTACGCGGCGGCGCAATCGCGCGTCGATGCGCTGTACCGCGAGCCGGCGGCCTGGGCCCGCAGGGCGCTGGCGAACGTCGCCGGCATGGGACGCTTCTCGGCCGACCGCACGGTGCGCGAGTACGTCGACAAGGTCTGGGCGCCGCAGCGCCCGCAGCGCTGAACAGTCGCAGCGCGCATGGAGCCTTCAATGCTGTCCGAGGCGCAAGTCCAGGCGCTGGTGCAGGCCCGACACGCCGACCCGTTCGCGCTGCTCGGTCTGCACACCGGCGCCGACGGCGCGCTGTGGATGCGTGCGCTGCTGCCGCGGGCGGCAGCGGTGACCTTGCACGAGCGCGGCGACGGCGCGGTCAAGGGGCGAAAGGTCGCCACGCTCGAGCAGCGTCACGCCGACGGCCTGTGGGAAGCCAAAGTACCGCGGCGCAAGAAGCGCTTCGACTACCGGCTGCACGTGCGCTGGGACGACGGAAACGAGGGCCGCTACGCCGACGCCTACGCCTTCGGCACGCTGATCGACGACGCCGACCTGCATTACTTCGGCGAAGGCTCGCACCTGCGCCCGTTCACGAGTGCTCGGTGCGCACCCGATCTGCGCTGGGCGACGTCGACGGCGTGCGCTTCGCGGTCTGGGCACCGAATGCGAGCCGCGTCAGCGTGGTCGGCGACTTCAACGCCTGGGACGGCCGCCGCCACATGATGCGCTCGCGCGGCGGTGGCGGTGTCTGGGAGATCTTCGTCCCGCAGGTGGCGCTCGGCCAGAAGTACATGTTCGAGTTGCTCGGCGCCGACGGAAACCTGTTGCCGTTGAAGGCCGATCCATACGCACGTGCGGCGCAGATGCGCCCGCACCAGGCCAGCGTCGTCGCCGCGCTGCCGCCCGTGCAACGCCTGCCGGCCGAGCGCGCCGCCGCCAGTCGGCGCGATGCCCCGGTGTCGATCTACGAGGTGCACCTCGGTTCGTGGCGCCGCCACCCCGACGGCAGTTGGCACAGCTGGGACGACCTGGCCGCCGCGCTGCCGGCCTATGCCGCCGACCTCGGCTTCACACACCTCGAGTTGCTGCCCATCACCGAGCACCCGTTCGACGGCTCCTGGGGCTACCAGACCCTCGGCCTGTACGCGCCGACGGCCCGCTTCGGCCCGCCGGAAGGCTTTGCCCGTTTCGTCGCTGCCTGCCATGCGCAGGGCCTGGGCCTGATCCTCGACTGGGTGCCGGCGCATTTCCCGAGCGATGCGTTCGGGCTGGCGCAGTTCGACGGCACGGCGCTGTATGAGTACCAGGATCCGCGCGAAGGCGTGCATAAGGACTGGAACACGCTGATCTACAACTTCGGCCGCCACGAGGTGCGCAACTTCCTCGTCGGCTCGGCCCTGTACTGGATCGAGCGCCAGGGCATCGACGGCCTGCGCGTCGATGCGGTGGCCTCGATGCTGTATCGCGACTACTCGAGGAAGCAAGGCGAGTGGCTGCCGAACCGGTACGGCGGGCGCGAGAACCTCGAAGCCATCCAGTTCCTGCGCCGCACCAACGAGGTGATCGGCGTCGAGTGCCCGGGCGCGATCACGCTGGCCGAGGAGTCGACGGCGTTCCCTGCCGTCAGCGCACCGACCTACGACGGTGGCCTGGGTTTTCACTTCAAGTGGAACATGGGCTGGATGCACGACACCCTGCAGTACATGCAGGAAGACCCGATCAACCGGCGCTGGCACCACGCCAAGATGACCTTCGGCCTGATCTACGCCTTCAGCGAGAACTTCGTGCTGCCGCTGTCGCACGACGAGGTGGTGCACGGCAAGGGTTCGATCCTGGGTCGCATGCCGGGCGATGACTGGCAGCGATTCGCCAACCTGCGCGCCTATTACGGCTTCATGTGGGGCCACCCGGGCAAGAAGCTGCTGTTCATGGGCCAGGAGTGGGGCCAGCCCACCGAGTGGAACCACGACGGCGAGCTGCCGTGGGGCCAGCTGGGCGATGAGCGCCACGCCGGCGTGCAACGCCTGGTGCGTGACTTGAATCGCCTGTACCGCGATCTGCCGCCGCTGCACCGGCTCGACTGCGAAGGCGCCGGCTTCGAGTGGATCGATGCCCACGACGGCGAGCGCTCGTTGCTGTCGTGGGTACGTCGCGACGCCGCCGGCGCAATGGTCCTGGTGGTCAGCAACATGACCCCGGCGCCGCACGAGGCCATGACGCTCGGCGTGCCCGAGGGCGCACGCGCCTGGCGCGAGGTGCTGAACACCGACTCGACGTTCTACGGCGGCAGCAACGCGGGCAACGGGGCCGGGTCGATGGCCGTGCGCGCCGAGGGCAGCCACGGCCGCGCATCGTCGATCCGGCTGAACGTGCCGCCGCTGGCGACGGTGTTCCTGGTCCCTGCATGAGGCGGCAATGCAACTTTCGCACCAACTGAGCGCCGGCCGCGCCGAGCCCTTCGGCGCACTGGCGCGCGACGGCGGCGTCAACTTTGCCGTCTTCTCCGACCATGCCACCGCGATCGAGCTCTGTGTCTTCGACAGCGGTGGTTCGCGCGAGCTCAAGCGTTACCCACTGAGCGGCCCGCACGACGGCGTGTTTCATGGCTTCCTCGACGGGGTGGGCCCGGGCCTGGTCTATGGCCTGCGCGCACAGGGCCCCTATGCGCCCGAGAAGGGTCATCGCTTCAATCCGCACAAGCTGCTGCTCGACCCCTGGGCCCGCGAAATCGTCGGCCACTTCGCCTGGCGTGCCGAGCACCACGGCTACGAACTAGGCCACCCCGACGGCAGCCGTTCTTTCGACGCCCGCGACAACGCCCTGCATGCGCTGAAGGCGCGCGTCGCGCCGCCTCCCGCGGCCGCAGTGGGCTGGCACAACGCACCGCGGCACGCCGCGCGCGACGTCGTCCTCTACGAGGTCCATGTCAAGGGCTTCGGCATCGGTCTGCCTGGCCTGCCGCCCGCGCTGCACGGCACCTATGCGGGCCTCGCGCACCCGGCCGCGATCGCGCACTTCAAGGCGTTGGGCGTCACGAGCCTCGAGTTGCTACCGGTGCAATACCACCTCGACGAACCCGGCCTGGCCGACAAGGGGCTGTCCAACTACTGGGGTTACAACACCCTGGGCTTCTTCTGCCCCGATCCGCGCTTCGCTGCCGCCGACAAATCCGACCCGACCGCTGTGGCCGACGAGTTCCGCCGCATGGTCGCCAGCCTGCACGAGCATGGCCTCGAAGTCGTGCTCGACGTGGTCTACAACCACACGCCCGAGGGCAGCGAACAGGGCACCACCTTGGCCATGCGTGGTCTGGACAACCTGGCCTGGTACCGCCTGGCCGCCGACGACCCGAGCCGCTGCGAGAACCTGAGCGGCTGCGGCAACACCCTCAACATCGCGCATCCGCGCGTGACGCAGTTCGTGCTCGACTCGCTGCGCTACTGGGTGCGTGAGATGGGCGTCGACGGCTTTCGCTTCGACCTGGCGCCCGTGCTCGGCCGCACGGGGCAAGGCTTCCAGCCCCATGCAAGCTTCTTCACCGCCTTGGCGCAGGACCCGATCCTGGCGCGCGCGCGCCTGATTGCCGAACCCTGGGACGCCGGCCCAGAGGGCTACCAGGTGGGCCGCTTTCCGGGCCGCTGGCTGGAGTGGAACGACAAGTTCCGCGACGCCACACGCCGCTACTGGCTGACGCGCGGCGTCAGCCGTGGCGAGTTCGCGCGCCGCTTCACCGCCAGCAGCGACCTCTTTCACCACGGCCAGCGCAGTCCGCTGGCGAGCGTGAACTTCGTTGCGGCACACGACGGCTTCACGTTGGCCGACGTGGTCAGTTATGCCCACAAGCACAACCAGGCCAACGGCGAGAACGACCGCGACGGCCGCAACGACGAGCCCGCCGCCAACTTCGGCGTCGAGGGCCAGACCACCGACGCCACGATCCTGCGCACGCGCTCGCGCGTGCAGCGCGCGATGCTGGCGACCACGCTGCTGGCCCAAGGCACACCCATGCTCAACGCTGGCGACGAGATCGGCAACAGCCAGCAGGGCAACAACAACGCCTACTGCCAGGACAGCACCACGGGCTGGATCGACTGGCAGCACGCCGACGCCGCGCTGCTGGCCTTCGTGCAGCAGGTGCTGACGCTGCGCCGCGACGAACCGGCCCTGCGCCACGACCGCTGGTTTGCGCACGCGCCCTGCGCTGCCGGCGAGCGCAGCCTGACCTGGCTGACGCCCGGTGGCCATCAAATGCAGGTCCATGACTGGCACGACGGCAGCCAGCATGCCTTCGCCTGCCGCATCGATGCCTCGTCTGCCGACAAGGCGGGCGCGCAGCCCGGGAGCCGGCATTTGCTGATCGCATTCAACCCGGAGCCCGAGGCGCAGTCCTTCACCCTGCTGCCCGGCCGCTGGCAGGTGGCACTGGACAGCACCGGCGAGCTGGGCCTGGGCCACCAGCCGACCGCCCACCTGCCGCTCAGCGTGCCCGCGCATGCCCTCGTGGTATTGCGTCAAACCGTCGCCGCCTGAACCCGCACCACCCCATGAACGTTGACCATCGCGCCTCGGGCGTGCTGCTGCACATCACTTCCTTGCCTGGGCCGCATGGCATCGGCGACTTCGGCCCCGATGCCTATCGCTTCGTCGACTGGCTCGCCAGCGCCGGCCAGGCGCTGTGGCAATGGTTGCCGACCACGCCGGTCGGGCCCGGCGACTCCCCATACCAAAGCCCGTCGGCGTTTGCCGGCAGCCCACTGATGGTGGCGCTGGAGCCATTGGTCGAGCGCGGCTGGCTGGACCGCCCGCGCCTGCCTGACGAGGCCTTCGGCGCCGGCCGGGTCGACTTCGGACGCGTCATCGCCTGGCGCGACAGTCAACTGCGCGCAGCGGCCGCGGGCTTCGCGGCGCGCGCCGGTGCAGCCGACCGCGCTGCCTTCGCCGCCTGGTGTGCGCGCGAAGCGTCCTGGCTCGACGAGTACGCGTTGTTCATGGCCCTGTTCATCGCCAACGGCCTGCAGCCATGGTGGCTCTGGCCGGCGCCGCTGCGACGGCGCCAATCGCAGGCACTGCAGGCTGCGCGCCAGCAGCATGGGCTGGAGATCGAGTACTGGCGCTTCGTGCAATGGTGCTGGGACACGCAAGCCGAGGCGCTCAAGCGTTACGCCAACGGCAAGGGCATCGCGCTGATTGGCGACGTCCCGATCTACGTCGCCGACAACAGCGCCGACGTCTGGTCGCGCCCGGACCTGTATTTCCTCGGCGACGACGGCTTGCCGACGGTGATCGCCGGCGCGCCGCCCGACGACCTCGGACCCGACGGCCAACGCTGGGGCAACCCGCTGTACCGCTGGGAGCGCATGGCGAGCGAAGACTTCGCCTGGTGGACGGCGCGCGTCAAGCGTGCGCTGGCGCAGACCGACATCGTGCGCATCGATCACTTCCGTGGCTTCGCTGCCTACTGGGAGATTGCTGCCAGCTCACCGACCGCCAGGGAGGGGCGCTGGGTGGTGGGCCCCGGACGCGCATTGTTCGAGGCCATCGAGCGCGCGCTGGGCCGGTTGCCGATCATCGCCGAAGACCTCGGCCTGATCACGCCCGACGTGGTCGAACTGATCGATGGCTGCGGCTTTCCACGCATGAAGGCGCTGCTCTTCGCCTTCGGCGGCGACGGCACGCACGAGTACCTGCCGCACAACTACGTCCCCGCGACCATCGTCTACACCAGCACCCACGACACCGACACGGCGCGCGGTTGGTGGGAGCACGCGACGCAGGCCGAGCGCCACTTCGCGGGCACCTATCTGGCTTGCAATGCCGCCAGTGTGCACTGGGCCATGATCCGTGCCGCGTGCAACTCGGTCTCGCGTCTGGCCGTCTTCCCGCTGCAGGACGTGCTGGGCCTCGCGAGCGAGCATCGCATGAACCTGCCCGGTACGCTGAGCAGCGCCAACTGGAGCTGGCGCTTCGAGTGGCCGATGCTCGGTGACGCCACCGCGGTGGTGCTGGGCAAGATCGCTGCTGTGAGCGGGCGCGGCCCGATCGGATTGCTCGGCCGTAGCTGAGCGCACGGACCGCGGTCAGGCCGCGAGCAGCGCGCCGATGAGGCCGGCCTGCCAGACGATGCCGGCGCCGATCACGCAGCTGAAGGCGCCGACCAGCACGGTCGTGGCCTGCTGCACGCGAACCAGGTAGCCGGCCGACAGTCGCAGCGGAATCGCGATGACCACCGACAACAGGGCCATGCCGGCGATCGAGCCGACGCCAAAGAGTGCGATGTAGCCCAACCCGAGCGCCACCGACGGCGACGCCTGCAGGCTCAGCACGACCAGTGCCGCCGAGCCGGCCAGGCCGTGCATCATGCCCACCGCCAGCGCGCGCAGCGGCCAATGCCGTGGTGCATGCTGGTGGCGATGGCGCGAACCGGCATGCGGGCCTTCGCCGCGGTGGCTGTGCGCGTGCACGTGTTGCGCCTGCGGCGCATGGCTGTGGACATGGAAGTGCACGCGCTCGCGATGCAGGCGGCGCAGCACGTCGGCGCCGAGCGCGATCAGCATCAGTCCGACGCAGGTTTCGAGCGCGTGGACGAGACCCGGCGAGACCACTTGGCCGAGTACCAGCACGGCGCCTGCAAACAGCATCAGCGTCGCGGTGTGGCCGACACCCCAGGCCACCCCTTGCCACAAGGTTTGCGTCAACGAGTTCTGGCGTGTGGCCAGCGTGGCGACCGCGGCCACGTGGTCGGCCTCGGTGGCGTGCTTCATCCCCAGAAGCAGGCTGACGAGGAGGATCGACAACGCGGTCATGCACGGGCCTCGACGCTGCGCCCTGAATCGGAGCGAAGGTGTGAAGGTCGGTCGACTCTGTTGACGAGCATGAGGGCGCTGGCGCGATCCATCTGAGGGTACCTGATCGGCTTGTCTTCGCCTTCGCTCATCGACACTGACACGAGCCTGGCGCACGCGCCTGAATCGGACGATGGCAGGCAAATCCGGTTGCCGACATGCCCGATCATCCCCAAAGTGCCGTGCCGCGGCTTGACATGGCGCAGGCCGCGGGTCGGCATCTCGGCCTCGAGGCGACAACCGGCAGTCGGCGCCTCGACACCGCTGGCTCTCGCGGCAATGCTGGCCGGCGTGCCGCTGCCAAAGGTAAGCTCGCGGCCTCGTTGCGCCGGGGGCGCGCGCAAATTGCCCGGAGTTGAATCGATGCCGTTTACCCGCTCGTTGACATTGCTTTGCACCGCGATCGTGCTGTCCGCATGCGGCAAGGGCGCCGATCCGGCCGCCGCGGCCGCAACGCCAGCCGCCAAGGCCGCGGCCAGCGCTGCCGCCGCGGCCTCGGCGCCGGTGCTGCTGCTGTCGCCCGAAGACCTGCGCACGGTGGCCGTCGGCGCGGCGGGCGGCGGGCCGGTGATCACCGGCTCGTTGCAACCCGAGAGGCGCGCCGACTTGCGCGCCGAGGTCGCGGCGGTGGTGACGCAGGTGCTGAGGGACAACGGCGAGGCTGTCCGGCGGGGCGATCTGCTGATGCGGCTGGACGACACGGCGATCCGCGAGTCGCTGCAGTCGGCCGATGCATCGGCGCGCGCAGCCGAGCAGGCGTTCGAGCAGGCCGAACGCTCGGTGCAACGCCTGAAGACGCTGCAAGGCCAGGGCATGACCTCAATCCAGGCGCTGGAAGACGCCGAGGTACGGCGCAACAGCACGCAAAGCGAGCTGGTGGCTTCGCGCTCGCGCGTGGCCAGCGCCCAGCAGCAGCTGCGGCGCACCGAAGTGCGGGCGCCGTTCGATGGTGTGGTCAGCGAGCGCAAGGCCTCGGTCGGCGACACGGCGGCCATCGGCAAGGAGTTGGTCAAGGTGATCGATCCCAAGGGCATGCGCTTCGAGGGCCAGGTCTCGGCCGACCGCATGCACGAGATCAAGGTCGGCCAGGCGGTGTCGTTCAGCGTCAACGGCTTTCCCGACGTCCAGTTCGCCGGCCGTGTGCGGCGCATCGACGCCGCAGCTGACGCCGCCACGCGGCAGGTCGAGTTGATCGTCGACTTCGTCGACCTGGCGAAGGCGCCGCGCGTGGCCGGCTTGTACGCCGAAGGCCGCATAGAAGGTGCCGCGCCGAGCGTGCTGCTGCTCACCGAGAGCGCCATCGTGCGCGACGGCGCGCAGGCGGCGGTCTGGCGCGTGAAGGACGGCCGCATTGCCAAGGTGGTGGTGACGCTCGGCGAGCGCGACGAGCGCCGCGGTGAGTACCCGGTCACCGGCGGCCTGGGTGGTGGCGACGTGATCCTGCGCAACCCCGGCAGTGCACTGATCGAAGGCCAGAAGGTCGAGTTCGCCAAGGCGCTGCCGGCCAGCGCCGCGGCCACCACGGCGTCGAAGTAGGAGGCCGCCATGTTCCTGTCCGACTTCAGCATCAAGCGGCCGGTGGCGACGGTCGTGATCATCATCGCGCTGATGGGGCTGGGCCTGCTGGCGCTGACCAAGCTGCGCGTGAACCAGATCCCAGACGTCGAACAGCCGGTGCTGGTGGTCAACGTGCCATACCCCGGCGCGTCGCCCGACTCGGTCGAGCGCGAGATCATCAACCGGATCGAGAAGTCGCTGCAGACGGTGGGCGGCGTCGACGAGGTGCGCTCGACCGCCAGCGAGGGCAACGCGCGGTTCGTGATGATCTTCAACTTCGACAAGAACATGATCGAAGCCGCCGACGAGGTGCGCAATGCGATCGGCACCGTGCGCTACAAGCTGCCGATCGAGATCCGCGAACCGGTCTTGACGCGAATCGACCCCAGTGCACAGCCGATCGTGCAGTTGGCGCTGTCCTCGACCAGCCAGAATCACGCCGCGATCTCGCGCCTGGCCGAAGACGAACTGGCCGACCAGTTCCGCGGCATTCCCGGCGTGGCCACGGTCAATGTCAACGGTTCGCTGCGGCGCGAGCTGTCGGTGCTGCTGCATGCCGAGAAGCTGCGCGAGTATTCGATCTCGGTCACCGAAATCGTCAACGCCTTGCGGGCCCAGAACACCACCGCGCCGGTGGGCAAGGTGCGCGGCGTGCTGGAAGACCAGAGCATCCGCCTGGTCGGGCGCATCGAGGCGCCAGCCGAGTTCGAGCAGGTCGTGGTCCGCCGCCGCGGCAGCGAACTGCTGCGTCTGGGTCAGGTGGCCTCGGTGCAGGATGCCTTCGCCGAGCAGACCAGCTATTCGATGCGCAATGGCCGGCCCAACGTCGGCCTCTCGGTCACGCGTTCGCGCGATGCCAGCACGGTCAGCGTGGCCGCGGCCGTGCGCAAGCTGCAGGGCGAAATCAGCAAGACGCTGCCTGCAGGCACCACGCTGGAGATCACCCAGGACGGCGGCATCGACGCCCAGAACAGCCTGGACAACGTGGTCCATGCGCTGATCTTCGGCGCCGGCCTCACGGTGTTCGTGGTCTATATCTTCCTCAACTCGTGGCGCTCGACCCTGATCACAGCGCTGTCATTGCCGACCTCGGTCGTCGCGGCCTTCATCGCCGTCTGGCTGGCCGGCTTCACGCTCAACTTCATGAGCCTGCTGGGCCTGTCACTGGCCATCGGCGTGCTGATCGACGACGCCATCGTCGTGCGCGAGAACATCGTGCGCCACATGGAGCGTGGCGAGGACCGGCGCACGGCAGCGCTGAACGGCACGGCCGAGATCGGCCTGGCGGTGGCGGCGACCACATTCTCGATCGTCGCGGTGTTCGCACCGGTGGCCTTCATGCCGGGGGTGTCGGGCGAGTGGTTCCGTCCCTTCGGCGTGACGGTGGTGGCCTCGGTGCTGGTCAGCCTGTTCATCTCGTTCACCCTCGATCCGATGCTCTCGGCCTACTGGGGCGATCCACCAGGGCATCACCAAGTGCCCAAACACGGCATCAGCCTGGTGCTGCAGCGTTTCAACCAGTGGTTCGACCACCAGGCCGACCGCTACGGCCGCGTCGTTGCCTGGGCCTTGCACCACCGGCGCTGGATGTTCCTGATCGCCATCGGCAGCCTGGCCGGTGCGCTGGCCATGCACTTCAAGTTCGGCGGCTCGAGCTTCCTGCCGGCTTCCGACGCGGGCATCCTGGCGATCGACGTGCGCACGCCGTCGTCGTCGAGCCTGGACTACGCGCGGGCCAAGGTCGAGAGCGTCGCGGCACTGGCGCGAACCCTGCCCGAGACCAAGGCGACCAACAGTTTCGTCAACCCGGGCGGCGGTCGCGTGTACGTCGACATCGGCAAGAGCAACAAGCGAAAGCGCACCCACATCGCGATCGCCAAGGACCTGCGCGCGCTGGCCGCGCGGCTGGTAGGCGCCGAGTACACCGTGCTCGAAGACTTCAACATGGGCGCGCAAAAGCCGGTGCAGATCCGCTTCAACGGAACCGATTCACGAAAGCTGCTGGAGATCACCAACGCCTACATGGCCAAGTTGCGCCAGGTGAGCGGTGCAGTCGATGTCGGCCTGTCGGAGCAGGACCCGCAGGACGAGTTGAAGATCGAGCTCGACCGTGGCCTGGCCAATGCGCTCGGCATCTCGGCGGCCGACGCCGCGCAGGCCTTGCGCGTGGCCTTTGCCGGCGTCGAGGTCGGCGACTGGGTCGACCCGAGCGGCGAAACCCGCGACGTGGCCGTGCGTCTGGCGCCCGAAGACCGCGTCGACGCCAGCAACATCGAGCGCCTGCCGATCGCGGTCGCGGGCAGCGGGCGCATCGTGCCGCTGGACCAGATCGCCACCGTCACCATCGGCAAGGGGCCGAGCCAGATCCAGCATTCCGATGGCAAGCGCACGATCTCGGTCTCGGCCAACGCGCAGGGCCGCTCATCGGGCGAGGTCACCGCCGATGCGCTCAAGCTGGCCAAGTCGATCGACTTCCCGCCCGGCTACGGCATCGAGCTGGCCGGCGCCTCGCGCGACCAGCAACAGGTGTTCGGCTCGATGGCCACCGCGCTGTTCTACGGCGTGGCGCTGATGTACCTGATCCTGGTCGTGCAGTTCGGCTCCTTCACGGCGCCATTGCCGGTGATGCTGTCGCTGCCGCTGTCTCTGATCGGGGTCGTGCTGGCCTTGCTGCTGACCGGCGGCACGCTCAACCTGATGAGCTTCATCGGCGTGATCATGCTGATGGGCCTGGTGGCCAAGAACGCGATCCTGCTGCTCGATGCGACGCGCGTGCAGGAGGCCGCGGGCGTCGAGCGCGAAGAGGCGCTGATGAATGCGGGCCGCAAGCGCCTGCGGCCGATCCTGATGACCACCTTCGCCCTCATCGCCGGCATGCTGCCGGTGGCCATCGGCATCGGCGAGGGCAGCGAGTTCTATCGCCCGATGGCGGTGGCCATCATCGGCGGCACGATCACCTCGACCCTGCTCACGTTGCTCGTGATTCCGAGCTTCTACGACTCGATCGAGATCGCTCGCGACCACGCGCTGGCCAAGTTCCATGCCCGTGAGGCGCGCTGGAACCCGTTCTTCGCCTTCATCGTCACGCTCGTCGAGGCGTTGCTGACCGTCGTTCTGCTGCGCTACATCTGGCGCGCGGCCAAGCGGGCCGTCGGCGCACTGACACGCCGCATGCGCGCCGCACCGGCCTGAGCTGCTGCCAATCGGGAAACACCATGACCACCGCCCTCACACCCCACGTTGCTGCCCATGCTGCATTGGGCCCGCTGGCCTCGCGCCTGGTCGATGTCGATGCACTGCCGTGGCAGGCGACGCGCTACCCGGGCGTCGAGATCAAGACCCTGTTGTTCGACCGCGCCAGCGGCCTGGCCAGCTCGCTGATGCGCATGGCACCCGGCGCGACGCTTCCCGATCACGAGCACGTGCTGATCGAGCAAACCTGGGTCATCGAAGGTCACCTGGTCGACCGCAGCGGTCCCGACGAAGGCATCGAATGCAAGGCCGGCCAGTTCATCTGGCGCCCGGCGGGCAGCCGCCACAGCGCCTGGTCGCCCAAGGGTGGGTTGATGCTGGCGTTCTTCCAGGTTCCGAACAAGTTCTTCGCCGCCGATGGCAGCGTCACCGACATGGCGGGCGCCGATTGGGACGCGCTGTGGGGCAGCGTGCACGCGGCCACCATCGGCGGCTGACACCCCGCAATCAGTTGGCCCGAACCGGCAGCTCCACGGCCTGGCCCGCGCGAGCGCTGCGTGCCAGTGCTTCGAGTGTCGCCGCGATGTCCAGGCTGGCCTCGGCGGCGCGTGCAATGGCGGCGAAGTCCCGCGCGGCGACCACCCTGGCGAAGGCCTCGGCGGCAAAGCGAAAACCGCTCCCCGTGCCGGCGCTGATGGTCTCGAACGGGATCGTGTTGGCGATGCCGCGGCGCACGCGCAACTGGCTGGGCAGGTAACCCCAAGGGTGGCCGCCGGCCTGTGTGCTGGTGTGGTTGAGGAACTCGGTTTCGATCGCGCCGTGCGAGCCGACGATCATCGCGCGGCGGTGGTTGGCCGCGTCCATCGCGCACGACATCTGGGCGCGGCGGCCGTCGGCGTAGGTCAGTGTCGCCATCATCCGCAGGTCGACGCCACTCTCGGCCCAGCCCGCATGGGCCAGCACCCGCTGCGGTGCGCAACCCATGACCAGGCGAATCAGGCTCAACGGATAGCTGCCCGCATCGAGTAGGGCGCCGCCACCCAGGTCGGCATTCATGCGAATGTTGCTTTGTGGGTTGGCCACCGTGAAGCCGAAGCTGGCCTGCATCGAGCGCACGTCGCCGATGGCGCCTTCGTGCAGCAGCGCCAGCATGGCAGCGGTCTGCGGCTGGAAGTAGTACGGGTAGGCCTCTAGCAGCATCACATGGTGGGCGTTGGCGGCCTCGAACATGGCCTGCGCCTGCGCCAGGCCGAGCGCCAACGGCTTCTCGCACAGCACATGCTTGCCGCGGGCCAGTGCCTTGATCGCCCACTCGGCGTGCAGGCTGTTGGGCAGCGGCAGATAGATGGCATCGACGCCGGCGTCGGCCAGCAGCGCCTCGTAGCTGCCGTGGTGGCGGCCGATGCCGAACGTGGTGGCGAAGGCCCTTGCGGTGTCGGCGTTGCGGCTGGCGACGGCAACGATGCGCACCGACGGGCTGCCGGCCACGTCGCGTGCGAACTGCTTGGCGATGTTGGCGCAGCCGAGGATGCCAAGCTGCAGTGGCCTGTGGGGTGGGCGGATGTCAGTCATGGGAATGCCTCACACGGTGCGCGAAGGCCGGGAGTTGCCGGGCCTCATTCTGGCTCAGGGGCCGGGCCGCCACGCTTGTGCGAGGCCGGCCGCCCCGGCGCGTTCCGTGGCCGGCGGCGGGCCGCGCAGCGGTCAGCCGAACGGGCGCACGCCAATCAACGCCGCGTGGGCCCAGAACGCAAAGGCGGCCCAGGCGGCGGTGCCGATGGCGAGCGTGGCCAGCGTGCGCGACAGCTCGCTCGTCGGACGCGCCGCGTTGGCCGCCCGATCGCGCGCCCTCGCGGCGCGAAAACTGAAGACCGCCCAGACACCGAAGCTGCCGAACAGCAATACGTCGGCCAGCGAGTTGTTGGCCAGCAGGTGGGCCAGGGCCCAGACTTTTACGCCCAGCACCATCGGATGCTGCAAGCGTGCCTTGATGCCGTTGCCCGGCACGTAGGCCGCCGTGACGAAGACAAACGACGCGAGCGTCAGCAACGCGGCCAGATGGCGCAGCCAGGCCGGTGTCGCCCACAGCAGCACGGGCTGCTGGCGCGCCAACCCGAAGCCATAGACGATGAGGGCCAGGCCGACGAGGGAGGCCAGCGTGTAGAGGCCCTTCCAACTGTTCGCGCCCAGGCGCGCAATCTGCCGCGTGCGGAAGTCCTCGGCCACGATGCGCGTCGAGTGCACGCCGAGAAAGAGCACGAGGCCGAGAATCAGCAGGGTCATGGCGGGCGCCTGGCGGAGTCGAGAGGGCGCCGATTCTCGCCGCATCCCGGCAGCGGCAGCATCGGGCGCGGCCTCTGGGGCCGCCACCCCCAGGAAACCCCCGAGATCGGTGGTTCAGCTGATGTATCACTTTCGATATCGCTCTCATGTCGTTGTTTTAGAACAGATTGCAGTTCAAAAAGCCGACTGAGAAGTCGTGCGTAAGTGCTTGATTTGATTGATTTTTCTTTGGCGCTCGATTGACCATCTGCCTTGCCCTCCGCTAAAGTGGAGAAAAGTGCACTTTAGTGGGGTTTTGTGGCGATTCGGTGTTTCAGGGTGCCGCGGCACTGACGCTCGACGGCAAGGGCCGCATCGCCGTGCCGGCGCGGCATCGCGACCTGCTGACGGCGATGGCCGTCGACCAGCTCACCATCACCAAGCACCCCGAAGGCTCGCCTGCTGATCTTCCCGCGCCCGGCCTGGGAAGCGTTTCGCGACCGCTCGCTCGCGCTGCCGATTCGGACCGAGCGGCTGGAAGCCGGTCTTCCTCGGCAACGCGATGGACGTCGAGATCGACGCCGCGTCGCGCGTGCTGATCGCGCCCGAGCTGCGCGACGCGGCCGGCCTGGTGCGCGACGTGATGCTGCTCGGCATGGGCAGCCACTTCGAGCTGTGGGACGCCGCAGCGCCACGCCGCGCACGAGGCCGCGGTGATGCAGTCGGCGATGCCCGAAGTCGCTGCAAGAACTTCAGCTTCTGATGGCGGCGTGAACGCAGCAGCATGGCAGCACCAGACCGTCCTGCTGCACGAAGCGGTCGACGCGCTCGTCACCGACGCCGACGGCGATCTACGTCGACGGCACCTTCGGCCGCGGCGGCCATTCGCGCGCGCTGCTCGCAGCGCCTGTCGCCGCGACGGCCGGCTGGTGGCCCTCGACCGCGACCCGCAGGCGGTGGCGCGGCGCATGCCGGCGCGACGCGGATCGCGCGACCCGCGCTTCTCGATCGAGCACGCCAGCTTCGCCGCGCATGCGCAGCGACGCTGGCGCGCAGCGGCATCGACGCGGTGGACGGCGTGCTGCTCGACCTGGGCGTCTCGCTCGCCGCAGATCGACGACCCGGCGCGCGGCTTCAGCTTCCGCTTCGACGGCCCGCTGGACATGCGCATGGACACGACCCGCGGCGAGAGCGCGGCGGATTTCCTGGCCCGCGCCGATGAGCGCCAGATTGCGGAGGTGATACGTGACTATGGGGAAGAACGGTTTGCTGTCCAGATTGCAAAGGCGCTTGTTGCTCGCCGCGAGAGCGGGCGCCCTGTTCGAACCACAGCGCGAGCTTGCCGACGTCGTGGCTCGTGCGGTCAAGACCCGCGAGCCGGGCCAGAACCCTGCAACGCGCACATTTCAGGCTCTTCGGATTTTCGTCAACGCCGAGCTTGAGGAGCTCGAACAGGCCCTGAGCGCGGCGCTCGCGCTGCTGCGCGCCGGGCGGGCGGCTGGTCGTGATCAGCTTCCATTCGCTCGAAGACCGCATCGTCAAGACCTTCATCGCGCGCGAGAGCAAGAGCGAGTTCGACCGGCGCGCGCCGTTCGCGCGCGCCGCGGCCGCATGCGGCTGCGCGCGCTCGGCGCGCGTCAAGCCGGGCGCGGCCGAGGTCGCGCGCCAATCCGCGCGCGCGCTCGGCCGTGATGCGCGTCGCCGAGCGCACCGACGTGCCGCTCGCCGCGGGAGCCGGCGATGACGCGCCTCAACCTCGCTGCTGCTGCTCGCGCTGCTGGTCGAGCAGCCTCTACCTGGTGCGCGTCTCGTACGAGTCGCGGCGCCTGTTCGCCGAGCTCGACAAGGCGCAGAGCGAAGAGCGCGCGGCTCGACGCCGACAGCGAGCGCCTGAAGGCCGAGCAGCAGGTCGCAGGCGACGCCGCCTGCGCGTCGAGCGGACGGCGCGCGAGCAGCTGGCGCATGCGCACCGCCACGCCGGCGGTCACGCAGTACGTCGAGCTGCCGGACGGCCGCGCCGCCGCCGTCCGGGAGCCGCGCCGATGAGCGCGGCCAGAGCAGCGCCGCAAGGCGCGCGCCGCGGCGAGCGCGCGCAGCGTCAGCTACGCGACCAGCCCGCTGCTGGCGTCGCAGACGCCGCCGTGGCGCTCGCAAGTTCCTGGTCGCGCTGGTCGGCCTGGGCTTCGTGCGTGCTGCTCGGCCGCGCGGTCTACGTGCAGATCGTCGACGCACCGTTCTTCCTGAAGCAGGGCGAGATCCGCTACGCGCCACACGCTCGAGCTGCCGGCCAGCCGCGGCCGCATCATCGACCGCAACGGCCTGATCCTCGCCACCAGCGTGCCGGCGCCGTCGATCTGGGCGATCCCGAAGGACCTCGACGGCGACGCCGGCGCAGCGCGCGCCAGCTGGCCAAGCTGCTCGACATGACCGCCGGCCGAGCTCGAGAGCAGCTGGCTCGACGACAGCCCGAACTTCGTCTGGCTGCGGCGCCAGGTCGACGACGACGTCGCGCAAGCAGGTGCGCGGCGCTCGGCATCAAGGGCATCCACCAGCTGCGCGAGTACAAGCGCAAGTACCCCGAGGGCGAAGCCGCGGCGCACGTGGTCGGCTTCACCAACGTCGAGGACCACGGCCAGGAAGGCATCGAGCTCGCGTTCCAGAAGGAGCTCGCCGGCCGCGACGGCTCGCGCCGCGTCATCAAGGACCGGCTCGGCCGCGTGGTCGAGGACGTCGGCGACAGCGTCGCCGCCGGTCGACGGCCGGGACATCGGCCTGGCGATCGATTCGAAGGTGCAGTTCTTCGCCTACCAGCGGGTGCGCGACGCGGTGGCCGAGCAACAAGGCCAAGGCCGGCAGCGTGGTGGTGCTCGACGCGCAGACCGGCGAGGTGCTGGCGCTGGCCAACTACCCGAGCTACACGCCCGGCCGACCGGCGCAACCTGACCGGCGAGCAGCTGCGCAACCGCGCGCTGACCGACACCTTCGAGCCCGGCTCGACGATGAAGCCGTTCATCGCCGGCCTGGGCGCTGGAGACCGGCCGCGTCACGCCGACGACCGTGATCCAGACCGCGCCCGGCCGATCACGATCGACCGGCTCGACGATCAGCGACGCGCACCCGCACGGCGACGCTGACGGTGACCGAGGTGATCCAGAAGTCGAGCAACGTCGGCGCGGTGAAGATGGCGATGCAGATGCAGCCGCGCGAGATGTGGGAGCTCTACAGCGCGGTCGGCTTCGGCCAGAAGCCGCAGATCGGCTTTCCCGGCGCGGTCACCGGGCGGCTGCGCCCGTACAAGACCTGGCGGCCGATCGAGCAGGCGACGATGAGCTACGGCTACGGCCTGTCGGCGTCGCTGTTCCAGATGGCGCGCGCCTACACCGTGTTCGCGCACGACGGCGAGCTGATCCCGGTGACGCATGCTCGACAGCAGCGGCCGACGCCGGCGCCGTCGGGCGTGCGCGTGCTCTCGCCGCAGACCGCGCGCGACGGTGCGCAAGATGCTGCAGCTGGCCGCCGGCCCCGGCGGCACCGCGCCGAAGGCGCAGACGATCGGCTACTCGGTCGGCGGCAAGACGCGGCACCGCGTACAAGCAGGAAGGCGCGAGCTACGCGAGCAAGAAGTACCGCGCCTGGTTCGTCGGCATGGCGCCGATCGAGCAACCCGCGCATCATCGTCGCGGTGATGGTCGACGAGCCGAGCGACGGCAAGTACTTCGGCGGCGACGTCGCCGCGCCGGTGTTCAGCGAGGTCGTGCAGCAGACGCTGCGCATGATGGGCGTGCAGCCCGACCTCGACGTCAAGCCGCAGATCGTCGCGCGCGACGTGCCGGCCGAGGAGGAGAGCTTCTGATGGCGACCGTGCGACCGCGCTCGCGTCCGGTCGCGCGCCGCGCGCGCGCTGGCTGCGCCAGCGCGGCGCGCGGCGCGCTGGCGCACCGACAGCCGCCGCGTGCGGCGCCGGCGACGCCTTCATCGCCTGGCCCGGCCACGCGCAGCGACGGCCGCCGCTTCGTCGCCGCGGCGCTCGCCGCCGGCGCGAGCGCCTGCCTGGTCGAGGCCGAAGGCGTCGAGGCGTTCGGCTTCGACGACGACGCGCGTCGCGCGCGCTGCGCGGGCTGAAGGCCGCCGCCGGCGCCGATCGCCGAGCCGCTTCCTCGGCACGCCGAGCCGCGCAGCTCGACGTGGTCGCCGTCACCGGCACCAACGGCAAGACCTCGACCGCGTGGTGGATCGGCGCAGGCGCTGGCCGCGCTGGGCCGGCGCTGCGGCGTGATCGGCACGCTCGGCGTCGGCGAGCCGCCGCGCGCCGGCGCGGCCGGCGAGCCGCGCTGCGTGCTCGACCGGCCTGACCACGCCCGACCCGGTGACGCTGCAGACCGCGCTGCGCCGACTTCGCCGACGCGGGCTTCGCGGCCTGCGCGATCGAGGCCTCGTCGATCGGCATCGCCGAGCACCGCCTCGCCGGCACGCGCGATCGCGGTCGCGGTGTTCACCAACTTCACGCAGGACCACCTCGACTACCACGGCGACATGGACGCCTACTGGCAGGCCAAGGCGCAGCTGTTCGCCTGGCCGGGCCTGCGCGCGGCGGTGGTCAACGTCGACGACGCGCAGGGCGTCGGCGCTGGCCGACGCGCTGCGCCGGCACGCCGCTCGACGTGTGGACCGTACTCGATGCGCGGCGCCGGCGCGGCTGCGCGCGCAGGCGCCTGCGCTACGCCGCGGCGGCCTGGCCTTCGACGCTGCGTCGAAGGCGAGCAGCGCGTGCCGGTGCGCGACGCCGCTGATCGGCGACTACAACGTCGCCAACCTGCTGGGCGTGATCGGCGCGCTGCGCGCGCTGGGCGTGTCGCTGGCCGACGCGGCGCGCGTGTGCGCCGCGCTGACGCCGGTGCCCGGCCGCATGCAGCGCGTGCGGCCGGCGGCGCGCGCGACCGCCCGAGGTCGTCGTCGACTACGCGCACACGCCCGACGCGCTCGAGAAGGCGCTGCGGCGCTGCGCCCGCTGGCGCGCGGCGCGCGGCGGCAGGCTGTGGTGCGTGTTCGGCTGCGGCGGCAACCGCGACGCCGACCAAGCGCCCGCTGATGGGCGCGATCGCCGCACGCGCTCGCCGACCGCGTGGTCGTCACCAGCGACAACCCGCGCCACGAGGCGCCCGACGCTGATCCTGGCGCAGATCCTGGCCGGCGTCGATCGGCCACGACGAGGTCGACGTGATCGAGGACCGCGCGCGAGGCGATCCGCCACGCGGTGCGGCGCGCGCCGACGCCGCCGACGTGGTCCTGATCGCCGGCAAGGGCCACGAGGACTACCAGGAGATCGCCGGCGTCAAGCAGCCCGTTCTCCGACGTCGCACGCAGGCGCGCGAGGCGCGCGCTGCCGCGCGCAGGGGCGCCGCGCGCGATGATGACGCTGGCGCAGGCGCACGCGCATGCTGCCCGGCGCGCGCGCTGGTCGGCGACGGCGCGCGCGCTCGATCGCGCGCGTGCACAGCGACACGCGCAGCCTGCGCGCCGGCGACCTGTTCGTCGCGCTGCGGGCGAGCGCTTCGACGCCCACGACTTCCTGGCCGCAGGCGCGCGGCGAGCGGCGCCGTGGCCGCGCTCGGCCGAGCGCGGCCTGGCCGAGGCCGGCCTGCCCGGGCCTGCAGGTCGCCGACAGCCGGCCGCGCTCGGCGCAGCTCGCCGCGGCCTGGCGGCGCGCGCTTCGCGCTGCCGCTGATCGCGGTGACCGGCAGCAACGGCAAGACCACGGTGACGCAGATGATCGCGGCGATCCTGCGCGCCTGGCTGCGGCGACGCGGCGTTCGCCACCGAGGGCAACCTCAACAACGACATCGGCGTGCCGCTGACGCTGCTGCGCCTGCGCCAGGACGACGCGCGTGGCACCGCGCCGCGGTGGTCGAGCTCGGCATGAACCATCCGGGCGAGATCGCGCTGCTGGCGGCGATCGCCGCGCCGACGGTCGCGCTGGTCAACAACGCGCAGCGCGAGCACCAGGAGTTCATGGCCAGCGTCGAGGCGGTCGCGCGCGAGAACGGCGCCGTGATCGCAGCGCTCTGGCGCGGCGGGCGTCGCCGTGTTCCCGGCCGACGATGCGCACGCGCCGCTGTGGCGCGCGCTGCGCCGGCGCGCGGCCGCATGCTGACCTTTGCGCTGCAGGGCGCGGCCGACGTCGCCGCCGACGCGCACGCGCGAACTGGCGGCGACCACTGGGCGGTGACGCTGCACACGCCCGGCCGGCGCGGCGACGCTGCGCGCTGCGCGTCGCCGGCCGGCACAACGTGCAGCAACGCGCTGGCCGCGAGCGGCCTGCGCGCTGGCCGCCGGCTGCGCCGCTCGACGCGCGATCGCGCGCGGCCTCGAGGCCTTCGCGCCGGTCAAGGGCCGCTCGCAGGCTGCAGCGCATCGGCGCGCGGCGGCGCGCGCGTCGACGCTGGTCGACGACACCTACAACGCCAACCCCGATTCGGTGCGCGCCGCGATCGACGTGCTGGCCGCCCTGCCCGGCCCGCGCTGGCTGGTGCTCGGCGACATGGGCGAGGTCGGCGACCAGGGGCCGGCGTTCCACGCCGAGGTCGGCGCCTATGCGCGCGAGCGCGGCATCGAGCACGCTGTGGGCGGTCGGCGCCGCAGTGCGCGCACGCGGCGCGCGGCGTTCGGCGGCCCGGCGCGCGCACTTCGCCGACGTCGCCGGCGCTGATCGCCGCGCTGGCCGAGGCGCCGCGCCGCGGCAGCGGTGCTGGTCAAGGGCTCGCGCTTCATGGAGCATGGAGCGGGTCGTGCGGCGCTGCGCCGCGGAGGCGCATGCGCACGAGCCAGCACGGAGGACGCGCATGCTGCTTAGCCTGGCCCAGTGGCTGCAGACGCATGTCGCCCGAGTTCGGCTTCCTGCGCGTCTTCCAGTACCTCACCTTCCGCGCCGTGATGGCGGCGATGACGGCGCTGCTGATCGGCCTGGTCTTCGGGCCCTGGGTGATCCGCCGCCTGACCGCGCTGAAGATCGGCCAGCCGGTGCGCGACTACGGCATGCGAGTCGCACCTCACCAAGAGCGGCACGCCGACCATGGGCGGCGTGCTGATCCTGATCGGCATCGGCGTCTCGACGCTGCTGTGGTTCGACTGGAGCAACCGCTTCGTCTGGATCGTGCTGCTGGTGACGCTTCGGCTTCGGCGCCATCGGCTGGGTCGACGACTGGCGCAAGGTGGTGCAGCAAGAACCCCGAAGGCATGCCCTCGCGGCGAGAAGTACTTCTGGCAGTCGGTGATCGGCCTGGTCGCCGCGCTGTACCTCGCGTTCAGCGTGTCGCGAGACCTCGAACCTGCGCGTGCTCGAGCTGTTCCTGCGCTGGGTGCAGAGCGGCTTCTCGAACGACCTGCCGCCCAAGGCCGACCTGATGGTGCCGTTCTTCAAGACGGTCAGCTATCCGCTCGGCGTGTTCGGCTTCATCGCGCTGACCTACTTCGTGATCGTCGGCGCCAGCAACGCGGTCAACCTGACCGACGGCCTGGACGGCCTGGCGATCATGCCGGTGGTGATGGTCGGCTCGGCGCTCGGCGTGTTCGCCTACGTCACCGGCAGCTCGGTCTACTCGCAGCTACCTGCTGTTCCCGCACATCCCGGGCGCCGGCGAGCTGCTGATCTTCTGCGCGGCGATGGCCGGCGCGGGGCTGGCCTTCCTGTGGTTCAACACCCATCCGGCGCAGGTCTTCATGGGCGACGTCGGCGCGCTCGCGCTCGGCGGCGCGCTCGGCACCATCGCCGTCATCACGCGCCAGGAGATCGTGCTCGGCGATCATGGGCGGCATCTTCGTCGTCGAGGCGCTGTCGGTGATGGTGCAGGTCGCGCTGGTTCAAGTACACGCAAGCAGCAAGTACGGCGAGGGCCGGCGCATCCTGAAGATGGCGCCGCTGCACCATCACTTCGAGAAGATCGGGCTGGAAGGAGACGCAGGTCGTCGTGCGCTTCTGGATCATCACGATGCTGCTGTGCCTGGTCGGCCTGGCGAGCCTGAAGCTGCGATGAATGACGACCTGCACGACCTGCCACGTCCTCGTCCTCGGCCTCGGCGAGTCGGGCCTGGCGATGGCGCGCTGGTGCGCGCGCGACGGCGCGCAGCGTGCGCGTGTGGGACTCGCGCGCAGGCGCCGCCGCAGGCCGCGGCGCTGCGCGAGCACGTGCCCGGCGGCGAGCTGC
Source organism: uncultured beta proteobacterium (assembly GCA_963779435.1). Classification (GTDB taxonomy): domain Bacteria; phylum Pseudomonadota; class Gammaproteobacteria; order Burkholderiales; family Burkholderiaceae_C; genus CADEEN01. The sequence continues at coordinate 106,016 of CAVZYL010000012.1, read as the reverse complement.
GTCGGCGGCGCGCTCGACGCCGCGGCGCTCGCACGGCGTGCAGCTGCGTGCTGCAAGAGCCCGGGCCTGGCGCCGAACGACGCGCGCATCGCCGCCGCTGCTCGCAGCGGCGCGCGCGCGCGCGGCATCGCCGGTGCAGGGCGAGCTCGACCTGTTCGTCGCGCGCGCTGGCCGACCTGAAGGCCGAGCGCGGCTACGCGCCGCAGGTGCTCGCCATCACCGGCACCAACGGCAAGACCACGACGACCGCGCTGACCGCGCTGCTGGTCGAGCGCGCCGGCAAGCGCGTGGCGGTGGCCGGCAACATCGGGCCGACGATGCTGCGACACGCTGGCCGACGCGCTCGACGCCGGACCGCGAGGCGCGCGCACCGCTGCCCGAGGTCTGGGTGCTCGAGCTGTCGAGCTTCCAGCTCGATGGCGTCGCGCGGCTTCGAGCCGACGCGGCGGCGGTGCTCAACCTCACGCAGGACCACCTCGACTGGCACGGCGACATGGCCGCCTACGCCGCGGCCAAGGCGCGCATCTTCGGCGCGCGCGCGTGATGGTGATCAACCGCGACGACCCGCTGGTCGAGCGCGATGCGTGCCCGCGCCGCCGCGCGCCGGCGGCAAGGGCCGCGCGCCGAAGGCCGTCGCCGCGCGCGCGTCGTGCGCTTCGGCCTCGGCGCGCCGCAGCGCCCGGGCGACTTCGGCCTGGTGGTCGAGAACGGCATGGCCTGGCTGGTGCGCGCGCTCGAAGCCGACGAGACCGCGCAAGCGCCGCGCGGGCGACGACGCCGAAGAGATCTGCACCTGCAGCGCCTGATGCCGGCCGACGCGCTGCGCATGCGCGGCCGCCACAACGCGGTCAACGCGCTGGCCGCGCTGGCGCTGGCCACGCGCCATCGGCTGCCCGCTGGCGCCGATGCTGCACGGCCTGCGCGAATACCGCGGCGAGCCGCACCGCGTCGAGCACGTCGCCAGCGTCGGCGGCGTCGACGCCTTCGACGACAGCAAGGGCACCAACGTCGGCGCCACCGTCGCCGCGCTCGATCGGCCTGGGCGCCGACGGCGCCGGCCAAGCTGGTCGTGATCCTCGGCGGCGACGGCAAGGGCCAGGACTTCGCGCCGCTGGCCGCGCCGGTGCGCGCCATGCGCGCGCGGTGGTGCTGATCGGCCGCGACGCCGCGCGCGATCGAGCAGGCGCTGGCCGCCACCGGCGTGCCGATGCAGCGCCACGCCACGCTGCGAGGCCGCCACGCGCTGGTGCTTCGAGCAGGCGCAGCGCGGGCGACGCGGTGCTGCTGAGCCCGGCCTGCGCCAGCCTCGACATGTTCCGCAACTACGCCCACCGCGCCGAGGTGTTCGTCGCCGCGGTGCGCGCGCATCGCCGGCGAACGCGGGGAGGTGCGCATGAGCAGCACGCCGCTGCTGCGCCGCGGCCTCGCGCGCTGGCATGCGTGCGGCGGCCGCTGCGCGCGCGCCTGGCCGGCGCACGGCGCGAGCGACGCAGCCGGTGCCGGTGCGCGACTGGGTCAGCGTCGACGCCGGCGCAGCCGGCGCGCCTGCTCGGCTTCGACCAGGCGCTGGTCTGGGTCGTCGTCGGCGCTGCTCGCGCTCGGCCTGGTGATGGTCTATTCGGCCTCGGTCGCGATGCCCGACAACCCGAAGTTCGCGCGCTACGCGCCGACCTACTTCCTGATCGCGCCACGTCGCTGTCGATCGCGCATCGCCGTTCGTCGCCGCGCTGGTCGCGGTGCAGGTGCCGATCGCGATCTGGGAGAAGGTCGTCGCCCTGGATCTTCGTCGCCGCGCTGCTGCTGCTGGTGCTGGTGCTGGTGCCCGTCATCGGCAAGGGCGTCAACGGCGCGCGGCGCTGGATCCCGCTGGGCTTCATGAACTTCCAGCCGTCCGAGCTGGCCAAGCTCGCGATCGCGATGTACGCCGCCAGCTACATGGTGCGCAAGATGGACGTGAAGGAGAACTTCTTCCGCGCCGTGCGTGCCGATGGCGGTCGCGGTCGCCGTCGTCGGCCTGCTGCTGCTGGCCGAGCCCGACATGGGCGCCTTCATGGTGATCGCGGCGATCGCGATGGGCATCCTGTTCCTCGGCGGCGTCAACGGCCGCATGTTCCTGCTCATCACCGCGGTGCTGATCGGCGCCTTCGTGCTGATGATCGCCTTCAGCGACATGGCGGCGCGAGCGCATCTTCGCCTACCTCGACCCGTGGGACGAGAAGTACGCGCTCGGCAAGGCCTACCAGCTGTCGCACTCGCTGATCGCCTTCGGCCGCGGCGAGATCTTCGGCCAGGGCCTGGGCGGCAGCGTCGAGAAGCTGCACTACCTGCCCGAGGCGCACACCGACTTCCTGCTCGCGGTGATCGGCGAGGAGCTCGGCTTCGTCGGCGTGGCCGTGCGTGATCGTCGCCTTCTTCTGGCTCACGCGGCGCATCTTCCACATCGGCCGCCAGGCGATCGCGCTCGACCGCGTGTTCGCCGGCCTGTTCGCGCAGGGCATCGGCATCTGGATCGGCGGCCAGGCCTTCATCAACATGGGCGTCAACCTCGGCGTGCTGCCGACCAAGGGCCTGACGCTGCCGCTGATGAGCTACGGCGGCTCGGCGATCGTGATGAACCTGGTCGCGCTGGCGATCGTGCTGCGCGTCGATATCGAGAACCGGCAGCTGATGCGCGGAGGCCGCGCATGAGCGCCGTGCGCCATCGCGCCGGGCCACCCGCGCGGGCCGGCGAACGCACTGCGCGGAGCGCGCATGAGCCACCTCGTCGTCATGGCGGCGGGCACCGGCGGGCACGTGATCCCGGGCCTCGCGGTCGCGCGCGAGATGCAGCGCGCGGCTGGACGCGTGCAGCTGGCTCGGCACCGCGGCACGGCATGGAGAACCGGCTCGTGCCGCCGACCGGCATCGCGCTCGACCGCATCGCCTTCAGCGGCCTGCGCGGCAAGGGCCTGCTGCAGCAGCGCTGACCGGCGGGCTGCGCCTGCTCGGCGCGTTCTGGGAGCTGCCTGCGCATCCTGCGCGCCGCGCGGCGCCGACGCGGTGCTCGGCATGGGCGGCTACGTCTGCTTTCCCGGCGGCTTGATGGCGTGCGCTGCTCGGCAAGCCGCTGGTGCTGGTCAATGCCGACGCGTCGCTGCTGCTGAGCAACCGGGCGCTGCTGCCGGTGGCCGACCGCGTCGCCTTCGGCTTCGACGGCGCCGCGGCGCGCGACACGAAGCGCGCCGTCGTCACCGGCAACCCGGTGCGCGCCGAGATCGAGGCGCTGGCCGAGCCGGCGGAGCGCTTCGCCGGCCGCAGCGGCCCGCTGCGCCTGCTGGTCGTCGGCGGCAGCCTCGGCGCGCAGGTGCTCAACGACATGCGTGCCGCAGGCGCTGGCGCTGATGCCGCCGGCGCAGCGGCCGCGGGTCACGCACCAGACCGGCGCAGCGCACGATCGACGCGCGTGCGCGCCGCCTACGCCGCACGCCGGCGTGCGAGGCCGAGGTCCTGCCCTTCATCGACGACATGGCCGGCGCGGCTGGCCGACGTGCGACGTGATCGTCTGCCGCGCCGGCGCGATCACGGTCAGCGAGCTGTGCGCGGCCGGCGTGGCCGCGTGCTGGTGCCGCTGGTCGTCAGCACCACCGCGCACCAGCGCGACAACGCCGTGTGCATGGCGGCGCGCGGCGCGGCGATCCACCTGCCGCAGGCCGAGCTGACGCCCGCAGCGGCTGGCCGACCTGCTGCGCGGCCTGACGCGCGACGCGCTGCTGGCGATGGCGACGCAAGGCGCGCGCGCTGGCGCAGGCCGCAGGCCGCGGCGCGCGTGGCCGACGAGATCGAAGCGGCTGGTGGCGGCGCATGAAGCACGCCGTCAAGCACATTCACTTCGTCGGCGTCGGCGGCGCCGGCATGAGCGGCATCGCCGAGATCCTGCACAACCTCGGCTACACGGTCTCGGGCTCGGACCAGAGCGACAGCGCGACGCACGCAGCCGCCTGCGCCGCGCTCGGCATCCGCGTCGTCGATCGGCCATGACGCCGCGCACATCGCCGGCGCCGAGGCGGTGGTCACCTCGACCGCGGTGAAGGCCGACAACCCCGAGGTGATCGCCGCGCGCGCGCGCGCGCATCCCGGTGGTGCCGCGCGCGGTGATGCTGGCCGAGCTGATGCGCCTGAAGCAGGGCATCGCGATCGCCGGCACGCACGGCAAGACGACGACCACCTGCCTCGTCACCAGCGTGCTGGCCGAGGCCGGCCTCGACCCGACCTTCGTGATCGGCGGCCGGCTGAACGCGCCGGCGCCAACTCGCGCCTCGGCGCGGGCGACTACATCGTCGTCGAGGCCGACGAGTCGCGACGCGTCGTTCCTGAACCTGATGCCGGTGATGGCGGTCGTCACCAACATCGACGCCGACCACATGGAGACCTACGGCCACGACTTCGCGCGGCTGAAGCAGGCCTTCGTCGAGTTCCTCCACCGCATGCCGTTCTACGGCGCGGCGATCCTGTGCGGCGACGACGCCGGCGTGCGCTCGATCGTGCCGATGATCTCGCGCCCGGTCGTCAGCTACGGCTTCGGCGCCGACGCGCATGGTGCGCGCCGTCGACGTGCGAGGCGCTGCCGGCGGCCAGATGCGCTTCACCGTGCAGCGCCGCAACGGCGTGCGCGATGCCCGACCTGGCAGGTCACGCTGAACCTGCCGGGCGAGCACAACGTGCTCAACGCGCTGGCGGCGATCGCGGTCGCGACCGAGCTCGAGCTGCCCGACGCGCCGGTCGTCAAGGCGCTGGCCGAGTTCAACGGCGTCGGCCGGCGCTTCCAGCGCTACGGCGAGCAGCCGGCGCGCGACGGCGGCGGCAGCTTCACGCTGATCGACGACTACGGCCACCACCCGGTCGAGATGGCGGCGACGCTCGCCGCGGCGCGCGGCGCCTTCCCGGGCCGGCGCCTGGTGCTCGCGTTCCAGCCGCACCGCTACACCCGCACGCGCGACTGCTTCGAGGACTTCGTCAAGGTGCTGGGCAGGCCGACGCGGTGCTGCTGGCCGAGGTCTACGCCGCCGGCGAGGCGCCGATCGTCGCCGCCGACGGCCGCGCGCTGGCGCGCGCGCTGCGCGTGGCCGGCAAGGTCGACCCGGTGTTCGTCGACGAGATCGGCGCGATGGCCGCAGGCGATCGTCGAGCAGGCGCGCGACGGCGACGTCGTGATCGCGATGGGCGCCGGGCTCGATCGGCAACGTGCCGGCGCAGGTGGTCGAGCTGCTGGGACGGAGGCGGCTACGACATGAGCGCCGATCGACGTCGAAGCCGCGCTCGGCAAGGTCGCGGTGCTGATGGGCGGCACGCTCGGCCGAGCGCGAGATCTCGCTGCTGTCGGGCACCGGCGTGCTCGCCGCGCTGCGCTCGCAGGGCGTCGACGCGCATGCCTTCGACCCGGCCGAGCGCGACCTCGGCGAGCTCAAGCGCGACGGCTTCGCGCGCTGCTTCATCGCGCTGCACGGCCGCCACGGCGAAGACGGCACGGTGCAGGGCGCGCTCGAACTGCTCGGCATCCCGTACACCGGCTCGGGCGTGATGGCCTCGGCGATCGCGATCGACAAGGTGATGACCAAGCGCGTCTGGCTCGCCGAGGGCCTGCCGACGCCGCGCTACGTGCGCGCTCGCCGCCGAGCGCAGCAGGCGCGCGAGCAGCGTGCGCGCCGTGCCCGACGAGCTCGGGCCTGCCGCTGATCGTCAAGCCGCCGCGCGAAGGCTCGTCGATCGGCATCACCAAGGTCGCGGGCTATTCGCAGATGCAGGACGCGGTCGCAGCTGGCCGCGCGCTACGACGCCGACGTGCTGTGCGAGGAGTTCATCGACGGCGACGAGGTGACCTGCCCGGTGCTCGGCGAGGGCGACGAGCGCGCGCGCGCTGCCGGTGGTCCGCATCGTCGCGCCCGACGGCGCCTACGACTACCAGAACAAGTACTTCACCGACGTCGTGCAGCTACCAGTGCCCGAGCGGCCTGCCGGCGGCCGAAGAGGCCGAGATCCAGCGCATCGTCCTGGCCGGCCTACCGCGCGCTCGGCTGCCGCGGCTGGGGCCGCGCCGACCTGATGATCCGCGCCGCGCGACCGCAAGCCCTTCCTGCTCGAGATGAACACCTCGCCGGGCATGACCGGCGCACTCGCTGGTGCCGATGTCGGCGCGCGCCGCCGGCATCAGCTACGAAGCAGCTGTGCCTGCAGCTGCTGGCCGGCGCGCGCTCGACTCGCCGACACGCGCCGCGCCGGGCAGCTGAACCGATGGCCACGCGCACGCTCGACGCCCGCACCGCACGCCGCCGCCGCTGCCGCCCGACGTGCGCCTGATGAACGCGACCGCCGCGCGCTGTTCGCGCTGGTCGCCGCTGGCGCTGCTCGCGGCGCTGGCGTTGCTGTGGCTGCGCGCGCCAGCCGGTCTTCGCGCTGCGCGGCATCACGCGTCGAGGGCGACGTCACGCGCAACAGCGTCGCGACGATCCGCGCCAACGCCGCGCCGCAGCTGGCGGGCAACTTCTTCACGCATCGACCTGCGCCGCGGCGCGGCGCGCCTTCGAGTCGGTGCCCTGGGTGCGCCAGGCCGTCGTGCGCCGCGTCTGGCCGAACCGCCTGGCGCGTGCGGCTCGAAGAGCACCGCGCCGGTCGGCGCTGTGGGGCAGCGACGAGCGGCGACGAGCAGCTGGTCAACAGCTTCGGCGAGGTGTTCGAGGCCAACGTCGGCGACGTCGAGGACGACGCGCTGCCGACGCTCGCCGGCCCCGACGGCAGCTCGGCGCACGTGCTGGCGATGCTGCAGCGCGCTCGAGCCGGTGCTGGCGCCGCTGGACGCGCGCGATCGAGACGCTCGCGCTGTCGGGCCGCGGCTCGTGGCGGGCCGAGCTCGACAGCGGCGCCGTGGTCGAGCTCGGCCGCGGCAGCGACGACGAGGTGGTCGCGCGCACCGCAGCGCTTCGTCGCGCACGCTGACGCAGGTGACCGTCGCGCTACCAGCGCCCGCTCGCAGTACGCCGACCTGCGCCACGACGACGGCTACGCGGTGCGCCTGAAGGGCGTCTCGACCACCGCCGCCGAGCCGCCGACAAGACCGCAGACGAAGAACCGCAAGGGAACGCAGCATGGCCAAGGAATACAAGGATCTCGTCGTCGGCCTGGACATCGGCACCGCCAAGGTGATGGCGGTGGTGGCCGAGGTGCTGCCCGACGGCGAGCTGCGCATCGCCGGCCTGGGCAGCGCGCCGCGCGCATGGCCTGAAGCGCGGCGTGGTCGTCAACATCGACGCCACCGTGCAGTCGATCCAGCAGGCGCTGAAAGAGGCCGAGATGATGGCCGACTGCAAGATCACGCGCGTCTACACCGGCATCACCGGCAGCCACATCCGCGGCCAGAACTCGCACCGGCATGGTGATCGTGCGCGACAAGGAGGTGACGCCGGTCGACGTGGCGCGCGTGGTCGAGACCGCCAAGGCGATCAACATCCCGAACGACCAGCGCCTGCTGCTGGTCGAGCCGCAGGAGTTCGTGATCGACGGCCACGAGGTGAAGGAGCCGATCGGCATGAGCGGCGGCCGGCTCGAGGTCAAGGTGCACATCGTCACCGGCGCGCAGAGCGCGGCCGAGAACATCGTCAAGTGCGTGCGCCGCTGCGGGCTGGAAGTCGAGCAGCTGGTGCTGAACCCGAGCGCGTCGAGCCACGCGGTGCTGACCGACGACGAGAAGGACCTCGGCGTGGCGCTGGTCGACATCGGCGCCGGCACCACCGACGTGGCGATCTTCACCGACGGCTCGATCCGCCACACCGCGGTGATCCCGATCGCCGGCGACCTGATCACCAGCGACATCGCGATGGCGCTGCGCACGCCGACCAAGGACGCCGAGGAGATCAAGGTCGAGTACGGCGTCGCCAAGCAACTGCTGGCCGACCCGAGCGAGCAGCTCGAGGTGCCGGGCCTGGGCGACCGCGCGCCGCGCATGCTGAGCCGCCAGGCGCTGGCCGGCGTGATCGAGCCGCGCGTCGAGGAGATCTATCTCGCTGGTGCACCAGGTGATCCGCGAGAGCGGCTACGAGGAGCTGCTGTCGTCGCGGCATCGTGATCACCGGCGGCGCGGCGGTGATGCCGGGCATGGTCGAGCTCGGCGAGGACATCTTCCTGAAGCCCGTGCGCAAGGGCATGCCGACCTACCGCGGCGCGCTGCACGACATGGTGGCCAACCCGCGCTCGGCCACCGTGATGGGCCTGCTCGAGGAGGCGCGCCTGGCGCGCGCGCGCGGCCACAAGGCGGCGCAGCAGGCGGGCTCGGTGAAGACGCTGTTCGGCCGCGCCAAGGACTGGTTCCTCGGCAACTTCTGAAGCGAGGTTACGCATGAACGACAAGGACCATGCGCGTCACGCTCGCACGCGCCACGACCCGTCGCCGACCGGCTGAGCCGCGACGGGACGCTGCACCGTCCGAGCGATTTCGGATCACGACAGACAACTGCAACGGCAACTGCAAACGGATTGGAGAACACATGGCCATCGAAATGATCGAAGAGTTCGACCATGGGCACGCAGATCAAGGTGATCGGCGTCGGCGGCGGCGGCGGCAACGCCGTCGAGCACATGATCGCGCAGGGCGTGCAGGGCGTGGAGTTCGTCTGCGCCAACACCGACGCGCAGGCGCTCAACCGCTCGGCGGCGCACGACCTGATCCAGCTCGGCACCACCGGCCTGGGCGCGGGCGCCAAGCCCGAGGCCGGCAAGGCCGCGGCCGAAGAGGCGGTACGACCGCATCCGCCAGGCGATCGACGGCGCGCACATGCTGTTCATCACCGCCGGCATGGGCGGCGGCACCGGCACCGGCGCGGCGCCGGTGATCGCGCGCGTCGCCAAGGAGATGGGCATCCTGACCGTGGGCGTGGTCACCAAGCCGTTCGAGTTCGAAGGCAACCGCGCGCATGAAGGCGGCCGACGCCGGCCTGGCCGAACTCGAAGCCAACGTCGACTCGCTGATCGTGATCCTGAACGACAAGCTGCTCGACGTGCTGGGCGACGACGTCACGCAGGACCAGGCCTTCGCGCACGCCAACGACGTGCTGAAGAACGCCGTCGGCGGCATCAGCGACATCATCCACATGCCCGGGCCTGGTCAACGTCGACTTCGAAGACGTGAAGACGGTGATGAGCGAGCCCGGCAAGGCGATGATGGGCACCGCCATGCGCCAGCGGCCCGGACCGCGCCACCAAGGCGGCCGAGCAGGCCGTGGCCTGCCCGCTGCTCGAAGGCATCGACCTGTCGGGCGCGCGCGGCGTGCTGGTGCTGATCGCGGCCAACCGCAGCACGCTTCAAGCTGGCCGAGAGCCGCAACGCGATGAACACGCATCCGCCGCTACGCCGCCGACGACGCGCACGTCATCTACGGCACCGCCTACGACGAGACCTGGGCGACCAGCTGCGCGTGACCGTGATCGCCACCGGCCTGTCGCCGGCCAAGCGCGTCCGCAGAGCCGCCGATGCAGCGTGGTGCACAGCGCCGGTGCAGCGCACCGGCACCGACAACCTGCCGGTCCTGAGCAGCATGGCCGTGCCCGGCAGCACGCCGCCGGGCGGCCATGCCGGCGCAGCCGCACGACTACAGCCAGCTGACGCACGCCGAGCGTCTGGCGCAACGGCCGCACCGGCCGCGGCCAAGGTCGACGCGCTGGCGAGCAACGGCATGGACGAGATCGAGATCCCGGCGTTCCTGCGCAAGCAGGCGGACTGATTGAACCACCCCCGAAGCGCCTTCGGCGCTCCCCCTCAAGCGGGGCTGAGCCCGGACCGAAAGGTCCGTGGACCATTCGTGCCTGGAGAAGGCCGGGCCATGGCACGGCGCGGCCTGCAAGGCACGCCAGCGGACCGGCAGCCGGATCTGCGGCGGTTGCTGGCAGGCCGCCTTGCTGACCTACGTCGCGCAAGGTTGTCCGCCGTGCGGGACAATCCGGCCATGCTGCAGCAACGCACCCTCAAGTCCATGACCCGCGCCGTCGGCGTGGGCGTGCACAGCGGGCAGCGGGTCGAGCTGACGCTGCGGCCGGCGCCGCCCGACACCGGCATCGTGTTCCGCCGCGTCGACCTGCCGCAGCCGGTGGACATCCCCGTCAACGCCGCAGGCGGTCGTGCGACACGCGCATGGCCTCGACCATCTCGGCCGGCGGCGACCCGGGCGCGCCCAAGGTGCAGACGATCGAGCACCTGCTGTCGGCCTGCGCCGGCCTGGGCCTGGACAACCTGGTCGTCGACATCACCGCCGACGAGGTGCCGATCCTCGACGGCTCGGCCGCGTCCTTCGTGTTCCTGCTGCAAAGCGCCGGCATCGAGCTGCAGAACGCGCCCAAGCGCTTCATGCGCGTGCTGCAAGCCGGTCGAGGTGCGCGAAGGCGAGGGCGCCGCGCTGAAGTGGGCGCGGCTCGAGCCGTATCACGGCTACAAGCTGACCTTCGAGATCGACTTCGACCACCCGGCGGTCAACGCCACCGGCCAGCGCGTCGAGCTTCGACATGGGCTCGGGCCGCTACAAGCGCGACATCGCGCGCGCCCGCACCTTCGGCTTCACCAAGGACGTCGAGATGATGCGCTCGCGCGGCCTGGCGCTGGGCGGCAGCATGGACAACGCGATCGTGATCGACGACTACCAAGGTGCTCAACGCCGACGGCCTGCGCTACGACGACGAGTTCGTCAAGCACAAGATCCTCGACGCGATCGGCGACCTGTACATCGCCGGCCATCCGCTGCTGGCCGCCTTACAGCGCCTTCAAGAGCGGGCCACGCGCTGAACAACAAGCTGCTGCGCGCGCTGCTGGCCGACGCCGGCGCCTACGAGATCGTCACCTTCGACGATGCCAAGCAGGCGCCGGCCGGCTTCGCCGAACTGGCGCCGGCCTGGTGAACTGAGGCGCGGCACGATGCTGGTCTTTCGCCTCGTCTTCGGCCTGCTGCTGATCTCCAGCCTGCTCTGCTTTGCGATCTACGCGTTCACCGGCCAGGCGGCCTGGCGCCAACGCGGCCTGCTGATCGTCAAGTGGGCGCTGCTGGCCGCAGCCGGCTTCATCGCCGTGATCCTGCTCGAACGCCTGACGCCGCTGCTCTGACGCGATGCTCGCCTTCTACTGGGTGATGGCTGCGCTGGTCGTCGGCACCTTCCTGCCGTCGGTCTTCTTCATGCTGCTCTACGGCGTGACGGGCGAAGACGGCTGCCTGCGCCGCGCGCGTGCGCTGTTCAGTTGGGCCAAGCTGTTTGCGCTGCTCGGCTTCAACATAGGCATCTGGGGTCACGTCGCCGTGGCCCTGTGGCGACTCTTCTTCACCTGACCATCACGCATCACGAAACGGCGCCGCGCGGTAGGCTTGCTCGATGCCTTCGCGCAGCGGCGTGCGGGCGCGCCAGCGGAGTGCGGCCAGCCGACTCACGTCGAGCAGCTTGCGCGGCGTGCCGTCGGGCTTGCTGGTGTCAAACGCTATGGTCGCCTTGCAGCCCACCACCTGCATGACGGTCTCGGCCAGCTCGCGGATCGTCACGTCTTCGCCGGTGCCGATGTTGAGCAGCGGGCCGGCGTAGTCGCGCTCCATCAGGAACACGCACGCGTCGGCCAGGTCGTCCACGTACAGGAACTCGCGCCGCGGCGTGCCGGTGCCCCACACCACCAGCGCCTCGTCGCCGCGCAGCTTCGCTTCGTGTGCCTTGCGGATCAGCGCAGGCAGCACGTGGCAGTTGGCCAGATCGTAGTTGTCGTCCGGGCCGTACAGGTTGGTGGGCATCACGCTCACGTACTGGCGGCCGTACTGGCGGTTGTAGTTCTCGCAGAGCTTGATGCCGGCGATCTTGGCGATGGCGTAGGGCTCGTTGGTGGGCTCGAGCGGGCCGGTGAGCAGGTATTCTTCCTTGATCGGCTGCGGGCAGTCGCGTGGATAGATGCAGCTCGAGCCCAGGAACATCAGCCGCTGCACGCCCGCCAGATGCGCGCCGTGGATCAGGTTGGCCTCGATCATCAGGTTCTGGTAGATGAAGTCGGCGCGGTAGGTGTTGTTGGCCTGGATGCCGCCCACCTTGGCCGCGGCAATGAAGATGTAGTCGGGCCGCTGCTCAGCCATGAAGGCGTGCACGGCGCGTTGGTCCAGCAAGTCGAGCTCGGCGTGGGTGCGGGTCAGGATGTTGGTGTAGCCGCCCGCCTGCAGCCGGCGCACCAGCGCGGTGCCCACCATGCCACGGTGGCCGGTGACGAAGATGCGGGCATTGGGGCTCACGGCGGCGCGCGGCTCACTCGTGAACGTCGAACACGCGATAGCCGTGCTGCGTCACCAGGCGGTCGCGCGAGGCGGCGGTGTAGTCGCACTCGACCATTTCGCGCACCAGCTCATCGAATGTCGTCGTGGCCGCCCAGCCAAGCCTGGCCTTGGCCTTGCGGGGGTCGCCAAGCAGTGTTTCCACTTCGGTCGGGCGGAAGTAGCGCGGGTCGACCCGCACGATCACGTCACCGGGTTGGCAGCCGGCCTGCGCGCCCTGCACCTTTGCCACGATGCCCACTTCCTCCACGCCCTCGCCCTTGAATTCGACGCTGACGCCCAGCGCGGCGGCGGCGCGGCGCACGAAGTCGCGCACGCTGTTTTGCACGCCGGTGGCGATGACGAAGTCTTCCGGCTTGTCCTGTTGCAGCATCAGCCACATGCGCCTGCACGTAATCGCGCGCGTGGCCCCAGTCGCGCTTCGCGCTCAGGTTGCCCAGGTACAGGCAATCCTGCAGCCCGAGCGCGATGCGCGCGATGGCCCGCGTGATCTTGCGCGTGACGAAGGTTTCGCCGCGCACCGGGCTCTCGTGGTTGAAGAGGATGCCGTTGCACGCGTAGAGGCCGTAGGCCTCGCGGTAGTTGACGGTCGATCCAGTACGCGTAGAGCTTGGCCACGGCATACGGGCTGCGCGGGTAGAACGGCGTGGTTTCGCTTTGCGGCATCTCGCTGCACCAGGCCGTACAGCTCGCTGGTGCTGGCCTGGTAGTAGCGGGTCTTCTTCTCGAGCCCGAGGATGCGGATCGCCTCGAGCAGGCGCAAGGCGCCCAGGCCGTCCGTATTGCCGGTGTATTCGGGCTCCTCGAAGCTCACCGCCACGTGGCTTTGCGCGGCCAGGTTGTAGATCTCGTCGGGCTGCACCTGCTGCACGATGCGGATCAGGTTGCTGCTGTCGGTGAGGTCTCCGTGGTGCAGGACGAAGCGCCGGTCAGGTTCGTGCGGGTCTTTGTACAGGTGGTCGATGCGGCTCGTGTTGAAGCTCGACGCGCGGCGCTTGATGCCGTGTACCTCGTAGCCCTTGGTGAGCAGGTATTCGGCCAGATAGGCGCCGTCCTGGCCGGTCACACCGGTAATGAGGGCACTCTTTATTGATTGCATGCTGGACACCCGCGGGCCCCCGCCCGGCTCTGCTCGAAGAGTCGATGGTACCAATCATCTCGACCATGGCGCGGCTGCGGCCAGCCCAGCCGGTGCTGTCAGCGCGGCCCCGGAGGAGCGCTACGCCGCCTGCGCCCGTCGCTGCCAGTGCCCACGCTGCAGCAATGCACCCAGTGTCGAGACCACTGCGCGCTTTCTCACGGCCTGGACGATCTCGTCCGCCTCGTCCGGCGAGCTGACCAGTACGGCGCCGACGAGCTTGCCGTCGGCAACGACCAGTTTTCGGTAGACGCCGAGCGTGTCGTCGTGCTGCGTCAGTTCGAATTCACCGGACCCCTTGGCATGCACTGCGCCGGCCGAACGCACGTCGATGCCCGACACCTTCAACGCCGTCACCGGCACATGGCCGCGGTAGACGCGTGCGCCGCCGAGCGCGTTCAGCGCTGCGATCTCGCCTTGCTCGGCTGCGACCGACCAGAGGCCGAAGGATTCGCCCTCGAACTCGGCGGCGTCGCCTGCGGCATAGATCCAAGGGTCGCTGGTGCGCATTCGCGCATCGACCGTGATGCCACGGCCGACCCCGAGTTGGGCCGCGCGCGCGAGATCGACATTCGCTTGTGCTCCGGTGCAGACGACGAGGGCGTCCGCAGGCAGTTGCCCGCCGCCCTCGAGCGCCACCGCGACGAGATTGCCGTGCTCGTCCCTGTCGAGCCCGCGCACGCTCGCCTGTTTGACGACGTCGATGCCCTTCGTTGACAGGTGCGTGCAAAGCAGTTCGCTGGCGGCCGCGTCGATCTGCCGATCCAGGATCTGCGTGGTCTTTGCCAGGACCTTGACCTGCACGCCGAGCTGCGTCATGGCCTGGGCCGCCTCCAGGCCCAGCAGGCCGGCACCGAGCACGATGGCCTCGGAGCCACCCCGGCGCTGAAGGTGATCGCGGATCGCCATCGCATCATCGGCGTCGCGCAGCACGAACGTGCCTTCGCCCTTGTAGCTGGCGAGCGGTGGTATGCGCGCGGCGCTGCCGGTGGCCAGGATCAGTCGGTCATAGGTCAGCACCTTGCGCGTCGCCAGGATCACCTCGCGGCGCTTCGGGTCGAGCTTGGTCACGTGCGTGTTGATCCAGGCCGTGATGCGATGTTCGGCATACCACTGTTCTGGCAACAACTGCAGGCCGCCGACACCGGTCGGCGAGCTGATCAGCTTGGCGATCGCCATGCGGTTGTAGGCGTTGTGGTTCTCGCGGCCGATGAGGTGGATCTCGCAGTCAGGGTGGTTGCGACGCACGTGGTCGGCTGCGGTCAGACCGGCCACGCCGTTGCCGATGACGACGACGCTGCGGATGTCACGGTCGAAATCGATCACCTTCGCTGCCGGGGCCGCGACCGGCGCACCGGCGGGCGCTGCTGCGGCGTCTCTGGGATGGGGCTTGAGCTCCACGGTGATCGGCCCCGCATCGCGCACGCGCGCCATGCATGCCAGGCGCGTGTTGTCGGCGCAGCCGACACGCAGCAAGGTCGCGCGTTCGTCGTCGCCGATTGGCGCCAGCCGGTCGGCGCCGGCGGTGACCGCGATCGGGTCGGCGCCACAGGCGCCGGCGCGACAGCCGGCGTTGATCGTCGCGCCACAGGATTCGAGCACGTCGAGCAGCGTCTGCCCATTGCGGATCGGGGTCGTGGTCCCCAGCGGAGCGATGCACAGCGCGGCCGCAGTCGCCGCCGGCACGGCGCTCGCCGCCGGTGCAGGCGCCGGCCCGGCCAACCTCGCCGTGGCAGGCCCGTCGATGGGTGCCGGCTGCGAGTCGCGAATGCCGTCGGCGACGGCCGCACTGACCGCCTCCTCGCGGTTCCTGGACAACGACAGCGCGTCGCGATTCAGGCGCACGGTCTCGACCACGATCGGCGTCAGCCGGATGACGCCGTTGGCGCTCTTGCGAACCTGGTCGCGCAGGAAATGACGTTCGACGCGCAGCGAGCGCGCGATCCAGACCAGGCCGCCGACGATCACCGTCGCGCGAAACGCACCGATGATCTCGATGTTGAAGGTCTCGCCGGTCAGCAGGCTCAATGTCTGCATGATGATCGGCGCCGAGAAC
Organism: uncultured beta proteobacterium; assembly: GCA_963779435.1. Classification (GTDB taxonomy): domain Bacteria; phylum Pseudomonadota; class Gammaproteobacteria; order Burkholderiales; family Burkholderiaceae_C; genus CADEEN01. The sequence goes on along the minus strand of CAVZYL010000012.1, from coordinate 90,517 downwards.
CAGTAGAAGAGCGAGAACGCCACCGCGCCGAACGCGACCGGTGTCAGATTGCGGGTCTTGCCGACCACCAGGTCCGCCAGCGTGAACAGCATCAGACTGCCGGCCATGTAGGCCAGCATCTGCGTGACGATGGACAGCGGACCGATCTCGGCGACGGGCGGCACCAGGTAGTAGCCCAGCACGAGCCCCGGAAACACCGCGGCGAAGAAGCGGCGCACGTTGCGATAGGCCGGGTTGTCATCGTATTGGTCGGCGAGGTATGCCGCGCCGGGGTTGAAGTCGTAGCAGTTCTTGGCGCAGCCGACGCAGGGCTCGCATTGCGTGTTGGCGATCTTCACGAACGGTGTCTGCCCATACAGGCGCTGCACCGGCAACAAGGGGCAGATGCTGCTGCACCAGCCGCTTTTGCCCTTGAACAGCAGCCCGCCGGCAAATGCCGCGACCATCGCGCCGACGATCAAGGCGGCCGTGGCGATGCCGCTGACGTTGAACAGCAGCCGGCGGCCGATCACGCCCGCGATCAGCAGCAGCACGCCGATCGGGTACGCGATGCCCGGTGGCAGCGTTCTGTCGGTCGCTGCACGCAAGAACTTGTGCTTGCGCGGCGTCTGGTTGCTCGTCGCCAGTGGGCACAGGTTGCGCCACAGCCCGGGCATGAACATGAAGACGAGGGGCAGCGCTGGAATGATCAGCCCCCAGAACAGCGGCAGGCCGGTCTGCGGCTCGAGCACCAGCAAAGCCGCGACGGCCAGCGCCGCGGCAACGCACACCTGCCGCAGTACACGCCAGACCGCCTTTGGCAAGACGGTCGGCAACTGCATGTAGTTCGCGAATAGCAAAGAAGTAGTCATGGCGATGTCTGGAGCTTCACCCCGGGTGTTGTTTGCGGATCGTGTTGCCCGCAAGATGGATTTGCGCCGAGGGCCTGTCACGCTCGATCTCGGCAATGCACACGGAGCCATGCGGTCCGTGCTGAGGCACACCTTAACGGCAATCGCGCGTATCGCCCGCCGGTGAAGCGTAAGAGGTCGTACGCTCGATTTAGACGGAACTTCTCTGCATCAAGGGCCGGCGGGGGCCGCAGTTGCAAGCAGATGTCTGGGCTGCGGCCGCGGCGCGCGAACGTGTCAGTACGCGCGTCCGCGCCGGTACTGCGCGTGTTGCCGCCGCTCGAGCGGTGTGGCCTCGGCCAGCGCCGCCAGCGTCGCACCGGCGTGGGCGTGCGTGATGGCGATGCCCAGCGCATCGGCCGCGTCGCTGCCCGGCGCGGCGCTGGCAGCGACAGCAGCCGCGTCACCATCTCCTGCACCTGGGACTTGTGGGCGTGGCCGTGGCCGACGATGGCCTTCTTCATCTGCAACGCGGTGTACTCCGACGACCGCGAGCGCGCGCGACACCAGCGCGGTCAGCGCCGCGCCGCGCGCCTGGCCCAGCAGCAGCGTGCTCTGCGGATTGACGTTGACGAACACGATCTCGACCGCGGCGCAACTCGGCTCGTAGCGCGCGGCGACCTCGCGCACACCGTCGAAGATGACCTTCAGCCGCGCCGGCAGGTCGCCGCGTGCGACGCTGGCGGTCTTGATCGTGCCGCTGGCCACGTAGCGCAAGCGCGGGCCGTCGACGTCGATGACGCCAAAGCCGGTGGTCTGCAGGCCGGGGTCGATGCCGAGGATGCGCAGTCATGGGTCGGAGCTTGAAGTACCAGCGCACCGAATGGAAGAACACCGGCGCGGCAAAGCACAGCGGCGCGACGCGATCGAGCAGGCCCACCGCGCCGGTGACGCGAGCTTCGGTTGCCCCAGTGGCGCACGCCGGCGTCGCGCTTCAGCGCCTTCATGACGAACTCGCCGAGCGTGCCGCAGCCCGCCGGCGATGAAGGCCATGACCAGCGCCTGGCCGAGCTTGAACGGCGTGATCCAGAACAGCAGCCCACCGACGACCGCGGCCGCCAGGCGCGCCGATCATCCAGGCCGCGCGCACGAGAAGCGGCGGCTGATCTGCGCGCGCCACCGGGCGGCGGCGCAGCCAGCGGCTGGCCAGTCTCCTGCACGATCTGCGCGACGCCGGTGACCACGACCAGGAAGAACAGCAGGAACGCGCCGCGGCCCTGCGAAGCCCGGGAAGTCCAGCAGCAGCAGCGCCGGCGCGTGGCTCAGGCCGTAGACGCAGACCATGATGCCCCACTGGATCTTGGCGTTGCGCTCGAGAAAGCGCTCCGGGTCGCCGGCCATCGCGCTGACCACCGGGATCGCGAGGAACACGTAGACCGGGATGAACACCGTGAACAGGTCGAAGTGCCGCGGTGGCGACGATCGCGTACTGCACCGGCAGCACGACGAAGAAGGCCAGGATCAGGCTGCGGTGGTCGCTGCGCCGGGTGTGCGTCAGGCGTGATGAACTCGCGCAGCGCGAGAAACGAGAACACGCCGAACAGCAGCGTGGCGCCGACCGGGCCCGACAGCCAGGCCAGCCAGAACAGCACCGTGCCGACCCACACGGCACGCAGGTCGCGCTTGAAGCTGGCGTGCCGCGTCGCTCGCCGCGTCGCGCTCGCGCAGCGAGTGCAGCGAATCGGCCGACCGATGGCCAGCACCAGCACGCCGAACAGGATCGACGAACAGCAAGCGCGACCTGTTCGTTGACGGCCAGAGCCGCGCAGGCGATCGCAGCTCATGTGGCGCGCGGCCTCAAGTCGCGAGCACGGCCTGCGCGCGCGCGATCGAGGAAGCCGCGCTTGTCCTCGCCGGCTCGCAGCTGCAAGCGGCGCGCCGAAGGTCACCGTGCACAGGATCGGCACCGGCACCACCTCGCCCTTGGGCATCACGCGCTGCACGTTGTCGATCCAGGCCGGGATCAGCTGCACCTGCGGGAACTGCATCGGCCAGGTGGTACAGCCCGCTCTTGAACGGCTGCGGCTCGCCCTTGTTGCTGCGCGTGCCTTCGGGGAAGATGACCAGCGAGTCGCCATGGTTCAGCGCCTCGACCAGCGGCTCGAGCGGGTCCTGCGTCGTCGGTGCGCGGCGCGCTCACGTACACCGCGTTGAAGACCTCGCGCGTCAGCCAATGCTTGAAGCGGCCGGCGGTCCAGTAGTCGCGCGCTGCGATCGGCCGTGTCGTCGCGCGCAGGTCCTTCGGCAACGCGGCCCAGATCAGCACCCAGTCGAAATGGCTCTGGTGATTGGCGAAGTAGATGCGCTGCTCGGCCTTCGGCGGGCAGCCCTTCCAATGGCCCTGCGCGCCCGTGATCAGGCGGGCGATCAGGGCCAGGAGGTAAGCCATCAGGGCGGCGGCGGACATTGCCGGCATCCTAGCCTGCGTCCACGGGCGTCCACGCCGTCATACGCAGGTGCACGCGGCCTTGACCTGCGGCACACTGTCGGCGATGGACTCGGCGCAGCGTCCCCATCTGGTGATCATCGGCGGCGGCTTCGCCGGCCTGTGGGCCGCGCGCGCGCTGGCCAAAGCGGCGCTGACCATCACGCTCGTCGACCGCGCCAACCACCACCTGTTCCAGCCACTGCTCTATCAGGTGGCCACGGCCGGCCTGTCGGCGGGCGACATCGCCGCACCGCTGCGCCACATCCTGCGCGGCCAGCGCAACGTCGAGGTGCGCATGGCCGAGGTGACGGCAATCGATACCGCGGCGCGCCGCGTGCAGACCAGCGAAGGCGCGGCACTGGTCTATGACGTCCTGCTCGTGGCCAGCGGCGCGGCCCACGCCTACTTCGGCCACGACGAATGGGCGGCCGATGCGCCGGGGCTGAAGACACTCGACGATGCACTCGAGATGCGCCGGCGCATCCTGCTCGCGTTCGAGCATGCCGAGGTCGCGACCAGCGCCGCCGAGCGGGACGCCTGGCTGACGTTTGCCGTCGTCGGCGGCGGGCCCACCGGCGTCGAACTGGCCGGCACGCTGGCCGAGATCGCCCGCCACACCTTGAAGGACGAGTTTCGCCGGATCGACCCGGCGCGGGCACGGGTGCAGCTGATCGAGGCCGGGCCGCGCGTGCTGGCGACGTTCCCGCCCGAGCTGTCGGACCGCGCGGCGGCCCAGCTGCGCCGCCTGGGTGTCGAGTTGCTGTTCGGGGCCCCGGTACAGGCCATCGATGCGCAGGGCTACAGCCGCAACGGCGCGCGCACCGCCGCGCGCACCGTGCTGTGGGCCGCCGGCGTGGCGGCCTCGCCGCTCGGTGCCATGCTCGGCGCCGCGCTCGACCGCGCCGGTCGCGTCTTGGTCGAGCCCGACCTCAGCGTGCCCGGACACCCCGAGATCTTCGTCGCTGGCGACCTGGCCGCCGCCAGCATCGCGGGGCGGCCCGTGCCTGGCACCGCGCCCGCGGCCAAGCAGATGGGCGCGCATGCGGCCGCGGCCATCTCAGCGCGGCTGGCCGGGCGCAGCAGCAAGCCGTTCGTCTACCGCGACTACGGCAACCTGGCGACCATCGGCCGCATGGCGGCAGTGGTCGACCTGCGCGGACTGCGCATCTCGGGCCTGCTCGCCTGGTGGTTCTGGCTCGGCGCGCACGTGTTCTTCCTGATCGGGTTTCGCAACCGCCTGGTGGTGCTGACGAACTGGGCCTGGGCCTACTGGACCTACCAGCGCCAGGCGCGGGTGGTGCTTGGCGGCGCGCGGGCTCGAGCGTGAGCACTTGGCATTGCGCAATACGCGCGGCAGCGCGTTGAGTCGATAATCCGTCCACGTCGGTCACCATGTCGTGGCCTGCCTTGACGCCGGCTCGTCCGTTGGCTGCATGGACCGGAGGCAAACCGCCGTCGACATGTGGAGGCACATCGGAGTGGTACGGTCGTTCACGGACACGCTATGGCTAACGCCGCGGACGTGACCGCGCCGCGTTGGCGGACCGTTGTCGCTTGCGGCCTGGCTGCGACGGCAACCATTGTCGTGTTCCTGCTGCGCCCGTACCTGCCCGCGGGGCTCGGCGAGCGGCCGCTGGTGACGCTGTTCATACTGCCGATCGTGGCCAGTGCCTTGCTCGGCGGTCTCATCCCCTGTGCGGCGGCACTGGCGGTGGCGGTGCTCGTGACCAGCGGCATGGTATCGAAAGCGGGTGCCGGCGCGCACGGTGGCGACGGCGCCGATCTCCTGCGATGGAGCGTGTTGGTGGCTGGTGGCCTGCTGGCCGCCGCAGCCCACGCGGCGCTGCAGCGCTCGCGGCGGCGTGAAGCCCTTCGCCGGGATGACCTGGCCACGGCCCAGCAGCGCCTGCTGCACAGCGACGCACGGTTCCAGGCCACGTTCGAGCAGGCAGCGGCGGGCATCGCGATGGTGGCGACGGACGGGCGCTGGTTGCGTGTCAACCGGCGGCTGTGCGAAATCGTCGGCTATAGCGCGGACGAGTTGATGGCCACCAACTTCCAGCGGATCACGCATCCGGACGATCTGAAGGCCGACCTCGATCTGCTGCGCCAGTTGCTGGCCGGCGAGATCCAGACCTACGCCCTGGAAAAGCGCTACCTGCGCAAGGATGGCGCCGAGGTGTGGGTCCGGCTGGCGGTCGTCCTGGTGCGGACTGCGGCTGGCGCGCCGGATTACTTCGTCGCCGTGATCGAGGACAACTCGGCGCGCCGTCGTGCCGAGGATGCACTGCGCGAGACCGAAGAGCGTTACCGCACGGCATTCCTGACCGGTCCCGACGCCATCAACATCAACCGTTTGCCTGACGGCCTGTACATCGATGTCAATGAGCGCTTCCTGCGCATGTCCGGATGGACCCGCGACGAGGTGATTGGCCACACCTCGTCGGAGATCAACATCTGGCGCAACCTCGATGACAGGCGCCGGATGATTGACATGTTGCAGCGCAGCGGCAGTTGCGAGAACCTCGAGGCCGAGTTCGTCATGCGCGACGGCAGCGTGCTCACCGGCCTTCTTTCCGCGCATGTGATCACGGTCGGGGGCCAGCGCTGCACCTTGTCCATCACGCGCGACATCACCGAGCGCAAGCGGATCGAGATCGCCATGCGCCGCAGCGAGCAGCGCGCCGCCGATCTGATCGACGGCGCCATGGACGCGATCATCAGCGTCGGCACCGACCAGCGCATCGTGCTCTTCAATCGCGCCGCGGAACGGGTGTTCGGCCTCAGTGCCGAAGCTGCGCTGGGCAGCTCGATCGAGCGCTTCATCCCGCTGCCCCTGCGTGCCCGCCACAGCGAACTCGTCGTGGCGTACGCCGGCAATGGCTACACCGAGCGCCACATGGGGACCTTGCCCGAGTTGACCGGGTTGCGCGCCGACGGCAGCGAATTTCTGTTCGAGGCCACGCTGTCGCGCATCGACACCGACGACGGGCCGCAGATGACCGTCATGCTGCGCGACGTGACGGAGCTGAAGGCGGCGCGCGAGGCTCGCGCCGCGCACGAGGCCCGCACCGAGTTCCTCTCGCGCGTGAGCCACGAGTTGCGCACGCCACTCAATGCCATCCTGGGCTTTGCCCAGTTGCTGCGCATGGACAGAAGCGCATTGCAGTCACCCGTCCAGCGCGCCCATGTCGAGCGCATCCACCAGTCGGGCGAGCACCTGCTGGCCCTGGTCAACGACGTGCTCGACCTGTCGCGCATGGAAGCCGGTCAGATGCGCCTGTCGATCGAGGCCGTGAATCTGGCAGCCCTGGCCGAAGAGTGCCTGGCCATGTTGGCGGGGGTGGCCGAGGCGCGCGAGGTCACCTTGCACGCACCGGCGGCGCCGGCCACCACGGCGCCGCGACCGGCACTCGACCCGCGCCCGGCCCTTGCCGACACCGACGCGCCGGGGGTGCCCTGGGTGTTGGCGGACCGCCTGCGGCTCAAGCAGGTGCTGCTCAACCTGCTGAGCAATGCCATCAAGTACAACCGCCCGGCGGGCGAGGTCGTGCTGTCCTGGCGAGCCGATGAAGGTCGTTGGCAGCTGCGCATCGCCGATACGGGGCGCGGCATGACGACAGAACAACTGGCGCATCTGTTCGAGCCGTTCAATCGCCTGGGTGTCGAGCGCTCGACGCATCGAGGGCACCGGCATCGGCCTGGTCGTGGCGCGGGGCCTGACCGAACTGATGGACGGGCAGTTGAGCATCGACAGCACCGCGGGGCGCGGCACCGTGATCACGCTGGCCTTGCGCAGCACGCCTGCGCGCGACGAGCCAGAGCCTGCGCCCGCATGGCAGCGCGAGCGCGCCTGCGTCGCTGGATGGCGGCATCAGGGTGCTCTACGCCGAGGACGACGAGGTCAACGTCGAACTCGTGCAGGCGATCATGGCCAAGCGGTCGGCCGTCACATTGGAGATCGCCTCCAGCGGTGCACAGACCCTGGCGGCGGCCCGGCGCGACCCGCCCGACCTGCTGCTGCTCGACATGCACCTGGGCGACATGACGGGCCTGGAGGTGGCGCGGACATTGGTGCGCGACCCCGTCACACGGCACATACCACTGGTGGCCATGTCGGCCGACGCGATGCCCGAGCAAATCGATGCCGCCCTGGCACAAGGGTTCGTGGCCTACCTGACCAAACCGATCGAGGTCAGGGCGCTGCTGCAACTGATCGACACGGTGGCCGCGGGGCGGGGCGGTTGATCCCGCTCCTGCATCACCGCCCCTTCATATAGAAGGCCAGGCGAAGCGGCTCGAAGACGCCGTCGCGACGTCGCTGCACGACAACCATCCAGCGGCAATTGGCGAATGCGCGGTGCCGGGGGCGCAGAATCGCGCCACGTTGCAACCCCTGGGCACCATCTTGCGGATGAACCAGCGAATTCGTTTCTGCACATCACGCGACGGCACGCGGATCTCGTTCGCGACCGCGGGTTCGGGGCCACCGCTGATTCGGGTCGCCAACTGGTTCACGCACCTCGAGCTCGATTGGGACAGTCCGGTCTGGCGGCATTGGACGCAGGCCCTGGTCGAGAAGCGAACGCTGATTCGCTACGACCCGCGTGGCTCGGGTCTGTCGGACCGCGATGTCCGCGACTTCTCGCTCGATGCCATGGTTTCCGACCTCGAAGCCGTGGCCGATGCACTCGGCCTGCGCCATTTTTCGCTGATGGGCCTGTGCCAGGGTGGCGTCGTTGCCGTGGCTTATGCCGCGCGCCATCCCGAGCGCGTCAGTCGTCTGGTTGTCTATGACAGCTACCCATTCGGTGCCTACATCGACGAAGCCGGCGACCGATTGGCCCAGCAGGCGCGGGCGTTCTCGAAGTTGATCGAGGTTGGCTGGGGCCGGCGGGTCGGGGCCTTTCGCGAGATGTTTGCCAACCTGCTGATGCCCGACGCGGCCGACGCAGACCATCTCAAATGGATCGGCGAGTTGCAGCGGCGCAGTGCGTCGCCGGCCGCGGCATGCCAGCTGTGGAACGCCTTCAACGCGCTGGACGTTCGTGCCGAGGCACCCAAGGTTCGCGCGCCGACACTGGTCTTTCACGTGCGCGGCGACGCGATGGTGCCGTTCGAGGCCGGACGACGCCTTGCCGCTGCGATCCCGAACGCCCGCTTCATGCCCCTCGAAGGCAAGAATCACATCCTGCGCGCCGATGAGCCGGCGTGGCCTGCGTTCAAGAATGCGATGAACGAATTCCTCGGCACCACCGATGCACCGGTCGACGACCTCAGCGCGCTGGCTGAGCTGACGGCGCGCCAGAGGCAGATCCTGGACGCCATTGCACGCGGCCTGACCAACCCGCAGATCGCAGTCCTTTTCGGCATCATCGAGAAGACGGTTCGCAACCACATCACGGCCATCTTTTCCAAGCTCGGCGCGCAGCACCGTTCGCAGGCCATCGTGATCGCGCGCAAGGCGGGACTCGGCCGCGACTGAACGCGCGCCGGCGCCTGGGGCGCAGGCCCCACGCGGAGCGCATCCGAGTTGCAATATCGACCCATCCCGGGGCTGTCGCCTCATGACGCGCGCTCTTCGCGGTGGCAATCTGCACGTCGATCCCACCACAACATTGGAGCCAACATGGGTGCGAACCGAATCAGCCTGGTGCAGCAGCGCCAAAACCCATTGCGCGAGCGCTACGAAGTAGTGCCCGTAGAGGCCAGGATCTTCGACGGCGCGCGGACGCTCAATGCCTGCACCGGGGATCCGTTTCACGGCAGCGTCGTGCCCGCCAATGCGGGCGGCGAACCGATTGGATTCGGAATCCACCGCGCGGTCGGCGGTGACCACGATCTACCCAATCCCGGCGACCTGCTGTGCGCCGCACTCGCGGCCTGCCTGGACTCGACGCTGCGCATGATCGCCGACCACTTGGCCATCGAGCTGGAATCGCTACAGGTCAAGGTGACGGCAGAGTGCGACGTGCGTGGCTGCCTGCTGGTGGAACGCGGCGTTCCGGTTGGCTTTCAGCGCATGCGATGCAGCGTGAATCTGCGGCCCCGAGGCGAGGTCAAGGCGGAAAAGCTGCAGATGCTGCTGACCGCTGCCGAGAACAGTTGTGTCGTACTGCAGACATTGCGCGGCGGGGTCGTGGTGCAGACCGAATTCGAGGCCGCCGACGCCACCGCGGTGATGGCGCCGGCACCGGCCATGTGATGGCCGTGCCGCGCCGGGCTCAATGCCGGAAGTGGCGCACCCCGGTGAAGACCATCGCGATGCCGCGCTCGTCGGCGGCCGCCACCACTTCGGCGTCGCGCATCGAGCCGCCGGGCTGGATCACGCAGACCGCGCCGGCGTCGACGACCACGTCCAGGCCGTCGCGGAACGGAAAGAAGGCGTCGCTGGCCACCACCGAGCCGGCCAGTGACAGGCCCGCGTTCTGGGCCTTGATCGACGCGATGCGCGCGCTGATCGACGCGGCTCATCTGCCCCGCGCCGACGCCCACGTCATGCCGTCGGTACAGAACACGATGGCGTTGCTCTTGACGAACTTGGCCACCTTCCAGGCGAACAGCAGGTCGTCGAGCTGCGAGGCGCTCGGCGCCCTTTTCGTCACCACACGCAAGGTGCTGGCCGAGACGTTGTTCGCGTCCGCCGATTGCAGCAACACGCCGCCACCGACGCGCTTGAAATCCAGCGCATTGGTCGTGCGCGCGAGCGGCACCTCGAGCAGGCGCACGTTGGCCTTGCCGGCGAACACCGCGCGCGCCTCGGGGGTGAAGTCGCGGCGCTATCACGCACCTCGACGAATTGCTGGGCCACATGCGCGGCTGCGGCGGCGTCGAGCGTGGCGTTGAAGGCGATGATGCCGCCGAAGGCCGTGGTCGGGTCGGTCTGCAAGGCCTTGGCATAGGCCTGGCCGGGGCTGGCGCCGACGGCCACGCCGCACGGGTTGGCGTGCTTGACGATGACGCACGCCGGCTTGGTCGAAAGTCTTGACGCATTCCCAGGCCGCGTCGGCGTCGGCGATGTTGTTGTAGCTCAGCTCCTTGCCCTGCAGCTGCGTCCAGCCGGCGAGCAGGCCGCGCGCGGCCTGCGCTTCGCGGTAGAAGGCCGCGCTCTGGTGCGGGTTCTCGCCGTAGCGCAGGTCCTGCACCTTGGCCAGCTGCAGGTTGAACACCGCCGGGAACTCGGCGCGCGCGGGCACCGCGGCGCCGGCATCCTCGGCGCCGGCCTGCAGCGCGCGTCAGGTAGTTGGTGATCATGCCGTCGTAGGCCGCGGTGTGCGCGAAAACCTTCTTGGCCAGCATGAACATCGTCTGCCGCTGCACGCCGCCAGCCAGTTCGGCCAGCACGCGGGCGTAGTCGGCCGGGTCGATGACGACGGCCACGTCCTGCCAGTTCTTGGCTGCGGCGCGCAACATCGCCGGGCCGCCGATGTCGATGTTCTCGATCGCATCGTCGAACGTGCAGTCGGTCTTGCGCGATGGCCTGCGCGAACGGGTACAGGTTGACCACCAGCAGGTCGATCCGGCCGATGCCATGCGCCTCGAGCGCGGCCATGTGCGCCGGCAGGTCGCGCCGCGCCAGCAGGCCGCCGTGGATGCGCGGGTGCAGCGTCTTGACGCGGCCGTCGAGCATCTCGGGAAACCCGGTGACCTCGGCGACCTCGGTCACCGGCAGTCCGCTCTGCGCCAGCAGCCGGGCCGTGCCGCCGGTGGACAGCAGCTTGACGCCCGCGGCGTGCAACGCGCGCGCGAACTCGACGATGCCGGTCTTGTCGGACACCGACAACAGCGCGGTCTGAGGTTTCATGGGGCGCATGGCAGCGGACGCGTCGGCGATCCGCCGCTCCTGTCTATTTGATCAACTTGTGTTCGACCAGCTTGCGCCGCAGCGTATTGCGGTTCAGGCCCAGCCACTCGGCCGCCTTGCTCTGGTTGCCGTCGGCATGTGTCATGACCACGTCGAGCAGGGGCTTCTCGACGGCGGCGATCAGCATCCCATGCAACGCATGCGGCTCGACACCGCGCAAGTCGAGGAAATACTGCTCCAGGCTGTCGCGCACGCAGGCTTCGATGTGTTTCTTCGTCATGCGCTTTGTTCGATCAGGTCGTCGTTGGCCGCCGGCGCGTGAATGCGCGGCAATCGTTCATGATCTTCACCGAGCCGCTCGAACCATTCGCTGACGGCCGTCAATTGCGCGGCGCAGTCGTCGATCAAATTCATCTCGGCACGAAAGTCGGCGCCGCCGGGCAATTCGCGCAAGGCCCAGCCGATGTGCTTGCGCGCACTGCGCACGCCGACATGTTCACCGTACAGCGCGTAGTGGTCCTGCAGGTGTTCGCCGAGCCACGCCGCGGCGTCGGCCACGGTCGGCGGCGCCAGTTCGGTGCCGGTGGCCAGGAAATGCGCGATCTCGCGAAAGATCCATGGCCGGCCCTGTGCCGCGCGGCCGATCATCAGCGCGTCGGCGCGGGTGTGAGCCAGCACGGCGCGGGCCTTGGCCGGTGAATCGATGTCACCGTTGGCGACCACCGCAATGCCCAGCACGGCCTTGACCGCGGCAACGGTGTCGTATTCGGCCAGGCCCTTGAAGCCCTGTTCGCGTGTGCGGCCGTGAATCGTGAGCATGGCCACGCCGGCCTGCTCGGCCATGCGCGCCAGCGCCATCGCGTTGCGTTCGCTGTCGCAGCGCCCGCTGCGCATCTTCAGCGTCACCGGCACACCGCGCGGTGCGCAGGCCGCGACCACCGCCTCGACGATGCGTGCGGCGAGCGCCGGGTTGCTCATCAATGCCGAGCCGGCCCAGGTGCTGCACACCTTCTTCGCCGGGCAGCCCATGTTGATGTCGATGATCTGCGCGCCGCGATCGATGTTGTAGCGCGCCGCGTCGGCCATCTCCTGCGGGTCGACGCCGGCGATCTGCACCGCGATCGGTCCCGGTTCGCCGGCGTGGTCGGCGCGGCGCGAGGTCTTCAGCGACGACCACAGTGCGCGCTGGCTGGTCACCATCTCGCTGACCGCGTAGCCCGCACCCAGGCGCCGGCACAGCATGCGAAACGGGCGATCGGTCACGCCGGCCATCGGTGCGACGAAGAGCCTGTTCGGCAGCTCGATGGCTCCGATGTTCATGGGGGACTGCGGGGAGGGCGCTCAAAAAAACGAGGCGCAAGTATAGCCACCGGGCAAGCCGCAGCGACACTGCATCCGCGTGTCGAGTGCTGTCGATAATCGGACCCAGCATGGATGCATGGATCACCCCGCTGCTGGCCGCGCTTGCGCTGCCCGATTCGGTCTGTTGACGGTCTTCGTCATCGCCTTGATTTCTGCCACTTTGCTGCCGATGGGCAGCGAGCCGGCGGTGTTCGGCTTGATCAAGCTCAACCCCGATCTGTTCTGGCCGGCGATCTGGGTCGCCACCGCCGGCAACACCATCGGCGGCGCGATCACATGGTGGATGGGCTGGGGTGCGGAAGTCGCCTACGAGCGGGTGCGTCATCGCAAACCCAGCGACTTGCGCGCGCTGAAGTGGCTCGAGCGCTTCGGCGCCAAGGCCTGTCTGCTGGCGTGGTTGCCGATCGTCGGCGACCCACTGTGCGCGGTGGCCGGCTGGCTGCGCCTGCCGTTCTGGCCCTGCGTGCTGTACATGGCGATCGGCAAATTCGGCCGCTACGTCGTCTTGACCGTAGCGGCGCTGTGGATGTGGCCCGGTGCCTTCAACTTGACCTGAGACAATCGAGCCTCCTGCACGGGAGACGCCGATGAAGACACCGACGTACGACGATCTGGCCGACCACTACGCCCGGCTGCACCGTCTGCAGCACCTGGCCTCGATTGCCGGCTGGGACCAGGCCGCCAACATGCCGCCCAAGGGCAACGAGGCGCGCGCCGCAGCGCTGGCCGAGCTGGCGGCGCTGATGCACCGCCTGCGCACCGAGCAGTACCCTGCCGGATCGCCTCGCCCGCGCCGAGCAGGAGCCGCTGGCCGAGCATCAGCGCGCCAACCTGCGCGAGATCCGCCGCGACTGGCGCTATGCCAATGCGCTTGCCGACCGAGCTGGTCGAGCGTCGTCAGCTGGCCAACTCGCGCTGCGAACACGCCTGGCGCACGCAGCGGCCGGCCAACGACTGGACCGGCTTCGTCGAGCATTCGGCGGCCGGTGCTGGCGATCGCGCGCGAGGAGGCCGCGCTGCTCGCGCAACAGACCGGGCTGGCCAAGTACGACGCGCTGATGGACCGCTTCGAGCCCGGCATGACCAGCGCCGAGGTCGACCGCGTGTTCGGCGACGTGCGGCAGTGGCTGCCTGGGCTGATCCGGCGCGTGGTCGACAAGCAGTCGCGCGAGCCGGTGCAGCGAGCCGGTGGGCCCGTTCGCGATCGAGGCCCAGCGCGAGCTGTGCCGGCAGCGTGATGCAGCCTGCTCGGCTTCGACTTCGAGGCCGGCCGCCTCGACGTCAGCACGCACCCGTTCTGCGGCGGCGTGCCCGAGGACGTGCGCATGACCACGCGCTACCGCGAAGACGAGTTCCTGCACGGCGCTGATGGGCACGATCCACGAGACCGGCCACGGCCGCTACGAGCAGAACCGGCCGCGCGACTGGCTCGGCCAGCCGGTCAGCGAGGCGCGCTCGATGGCGATCCACGAGAGCCAGAGCCTTGTCGTTCGAGATGCAGCTCGGCGGCCACCCGCGGCTTTGCGCAGCTGGTCTCGCCGCTGCTGGCCGCGAGCCTTCGGCACGCAGCCGGCGTTCGAGCCCGACAACCTGCACCGGCTGCTGACGCGTGTGCAGCCGCGGCTTCATCCGCGTCGACGCCGACGAGGTCACCTACCCGGCGCACGTGATCCTGCGCTACGAGATCGAGCGCCCGCTGATCGAAGGCGAGATCGAGCCCGAGGACATCCCCGCGCTGTGGGACGAGAAGATGCAGGAGCTGCTCGGGCTGGACACGCGCGGCAACTTCAAGGACGGCCCGATGCAGGACGTGCACTGGCCGGCGGCGCTGTTCGGCTACTTCCCGTGCTACTCGCTCGGCGCGATGTACGCGGCGCAGTGGTTCGCGGCGATGCGGCGCGCGACTGCCCGACCTCGATGCGCGCATCGCGCGCGGCGACTGGACGCCGGTGTTCGACTGGCTGCGCGACAACATCTGGTCGCAGGCGTCACGCTGGTCGACCGACGAGCTGGCGATGCGGGCCAGCGGCGAAGTCGCTGAACCCGGCGCACTTCCGGGCGCATCTCGAGGCGCGCTACCTCGGTTGAAGTTTGCTTGCCTGCGCTGCCTTGCCGGGTCCCGCCGGGCCGGGCGTGCGCAGCGCGAAGAACGAGCTGAATGGTTTTGCATTCAGGCCCTCTTTCTTTGCTTGCTTCTCTTTCCGGGCCTCCAGAAAGAGAAGTAAGCCGCCCGCCGGGGCGGGACCCGGCAATGCGACGCAGTCAGCGAATCGACCTATACACCGCCAGAGGCGACCGACAACTCCAGGTCGGATAGGACCTCGTCGAGGCGCTTCAACGCCCGCGCCGCGCGGGTGCCATGCAAGCGCCGTTGCCGGCCCAGCAGGCGCCGCGACGGGTCGTCGAGCACCGCTGGCGTCGATCGTCACGCCGTGGCGCGCCAGTTGTGCGCCGAGCGACGAGCGCCGTGAGCGCAGCAACTCGCGCGTGCGCTGATAGGCGTGCTCGGCCAGCGCGCGGCGCTGCGACACGCTGAAGGTGTTGGCGAGGAACATCTCGGGGTCGCGCGGTCGGGCTCGAACAGCACGATGTCGGTGCCCGGATAGGCCTGCGGCATAGCCCTTGAGCCCGAGCTCGAGCCGCGAATGGATCAGCGAGCGAAAGGTCTGCGACAGCACCACCGGCAGGCCGCCGTCGATCAGCCGCGGGATGCGCGGCTCGCCGCCGCCGAGCACGCTTGTGCCGCGTGGCGTGGGTGGCGTCGAACGGCACCAGCGGGTTCAGGCAGATCAGCAGATCCAGCCCCGCGTCGAGCAGCACGGTGGCGTGCAGCGTCTTCTTCAATGCGCCGTCGACACAGGTGCGGCCCTTGACCGCGACCGGCGCGAACAGGCCGGGCAATGCGGCGCTGGCCTGCACGGCGAGCGAGATCGGCACGTCGTCGAAGCCGGGTTGGCCGAACGGCACGGCCTCGCCGCTGTCCAGGTCGGTCGCCACCAGCACCAGCTTGCGCTGCAGCTGTCGAAAGTCGTTCGTGCGGCCGGGTGCCGAGAACACGCGTGCCAGCTGGCGCTCCATCGCCGCGCCGCTCAACAGGCCGCTGGGCAAGGCGCGGCCCAGGCGCTCGAGGGCTTCGAGCAGCGAGCGGTGCTTGAAGGCCAGCAGCAAGGCCGCCTGCGCCGTCAGCCCCGGCAGCGAGGCCAGGCGATGCAGGTACTCGCCCCAGGCCGGGCGCATCAGCAGCGACGGGCGAAACAGGTCGCGGCCTGCGCTGTCGTCGTTCTCGATGAAGGCGGTGCAGACCTCGCGTGCCGTCATGCCGTTGGCCAGCGCGGCGGCGATGAAGCCGCCGGCCGAGACACCGACGTAGCCCGCGAGCCGGTTGAACTGCAGGCCGACCAGTACTTCGTCGAGCGCGCACAGCGCGCCGACTTCGTAGATCGCTCCGAGCGGGCCGCCACCGGCCAAGGCCAGGCCGATGCGCGGGGCGGGTTTGGTCACGCCGTCTTGCGAACCGCTCGCTTGGCCGGCGCCTTGGCGGGCGCCTTCTTCGCCGGCGCGGCCTTGCCGCCGACCTTGGCCGACAACGCGTCGATGCGCTTGATCAGGGCGTCGATGTCCTTGCGCGAAGGCACGCCCAGCTTGTTCAGGGCCTTGGCCACGCGCTCTTCGAAGATCGACTCGAGCTTGTCCCACTGCGCGCCGGCCTTGTTGCTCATGCCGTCGGCCATCGCGGTCATCTTGCCGGTGACGTCGCTGATCTGCTCCTCGGCCAGGCCCTGGGTCTTCTTCTGCAGGCTCATGCCTTCCTTGACCAATGCCTCGAACACCTTGCCACCTTCTTCCTGTGCCTTGCTGAAGGCGCCCATGCCGGCCAACCAGATCTGCTGCGCCGATTCCTTGACCGACTGTGCCAACTGGCTGTCGAGCAGGCCGGCGGCCGAGGTGGCTTTCTTCTGGGCCATTTTCTGGAGCTTCTTGACCATGGGGTGCGTCCTTTGTCGTTGCGGTATCAGGGAACTTGACTATAGGAGCCGCGCGCACGCCGGGACCTGCTTTCTCTAGTGGGAGCGCTCTATGGCGGGCCACTGGGGTAAGCGTGCAGCGGCCTCGCCGGGCTTTGGGCAAGAATGATCTTCCGGCGCCCGCGCGGGCGCCACCGCATCGCATCGGGAGGACACCATGCAGTACTTCGTCACCGGCGCCACCGGCTTCATCGGCAAGCGCCTGGTCAGGGCCCTGCTCGCGCGCAAGGGTGCCGTCGTCTACTTCCTGCTGCGGCCCGAGAGCGAGAGCAAGGTGCCCGCGCTGCTCGAGTACTGGGGCGTCGGCAAGGCACGCGCGATACCGGTCTACGGCGACCTGACGAGCAAGAAGCTCGGCGTGGCCGCCGACGAGATCAAGGCGCTCAAGGGCCAGGTCAACCACATGTACCACCTGGCCGCGGTGTACGACCTGTCGGCCGACGAGGACAGCCAGGTCAGCGTCAACATCGAAGGCACGCGCAACGCGATCGAATTCGCCAAGCGCCATCGACGCCGGGCATTTCCACCATGTCTCGTCGATCGCCGCGGCGGGCCTGTACGAGGGCGTGTTCCGCGAAGACATGTTCGACGAGGCCGAGGGCCTCGACCACCCCTACTTCATGACCAAGCACGAGAGCGAGAAGATCGTGCGCAAGGAGTGCAAGGTGCCGTGGACGGTGTACCGCCCGGCGATGGTCGTCGGCGACTCCAAGACCGGCGAGATGGACAAGATCGACGGCCCGTACTACTTCTTCAAGCTGATCCAGCGCATGCGCCAGATCCTGCCGCCGTGGATGCCCAGCATCGGCATCGAAGGCGGGCGCATCAACATCGTGCCGGTGGACTTCGTCGTCGCCGCGCTCGACCACATCAGCCACCACTTCCACGCCAGCGGCAAGTGCTACCACCTGGTCGACCCGGTGGGTTATCGCGTCGGCGACGTGCTCGACATCTTCAGCCAGGCCGCCCATGCGCCGAAGATGAACGTCTTCGTCAACGCCGCGCTGCTCGGCTTCATCCCCAAGAGCGTGAAGAAGGGCCTGATGGCGCTGGCGCCGGTGCGGCGCATCCGCAACGCCGTGATGAAGGACCTGGGCCTGCCCGAGGACATGTTGACCTTCGTCAACTACCCGACTCGCTTCGACCGCCGCGAGACCGATGCGGCGCTGAAGGGCACCGGCATCGAGTGCCCGAACCTGCGCGACTACGCCTGGTGCCTGTGGGACTACTGGGAGCGCCACCTCGACCCGGAGCTGTTCATCGACCGCTCCTTGCGGGGCACGGTGGGCGGCAAGGTGGTGCTGGTCACCGGCGGCTCGTCGGGCATCGGCCTGTCGGCTGCCTGCCGATTCGCCGAGGCCGGCGCGGTGACGATCATCTGCGCGCGCGACGAGGACAAGCTGGCCGAGGCCGTCAAGGTGATCAAGGCCGGCGGCCGGCAGCGAGGCCAAGGTGTTCAGCTACTCGGTCGACATCGCCGACGAGGCCGATTGCGCCGGCTTCGTCAAGAAGCTCGCCGACGAGCATGGCGGCGTCGACTTCCTGATCAACAACGCCGGGCGCTCGATCCGCCGCGCCATCGAGGCCAGCTACGACCGCTTCCACGACTTCGAGCGCACGATGCAGCTCAACTACTTCGGCGCCTGCGCGTCACGATGGGCCTGCTGCCCGGCATGGTGGCGAAGAAGAAGGGGCATGTCGTCAACATCAGCTCGATCAGCGTGCTCGTCAACGCGCCGCGCTTCTCGGCCTACGTGGCGAGCAAGGCCGCGCTCGACGCCTGGACGCGCTGCGCGTCGAGCGAGTTCGCCGACCAGGGCATCACGTTCACGACGGTGAACATGCCGCTGGTGCGCACGCCGATGACGGCGCCGACCAAGATCTACGACAGCATGCCGCTGTTGCAGCCCGAAGAAGCCGCCGACATGATCGTGCAGGCCTGCATCGACAAGCCGGTGCGCGTGGCGACACGGCTGGGCATCTTCGGCGAGGTGCTGCACGCGATGGCGCCGCGCATCACGCAGATCATCATGAACACCACCTTCCGCATGTTCCCCGACAGCGCCGCGGCCAAGGGCGAAAAGCTGGCCAAGCCGACGCTGTCGCCGGAGGCGGTGGCGATGGCGCAGATGATGCGCGGCATCCACTTCTGACGAAAGGCCGACACGCGCACTTGCGCGTGCGGCTTTCGTTGCTCGCGTTCGAGCGGACGCTGCGCGCCGCTCAACGCTCGCGGCCCGGCGCACCGTGTACGCGACAGTCGGGGCGCAGCCCGACTTGACGTTACCCCCCGTGACCAGCGACATTGGTGCGCCCGCGCAGCGCCCGCGGGCGTTGACAGAACACTTGTTCATGCCGGAATCTTTGGTCCGCCTAACGCACCGCGAAATCGCCATGAATAGGGACTTTGAAGCCTTGCTGACAGAGGGCGGACGCCATCGCACGGGCATTCTTGCCGAGCAGCTTAGGCCGAACGGGGCCGTCGTCCCCCTTCGGCCTAATTGACGTTGAGACTGTGCAATAACTGGATGAGCAGCTGTTCGGGAATGTGCTCACGGCATGGATGCTTGAAGCTGCGTTGAGCACTCATCGCAGCGATGAGAGGCCCGCCAGATGCCCCGCTGCAAGCCCGCCCAACGCAACGGCCTGTTCATCCCGGTCGTGCTCGAAGAGCAGATCCAGCCCGGCACCTTCGAGTTCGCGCTGTATCACCTGGTCGACGATGAACTCGATCTGTCTGGCCTCGACGCCAAGTTCCGCAACGACGCGACCGGTGCCAGCGCCTACGACCCGCGCGTCATGCTCAAGATCGTGCTGCTGGCCTACAGCCGAGGCCTGATCACCAGCCGCAAGATCGAACGCGCGTGCGAACAGCAACGTCCTGTTCATCGCCGTCAGTGGCGACGCGCGCCCCAGCTACACCCACATCGCCCAGTTCGTGCGCGAACTCGGCCCCGACATCAGACCGCTCTTCACCCAGGTGCTGCTGACCTGCGACCGGCTGGGCCTGATCGGGCGCAGCATGTTCGCCATCGACGGCGTCAAGCTGCCCGTGCAACGCCAGCAAGGAACGCAGCGGCACCCATGCCGAACTGGCGCCACCGGGCCGATCGCCTGGACAAGGCCGCGGCCAAGATCGTGGCGCTGCACCAAGGCCCAGGACGAACACGGCGCAGGCACTGGACAGCCAACGCCAGGCCCGCATCGACGAGTTGCGGCGTGAAGCCCGCAAGCACCCGCGAGTTCATCGCCAGCCGCCCCAAGCGCGTCAACCGCAAGGGCCAGGAACTCAAGACCAACGTCACCGACCCCGACAGCGCCAAGATGGCCACCAGCAAGGGCGTGATCCAGGGCTACGCGGCCCAGGCCGCGGTGGACAGCGCCCACCAGATCATCGTCGCGGCCGACATCACCGGCTCGGGCTCCGAGCAGGCCATGCTGCTGCCGATGATCGACCAGGCCGAGCCTGCGCGAAGCCCACACCCTGATCACCGCCGACGCCGGCTACTACAGCGACGAGAACGTGCGTGCACTACACGAGCACGGCATCCCCGCGCTGATTGCCGACAACGCCATGCGCCAGCGCGACGAGCGCTTCGCCGAACAAACCCGGCACAAGCAAGGCGAGGTGTTGTACGACAAACGCGCGAGCATCCAGGCGATCAGGCTGTACCGGCCCGAGCACTTCAGCTTCCACGGCGACAACACCGCCACCTGCCCGGCCGGCAAGACCCTCACGCAGCAACGGCAGCCTGTACACGCACACCGGCGGCGCGAAGGTGCAGCAGTTCAAGGCCCGTGACGAAGACTGCCGGGGCTGCGCACTCAGGCACCGCTGCCTGAAGAACCCGGCCACCGGTAAAGGACGAACCGTGAGCCTGTTCGGCAGGGCACTGGTGGACGACGACGATCCGAGCCAGAGGATGCGCACCGCGATCGACTCACCCCGAGGCCGCGCGCTGTACAGCCGGCGCATTGCCACGGTGGAGCCTGTCTTCGCCAACATCCGCCACCACAAGCGCATGAGCCGCTTCACCGTGTGTGGCCGCACCAAGGTGAGCACGCAGTGGCGGCTGTATTGCCTGGTGCACAGCATCGAGAAGATCGCCACCAGGGCGATGCGAGGGGCCTGAAGTCCGGCAGACCACCGCCATGCGGCGGCAAGCGCGCATTGACGCGCCACGCGCGTTCGCGGTTCAATGCACGCGAACTGACGCGCCCAAGCAGATCATGAATCGCTCATGTACCCCAACTCGGATCGACGCCAATCCTTGCGTCGAAAAACGGGTCAAAGCCCAGTCTCGTTAGGCCTCGGAATCACCCTTCCCGGAGTTCTCATGAGCTTCCTGAAATCCGCGCTACTCGGGGCCATGGCACTCGGCGTCTCGGCCCAGTCACCCGCCCAGAGCCCGCCGCCTCCGTGTACGGCTGCCGAGCACCGCGCCTTCGACTTCTGGGTCGGCGAGTGGAACGTCCACGGCGCAAACGGGAAGCTCGCAGGCACAAACAGTATCAAGCGCGAGATTGGCGGCTGCGTGCTTCATGAACGCTACGACACCGGACGCGGATACAGCGGGGAGAGCTTCAATATCTACGACGCTCCGCGCAAGGTCTGGCACCAGACCTGGGTCGATTCAGCAGGACTGCTCCTACTGCTGGAGGGCGGAATCAGAGACGGAAAGATGGTGCTGGAAGGCCAGACCACGGGAAATGACGGGAAGATAACCAAGCACCGAATCGCCTGGACGCCCAATCCCGACGGGAGCGTTCGGCAACTCTGGGAATCAACCGCACCGAACGGCGACTGGGCAGTCGCTTTTGATGGCAAGTACACCCGCAAGTAGCGCGGCGCCGCCGAGGCCTGACCACTCGCTCAACCGGACCCGGGAGCTTGCCTCGGTTTCGTTGACACTTTCACCTAACGATGGACGTGTTGAATGGGAACTCCAGGACCACAGAAGATCAATCGCTGCGGCGTCGAATTCAAGTTGAAGGCGGTCCAGATGAGCCACCAGGCTGGTGTGCTCATCAAGGATGTGGCCGACTCGCTGTGCATTCACCCCTTCATGCTGAGCGCGCAAGTCGCCCCTTGCCTCGAACGCCGGGGGCAGAAAGGAGACCTATGCTCGATGTGGCCACGATTCAAGCACTGCTCGATCCACTCTTCCCAGGCCTCATGGGTGTTCACATCCTCGAGGTCACGCCGGAACGCGTACTCGCTGAGTTGAGCGTACGCCCAGACATTTGCACGTCGGGCGGCAGCATGCATGGCGGCGCCTATATGGCGTTCGCCGATACGCTTGGGGCCGTAGGTACCCTGGTCAATCTCCCCGCTGGCAAGAGCACGACAACAACCGACTCAAGCACGAAATTCATCGCCGGTGCGAGGGTAGGCAGCAAGGTGCTCGGAGAGAGCGTCGCGTTGCAC
Source organism: uncultured beta proteobacterium (assembly GCA_963779435.1). Classification (GTDB taxonomy): domain Bacteria; phylum Pseudomonadota; class Gammaproteobacteria; order Burkholderiales; family Burkholderiaceae_C; genus CADEEN01. Next base: position 68,580 of record CAVZYL010000012.1, on the reverse strand, counting down.
AGAGGTCGGACGACGATGGTCTGGCAAACGTCGATCACGAACGCGCAGGGCAAGCTATGTGCGCTTGTCACGCAGACGCAACTCGTCCTGGAGGGCAGGTCGTGAATTCGGCCAGTGGTGACCGAGCCGACCGAAGTTCCGGCATGCAGCTTCGATGACCCCCACAGCCCAATCTGCGACTCAAGGGCGCCCCTACGGTCCTCGTCCTCCACTCCTCCCCGCGGCCGCGCGCGCGTTGGCGCTCGACGCCGATGCCAGCGCGGCCATCCTCGTCGAGGGCTGGAGCGACCAGGCGGCCATCGATGCATTGGCGCGGCGGCACGCCTGGGATCTTCGGGCCGAAGGCATTCTCACCCTGCCCATCGGCGGTGTGACGAACCTGGGCGCGTTCATCCAGGCGCTCGGCGCATCGGGGCTCTGCCTCAGCCTGGCCGGCTTGTGCGATGCCGCCGAGGCGGACTACGCGATGCGCACTCTCGAACGGGCAGGCATGGCGACAGGCCTCACGCGTACCGGCCTGGAAGCCATCGGCTTCTTCGTTTGCGAAGCCGATCTCGAGGACGAACTGATCCGCGCCCTGGGCCCGACAGCCGTCGAGTCCGTCATCGATGCGCAGGGCGAGCTCGACTCGTTCCGCCGGTTCCAGGAACAGCCTGCGCAGAGGGTGCGCAGCCTCGACGCACAGCTGCGCCGCTTCATGGGCACTCGTGCGGGGCGCAAGGTCCGCTACGGGTCGCTGCTGATCGATGCGATCGATCTCGTCCGCGTGCCACGCGCACTCGAGCTTGTCATCGCGCACGCGCGCGAAACTGCCCGACAGGCTGCCAGGTGAGGTCCAATTCGCGGCCCAAGCACCGTCTGGGCACGTCCATCGAAGGTCTGCCTAACCTCGGCCCGAAATCACAGGCCATGCTCGCACCGGTCGGCATTACGTCGCTGGCTGAGCTGCGCAAGCTCGGCGCCGTCGCGGCGTATGCCAAGACAAAGCGGGCCAATCCCCGTGCGTCGCTCAATCTTCTCTGGGCCCTCGAAGGCGCGCTCACGGGCCTGGCCTGGCAAGAGGTTGCGCGAAGGCATCGAACCAGCCTTCTGCTTGCACTCGAAGCCTATGAACGCGGCGCCTGACCTCATGCCCAGCCGTCATGCATGAACCGCTGCTGCCGCGCGAGTTCCCTGGTGGCCGTCTGCGCCGCTTGCGCCCCGCTGACCGTGAGGCGTTCCAGGCTTACCGCGGCATTGCGGAACTCGGCCGCTATCAGGGGTGGTCACCGATGTCCGATACCGAGGCACACGAGTTCCTCTCCGAGATGAACCAGGCACCACTGTTCAAGCCGGGCGAATGGGTGCAGGTCGGCATCGCGGAGCCGAGTTCCGACGCCCTCGTAGGCGACATTGGCCTGCATCTGTCCGAGGACGGAACCACAGGGGAGATCGGTTTCACGCTTCAGCCGTCAGCGCAAGGCCGTGGCATGGCCGGGCGTGCAGTGGGCGAAGCGCTTGCCCTGATCTTCGCGACCACGGAGATCGTCCAGGTGCTGGGCATCACGGACACACGCAACCTCGCGAGCGTCCGATTGCTGGAGCGCATGGGGTTCAAGCATCTGGCGACCAGACAGGTCGTCTTCCGAGGCGAGCCTTGTTCCGAGAAGGTCTACGCCCTGGCGCGAAAGGACCGATAGCCCTTGTCGCGAGGCGGCGCTGCGTCGCATTCGTCGGGCTGCATTGCCCGCTCGAGGTCTCGTCGATGGACCCCGCCGAAAGCAATGCCGAGCGGACAATCGCCGCCTGGAAGAATCGTTGGTCGCCGACAGCTTTCGCGCGAGTGGCGGCCGACCATCGTGCCACCTGACAGGAGCCCATCATGGACAACGTCTACATGCCTTTGCAGTTGGCACCGGCCAGTCTGAGCCAGCCGATCCTGCCCAACTGGTCGTTCAATCTGTTCAACGTGAACCTGGGCGCCTCGTCGAATCCCGCCATCGAGCAGGAGGTGCTGCAAACGGTAGGCAGCTACGGCAGGCAGATCGGGCATCTGGCCGAAGCCCTCGAACTGGTCATCGACAAGCTGAAGCTGCTCGAGCGCAAGGATCTGTCGCAGACCGATCGGGACACCCTTCAAGTGTTCCTGGGCGACGTGTCGGCCGTCCGGAAGATCAAGGCATCACAAACGTAGGTGCCGTCGCCCAACACCGCCTGGATCGAGCGTATGGTCCGTGAATTGCCACACGAGAGCATCATGCGCCGCCTTCACCTCCTACTGTGGCTCGCTTTCTTGTGCTCATGCGGTGGCGGTGGCAGCGATCCCCCACAGACGCTCGATGGCACGTGGAATGCCGCTTCACAACCGGTCGGTAGCGCAACGTCAATCACGCTCAAAGAGCAGGACTCTCAACTCGTTGGTGTGGGTACCTATCGCATCGACGCCGGTGCATCGGGCACGCTGGCGGTGGCTGGCGTGCACAGCGGCGCTGCGGTCACAGTCGAATTCGCGTACGACAACGGCAGCAAGGCGACTTATGCTGCGCTGCTCACCGACTCTTCGCACATGAAGGGCGCACTCTCCATTCAGGGTGCCGGCACCTCCACGATCGAGTTTGCCAGGCAGTAGCAGTTGCCCAACCCTTTGCTCGAGCCGGGCAAACTGTCACCACGAGAGGAGCACCGTGAACATCGAACGGTTCATGCAAGGCTACAAGGCAGCTTGGGAGCAACGCGATGAGACCCTGTTCACCGCGCTGTTCACCGGCGATGGCCAGTACCACAACACGCCGTTTGCGGTTCAGCGCGGCCATGCCCAGCTCGCCGAGTACTGGCGGCGCGTGAAGCTGCAGGAGGACGTGCGCGTCACTTACGAAGTTCTCGCCTCGACGCCGGGCGGTGGCATCGCCCACTGGCATGTCACGTACCAGGTGGCGTCCGAGGAGCTGTTCCGGATCTGGGCAAAGTCTACCGGCACGAACCTCGTCGCCCGCAAGCCGGGCGATCCGCTGCCACGGATGGTTCTCGATGGCCTGTTGACCGCCGAGTTCGAGGGCGGCTTGTGCAAGCAGTGCCGCCTCTGGTGGCACAGCATGCCGCTGGCATCCTGAGCCTCTAGTCAGTGGAGTCTGGCGCGCTCAATCCGACGCAGTCGCGTGACCCTGACAGCGATTGACTTCGATCGAGACGTGCATCAGCGCCGCCAGGTCGGCGACGCGCATCCGGTAGGCGTCGGCATCGAGCGGCGCGTCGGCCACCACGGTGGCATGGGCGGCAAAGCGCTGGTCGCCGACGCGCCACAGGTGCAGGTCGGCCACGCGTGCGTCGCCGTCGGCCTCGAGGCGCTGGCGCATCTGCGCGGCCAGCGGGTCGTCCATCTCACGATCGAGCAGGATCTTGCCGGTGCGCGCGAGCAGGCCGCGCGACCACCAGGCGATCAGCACCGCGCCCACCAGGCCGATGACCGGATCGAGCCAGGTGACGTGGCCCAGCCAGCCGGCGAGCAGCGCCGCGATGGCCAGCACCGAGGTCGCGGCATCGGCCAGCACGTGCAGGTAGGCGGCCTTCAGGTTCAGGTCGTGGTCGGTCCCGTGCGCGTGCCGATGCTGGTCATGGTCGTGATCGTGATCGTGATCGTGGTGGTGGTCGTGGTGGCCCGCGCCATGCCCGGTGTGCGCGAGCGGGGCCGCGCCTTCGCCGGGCGCGTGCAGCAGCCGGGCGCAGACCAGGTTCACGCCCAGGCCAATGACGGCGACCCACAACGAGGGCGCGTAGTCCACCACCCGCGGGCTGATCAGGCGCAGCACCGATTCGACCGCGATCGCCACGCTGACCACGCCGAGCAGCAGGGCGCTGGTGTAGGCGCCCAGCACCTCGACCTTCCACGGCCCGAGCGAGAAGCGCGCGTCGCCGGCCCAGCGCCGCGCCAGCGCGTAGGCCAGCGCCGCCACGCCGATGGCGGCCGCATGGGTGCCCATGTGCCAGCCATCGGCCAGCAGCGCCATCGATTGCCACCACCAGCCGGCGGCGATCTCGGCCGCCATCGTCACCAGCGTGATCGCGATCACGGCATGCGTGCGGCGGGCGCTGGCGCTGCGGTCGGTGGCCCAGTCGTGGTCGTGCTGCCAGCGGCTGAGGTCGTGGCGGTGGGTGGCGTCGGGCATGGGCGCAGTGTGTCGTCGATTTCAGCGGTAGCTTTGAAACACCCGGCTGGCGCCGCTGGTTTGCACCAGCAGCATGTCATCGGGGTCGCGGCGGCCAGCGCATTCCGGCCCGTCCATGCCGGGCGAGCCGATCGGCATGGTGGCCACGAAGCGACGGCGTTGCAGTCTCATTTGGCGATCCCCTCGAGGCGTTTGACGGGTGCGGCTGCCTACAATGCGCGGCCGAATCGGCGCGTGCTCGACGAGATACTGCCATGACCACAGCCCCACTGACCGACCTGGCCCACATCGCCCCGCGCGAAAAGGCCGAGATCCTGGCCCAGGCGCTGCCCTACATCCGCAAGTTCCACGGCAAGACCATGGTCATCAAGTACGGCGGCAACGCCATGACCGACCCCGCGCTGCAGCAGGACTTCGCCGAAGACGTGGTGCTGCTCAAGCTGGTCGGCATGAACCCGGTGGTGGTGCACGGCGGCGGGCCGCAGATCGAGGAGGCGCTGACCCGGCTGGGCAAGAAGGGCACGCTTCATCCAGGGCATGCGCGTCACCGACGACGAGACGATGGAAGTCGTCGAGTGGGTGCTGGCCGGCGAGGTGCAGCAAGACATCGTCGGCCTGATCAACCACGCCGGCGGCAAGGCGGTGGGCCTGACCGGCCGCGACGGCGGGCTGATCCGCGCGCGCAAGCTGAAGATGGTCGACAAGGACGACCCGAGCAAGGAGCACGACGTCGGCCAGGTCGGCGAGATCGACGTCGATCGACCCGAGCGTCGTCAAGGCGCTGCAGGACGACCAGTTCATCCCGGTCATCAGCCCGATCGGCTTCGGCGAGCACAACGAGAGCTACAACATCAACGCCGACGTGGTGGCCGGCAAGCTGGCCGAGGTGCTGAAGGCCGAGAAGCTGATGCTGCTGACCAACACGCCCGGCGTGCTCGACAAGAGCGGGCAACCTGCTGACCGACCTGACGGCGCGCGAGATCGACGAGCTGTTCGCCGACGGCACGATCTCCGGCGGCATGCTGCCCAAGATCGCCGGCGCGCTCGATGCGGCCAAGAGCGGCGTCAACGCCGTGCACATCATCGACGGCCGCGTGCCGCACGCGATGCTGCTCGAGATCCTGACCGACCAGGCCTACGGCACGATGATTCGAAGTCATTGACCACCCCCGGAGCGCCTTCGGCGCACCCCCTGTGGCCCGGAAAGGGCCACCTCGTGGCCCTTGGGGCGCCGCCAGCGGCCCGGCAAAGCCGGTTGCGCGGCGTCCACTTGGAAAGCATCACGCCATGCAGGCCGCCATGAAGCGCACAGGGTCTGGCTGTTCGACCTCGACAACACGCTGCACGACGCCACGCCATGCCGCCTTCGGCGGCATCAACGCTCGGCGATGACCGACTACGTGGTGCGCGAACTCGGGCCTGGCCCGCGACGCCGCCGATGCGCTGCGCCACCACTACTGGCGCCGCTACGGTGCGACGCTGCTCGGCGCTGGTGCGCCACCACGGCGTGAAGGCGGCGCATTTCCTGCACCACACGCACATCGCTGCCGGGGCTCGAAGCGGCGCGTGCACGGCCACCGCCACGACTTCGCCGCGATCGCGCCGCTTGCCCGGACGCAAGTTCATCCTGACCAACGCGCCGCGCGCCTACGCGATGCGCGTGCTCGGCGCGCTGCGGCATCGCGCGGCTGTTCGATGGCGTGCTGGCGATCGAGGACATGAACATGTTCGGCCAGCTGCGGCCCAAGCCCGACGCGCGCATGCTGCGCCGCGTCGCGGTCACGCCTGCGGCGTGCCGGCCTCGCGCTGCGTGCTGGTCGAGGACACGCTGGTCCACCAGAAGGCGGCGCGCGGCCGTCGGCATGGCGCACGGTCTGGATGCAGCGCTGGGCACGCCGCGCAGCGAGAGACCCCTCAGCATGGCGGGAAAGTTGGTGTTTACCTGCACCGCAAGCCCGCATATGTGTGTGCAAGAATCACTTCGCTCCAACAGTTGCCGAGAACCGCCTGCCGTGATGTCCGACCTGCCCGATGACCCGGCCGCCGCCGTCGACGACGATGTCGCGGGCGAAGGCAGCCTGACGTCGGAGGCCAAGCCCGAGCGGTGCGCAAGCGGCCCAAGCCCGGCGAGCGGCGCGTGCAGATCCTGCAGACGCTGGCCTCGATGCTCGAGCAGCCCGGTGCCGAGCGCATCACCACCGCGGCGCTGGCGGCCAAGCTCGACGGTCAGCGAGGCCGCGCTGTACCGCCACTTCGCCAGCAAGGCGCAGATGTTCGAGGGCCTGATCGAGTTCATCGAGCAGAGCGTGTTCACGCTGGTCAACCAGATCGTCGAGCGCGAGCCGAGCGGGTGCGCAGCAGGCGCAACGATCCTGACCGTGCTGCTGCAGTTCGGCGAGAAGAACCCGGGCATGACGCGCGTGATGGTCGGCGACGCACTGGTGTTCGAGAACGAGCGCCTGATCGCGCGCATGAACCAGTTCTTCGACCGCGTCGAGTCGCAGCTGCGCCAGAGCCTGCGCGCAGGCGGCCGAGAGCGGCCGGCTCGGCGCACGCCGACCGTCGACGCCAACGCGCAGGCGTCGGTGCTGACCGCGTTCGCGGTCGGCCGCCTGCAGCGCTACGCCCGCTCGGGCTTCAAGCGCAGCCCGACCGAGCACCTCGACGTCGCGCTGCGCCTGTTCGCTTAGTTGCGGGGGCGGCGCCGCTCTGCACACCGGCGGCGTGTGGCCGACAATGCGCGGCATGCCTTGCCCGACCCGCCATGACGCCCACGCTCGAGACCCTGATCGCCCGCGCCGAGGCGCTGCTCGCGCGCCTGGAGGCGGTGCTGCCGCACCCGCTCGGCGGCGCCCGACTGGACCGCGTCGATCGCCTTTCGCTACCGCAAGCGCGGCGGCTCGGGCGCGCATCGAGCCGGTGCGCCACGTGGCGACGATCCGCCTGACGCGACCTGGTCGAGGTCGAGCCGCAGAAGGAGCGGCTGCTGCGCAACACCGAGCAGTTCGTCGCCGGCCGCGCCGCCAACAACGTGCTGCTGACCGGCGCGCGCGGCACCGGCAAGAGCTCGCTGATCAAGGCCTGCCTGAACGAGTTCGCGCCGCAGGGCCTGCGCCTGATCGAGGTCGACAAGACCGACCTGGTCGACCTGCCCGACATCGTCGACCTGGTGGCCGAGCGGCCCGAGCGCTTCATCGTCTTCTGCGACGACCTGAGCTTCGACGAGGGCGAGCCCGGCTACAAGGCGCTGAAGTCGATCCTCGACGGCTCGGTCGCCGCAGGCCAGCGACAACGTGCTGATCTACGCCACCAGCAACCGCCGCCACCTGCTGCCCGAGTACATGAAGGAGAACCTGACCTACACGCCACACCGAGGACGGCGAGGTGCATCCGGGCGAGGTGGTCGAGGAGAAGATCTCGCTGTCCGAGCGCTTCGGCCTGTGGGTCAGCTTCTATCCGTTCAGCCAGGACGAGTACCTGGCGATCGTCGCCGCAGTGGCTGCGCGGCTTCGGCGTCGGCGACGAGCGCGATCGCGGCGGCGCGCCAGGAGTCGCTGGTCTGGGCGCTCGAGCGCGGCTCGCGCTCGGGCCGCGTCGCCTACCAGTTCGCGAGGGACTACGCCGGGCGGCACCACGCGTGAGCGACGCGGCCGAGCGAGACGCGACGCCCGTCGACGTCGCGGTCGGCGTGCTGATCGACGCGCGAGGGCCGCTTCCTGCTCACCTCGCGGCCCGACGGCAAGGTCTACGCCGGCTACTGGGAGTTCCCGGGCGGCAAGCTCGAAGCGCGGCGAGACGGTCGAGCAGGCGCTGCGGCGCGAACTGCACGAGGAGCTCGGCATCACGATCGGCGCCGTCCAGCCGTGGCAGATCGAGCTGCATCGACTACCCGCACGCCCGCGTGCGCCTGCACTTCTGCAAGGTGTTCGACTGGCGCGGCGAGTTCGAGATGCGCGAGCGGCCAGGCGATGGCCTGGCAGACGCTGCCGGTCGACGGTCGCGCCGGTGCTGCCGGGCACGCTGCCGGTGCTGCGACTGGTTCGCCGCAGAGCGGGGCTTCGCCGGCGCCACCGCGTCGCAGCGGAGGCGCCGCTACACTGACCGCAATGAACTGGCTCGACGAGGTGAAGTGGGACGCGCAACGGCCTGGTGCCGGTGATCGCGCAGGAGGTCGGCAGCAACGACGTGCTGATGTTCGCCTTCATGAACCGCGAGGCGCTGGCGCAAGACGGCCGAGCTCGGCGAGGCGGTGTACTGGAGCCGCTCGCGCCGGCGCCTGTGGCACAAGGGCGAGGAGTCGCGGCCACGTCCAGAAGGTGCACGAGATCCGCCTCGACTGCGACAACGACGTGGTGCTGCTGAAGGTCGACGCAGCTCGGGCCAGCGAGCCCGGCATCGCCTGCCACACCGGCCGGCACTCGTGCTTCTTCCAGCGCTACGAGAACGGCGCCTGGCACAGCGTCGAGCCGGTCTTGAAAGACCCGGACGCGATCTACAAATGAGCCGCCGATGAACGACGCACCGCAAGGCCGACGACACGCTGGCGCGCCTGGCCGCCGTGATCGACGGCGCGCCGCGGCGGCGACCCCGACAAGAGCTACGTCGCGCGGCTGTTCGCCAAGGGCCCCGACGCGATCCTGAAGAAGATCGGCGAAGAGGCGACCGAGGTCGTGATGGCGGCAAGGACGGCGACCGCGCGAGCGCATCGTCGCCGAGGTGGCCGACCTGTGGTTCCACACCATGATCGCGCTGGCGGCATTCGGCCTGACGCCGGCCGACGTGCTGGCCGAACTGGAGCGCCGCGAAGGGCTGTCGGGGCTCGAGGAATTTGCGCTGCGCAAGGCGCAGTCGACGCGAGAGGCAGACGGAACATGAACGACATCGTCGACGACGTGCCGCGATCCGAGCAGACCGCTGAAGACGATCGGCCACATCAGCTACCTCGCTGCACGCCATCGTCGCGGTCGGCGCGGTGCTGCCGGGCGTGCAGGCGAGCGTGCTGCTGCTGCTGATCGCGTTCATCATCGACCTGGTCAAGCGCGACGACGCGCGCGGCACCTGGCAGGAGTCGCACTTCAGCTGGCGCATCCGCACCGTGCTGTGGGCCGGCGTGCTGTACGCTCGTGACGGCGCCGCTGCTGGCTGCTGTTCCTGGTCCCGGGCTGGATCGCCTGGGCGCTGATCTCGATCTGGTTCCTCTACCGCGTCGTCCGGGCTGGCTGAACCTGCGTCGAACGCAAGCCGATGCCGGCGTGAAGGCCGAGCGCATGAGCAGCGATCCGAACTGCATCTTCTGCAAGATCGTCGACGGCAAGATCCCGCGCCGAAAGGTCTACGAGGACGACGAGATCGCTCGTCTTCCACGACATCGCGCCCGTGGGCGCCGGTGCACGTGCTGATCATCCCGAAGCAGCACATCGCGACGCATGGTACGACGTCGACCGAGGCGCACGCGCCGCTGCTCGGCCGCATGATGGCGCTGGCGCCGCGGCTGATGCGCGAGCTCGGCGTGACGAACGGCTTTCGCACGCTGGTCAACACCGGGCGCGACGGCAGGCAGGAGGTGCAGCACCTGCACATGCACGTCATGGGCGGGCCGCGGCCCTGGCTCAAGGGCTGACGCCTCAGCGGTCGCCCTAAAATCCGCGATTCGTCTTCCAGGAGAATCATCATGGGTTCATTCAGCATCTGGCACTGGCTGATCGTGCTGCTGATCGTCGTGCTGATCTTCGGCACCAAGAAGCTGAAGAACATCGGCTCCGACCTCGGCGGCGCCGTCAAGGGCTTCAAGGACGGCGTGCGCGACGGCACCGCCGCGCCACGCCGACGCCGGCTGCCGCCGGCGCAGCAGGTCGGCCGCGCAGCGCCGGCGCCGACGCCGAACACGGTCGACGTCGAGGCCAAGACCAAGTCCTGAGCGACCGTCCGCGCGCGCCCGCGCTGCGCATGATCGACTTCGGCTTCGACAAGATCGCGCTGATCGGCGCGGTGGCGCTGATCGTCATCGGCCCGGAGAAGCTGCCGCGCGTGGCGCGCACGGTCGGCACGCTGCTCGGCAAGGCGCAGCGCTACGTGGCCGACGTCAAGGCCGAGGTCAACCGCTCGATCGAGCTCGAAGAACTGCAAGAAGATGAAGACCGAGTTCGAGGACGCGGCGCGCGACGTCGAGCAGACGGTCATCGAACGAGATCCAGCAGACCGCGAGCCGACCTCGAGCAGTCGGCTGGCAGCCGCCGCCGGACACCGTGCCGGCGCTCGGCAGCGATGCACGCCGCTGGCGCCGCCGCCGCCGACGTACAAGCACCCGAAGAAGAACTGGCGCCTCAAGCGCGGCGCGATGCCGCAGTGGTACAAGCAGCGCCACGGCATCCGCGCCAAGGCGCAGTCGGGCGCGGCGCGGGTGGCGCGCTTCCGGCCGCCGCGCGCCGCGGCCTGAACGGCGAGCGCAATGGCCACCGACAAGACCCGAACGACGAACTCGCCGGCACCGAGCAGCCCTTCGTCTCGCACCTGGTCGAGTTGCGCGACCGGCTGATCCGCGCGTTCGATCGCGGTCGGCGTGTGCGTCGGCGTGCTGTGCGTCTGGCCCGGGCCCGGCGGCGCTGTACGACCTGCTGGCCGCGCCGCTGGTCGCGCACCTGCCGGCGGGCACCACGCTGATCGCCACCAACGTGATCTCGCCGTTCCTCGTGCCGCTGAAGATCACGCTGATGGCGGCGTTCCTGCTCGCGCTGCCGGTGGTGCTGTACCAGGTGTGGGCCTTCGTCGCGCCGGGCCTGTACTCGCACGAGAAGAAGCTGGTGCTGCCGCTGGTGGTCTCGAGCACGCTGCTGTTCTTCGTCGGCGTGGCGTTCTGCTACTTCTTCGTCTTCGGCCAGGTCTTCACGTTCATCCAGAGCTTCGCGCCCAAGAGCATCACCGCCGCGCCCGACATCGAGGCCTACCTCGAGCTTCGTGCTGACGATGTTCATCGCCTTCGGCGCCGCCTTCGAGGTGCCGATCGTGGTGGTCGTGCTGGCGCGCATCGGCGTGGTCAGCATCGACAAGCTGAAGGCGTTTCGCGGCTACTTCATCGTCGCTGGCCTTCATCGTCGCGGCCATCCTGACGCCGCCCGACGTGGTCTCGCAGCTGGCGCTGGCGATCCCGATGTGCCTGCTCTACGAGGTCGGCATCTGGGCGGCGCAACTGTTCATCAAGCACACCCAGGCGCCCGACACCGAAGGCGACAACGCCGCCTGAGCCGATTCGCCGCGGCCGACGTTTGAAAATCTGCGAGACTCGAAACAGAGTCTTGACAACCATGGGGTGTTCATGTCGCACCTGTTGCGCGATCTGTCTCGTCGTGATCTGGCGCTGATCGGTCTGCCGCTTCTCGCGCTGCTGGCACTGTCGGTCTGGGGCCTCACGCATTACGTCGAGCCCGCGCCGCCCAAGACCGTCGTGATGAGCACCGGCCCCCTCGACGGCGCCTATCACGGCTTCGCCGAGCGCTACAAGACCCTCTTCGCGCAGTACGGGGTCACGCTCGAGCTCAAGCCGTCGGCCGGCGCGGTCGAGAACGTCGAACGGCTGAAGACGCGCAAGGACGGCGCTTCATTGGCCCTGGTTCAAGGTGGCATTGCGAACGCCGAGAACGCGCCCGGCCTGGTGACGCTAGGCAGCGTGTTCTACGAGCCGAACTGGATTTTCTATCGCGGTGAATTGCGGCTCGATGCCGAGCAGCCACTGCGCGGCAAGCGCATCGCGGTCGGTACGGCAGGCAGCGGAACGATGACCGTGGCGATGCAGGTGCTGCGCGGTAGCGGGGTGGCGGGACCGCCAACCGTGCTGCGTGAAATCGGTGGACTGGCGGCGGCGAAGGCCCTCGAGGACGGCGAAGTCGATGTCGTGTTCTACATCGCCGCAATCGACGCGCCAGGTGTGCAGCGCCTGCTGGCCGCGCCGGGCGTGCATCTGCTCGGCATCCGGCGTGCCGAGGCCTATGCGCGGCGGATGCCGCATCTGACCAGGCTGACGTTGCCCGAGGGCGCGGCCGACCTGGCACGCAATATTCCGCCGACGGAAATCGACTTGCTGGCTGTCACCGCCAACCTGGTCGCTGTGGAGGACATTCACCCGGTCATCGTCGAGATGCTGCTGGAGGCGGCGAGGAAGGTGCATGGCGGCGCCGGGCTGTTCCAGCGTGTCGGCGAGTTTCCAGCGCCGCGCGACCTCGATCTTCCGCTGTCCACGGACGCGGAGCGCTTCTACAAGGGCAGCCCGTCGATCCTGCGCCGCTACCTGCCCTTCTGGATGGTGGTTTGGATCAATCGATTCCTCGTCATCGGCCTGCCGCTGCTGATCATCGCGATCCCGATTTTTCGCAACCTGCCGGTGCTCTACCGCTGGCGCATGCGCCGCAACATCTACCGCTGGTATGGCGAGGTGCGCTTCACGGAAAGCGCGGTGCGCCGTGGCGAAGGCGATCCGGCGGTGCAAGGCGCGCGCCTGAACTGGATCGAGCAGCAACTTGACAGGCAGCGCGTGCCGCTGGCCTATGCGGCGGACTTCTACAACCTGCGCTCGCACATCCGCATGGTGCACGAGCAGTTGCAGGCGGCGCTGAAGAGCCGCGGCGTCGCGGTCGCCGCGCCTGTGCCTGGTGCGCCGGGTGCGCAGGCAGACCAGGCATGAGCCATCCGCTGTCGCGCCGTGTCCAGCGCCTGTTGACGCTGATGCTCGGCGTGCCGGCCACGCTCACGCTCGCGGCTTGCGTGTCGGTTGCGGTCAAGCTGCCGGGCGAACCGCTGCCGCCCGAGCAACTGCGCACCCGTATCGAAACCCGCCAGTTCGCGACCGATTTCATCGAGCGTGTGACGCGCACTGCCGATCTCGTCGCCCAGGGCAGCGAGGACACCGACCTGCGCGCGAATGCTTTGCGCTGGAAGATCGGCGCTTCAGTGGCCAGCCGCCGCTCGGCCTACCGTTCGGATCCGACGCTGGCCCTGGTCGATACCTGGGCGCTGGCGTTGCAGATGAACGATTTCTTCACAGACGGTGCCGGCAGCGCATTGTTCGGCAGCCGACACAAGCTCGCCGTCGACACCGCTGCGGCGCTCGCCCGCGACGCAGAGGCGTTGGCGGTGCGTCGGCTGGAGGCGGCCGTGCTGACCGATGCGCGCAAGCTGGTCACGGAGTACGCGGCCGCGGAACGCCTCGGCGACCTGGCCTTCGAGCGCGCTCCGATCGCGCAGCAGTGGCGCGACGTGGCCCTGCGCCACCTCGCGCACTCCGTCAGCGTGCCGCCGGAGGCGCAGAGCGAAGCCGCGGACCAATTCGACATCTATAGCCGGCGCATTCCCGACGAGCTGCGCTGGCGCACCGAACTCGCGTTCGTGGAATCGGGTGTCAAGCCGTCCGATCTGGCGCATGCACTCAGGCGGTTCGACGAAGAGTTGACCAAGCTCGGTGTCCTGGCCCAAACACAGCCCGAGCTCGCAATGCAGCGGCTCGACGCGCTGCAGGCCGAAATGACGCGGGTGTTCGCGAGCTTCGACCAGCGCTGGGGGCAGACGCTCGATCTGGTGCAGGTTCAGCGCGCCACGTTGGTCAAGGATCTGGACGCGATGCGCGTTGAAGTGGACGCCACGATCGAACGCGAGCGCAAGGCGCTGTATGCCGCCATCAGTTCCGAACGCGCCGCGCTGGCCGCCGATGTTTCGCGCATCGGCAAGGAGCTCGGCCCCTTGCTGCTGGCCAAGCTGGGTGATGTCGTGGCCGAAGCATTGCTGCTGTTGGTCCTCGCGGTTCTGGTCCTGATCGGGTTGCCGTTCCTGGCCGGGTTCATCACCGGCCGCGTCACGACCCGACGTTCGCAGCAATCAGGCAGCACGCCTAGCGGGGGCCCTTGACGGCCGCGTAGCGCGCGAGGGTCTTGGCGCGGGCCGCGTCGTGGTCGACGATCGGCGCAGGATAGTCGCGGCCGATCTCGACGCCGGCCGCCGCCAGGTCGACCGGGCGTGCCAGCCAGGGCGCATGGATCAGTTCGGCGCGGCAGCCGCGGCCAGCTGCGGCAGGTAGCGGCGGATGAACTTGCCCTCGGCGTCGAAGCGCTCGCTCTGCGCCACCGGGTTGAAGATGCGGAAGTACGGCTGCGCGTCGCAGCCGGTCGAAGCCGCCCACTGCCAGCCGCCGTTGTTGGCGGCGAGGTCGAAGTCGTTCAGCTTCTCGGCGAAGTAGCGCTCGCCCCGGCGCCAGTCCAGCCCCAGGTCCTTGACCAGAAAGCTCGCGACCACCATGCGCAGCCGGTTGTGCATGTAGCCGGTCTGGTTGATCTGGTGCATCGCGGCGTCGACCAGCGGGTAGCCGGTGCGGCCCTCGCACCAGGCGGCGAACAGCGCCTCGGCCTGCTTGCCGTGCTCCCAGTGGATGGCGTCGTACTCGGGCTTGAAGGCGTGCGCCGACCACGTGCGGATGGTGGTGCAGGATCTGGTGGTAGAAATCGCGCCAGATCAGTTCCGACAGCCAGACCTCGGCGCCGGCCGAGCCGTCCTGCACGCGCTGCCACGCCTCGCGTGCGAGCTGGCGGATCGACACCGTGCCGAAGCGCAGGTGCACCGACAGGTAGCTCGGGCCCTTGACGGCGGGAAAGTCGCGTGTCTCGTCGTAGTGGTCGATGCGCTCGAGGAAGTCGGCCAGCAGCGCCTGCGCACCGGCGCTGCCGCTGGGCAGCTTGAGCGTGTGCAGGTTGGTGGGCTCGAAGCCGATCGCGTCCAGCGTCGGCACGCCCGACGGCACTCCGGTCGGGCAGCGGCGGCCAGCGCCGCGCGTGGTGTGCGACCGGATAGGCGCGCAGGTAGAACGGCTCGAGCCTTCGTCAGCCAGGCGTTCCTGTAGGGCGTGAACACGCTGTAGGGTCTGCCCGTCTGCGGTCAGCACCTCGCTGCGCTCGAACACCACGTGGTCCTTGCTGGTGTGCAAGCGCCACGCCGGCGTCGGCCAGCGCGCCGCGCACCTGGGCGTCGCGGGCCAGCGCCGCCGGGTCGTCGTCGTGGTTGGCGTAGACCGCCTGCACGCTGCAGCTCGGCGGCCAGTTGCGGCAGCTCCTGCGTCGCGTGGCCGTGGCGCACGAGCAGCGCGACGCCTTCGATGCCGTGCGCGGCCGCCAGCGCGCGCAGTTGCGCGTCGAGCCCGACCAGGCTGTCGCGGATGAACTCGACGCGGCGGTCGGCGCGCGGCAGCGGTGTCGAGGATCGCGCGGTCGAAGACGAATCCGCACCAGACGCGCCGCGCCGAGCGCAGTGCGTGGTACAGCGCGGCGTTGTCGTCGGCGCGCAGGTCGCGCCGCAGCCAGACCAGCGCGCTGTCGAGCGGCTTCATGCCGCTGTCGCGAGCAGCGTTTCCAGGCAATGCTCGCGTACGGCGTAGAAATCCTTGATGGCGCGGATCTGCGCCAGCACCGGCTCGCAAGGCAGCGGCTGGGCGCGCTTGACCGCCAGGATCATCTTGTTCTTGCTGGTGTGTTCGAGCGCTGACGAACTCGAACACCTGGGTCTCGTAGCCATGGGCCTCGAGCAGCAACGCACGCAGGCTGTCGGTCAGCATCTCGGCCTGCTGGCCGAGGTGGATGCCGTGCTGCAGCATCGGCGCCATCACGGCCGGGCTCTTGCAGCTGCGGCCGCAGCTGCTTGTGGCAGCACGGCGAGCAGATGATCATCGCTGCGCCCGACGCGGATGCCCAGGTGGATCGCATGGTCGGTCGCGGTGTCGCAGGCGTGCAACGCGATCACGACGTCCAGTGGCTCGGCCGGCCGCTCGCGCACGTCACCCTGCTCGAAGTGCAGGCCGTCCAGGCCCAGCCGCCCGGCAGCCTTGCTGCACAGCTGCACCAGGTCGGGACGCAGCTCGACACCCAGCACCGTGGCGTCGCGGCCGAGCGTGTGGCGCAGGTGGTCGTGCACCGCGAAGGTCAGGTAGCCCTTGCCGCTGCCGAAGTCGGCCACCCGCATCTTTGCCTGCCCGTGCAGTGGCGAGGCCGACAGTGCGTGATCGCAGAATCTCGACGAACTTGTTGATCTGCTTGCACTTGCGCGCCATCGCCGGCACCAGGTCGCCAGCCGGCGTGGTCACGCCCAGCGCGGCCAGGAACGGCGTGTCGAGCGACAACAGGCGCTGCTTTTCGCGGTCGTGCGTCTGCGCCGGGCCGGCTTCGCGGGCGGTGACTTGCTGTTGCAGGCTGGCCTTGCCCTTCTTGGTGAATCGCAGCTCCAGGTCTTCGCCCGCGGCCAGGAGGTGGGCATGGGCAAAGGCAGTGCCGATCAACTCGCGCAGCTGGGCAAGCCCGTCGGCCACGACAAGGTTCTTGGTCACGTCACGGGTGGCGTGGCTGTACACGAAACTCAGGTGCGGCCGCTCGCGCAGCAGCAGCGGGCGTACCGCCAGGCGCACCAGGTCCGCCGGCTCGCCGTGGTGCTTGGCCAGCACCAGTTTGACCAGACTGCCCTGTTCCGCATGCCAGGCCAGCCGCGTGAAGAAGCGCTCGACCGGCGCTGCATTGGTTTGATCGGCCATGCGGCGATTGTCCGCGCAGTCGATAGAATCGAGCCGTCATGGCCGACGCGAGCCGCATCAACCTGACGAACCAGTTCCTGATCGCCATGCCGGGCATGGCCGACGACACGTTCGCCGGCACCGTGGTCTACCTGTGCGAGCACACCGAGAAGGGCGCGCTCGGCCTGGTCATCAACAAGCCGATCGACATCAAGCTGAAGAACCTGTTCGAGAAGGTCGAGCTCTCGCTCGACCGCGAAGACCTGGCCGAGGCGCCGGTGTACTTCGGCGGCCCGGTGCAGACCGAGCGCGGCTTCGTGCTGCACGAGCGGCTCGGCGGCGAAGCGCGAGGGCGGCCCTACAACTCGACGCTGCACGATCCCCGGCGGGCTGGAGATGACGACCAGCAAGGACGTGCTCGAGGCGCTGTCCAGCGGCGCCGGCCCGAAGAAGGTGCTGGTCACGCTCGGCTACAGCGGCTGGGGCGCCGGCCAGCTCGAGGACGAGATGAGCCGCAACGGCTGGATCAACGTCGACGCCGAGCCCGGCGTCATCTTCGACACGCCGGTCGAGCAGCGCTACGACAAGGCGCTGTCGCTGCTCGGCATCGACGCCGCGCATGCTGAGCCAGGAGGCGGGGCACGCATGAGCGCATGCGCGCCGCCGCTCGCGCCGACGCCGCTCGTCGTTTCTCGCTTTCGATTTCGGCACCCGGCGCGTCGGCGTCGCCACCGGCAACTCGCTGACGCGGACGCGCGACGCCGCTGCGCACGCGTCGCCGCCGAGGGCGAGGCGCGCGCTGCGCGGCGATCGCGCGCGCTGATCGCCGAGTGGCAGCCCGACGCGCTGGTCGTCGGCGTGCCGCTGCCATCCCGACGGCGCGGCGCACGACAACACCGCGCGCGCGCCGCCGCTTCGCGCGCCAGCTGCACGGCGCGCTTCGGCCTGCCGGTGCACGAGGTCGACGAGCGCTACACCACGACCGAGGCGCAGCGCGCGCGGCGCGCCGACCTCGACGCCGGCCGCGGCGGCGATCATCCTCGAGCAGTATCTCGGCGAGCCTGCCGATGAGCCGCGCTCGACAGGCTCGACGCCGAAGCGCTGTACGCCGAGCTGCTGCCCGGCGTGCGCGGCCTGCTGCAGCCCGACGGCCGTGCTGGTCGGCATCTGGTCGGGCGGCGCCTGGCTGGCCGAGCGGCTGCACGCGCGACCTCGGCCTCGCCGGCGCGCCCGGCGTGATCTCGAGCGCGCTGCACCGCGACGACTTCGGCGCGCGCGGCCTGGCCGCGCGGCGCCGACCACACCAAGCTGCCGTTCGACGATCGACGGCCGGCACATCGTGCTGGTCGACGACGTGCTCTACACCGGCCGCACGATCCGCGCCGTGGTCAACGAGCTGTACGACTTCGGCCGCCCGGCGAGCGTGACGCTGGCGGTGCTGGTCGACCGCGGCGGCCGCGAGCTGCCGATCGCAGCCGGCGTTCGCGGCCGCGCGCGATCGCGCTGCCGCGCGACGCAGCGGCTGTCGCTGGCGCGCGACGACGCCGGCCGCTTCAGCTTCGACATCCGGTAACGTCGACGAGCCGCGCCATGTTCGTCCGCCGCAACCCGCAGCTCAACCGCCACGGCGAGCTGATCCACCTGCTGTCGATCGAGGGCCTGCCGCGCGCCGTGCTGCACGCACATCCTCGACACCGCCGGGCACCTTCCTCAGCGTCAACGACCGCGACGTCAAGAAGGTGCCGCTGCTGCGCGGCAAGAGCGTCTTCAACCTGTTCTTCGAGAACAGCACGCGCACCCGCACGACCTTCGAGATCGCCGCCAAGCGGCTGTCGGCCGACGTCATCAACCTCGACATCGCGCGCTCGTCCACGGCCAAGGGCGAGAGCCTGCTCGACACCATCGCCAACCTGTCGGCGATGCACGCCGACATGTTCGTCGTGCGCCACGGCGAGAGCGGCGCGCCCTACCTGATCGCGCAGCACTGCGCGCCGCACGTGCACGTGGTCAACGCCGGCGACGGCCGCCATGCGCACCCGACGCAGGGGCTGCTCGACATGTACACGATCCGCCACTACAAGAAGGACTTCACGCAACCTCACGGTGGCGATCGTCGGCGACATCGTGCACTCGCGCGTGGCGCGCTCCGACATCCACGCGCTGACGACGCTCGGCGTGCCCGAGATCCGCGCCGTCGGCCCGAAGACGCTGGTGCCGGGCGACCTGAGCGAGATGGGCGTGCGCGTCTGCCACGACATGGCCGAGGGCATCCGCGGCGCCGACGTGATCATCATGCTGCGCCTGCAGAACGAGCGCATGAGCGGCGCGATGCTGCCGAGCGCCGGCGAGTTCTTCAAGACCTTCGGCCTGACGCCCGAGAAGCTGGCGCTCGCCAAGCCCGACGCGATCGTCATGCACCCGGGGCCGATCAACCGCGGCGTCGAGATCGACTCGGCCGTGGCCGACGGCGCGCAGAGCGTGATCCTGCCGCAGGTGACCTTCGGCATCGCGGTGCGCATGGCGGTGATGTCGATCATCGCGGGCAACAGCGCATGAGCGCAGCGGACGTGAAGCGATCCTCGATCCACGAACGGCGCGCCTGGTCGACCCGGCGACGCGGGCCGCGACGAGGCCGGGCGACGCTGCGCGATCGCGGCGAGCGGCATCGCATCGTCGCCGGGCGTCGGCGACCGGCGCCGGCGCGACTTCGACGCCGAGCGCACGATCGACGCGCGCGGCGCTGGTCGTCGCGCCGGGCCTGGTCGACCTCGCGGCGCGCCTGCGCGAGCCCGGCCACGAGCACGAGGGCATGCTCGAGAGCGAGCTCGCCGCGGCGGTGGCCGGCGGCGTGACCAGCCTGGTCTGCCCGCCCGACACCGACCCGGTGCTCGACGAGCCCGGCCTGGTCGAGATGCTCAAGTTCCGCGCCCGCAACCTGAACCTCGCGCCGCCTCTACCCGCTCGGCGCGCTGACGCGCGGCCTCGCCGGCGAGGTGCTGACCGAGATGGCCGAGCTGACCGAGGCCGGCTGCGTCGGCTTCTCGCAGGCCGACGTCGCGATGCGCGACACGCTGGTGCTGCAGCGCGCGCTGCAGTACGCGGCGACCTTCGGCTACACGGTCTGGCTGCGGCCGAACGACGCCTGGCTCGGCAACGGCGTCGCCGCCAAGGGCGCCGCTGGCGACGCGGCTGGGCCTGTCGGGCGTGCCGGTGATCGCCGAGACGATCGCGCTGCACACGATCTTCGAGCTGGTGCGCGACACCGGCGCGCGCGTCCACCTGTGCCGCCTGAGCAGCGCCGCCGGCGTCGAGCTGGTGCGCGCGCGCCAAGGCCGAGGGCCTGCCGGTCACGTGCGACGTCGAGCATCCACTCAGCTGCACCTGATCGACGTCGACATCGGCTACTTCAACGCCGCGATGCGCCTGATGCCGCCGCTGCGCCAGCAGCGCGACCGCGACGCGATCCGCGCCGGCGCTCGCCGACGGCACGATCGACGCGCTGGTCAGCGACCACACGCCGGTCGCCGACGACGCCAAGAACCTGCCGTTCGCCGAGGCCGAGCCGGGCGCGACCGGCCTCGAGCTGCTGCTCGGCCTGGCGCTGAAGTGGGGCGACGGCGACCGGGCTCGGCGCTGGCGCGGACGCTGGCCGCGGTCACGAGCGGGCCGGCGCGCGTGCTCGGCGAGCGCGCTCGGCGCGCTGGCCGCGAGCGCCGGCGCGGCCTGGTCGAAGGCGGCGTCGCCGACGTCTGCGTGTTCGATCCCGACGAGTCGCTGGACGGTCGACGGCGCGACGCTCGCGAGCCAGGGCCAGCACACGCCGTTCGCGCGCCACGAGATGCCGGGCCGCGTGCGCTGCACGCTGGTCGCCGGCGCGCGTCGCGTACCGGCGCGGCTGACGGCGTGACGCACGGCGAGCCGCTGCGCCGGTCGAAGCGCCGCGCTGCGCGCGCGTGGCGCGGCTGCGCTGCGCGCGGTCGGTGCACGGGCTGCACGGCGCTGGCGATCGTCGCTGTTCGCGCTTTCCCGTCGCTCGACGCCGCGGCGCGTCAGCGAGCGCATCCGCTGGTGGTCGGCGCAAGATGCTGCGCGTGCTCGGCATCGCGCTGGCGAGTCGAGGGCGCGCCGCGAGCCGGCGCCGACGCTGCTCGTCGCCAACCACGTCTCGTGGCTCGACATCATGGCGATCCACGCGGTCGTGCCCGCAGGCGCGCTTCGTCTCCAAGGCCGACGTGAGGCACTGGCCGCTGGCTCGGCTGGCTGGTCGACGCGGCCGGGCACGCTGTATCATCGAGCGCGAGCGCAAGCGCGACGCGCTGCGCGTGGTGCACCAGGTGGCCGAGGCGCTGCGCGCCGGCGAGATCGTGGCGGTGTTTCCCGAGGGCACGACCGTCGACGGCCACGGCGCTGCTGCCGTTCCACGCCAACCTGCTGCAGGCGGCGATCGCGACCGCGACGCCGGTGCAGCCGGTCGCGCTGCGCTTCTCCGACGCGATCGACGCGGTCAGCGACGGCGGTCGAGTTCGTCGGCGCGACGACGCCTGCTGCAAGAGCCTGTGGCGCGTCGGCGTGCGGCGACGGGCGTGCAGCGTCGCGCCTGGCGTTCCTGCCGCCGCGCGCGACCGCGCAGCGCCGACCGGCGCGCGCTCGCCGGCGCAGCTGCGCGCGCGACATCGGCCGGCGCGCTCGAGCGTCGGCCGTCGAGCGCCTAGCGCGGCCTTGCCCTGGTTCGCGACCGCCGCGGCCGCCTTGCGCCGCCGCTTCGGCGTCGCCGAGGTAGTAGCTGCGGATCGGCTTCAGCGCGTCGTCGAGCTCGTAGACCAGCGGGATGCCGTTCGGGATGTTGAGGCCGACGATCGTCGTCGTCGGAGATGCCGTCGAGGTACTTGACCAGCGCGCGCATGCTGTTGCCGTGCGCCGCGATCAGCAGCCGCTGGCCGGCGCGCGATCGCCGGCGCGAGCGTCGTCGTTCCAGAACGGCAGCACGCGCGCGACCGTGTCCTTCAGGCATTCGGTGAGCGGCACCTGCGCCGGGCGCGAGCTCGGCGTAGCGCGGGTCGCTGCGCTCGCTGCGCGGGTCGTCGGCGTCCAGCGCGCGGCGGCGGCGTGTCGTAGCTGCGGCGCCAGACCAGCACCTGCTCGTCGCCGTACTTGCGGCGGTCTCGGCCTTGTTCAGGCCCTGCAGCGCGCCGTAGTGGCGCTCGTTCAGGCGCCAGTCGTTGACGCACCGGCAGCCAGGTGCGGTCCATCTCGTCGAGCGCGTGCCACAGCGTCCAGATCGCGCGCTTGAGCACCGAGGTGTAGGCGAGGTCGAACTCGTAGCCCGTCGGCCTTCAGCAGCCGGCCGGCCTGCGCGCGCCTGCTCGACGCCGGTCGGCGTCAGGTCGACGTCGGTCCAGCCGGTGAAGCGGTTTTCCAGGTTCCAGGTCGATTCGCCGTGGCGGAGCAGGACGAGCTTGTGCATGGCGGGAGGCGCTGCGGCCCGGTGCGAGTGAGGCGATGCGCCGCGAGCGGCGCGAAGGAGCGCGAATTCTATAATTCGCCGTTTTGCCCGACCGGGCGCTCGCGCTGCCATGACCGTGAAATTCGTTCTCGACAACTGGTATCTGTTCGCTCGCCGCCGCTCGTCTCGGGCGGCCTGCTGCTCTGGCCGACTGCTCAACGAGGCGCGGCGGCGCCGGCGTCGGTCGACGCGGCCGACGCGGTGCGCCTGATCAACCGCGAGAAGGCGGTGCTGATCGACGTCAGCGAGCCGGCCGAGTACGCCGCCGGCCATGCCGTCGGCGCGCGCAGCGTGCCGCTCGGCGAGCCTCGAGACGTCGCGCGACCTGCCGAAGAACAAGGCGCTGCCGCTGGTGCGTGGTCTGCCCGACCGGGCGCGCGCGCCGCGCGCCGTCGGCGACTGCTGAAGAAGCTCGGCTTCGAGAACGCGCGCGCGCTGGCCGGCGGCCTCGAGCGCCTGGCGCGACGCCAACCTGCCGATCGAGAAGCGACCTGACCGTGACGCGCGAGGCACGCGTCGCCGCATGCAAGCACGGTCGAAGATGTACACCACGCCGATCTGCCCGTACTGCCGTGCGCGCCAAGGCGCTGCTGAAGCAGCGCGGCGTCGAGGCGATCGACGAGATCCGGGTCGACCTGCGACCCGGCCGAGCGCGACACGATGATCGCAGCTCACCGGCCGCCGCACCGTGCCGCAGATCTTCATCGGCGACACCCACGTCGGCGGCTGCGACGACCTGGTCGCGCTCGACCGGCGCGGCGGCCTGGTGCCGCTGCTGGCCGGCACGCGATAATCTGCCGGCGCTCGGCCGATAGTCGCGGCCGCACCCGCACTCGCTCGCCGTCCGGCGGGCTCTCGCTTCGACTGCCGAGAACTCCCATGGCCGACGACACCAAGACCCCCGTGTTCCAGATCCAGCGCATCTACCTGAAGGATCTGTCGCTCGAGCAGCCGAATTCGCCGCAGATCCTGCTCGAGCAGGGGCAGCCGCAGGTCGACATCAACCTCGGCGCTCGGCGCCGAGCCGATCGCCGACGGCATCTACGAGGTCACCGTCACCGCCACCGTGACGACCAAGGTCAACGACAAGACGCTGTTCCTGGTCGAGGCCAAGCAGGCCGGCATCTTCGAGATCCGCAACATGCCCGAAGAGCAGCTGCAAGCCGATCATCGGCATCGCCTGCCCGAGATCGTCTACCCGTACCTGCGCGCGATCGTCTCCGACGTCTGCACCCGCGCCGGCTTCCCGCCGGTGCTGCTGTCGGAAGTCAACTTCCAGGCCATGTTCGAGGCGCAGCAGGCGCAAGCGCGGCCGCAGGCCGGCGGCGGCGACCAACGGCTCGGGCGTCGCCGGACGCCATCGCACTAGACGCCGCGGCGCGCGCCTCGATCGGCGCAGGCGCGCGCGCTGAGCGGCGATGAACATCACCGTGCTCGGCGCCGGCGCCTGGGGCACGGCGCTCGCGGTCCAGCGCCGCGGCGCGCCACGCCGACGTGCGCTCTGGGCGCGCGACGCCGGAGCAGGCGCGCGGCGATGCGCGTCGACGCGGCGCAACGAGCGCTACCTGCCCGAGCGTCGCGCTGCCGCCGGCGCTGCAGATCGGCGCCGACTTCGACGCCGCGCTGGCGCATGCGCCGACGGCGCTGGTCGTCGTCGCCACGCCGATGGCCGGGCTCGAGCGCGATGCTGCGCCGCGCTGCCGCGCGACGCTGCGACGCCGCCGTGCTCTGGCTGTGCAAGGGCTTCGAGGACCGGCAGCGGCGCGCTCGGCCACGAGATCGCGCGCGCGGTGCCGCCCGGCGGCGCGGGTCGGCGTGCTGTCGGGGCCGAGCTTCGCGCTCGAGGTCGCGCGCGGCCAGCCGACCGCGCTGGTCGCGGCGAGCAGCGACGCGGCGCTGCGCGCCGCCGCGCGTCGCCGCGCTTCCACGGCGCGAGCCTGCGCATCTACACCTCGGACGACCCGGTCGGCGTCGAGGTCGGCGGCGCGGTCAAGAACGTGCTGGCGATCGCCACCGGCATCGCCGACGGCATGGCGGCCTCGGCCTCAACGCGCGCGCCGCGCTGATCACGCGCGGCCTGGCCGAGATGACGCGCCTCGGGCGTCGCGCTCGGCGCCGACGCCGAGACCTTCATGGGCCTGTCGGGCCTGGGCGACCTGGTGCTGACCGCCACCGGCGACCTGTCGCGCAACCGCCGCGTCGGCCTCGTGCTGGCCGCCGGGCAGCCGCTGGCGCAGATCCTGGCCGAGCTCGGCCACGTCGCCGAAGGCGTGTCGCAGCGCGCCGATGGTGCTGCGCGCGCGCCGCCGCGGCGGGCGTCGAGATGCCGATCGTCGCCGCCGTCGTCGAGGTGCTCGACGGCCGCGCTCGCGCCCGAGCAGGCGCTCGAGCAGCTGATGCGGCGCGAGGCGCCGCGCGCCGAGTCGTCCGGCGTCGACCGCTCAGACCGCCGCCGGCGTAGCCGTTCTGGCGCCAGGCCTCGAACACCGCGACCGCGACCGCGTTGCTGAGGTTGAGGCTGCGCTGGCCGGCGCGCATCGGCAGGCGCACGTGCTGCGCGGCGTCGAAGCAGTCGCGCAACGGCGGCGGGCAGGCCGGCGCGTCTCGGCGCCGAAGACCAGCCAGTCGCCGGGCTGCGAGGCGACCGTCGGCGAACGGCCGGCGCGCCGTCGGTCGTGAATGCGAAGCAGCGCTCGCGGCGTCGGCGCCGGTCGTGCGCGACGAAGGCGGCCCACGACGCGTGCCGCCGCACGTCGGCGTACTCGTGGTAGTCGAGCCCGGCGCGGCGCAGCAGCGGGTCGTCCATCGAAAAGCCGAGCGGCTCGACCAGGTGCAGCGCGCAGCCGGTGTTGGCGGCCAGGCGGATCACGTTGCCGGTGTTGGGCGGGATCTCGGGCTGCGACGAGGACGATGTTGAACATCGGCGTTCGACGCTCGGCCGCTCGAGTTCACGCGCCGGCGCGCGGCGTGCGCGCCACGACCCAGACCTCGACCGCGGCGGCGCCGGCCTGCCTCAGCACGCGCGCGAGCTCGGCGGCGGTGCGCCGGTCGTCATCACGTCGTCGACCAGCGCGACGTGGCGGCCGCGCAGCTCGGCGCGGCGCCGCGGCTCGACCGCGAACGCGCCGCGCATGTTGGCTGCGCGCTGCGCGCGCGGCAGGGCGAGCTGGTGCGGTGTGTCGCAGGCGCGCAGCAGCAGCGTCGGCGCGGCAGCGCATGCCCAGCGCGGCGCGCGACCCGGCGCGCCAGCTCCCAGGCCTGGTTGTAGCCGCGCTCGCGCAGCCGTCGGCGCGCCAGCGGCACCGGCAGCAACAGGGTCGGGCGCGGCGCATCGGTCGCAGCGCACGCGCGTCGGCGAGCAGGCCGCGCCAGCCGCGGCGCGAGGTCGAGCGCGGCGTGGAACTTGAAGGCGTCATCAGGCCGGTCCCACGGGGCCGCGTAGTCGACCGCGGCGAGCGCGCGTCGAACGGCGGTGGCGTGGTGCAGGCAGGCGCCGCAGACGTCGACGGCCGTCGGGCACCGGCAATGCGCGCAGACGCCGGCAGCGCGGCACGCGGTGCGGCGAAGCGCGCGCAGGCAATCGGCGCAGACGCGCCGCGCGCCCCAGCCGCGGCAGACCGCGCACAGGCTCGGCAGCGCGCGCCAGCGCTGCGGCGGGTCGGCAGGCGTCGACCGGCGCGTCGCAAGCATCGGCTCAATATACTGCCGCGCCATGGCCGACCGACCGATGCGCGGCACGCGGCGCGCGCGACGCTCGACGCGCGTGGCCGTCGAGCGCTGCGCTGCGCCGCCTGGCGCGCGCCGCCGACGCCGCCCTGGCTGCACGGCGAAGTGGCGCGCCGCATGGCCGAGCGCCTGCCGGTGATCCGCCAGCAGCCCGAAGTGGTGATCGACTGGTGGGCCCGGGCCGGCGCCGCGCAGGACGTGCTGGCGCGGGCCTACCCGCAGGCCAGCGCTGTCGCGCGTCGAGCCCGACGACGCCTGGGCCGGCGCGGCGCGCCAGCAGCGCGCACCGTGGTGGTCGCCGGCGGCGCTGGCGTCGCCGCGGCGCTCGCGATCGAGGAGCGGCACGGTGCCGCACATGCGGGCGCAGCTTGTCTGGGCCAACATGATGCTGCATGCGTCGTCGACCCGCCGGCGCTGTTCTGCGCGCTGGCACGCGCGCTCGCGGTCGACGGCTTCGCTGATGTTCTCGTGCCTCGGCCCGGGCACGCTGCGCGAGTCTGCGCGCGCTCTACCGCGACGCCGGCTGGGGCGCGGCCGACGCCCGCCTTCGTCGACATGCACGACCTCGGCGACATGCTGGTCGCCGCCGGCTTCGCCGATCCGGTGATGGACCAGGAGACGCTGACGCTGACCTGGGCCAGCGCCGAGGCGTTGCTCGCCGAGCTGCGCACGCTCGGCGGCAATGCGCGCCCGGCGCGCTTTGCCGGCCTGCGCACGCCGCGCTGGCGCGAGCGCCTGCTCGCGGCGCTGCGTGAGCGGGCCGCCGCCGACGGCCGCATCGCGCTCGAGCTTCGAGATCGTCTACGGCCACGCCTTCAAGCCGGCGCCGCGGGCCAAGTGGCCGGCGAGACGCACGTCGCGCTCGACGACATGCGCGCGATGGTGCGCGGCAGGCGCTCGGGCGGGTGATGGCCCGGGGTTTCACGGTGGCCCGCCGCGGGGGCAGCCCGCGCGTCGCACCGGGGTCGACCGCGGCGTGCTCGGACGCTAGGCTAAAATCCCGCGTTGCCCAGCTTGCCGTTGTGCGCCCCTGTCTGTGCTCTTGCCTGCGCTCGAGCGTGTTCCGGTGCCGCCGCTGCCTGTGCAGAACCGCACCGACACCGCTTCATGACAGCTGCCACTGCACCGCACCATTGGTCCGCCTATCGACGCCCGCACTGCAGGCGTGGCTTGGCGTTTTGCCAAGGCGCTGGACGGTGGGGCTGCCGGACTGCAATGGGTGCTGCAAGCGCAACTGCTCGATCACGCCGCGCAGTTGTTCGGCGTCTATCTGTCGCTGTGCGCGGTCTCGCTGGTCATTGCGCTGGCCTTCTCCTGGCACGGGGCTGCACCGGTGTTGGCCTTTGCCGGCGTCGAGTTGCTGCTGGTCGGCGCGGCGCTGCTGGTCTATTCGCGCCATGCCGCCGACCAGCGAGCGCATTACGCTGGCCGACGGCGCGCTCAGCGTCGAGCACGGCTCGGGCCGGCAGACCGAGCGCGTCGAGTTCCGCGCCGGCCTGGGTGCGCGTCGAGCCGCCGCATGGCGACGGCTCGCTGATCGAGCTGTCGGGCGAGGGCCGGCAAGTCGTTCGTTGGCCGCTTCGTGCGGCCCGAGCTGCGCCACCGCTGGCGGAGGAACTGCGCGCCGCGCTGCGCGAGAACTGCGCGACGACTGAAACCGATTCGAAGACCTCATCCAATCCAGAACCGAAGTGACGACGATGACCCACCTCTGCACGCTCCGCCGCCGCCTGGCCCAGGCCTTCCTGACCTTGGGTGCCGCCCTGGCCGCGACGGCGGCGCTCGCCGTCAACGACCTGCCCGGCGGCCCGGCGGTCAACCAGCTCGACCTGCACCCGCCGGTCACGCAGATCGCGGCCGACCAGCACTGGCTGCACTACTTCATGCTGATCATCTGCATGGTGATCTTCATCGCCGTGTTCGGCGTGATGTTCTATTCGATCTTCAAGCACCGCAAGTCGCAAGGGCGCCAAGGCGGCCAACTTCCACGAGAGCGTGACGGTCGAGATCGCCTGGACCGTCGTGCCGTTCATCATCGTCATCGTCATGGCGCTGCCGGCGACCAAGGTCGTGGTGGCGATGAAGGACACGACCGCCGCCGACCTCACGATCAAGGCCACCGGCATCCAGTGGAAGTGGGGCTACGACTACCTGAAGGGCGAAGGCGAGGGCATCGCCTTCCTGTCGACGCTCGACCCGGCGCAGCGCGAGATGTCGCGACAGCGGCCAGCCCGCCGGCGCGACGACTACCTGCTCAAGGTCGACAACCCGCTGGTCGTGCCGGTCGACAAGAAGATCCGCATCATCACGACCGCCAACGACGTGATCCACGCCTTCATGGTGCCGGCGCTTCGGCGTCAAGCAGGACGCGATCCCCGGCTTCGTGCGCGACACCTGGTTCCGCGCCGAGAAGACCGGCGACTTCTACGGCCAGTGCGCCGAGCTGTGCGGCAAGGAACACGCCTACATGCCGATCCACGTCAAGGTGCTGTCTCAGGCCGACTACACCGAGTGGGTCGACGGCAAGAAGAAGGAAATGGCCGCCATGGCCGACGATCCGGCCAAGGTCTGGGCGCTGGCCGACCTGGTCGCGCGCGGCGAGAAGGTCTACACCGCCAACTGCGCGGTCTGCCACCAGGCCAACGGCAAGGGCGGCGGCGCGATCAAGCCGCTCGACGGCTCGCCGGTGGTGCTCGACGCCGACAAGAGCAAGCAGATCACGTCGTGCTGAACGGCCAGACAACGGCGCGATGCCGTCGTGGAAGCAGCTGTCCGACACCGAGATCGCCGCGGTCATCACCTATCACCAAGAACCACTGGTCGAACAAGACCGGGCAGCTCGTGCAGCCGGCCGAAGTCGTCGCCGCGCGCAAGTAAACCGCATCGTAGCTAAAGGAACCGCCCATGAGCGCAGTTCTCGACCACCACGGCCACGACCACGGCCACGACGACCACGACCATCACGGCGCCCGCACGGCTGGCGGCGCTGGGTCTTCGCGACCAACCACAAGGACATCGGCACGATGTACCTGCTGTTCGCCTTCACGATGCTGATGATCGGCGGCGTGCTGGCGCTGGTCATCCGCGCCGAGCTGTTCCAGCCCGGGCCTGCAGTTCGTCAACCCGGAGCTGTTCAACCAGCTCACGACGATGCACGGCCTGATCATGGTGTTCGGCGCGATCATGCCGGCCTTCGTCGGCTTCGCGAACTGGATGGTGCCGCTGCAGATCGGCGCGCCCGACATGGCGTTCGCGCGCATGAACAACCTGAGCTTCTGGCTGCTGATCCCGGCCGCGCTGATGCTGGTCGGTTCGTTCTTCATGCCCGGCGGCGCGCCGGCCGCCGGCTGGACGCTCTACGCGCCGCTGACGCTGCAGATGGGCCCGTCGATGGACGCCGGCATCTTCGCGATGCACATCCTGGGCGCGAGCTCGATCATGGGCTCGATCAACATCATCGTCACCATCCTGAACATGCGCGCGCCCGGCATGACGCTGATGAAGATGCCGCTGTTCTGCTGGACCTGGCTGATCACCGCCTACCTGCTGATCGCCGTGATGCCGGTGCTGGCCGGCGCGATCACGATGACGCTGACCGACCGCCACTTCGGCACCAGCTTCTTCAACCCGGCCGGCGGCGGCGACCCGGTGATGTACCAGCACATCTTCTGGTTCTTCGGCCACCCCGAGGTCTACATCATGATCCTGCCGGCGTTCGGCATCGTCAGCGCCGTCATCCCGGCGTTCGCGCGCAAGCGGCTGTTCGGCTACACCTCGATGGTGTACGCCACCGCGTCGATCGCGATCCTGTCGTTCATCGTCTGGGCGCACCACATGTTCACCACCGGCATGCCGGTGACGGGCCAGCTGTTCTTCATGTACGCGACGATGCTGATCGCGGTGCCGACCGGCGTGAAGATCTTCAACTGGATCGCCACCATGTGGCGCGGCTCGATGACCTTCGAGACGCCGATGCTGTTCGCGGTCGGCTTCATCTTCGTGTTCACGATGGGCGGCTTCACCGGCCTGATCCTGGCGATGGCGCCGATCGACATCCAGCTGCAGGACACCTACTACGTCGTCGCGCACTTCCACTACGTGCTGGTGGCCGGCTCGCTGTTCGGCATGTTCGCCGGCTTCTACTACTGGGGCCCGAAGTGGACCGGCGTGATGTACAACGAGACGCGCGGCAAGATCCACTTCTGGGGGTCGCTGATCTTCTTCAACGTCACCTTCTTCCCGATGCACTTCCTCGGCCTGGCCGGCATGCCGCGTCGCTATGCCGACTACCCGATGCAGTTCGCCGACTTCAACATGATCGCGTCGATCGGCGCCTTCGGCTTCGGCCTGGCGCAGGTGTACTTCTTCTTCTTCGTCGTGCTGCCGATGATGCGCGGCAAGGGCGAGAAGGCGCCGCAGCAGCCGTGGGAGGGCGCCGAGGGCCTGGAGTGGGAAGTGCCGTCGCCGGCGCCGTTCCACACCTTCGAGACGCCGCCCAAGCTCGATGCCACCGCCACCAAGAGTGATCGGCTGAGCGCCAGCATGACCGCGACCGAGCAACAGAGAAAGCCAACCTGCGGCCTGGGCTGGATCCTGGCGTCGGTGGCGCTCGTCTTCGTTGCCGGCTTCGTCGCCAAGATCGTGCTCTTCGGTCTTTGAAGCGTCAGCTGCAATGTCGTGCGCCGCGCCTGCAGCCGCGCTGCAGCGCGACAACCGGCGCATGGTGGGCAAGCTCGTCGTCGTGGCGGTGCTGATGTTCGGCTTCGGCTATGCGCTGGTGCCGATCTACAAGGCGATCTGCGAGGCGCTCGGCATCAACGTGCTGTCGCTGTCGGAGCGCGCAGACCGGCGCCGGCGCGGCCGACGGCCGGCCAACACGCAGGTCGACCTCAGCCGCACCATCACGATCGAGTTCGACGCCAATGCGCGCGGCCCGTGGGACTTCAAGCCCGCCGCAGCGTCGATGCAGGTGCATCCGGGCGAACTGGCCACGTGATGTACGAGTTCCGCAACGTGCAGAACCGCACCATGGCGGCGCAGGCGATCCCGAGCTACGCGCCGAAGCAGGCCGATGCCGCACTTCAACAAGCTCGAGTGCTTCTGCTTCAACCAGTACACGCTGGAGCCGGGCGAGAGCGAAGCAGTGGCCGGTCGTCTTCGTGATCGACCCGAAGTCTGCCGAAGGACGTGACGACGATCACCCTGTCGTACACCTTCTTCGAGGTCGGCGGCAAGGTGCCGGCGGCGCCGCAGGCCGCGCCGGTGCGCGCAAGAGGCCGTTGTGAGCGCGAGCCGCGCAGGCTCGTCTGCGCGGCGCACGCATTCGAAGGCGGTGGCCTGGTCGTTCTTCGGCGTGCGCAAGGCGAGCGACTACGAGAAGGACGTCAGCCAGCTCAACCCGGTGCACGTCATCGTCGCCGGCATCGTCGGCGCGGCGCTGTTCGTGCTCGCGCTGGTGCTGCTGGTGAACTGGGTCGTCGGCAGCGGCGTGGCCGGCTGACGCACGAAATCGACATTTGATTTGCGATCGAGGAGAGCACATCACATGTCCGCAGCGACACACCAGGCGGGGCAGCACGCCCTACTACTTCGTGCCCGCGCCGTCGCGCCATCCGGCGTTGGCGGCGATCGGCCTGCTGTGCATCATCTTCGGCGCCGGCCAGTGGGTCAACGGCGCGACTGGGCGGCAAGTGGCTGCTGCTGGCCGGCTTCGTGGCTCTGGTTCGTGCGTGCTGTTCCAGTGGTTCCGCGACGCGATCGGCGAGAGCGAAGGCGGCCTGTACGGCAATCGCGTCGACGTCTCGTTCCGCTGGAGCATGAGCTGGTTCATCTTCTCCGAGGTGATGTTCTTCGGCGCCTTCTTCGGCGCGCTGTACTGGGCCCGGGCACATGCGCTGCCGACGCTCGGCAACCTCGACAACGCCGTGCTGTGGCCCGACTTCAAGGCCGTCTGGCCGACGTCCGGGCCGGGCATCACCGGCTCGCCGGCCGGCACGATCGAGCCGTTCGCGACCATGGGCCCGTGGCCGATCCCGACCATCAACACCGCGCTGCTGCTGAGCTCGGGCGTGACGCTGACGATCGCGCACCACGCGCTGATCGCCGGCCAGCGCGCGAAGACGATCGGCTTCATGTGGCTCACCGTGCTGCTGGGCGTCACCTTCCTCGGCTTCCAGGCCTACGAGTACGCCCACGCCTACACCGAGCTGAACCTCAAGCTCAGCTCGGGCGTCTACGGCTCGACCTTCTTCATGCTGACCGGCTTCCACGGCTTCCACGTGTTCGTCGGCATGCTGATGCTGCTGTTCATCACGCTGCGCCTCATGAAGGGCCACTTCACGCCGGCAGCGCCATTTCGGCTTCGAAGGCGCGGCCTGGTACTGGCACTTCGTCGACGTGGTCTGGCTCGGCCTGTACATCGTGGTCTACTGGATGTAGAGCACCCGGAGGCGGCCGGCGCCGCACGGTTCATCGAGCGCCGTGAGGCGCTCTTTGTTTTTTACGCACCGGCCGGAATGCCGCGCGGCGAGATCCAGCCCATCTTCCAGGCCAGCAGGATGAACAGGAACAGCGCCACCGACAAGGCCACCCGCAGCGCCAGTGCGCGCGTCATGCGCATGTCGCGTTGCCGGGTGTCGGCCGTCGCGCAGCATGAACACGCCGGCACTGGCCAGCGCACCGAGCACGGCGATCAGCGCGACGACGATGACCCACTTCATGGCCGATTCTCGCGCCGCGAGGCGTCCGTGCTGAGCGTGCGGCAACGCAATTGGCTGGTGACGCTGGCAACCGTCGCGGGCGCATTGCTGACGGCGCGGCTGGGCGTCTGGCAGCTCGACCGCGCGGCGCAGAAATCCGCCCTGCAGGCGCAACTCGAAGCGCGTGAGCAACTGCCGGCGATCGATGGCGCGGCCCTATTGGCCACCACCGCCGAGGCCGCGTTGGCGCAGCACCATCGCTTGGCACACCTGGCGGGCCGCTGGTCGACCGCGCACACCGTGTATCTCGACAACCGGCCGATGAACGGCCACGCCGGGTTCTACGTCGTGACGCCGCTCCTGCTCGGCGATGGCAGCGCCGTGCTGGTGCAGCGCGGCTGGGCGCCGCGTGACTTCCAGGACCGCGGCCGCGTCGCACCGGTGCCGACACCTGAGGGCGAGGTGTTCGTGCATGGCCGCATCGCGCCGCCGCCGGCCCGGTTGTACGAATTCAGTGCCGACGGAGGCGGACGCATCCGGCAAAATCTCGATCTCGATGCCTTTTCCCGCGAAACCGGGCTGGCTTTGAGGCCGCTCTCGCTGTTGCAGACGGATTCAAGCGGCAGTCCCGGTGACGGCCTGCTGCGTGAGTGGCCGGCGCCGTCGTTGGGCAAGGCCAAGAACCAGGCCTACGCCGTCCAATGGTTCGCGCTCTCGGCGCTGATGGTCGTTCTCTATGTCTGGTATCAAGTTGTCCAACCCCGCCGCCGTGTCCGAGACTGAACCGTTGCAACTCACGGTTCATGCGATGCCGCGCGCCGACGTGGCGGGCGACGAAGCCAGACGCCGAACCGTGTTGGGTCGCGCCAAGATGCTGCTCGTGCTGCTGATTTGTGCCGCGCCGGTGGTGGCCTCTTACTTGACCTTCTATGTGCTGCGGCCCGAGGGTCGCAGCAACTACGGCACGCTGATAGAGCCTTCGCGCACCATGCCGGTCGACCTGCCACTGGTCGATCTCGACGGTGCTCGGGTCGGCGTCGCATCACTGAAGGGCCAGTGGCTGCTGATCGTGGTCGGACGTGGCGGCTGCGACAAGGATTGCGAGCAGCGCCTGTTCCTTCAGCGTCAGTTGCGCGAGATGACCGGCCGCGAGCGCGACCGCATCGACAAGCTTTGGCTGGTCACCGATGCGGCCCCGATCACGCCCACCCTGCGCGCCGCGTTGGCTGCAGCGCCGGCCGTGCAGGTGCTGCGCGTGCCGGGTCCGGCGCTGGCCGAATGGCTGGCGCCGGCGGCCGGCGAGTCGCTCGAGTCGCACCTGTACGTTGTCGACCCGATGGGCCAGTGGATGATGCGTGCGCCACCCAATGCCGACCCGTCCAAGCTCCGGCGCGACATCGAGCGGCTGTTGCGCGCGTCGGCTTCCTGGGACAGGCCAGGGAGATGAACCAGCCTCGAAGCGCCTGCGGCGCCTCCCCCTCTGGGGAGCGTCGCTGGCGGACCGGCAGAGCCGGATCCGCGGCGGCCGCTTGGCTACAGCGGTTCGTGCGTCGCGGCTGCCGCTTCGGCGACATGGAAAGCTGACATGGGTGGCGCCCTGATCGACTGGGCCGCACTGGGCCGCGTGGCATTGCTCGGTGCAACCATCGCGCTCGGCCCGCTGGCATGGCTGTGGCTGCGGCACCGCGGCGCGAGCGCGGCGCGGGGCCTGCATGCGCTGACGCTGCTGGCGTTGTTCCTGACCTTCGATCTGGTCCTTTTCGGGGCATTCACACGGCTCACCGACTCGGGGCTCGGCTGTCCCGACTGGCCCGGCTGTTATGGCAGCGCGACTCCGCTCGGCGCGGGCGACCAGATCCAGGCCGCACAGGCGGCTCTGCCCAGCGGACCGGTAACCCATGGCAAGGCCTGGGTCGAGATGCTGCACCGCTATCTGGCCACCGCGGTCGGCGTGCTGATCACCGTGATGGCCGCAATGAGCTGGTGGCTGCGCCGCCGGCGCCTGCCCGTGCCCTCACCATGGTGGGCCACGCTGACGCTGGCCTGGGTCGTCGCCCAGGGTGCGTTCGGCGCCCTGACGGTGACGATGAAGCTGTACCCGGCGATCGTCACGCTGCATCTGTTGGGAGGCCTCGGCTTGCTGGCCTTGCTGGTCGTGCAGGACCAGGCGTTTGCGCCGCGGCCACTGGCGCTGTCGCGCGGCACACTTGCCGTGGCCTGGATGCTTGCCGCCTTGATGCTGTTGCAGATCACCCTCGGTGGCTGGGTCAGCACCAACTACGCCGTGCTCGCGTGCAGCGACTTTCCGGCCTGCAATGGGCAGTGGTGGCCGGAGATGGACTTCGCTCACGCCTTCACGTTGCGGCGCGAACTGGGCCAGACCGCGGCCGGCGAATGGCTGCCCTTCACGGCCTTGACGGCGATCCACGTCACGCACCGCATGGTTGCATTGGTGGTGCTGGCAGCGATGGCGCTGCTGGCCTGGCAGCTGCAGGCCTCGGGCGACGCCTCCCTGCGTCGCGTGGCGCTGGGTCTGATCTTGCTCGGCCTGTGGCAATTGGCCACCGGCCTGTCCAACGTTGTCCTCGGCTGGCCGATGCTGGCGGCATTGGCGCATACCGGCGGCGCAGCGTTGCTGACACTGCTGCTGAGCTCGCTGCTTGCGCGAGCCGGCCTGCGTAACGACCAGGCGGCAGAGGGCGTGCGCCCACCGTCGCAAGCGCTGCGCGCCTAACGCGACTTGCCGGCCTTTACTGCATGTCCTCGGATCCCGCTTCCGCCGCCGCCCGCAGCAACGCCCCAGCACGGCGCGGCCCGTCACGCGTGCGTCAGTTCCATGCGCTGACCAAGCCGCGTGTGGTGCAGTTGATCGTGTTCTGCGCCGTCATTGGCATGTTGCTGGCCGAGCCGGGCTGGCCCGACTGGCGTGTGCTGTTGCCGGCGGCGGCCGGCATCTGGCTGGTGGCCGCCGCGGCCGCTGCGTTCAACTGCGTCGTCGAGCAACACATCGATGCCAAGATGGCACGCACCGCCTGGCGGGGCACGGCCAAGGGCGAACTGAGCAACGTCCACACGCTCGGCCTGTCGGCGCTGCTGTGCACGGCCGGCAGCGCACTGTTGCTGTGGTGGGTCAACCCGCTGACGATGTGGCTGACGCTGGCCACCTTCATCGGATATGCCGTCGTCTACACGGTGGTCCTGAAACCGGCCACGCCGCAGAACATCGTCATCGGCGGCGCATCGGGCGCGATGCCGCCGCTGCTGGGCTGGGCCGCGATGCGTGGCGAGGTCGGGGCCGAAGCATGGCTGCTGGTGCTGATCATCTTCCTGTGGACTCCACCCCACTTCTGGGCCCTGGCCCTGTACCGCAGCGAGGAGTACGCGCGCGCCGGCCTGCCGATGCTGCCGGTGACGCATGGCAACCGGTACACGCGGCTGCAGATCCTGCTCTACACCGTCGTGCTCTTCGCGGCCACCCTGTTGCCGTATGTGCACGGTATGAGCGGCGGCGTGTACCTGGTCGCCGCCGTCGCACTTGGCGCGCGGTTCATCACGCTGGCCTGGCAACTCCTGAGTCACTACAGTGATACGCTGGCGCGCAAGATCTTCCGCTTTTCGATCTGGCATCTGTCGCTCCTGTTCGCGGCGCTGCTGCTCGACCACTACGTCTCACCGTGGATCCATTCGCTATGAAGGCCGTCAATCGCCGTTTCGCGCTGGCTGCATTGCTGGCCGGCGGCCTGCTCGGCTGCGGCGCCGACAAGCCGGCCTTCAAGTCCATCGACATCACCGGCGCTCAATATGCGCGCCAACTCGAGCTGCCCGATGCGAGTGGCAAGATGCGCACGCTGGCCGATTTCAACGGCCGCGTGGTGGTGGTCTTCTTCGGCTATGCCCAGTGCCCCGACGTGTGCCCGACCACGATGGCCGAGATCAGCGAGGTCAGGCAAAAGCTGGGGCCAGACGGCGACAAGCTGCAGGCCGTGTTCGTGACCGTCGACCCCGAGCGCGACACGCCCGAAGTGCTGGCCGCCTACGTGGCCAACTTCGGGCGCGACGTGGTGGGCCTGCGCGGCTCGCCCGAGCAGACCAAGGCCGCGGCCAAGGAATTCAAGGTCTTCTTTGCCAAGGTGCCGGGCAGCAGCGCTGGCAGCTACTCGATCGACCACACCGCGGGATCGTACGTCTTCGATCCCAAAGGGCGGGTCAGGTTGTTCGTGCGCCAGGGCAGCGGCAGCACCGGCGCACTCGAACACGACGTGCGGCTGCTGCTGGGCGGCGCATAGCAGGCACAAGCAAACGGCGACCCTGGGCCGCCGTCAGCATCGGATCACCTGCCGGCTCACGCCCGCGCTTCGAGCGCGCCGCGCATTTTCTTCATCGCCGCGACTTCGATCTGGCGGATCCGTTCGGCGCTGACGCCGTACTCTGCGGCCAGATCGTGCAGTGTCATGCCGCCCGAGTTGTCATCGTTGACCTTCAGCCAGCGTTCTTCGACGATGCGCCGGCTGCGCGCGTCGAGAACCTCGAGCGCGCGGCTGATGCCGTCGCCAGCCAACTGGTCACGGTCGCGTGCCTCGAGCACACGGGTCGGCTCGTTGGCCTCGTCGGCCAGGTAGGCGATCGGCGCATAGCTCTCTTCGCCATCGTCGTTGGTTTGCGGCTCCAGCGCCACGTCACCGCCGGACATTCGTGTCTCCATCTCGAGCACTTCTTCGCGCTTGACGTTGAGCTGGCGCGCGATCGAATCGACCTCGCCCGGGCTGAGCGTGCCGCGGTGGGTGTCGCCATCGGCCGCGGCGGCTTGCATGCCCTGCTTCATCGACCGCAGGTTGAAGAACAGTTTGCGCTGCGCCTTGGTCGTGGCGACCTTGACCATGCGCCAGTTCTTCAGGATGTATTCGTGGATCTCGGCGCGGATCCAGTGCAGCGCGTAACTCACCAGGCGCACACCCTGTTCCGGGTCGAAGCGCTTGACGGCCTTCATCAGGCCGACGTTGCCTTCCTGGATCAGGTCACTCTGGGGCAGGCCATACCCCAGGTACTGGCGTGACACCGACACGACCAGACGCAGGTGCGACAGCACCATGCGGCCTGCGGCCTCGAGGTCGCCGCTGTCGCGCAGGCGCCGCGCGAAGTCGGCCTCTTCCTGGGGCGTGAGCAACGGGATGCGCTGCACGGCCGAGATGTATGCGTCGAGGT
This sequence comes from uncultured beta proteobacterium, assembly GCA_963779435.1. Classification (GTDB taxonomy): domain Bacteria; phylum Pseudomonadota; class Gammaproteobacteria; order Burkholderiales; family Burkholderiaceae_C; genus CADEEN01. The sequence goes on along the minus strand of CAVZYL010000012.1, from coordinate 30,780 downwards.
TGCCGATGGCCGGCACCATCGCCCACGGATTGCGCAGGGTCAGGTCGGTCGAAACGGGGCGGGTGGCAGTGGTCATGGCGTCTTGGAGCGGCTCGGTGAGCCCAGGTTCCAACATATTAGCACTCTCGCAAAGAGAGTGCTGACGACCGACCGGATCGCCTGAGCGTCAGCGGCAGCCTAGGAAATAAGCGAAACGCCAAGAGAGTGTTTGCACACTTATCCGAACATCGTGTCGAGCTGCTCGAGCATTTCGTCGAGCGCGGCCAGGAACTGGGCGACGTTGACCGGCTTGGTCAGGTAATGTGTGGCGCCGGCGGCAATGGCCTCGTCGATGCGCGCGCCGTTGGCATCGGCCGAGACCACGATCACCGGAATGTCGGCCGTGTCCGAGTCGGCCTGAAGGTGGCGCAGCAACTCGAGCCCGTCGATGTCGGGCAAGTGCATGTCGAGCAGGATCAGGCTGGGCCGGCTCTGGCGGATCGCCGCCAATCCGTCCAGGCCCAGCGCGGACACCTCCAGCTTGACCTGCGGCCGCAGCGCCATGATGCCGCGCATGACCTCGGCATTGGTTTCGTTGTCCTCGATGTAATGCACGATGCGCTGGTGGTAGGTGGCGTCGGGCAGGTCGTCATCGTCACCGTCGGGCAGGGGCTGCGGCGGCGCCGCGACGCGCGGCAACTCGAGGGTGAACGTCGAGCCGCCGCCACGGGTGCTTCGTGCGCGCAGCGTACCGCCCATCAGTTCGGCCAGCCGCAGGCTGATCACCAGGCCGATGCCGGTGCCTTCGACCGGCCCCGACTCGCGGCCCAGACGATTGAACGGCTGGAACAGCTGTGCCAGCTGCGCGGCGTCCATGCCATCCCCGGTATCGCTGATCTCCAGCGCCACCATGTCACGGGCCGTCGCGTGGCTGCTGATCAGCACGCGCCCGCCGTCGGCGTTGTACTTGATGGCATTGGACAGCAGGTTGGTCAGCACCTGCTTGACGCGCGTGCGGTCGCCGCGCACGGCGCTGGCGCCTTCGAACAGGCGCACGTCGACACCGATCCCACGTTCCTCGGCGTTGCGGCCCAGCAGTGCGACAACGGCCGCCACCAGCTCGCCCAGGTCGAGCGGGCGCGTGTCGACGTCGATATGGCCGGACTCGATGCGTGCCAGGTCCAGCGTGTCGTTGATCATGTGCAGCAGGTGCCAGCCTGCCTGGCGGATCTGCGTCGTCCACTCGGACTGGTGCGTTGCCAGCGGCTGGCGGCGATCGAGCTCGAGCAACTGCGAGAAACCGAGCATGGCGTTGAGCGGCGTGCGCAATTCATGGCTCATGCGCGAGAGGAACTCGCTCTTGGCACGGTTGGCCGCCTCGGCGCCCTCACGCGCACGTTTGGACTCCTCGAGCGCCAAGTGTTCGGTGATGTCCTCGACCACCCAGACCATGCGTTTGGCGATGCCGTTCGCGTCGCGCAGCACGCTGACACCGACCTGCGCCCACAGGGTGCGGCCGTCGACAGTCAGGCAACGCAGGCGCGAACGAGACATCGGCACGTCGCCAGCAAGCAGGTGTTGTCGCGCCTCGGCCTCGGCGTGCCGATCGTCGGGATGGATCACGTCGGCAATGAAGGTGGCGGCAAGCCGTGGGCCCTCCGAGCCCAACATCTGGCGCAACTTTGGATTGGCTTCGCGGATGCGGCCCGTGGTGTCGGTGTATGCGACACCGATCGGCGTGTGGTCGAGGATATTGCGCAGCCGTTGCTGACTGTCGCGCAGCGCCGCGGTGGCGCGCTGGCGTTCGACCACCTCGGCCTGCAGTTCGGCGCTGCGCTGCTGCAGCTCGGCCGTGCGCAGCTGCACCGCCGCTTCGATGCGCCGTGAACGGCCGGTGACGATCAGCAGCAGCGCCCCGAGCATCGCCGCCACCGCCAGACTGATCAATGTGTACGGCCATGTGCTGCCCAGGTTCGGCGCCAGCGGGGCTGCCGCATAGACCCTCAGATCCCAATTACGGCCGGCCATCGCCAGCGGCGAGACATGCTGCAGCGTCGCCGACGCCTTCATGCCGTCGCAACCCTGCGTGCCGGCCAGCAATCGGGCGTCGGCGGGCGCGTCATTGTCGAGCAGGCACAGGCGCAGGCCCGACGACGTCGCCGGCACGGCTGCGCGTATGAGATCCTCCGGGCGCAAGGTAGCAAAGACCACGCCACGCTGCGCGGCCACGCGGTCGGCATCGGTCGCGGGTCGGCCGCGGTAGACCGCCTGGTACACCACCACGCCGGTGCTGCCCCGTGACAGCGGGAAGCCGGCACTGGCCACCGGCGTGCCGGTGCGCACGGCCTGCTCGATTGCGGCCCGCGCCGTCGGCGTCGTCTTCGCATTCACGCCCAGTGCGCGCAGGTTGTCATCCAGCGGTTCGATGAAACGAATGACCTGAGCGTCGGTGCCGCTTTCGGCGCTGTAGGCCGCGCCGTCGTGATCGATGACCCGAAAGTTGGCGATGCCGGCAGCTCGCTCCCGGGCTTCGAGCGCCGGTATGTCGGCGCCGGCCACGCGCTCGTTCCAGCCCAGCGCGCTCAGCCCGCCGGCGCCGCCCAGCCACGGTGCACTGGCACGACGAAAGGCGCCGCGATCGGCGGTCGCTGCCTCGCTGAGAAGGCCGTGCATGGCCTGCAAAGCCAGCATCGGCTGCAATAGCCGCACCTGCACCGCGTTGGCCACACTGTCGGCTTCGCGTGCAAAGGCCTGCCGCTGGCGCTCGATGTCCGTCTGCGTCACCTGGCGGATACCCAGACCGATCAGCAAGGCCACGACGAGCAGGGGCACGGCCACCGGCCAGCGCCGCGGCGCCCATTCCTCGCGGGGCTGGCCGATCAGGGTCAGCATCACCGGCGCAAAGATCATGGCGCCGAGCACGTCGCCGACCCACCACGTCGTCCAACTCGGCAGGAGCTGTGCGGCATCCAGGTGACCGGCGGCCAACAACACCAGCACACCGACGCTGGCGCCGACGCAACAAGGCAGCAGTGCCGCGGCGAGAACGAAGCGCCACAGTTGAAACGGCTCGGCCAGCAGCAGGGGCAGGCCGACAAAGCGCCTCGTCAGCAATGCGCCCAGGCCGGCCTGCGAGGCGGCACCGATGCCGATGCCCGCGGCAATGGCCAAGCCGGCGACGTCCCACTTGATTCCCGCGGCGGCGGACCAGAGTCCCGCGCCGAAGGACCCCAGCGCGACCGCCAGCAGGGCGGGACGGCCCCATGCCAGGGCCGCCACCACGGCGATGCCCGCCGCCGGATACAGCGGCGCCACGCCACTCGGTGCAATGGCCAGGAGCAGGCTGGCGCGCGCGACCAGCAGGTAGGCGACGAAGGTCACCGCGAAGGCTTGCCACGGGCGTGGCGCCGAAAGCAGGCGGTCGATCGAAGAGGCCATCGGAATGTGCTGCCGCCGCGCTACACGTTGAACAGGAAATTCAGCACATCACCGTCCTTGACCACGTACTCCTTGCCCTCGGAGCGCATCTTGCCCGCGTCCTTGGCACCTTGCTCGCCTTTGAACGCGACGAAATCGTCGAATGCAATCGTTTGTGCGCGGATGAACCCCTTCTCGAAGTCGGTATGGATCACCCCTGCCGCCAGCGGCGCCGTGTCGCCGACGTGGATCGTCCAGGCGCGAACTTCCTTGACGCCGGCAGTAAAGTAGGTCTGCAGGCCGAGCAGCTTGAACGCGGCACGGATCAGGCGCGCCAGGCCGGGCTCGGACTGTCCCATCTCGGCCAGGAAGAGTGCCTTGTCTTCGTCGCTCATGTCGGCGAGTTCGGCCTCGGTCTTGGCGCAGATCGCCACCACGGGGGCGTTCTGTTTGGTGGCCACCTCGCGCAGGCGATCCAGGTACGGGTTGTTGTCGAAGCCATCCTCGGCGACGTTGGCCACGAACATCGCCGGCTTGGCCGTGATCAGGCACAGTGGCTTGAGGACGACGCGCTCCTCCTTGCTGAAGTCGATGCTGCGCACGGGCCGCGCCTCGTTCAGCGCGGCGTCGCACTTCTTCAGCACATCGACCAGGCGCTGGGCTTCCTTGTCTCCGCCGGCCTTGGCCGCCTTGGTGTAGCGGGTCAGACTTTTCTCGACCGTCGCCAGATCGGCCAGGCAGAGCTCGGTCTGGATGACTTCGATGTCGGCGACCGGGTCGATCTTGCCCGCGACGTGGATCACGTTGTCGTCGTCGAAACAGCGCACCACATTGACGATGGCGTCGGTCTCGCGGATGTGCGACAGGAACTGATTGCCCAGCCCTTCACCCTTGCTGGCGCCGGCCACCAGGCCGGCGATGTCGACGAACTCGACGATCGCCGGCACGACGCGCTCGGGCGACACGATGGCCGCCAGCTTGGCCAGCCGCGGGTCTGGCAACTCGACCACGCCGACATTGGGCTCGATGGTGCAGAAGGGGTAGTTCTCGGCTGCGATGCCGGCTTTGGTCAGGGCGTTGAAGAGGGTCGACTTGCCGACGTTGGGCAGGCCGACGATGCCGCATTGCAGGCTCATGGGATTCTCGCGGGAAGCAGGGCGCGAATTGTATGTGCGGGTCGTCGCCGCTGCGCCCGCGCTCTGGGTCGGTGTCGCGCCCGCGATTCAGCTGCGCAGGCCGAGCCGTGGTCGCAGGATCAGCGTGTTGCCGACGACCGCCAGCGCGGCGCCGAGCCAGGTCAGCGCGACCGGCACGAAGCCCTCGAACAGCGCCGACAACACCAGCGCCAGCACCGGCGTCATGACGCCGACGGTCGAAGCTGCGCCGGGACCGATGCGTTGCTGCAGCGTCAGGTAGCCGGCAAACGCAATCACCGAGCCGGCGACCGACAGGTACGCGAGCGACAGCCACCACGACGGCGCCGCCTGAGACCAGGGCAAGTCCAGTGTTTGGCCGCTGGCCGCCGCGATGAACGCCGACAGCACTGCGCTGTAAAGCATGCCCCAGCCAATGGTTGGCCAGAACGGCAGCCGGTGCGCTGCATTGCGGCTGGACAACAGGCTGCCCACCGCCGATAGCAGGACCGCGCCGACGGTGAACAGCGCGCCGCGCAGCGTGGCTGCACCGGCCTGCACGTGGGCGAATTCCGGCGCGAAGATCAGGGCCACGCCGGCCACGCACAACACCCCACCGATCACGAAGCGCGGCGTCAACGCGCTACGCCAGATCAGCCATGACGCAACGCCGTTGATCAAGGGCGACACCGAGTAGCCGACGGCGACCAGGCCCGAGGGCACGTGCTTCTCGGCGTGATACACGCACAGGTAGGCCAGCGAGTACATGAACACGCCCTGCAGCGCGATGCGCGCGTGTTCGCGCCCGCTACAGCGCACGCTGTCGCCGCGCCAGGCGGCAATCGCCAGAGCAAGCGTGCCGGCGAGCGCGAAGCGCAGCGCGACGCCGGCCTCGGCGGGCAGGTACGCCAGCTGGTAGAGGATGGCGTGCCAGGTCGTGCTCCAGATCGCCACCACGATGACGAACAACTGCCAGGTTGGCAGGCCGCGCCGCAATTGCGCCACGCTAGAAAGTCAGCGTCGAACGCGCGCGTGCGCCGATGCGCAGCCGATGCCCGACGCCCGAGACGATGATCGCGTTCATGCCGAAGGTCAGCGCGCCGCCGATGCGCGGGTCGGCGCGGTACGCAGCCAGGGTGTCGCTCACGGCGTGGCCTTGCGCGGCACTGGACGGGTCGACGTCCGGGATCGAGCAGCGGCCGCAGGGCTTGACCAGCTTCAACCGCACCGGGCCGTCGATCGACTCGATGCTCAATTCGTCGATGAAATCCTCGCCATTCGCGCCGAGCACGCCGTCGAGCACGATGTTGGGCCGAAAGCGCTGCATCGTCACCGCGTCGTGGCCGGCGGCGACCAGCCGCTGGTTCAACTCGGCCAGCGAAGCGGTCGAGGTCACGAGCAGCGGGAAGCCGTCGGCGAACGCCGTCTCGGCCTCGAACGCACCCGTCCAGTGCGCGTCGCACAGGCGCCGCTCGGCGGGGTCGAAGCGCGCCAGCCGCACGCGCTGGCCGAGAAAGTCGCTGAACCACTGGGCGGCCAAATCTCCCATATCGTAGGCCGCGACCGACGTCGTCCCAGACCTTGACGCGGCAGGGCCCTTCGGCGCCGGATCGCAGCAGATGCAGCGCCAGCATGCCCGGCGCACGCAGGACCACGTCATCGGTGCGCAAGGTGGGTTTGACCAGCGCCAGGCGCGGTTGCTCGCGCTGGGTCACGAAGTCGCCCTCGGTGTCGACCACCATCCAGGCGCGGTCGAATTCGAAGCCGGTGTCGATCAGTGGCGCCTCGTCGACCGCGATACCGGCGCAGGACTTGATCGGGTGCAGATACAGGCCGGCGACAAGCAGGTCGTCTGGTGCGGATACAGCGTGGCTCACGTGAGGAGTCCCTTCAGTCGTTCCTTGAATCGGTCTTGCGGCCAAGGTGATCGCCTCTGCCGCTGCGAAACCTAGAATGCAAGCCGATGAAAGCCTTCGACGTTCAGATTCATGGCAGCGGCATTGTCGCCTCGACCGCCGCGCTGGCCCTGTCGCGCCAGGGCCTGTCGGTGGCCATCGCGCCACCGGCCGCGGCGCGCGAGGGCGACGTTCGCGCCTATGCGCTCAACGCCGCTTCGGTCGCACTGCTCGACTCGCTCAAGGTCTGGACGGCATTGCCTGCCGACGCGCGGACCGCGGTGTACGACATGCGCGTGCAAGGCGACGCGGACCCGGCCGGCGCGCTGCGCTTTTCGGCCTGGCAGCAGCAGGTGCGTGAACTGGCCTGGATCGTCGACGCCGGCGTGCTCGAGGCCGAGCTGGCGGCGGCCCTGCGCTATGCGCCGCATGTGGTGGTCCGCGAGGGACCCGGCGTGCAGGCGGGACTGCAGGTGGTGGCCGAGGGCAAGGCGTCGACCACGCGCGCGCAGTTCGGCGTGCCATTCGAGGTGCACGACTACGGCCAACGTGCGATCGCCGCGCGCTTGGTCAGCAGCGAGCCGCACCAGGGGCTGGCCCGGCAGTGGTTCCGCGCACCCGATGTGCTGGCCTTGTTGCCCATCGACCGGCCGCAGCCCGGCCACGGTTTGGCACTCGTCTGGTCGCTGCCGACCGAGCGTGCCGGCACGCTGCTGGCGCTGGACGACGAAGCCTTCGAGGCCGAGCTGATGCTGGCCACGGCTGGCGCCGCGGGTAACTTGCGCCTGGCCAGCGCGCGCGCCGCCTGGCCGCTGGCGCTGGCCCGCGCCGAACGCGTGAGTGGGCCGGGCTGGGTGCTGGTCGGCGACGCGGCGCACCTGGTGCACCCGCTGGCCGGGCAGGGTCTGAATCTGGGTTTGGCCGACGTGGCCGCACTGGCGCGCGTGGTCGCCGAGCGTGAACCATGGCGCAGCCTGGGCGAGGTTCGCCTGCTCGAACGCTATGCCCGCGAGCGCGAAACAGCGACCCGTGCGATGCTCGGCCTGACTGACGGCCTGCTGGCGCTTTTTTCACACCCCGCACCGTGGGCCAAGGAACTTCGCAACCGCGGCCTGGGTCTGGTCAATGCGGCGACACCGCTCAAACGCTGGCTCACGGGCCGGGCCCTTGGTCTTTGACCCACTTTCCGCCTGGAACCAACATGCTGCTTCGTTCATTTACCTTGTTGGCAGTGGCCGCCAGCCTGGCCTGGCCGGCGGTGGCGCAAGAGGCCGTGATTCGCAAGAACCTGGCCGAGCGCTTGCCCGATTTTCCGAAGATCGACGAGGTCAGCAAGACGCCGGTGCCGGGCCTGTGGGAGTTGCGCGTCGGCAACGAGCTCTTCTACACCGACGAGCAGGGCAATCACGTGATCCAGGGCTCGCTTTACGACACCCGGGCCAAGGTCAACTTGACCGAACAACGCATCGAGAAGCTGACGGCGATCGAATTCGACAAGTTGCCCTTCAAGGACGCGATGATCGTCAAACAGGGCAGCGGCGCGCGCAAGCTGGCGGTCTTCGTCGATCCGAACTGCGGCTACTGCAAGCGCTTCGAGCGTGACCTGCTGGCCGTCAAGGACGTGACGATCTACACCTTCCTCTACCCGGTGCTGGGGCCCGACTCGAGCGAGAAGTCGCGCGCGATCTGGTGCTCGAAAGACGCCATGAAGACCTGGCGCGCCTGGATGATCGACGGTGTGCCACCGCCCAAGGTCACCGGGGCCTGCGACAGCGCGGCGGTCGAACGCAACACCGCGTTCGGCCACAAGTACCGCATCAACGGCACCCCGGCGGTGTTGTTCGAGGATGGCAAGCGCGTGCCCGGCGCGATGCCGCTGGCCGAGGTGGAAAAACGCCTGGCCGACGCCGCGCGGGCGCCCAAGTCCTAGCGTGTTCTAGCTTGCGCTGGCGGCCAGCGCGGCTGTGCCTTGCGCGGCGCCGACCCCGGCCTGCAACTCGTCCCAGAGTTGGGCCGCGCGCGCAGCCCACTCACGGTAACGCGCGTCGGAAGGCGCGAAGTAGGGTACGCCGCGGTCGACGAAACTGCGCACACGGGACTGCAGCTTCGGGCAAGGTTGCGCGTGCGCCAGTCGCTGTTCCATGTCGTGGAGCAGCAAGTGGCGCGCAGTGGGATGGGCAGGGGCGAGCAGGCTTTCGTAGATCGGGTGGTGCAGCGGTTCATCCATGTCGGCAGGGCTACCAGCGTTGGCCATCGGGCAGCTCATGATCCACGGCCACCGCGTCATGCGCGGCGTATGTGCGGTCGGTTCGCGCAAAAATCGCGCGACTTGTTTAACGCGCCACCGCTCAGGCTTGTAACCAGGTTGCCGTGCCGCCGGCAAATCGGGCCCGGCGGTGGCCCATCGCGTGCAGCTCGAGCCAGTCGACGGACAGCACATCGGCCGTGATCAGCGCAAAGTGCGAGCGTTCGCCGCGTGCCCCCAATGCATTGTCCAGCGCGCTGCCGGGCGCCAGTGCGCTCAGGTAATCGTGTGCGGCTGGCGACAACTTCAGTTGCGCCCAGTACGACGAGACGGCCAGTCCGTCGCCATGCACGTGCAGCTCGACCCTCACACGCAGCTGCCAGTTCAGCGCTGGCGACCACATCACCAAGGTGCCCAAAGGATGGGCGTTCAACTGCGCCACCTTGGTCGCGCGTGCGTCACTGAAGATGGTCAACTGCTTGGCAGCGACGTCGATGTCGCGCAGCACCACCGTACGCGCATCGCCGATCTGGCCGTCGGTGGTCGCCAGCGTCGGCGTACGCCAGGGGTGGTCCAGGTCGTGCGGCGCAGCCGCCAGTTCGCGCCACAGTGCGGCTTCGATCACCGGCAGCGAGTCGAACCGCTCGTCGCTCATCGAAGTCAAGCCTCGCGGCGCGGCACGGGCGGGATCATGATTGCGGGCGCAGGGCGGGGAACAGGATCACGTCGCGGATGCTCGGGCTGTCGGTCAGCAGCATGATCAGGCGGTCGATGCCGATGCCGCAGCCGCCCGCGGGCGGCATGCCGTACTCGAGCGCGCGGATGAAGTCGGCGTCGTAATACATCGCCTCGTCGTCGCCGGCGTCCTTGTGTGCGGCCTGGGCGGCAAAGCGCGTGGCCTGGTCCTCGGCGTCGTTCAACTCCGAAAAGCCGTTGGCCATTTCGCGGCCGGTGATGAACAACTCGAAGCGCTCGGTCACGGCCGGGTTGGTGTCCGACGCGCGGGCCAGCGGGCTCACCTCGACCGGATAGTCGATGATGAAGGTCGGCTGCCACAACTGGGCTTCGACCGCGGCCTCGAACAGGCCGAACTGCAACTCGGCCAGCGACCAGCGCGCGGGTGGCTCTTCGCCCAGCGCCTTCAGCTTGGCGTGCAGGGCAGCCGCATCGTCGGCTTCGGCGCCCGACAGGCCGGCGTGCACGAGCAGTGCATCGCGCACCGACAGGCGCGCGAACGGGCGGTCCAGCTCGACCGGCTTGCCGGCATAGCTGAGCGTGGCGCTGCCGGCCGCCGCGCGTGCGGCATGGCGCAGAACGTTCTCGGTGAAGTCCATCAAGTCGTGGTGGTTCCAGTAGGCCGCGTAGAACTCCATCATCGTGAACTCGGGGTTGTGCCGAACCGAGATGCCTTCGTTGCGGAAGTTGCGGTTGATCTCGAACACCCGGTCGAAACCGCCGACCAACAGGCGCTTCAAGTACAACTCTGGGGCAATGCGCAGGAACATCTGTTGATCCAGCGCATTGTGGTGAGTGACGAACGGCTTTGCGTTCGCGCCGCCGGGGATGGCATGCAGCATCGGCGTCTCGACCTCCAGGAAGCCGTGCTCGACCATGAAGTTGCGGATCGACGAAACCGCCTTGCTGCGGGCCACGAAGCGTGCCCGCGCGGCGTCGTCGGTCATCAGGTCGACGTAGCGCTGACGGTACTTCTGCTCCTGGTCGGTCATGCCGTGGAACTTGTCGGGCAACGGGCGCAGGCTCTTGGTCAGCAGGCGCAGCGCCGCCACCCGCACCGACAGCTCGCCGGTGCGGGTGCGAAACAGCGTGCCTTCGGCGCCCAGGATGTCGCCCAGGTCACCGTGCTTGAAGGCCTCGTAGCCGGTCTCGCCGAGCGTGTCCCTGGTGACGAACAACTGCAGTCGCCCCGAGGCGTCCTGCAGGGTGCCGAAACTGGCCTTGCCCATCACGCGCTTCAACATCAGCCGGCCGGCCACCGCGACGCGGATCGCTTGCGGCTCGAGCTCTTCGTTGGCCGTGCTGCCGTGGCGCAGCTGCAGGTCGGCGGCGTGGTGTGTCGGCTTGAAGTCGTTCGGGAACGCCACGCCCTGCTTGCGGATCTGGGCCAGCTTCTCACGCCGTTCGGCGATCAGCTTGTTTTCGTCGAGGGGTTCGGGCGGGGTGGCAGTAGTCATCGGCAACTCGTTGAATTTGCTGGAATTTTAGGCGCACGCCGGGGTCGCCCCTTAAAATCCCGGCTCCTTCGCCACGCCGCCCGACGCGGCCACCCACGTGCCGGACACGCGCCTCCCGATCACCGACCGCAAGTTGCGCTTCGCCCTGGTGGGCTGCGGGCGCATCAGCAGCAACCACCTCGACGCGCTGACGCGGCACGCCGAGCGCGCCGAGTTGGTGGCGGTGTGCGACAACCGCCCCGATGCCCTGGCTGCCGCGGTCGCGCGCAGTGGTGCGCGCGGCTTTGCCTCGCTGACCGAGCTGCTCGCGCACAGCGATGCCGACATCGTCACCCTGTCCACCCCGAGCGGCCTGCACCCGCAGCAGGCGATCGAGGTCGCGCAGGCCGGCCGCCACGTGCTGAGCGAAAAGCCGATGGCCACCAACTGGGACGAAGGCATGGCCATGGTGCGAGCCTGCCGCGACGCGCGGGTCAAGCTGTTCGTCGTCAAGCAGAACCGCCTGAACGCAACCATGCAGTTGCTGAAGCGGGCGGTCGAAGGCGGGCGCTTCGGCCGGATCTTCATGGTCAACGTCAACGTCTTCTGGACCCGTCCGCAGAGCTACTACGACGATGCACCCTGGCGCGGCCGCTGGGATCTCGACGGCGGCGCCTTCATGAACCAGGCCAGCCACTACGTCGACATGGTCGACTGGCTGGTCGGCCCGGTCGACAACGTGCACGCCTACACCGCCACCCTGGCGCGCGACATCGAGGCCGAAGACACCGGCGTCATGAGCCTGCGCCTGCGCTCGGGCGGCCTGGCCTCGATCAACGTCACGATGCTCACGCAGGGCAAGAACTTCGAGGGCAGCATCACGATCCTCGGCGAGCGCGGCACGGTGCGCGTCGGCGGCGTGGCGGTCAACGAGATCCAGCACTGGGAATTCGACGAACCGCGGCCCGAAGACGCGGCGGTGACGAGCGCCAGCTACAACGCGACCTCGGTCTACGGCCACGGCCACCCGCTGTACTACGACAATGTCATCGACACGCTGCGCGGCGAGGCGCACGCCGAAGTCGACGGCTACGAGGGCCTGCGCTCGCTCGAGGTCCTGATCGCCGCCTACCGCTGCGCGCGCGACGGAGTGCGCGTCGGGCTGCCGCTGGTCTTCTGATGAGCGCGGCCGTTCATCCCTCGGCCATCGTCGATGCCGGCGCGCAGCTCGGCGACGGCACGCGGGTCTGGCACTTCGCGCACGTCTGCGCCGGCGCGCGCATCGGCGCGGGCTGCTCGCTGGGACAGAACGTGTACGTGGGCAACGACGTGGTCATCGGCGACAACGTCAAGATCCAGAACAATGTCTCGGTCTACGACGCCGTGACGCTCGAAGACGACGTATTCTGCGGCCCGAGCATGGTCTTCACCAACGTCTACAACCCGCGCTCGGCCGTCAGCCGCAAGGACGAATACCGCAAGACCCGGGTGCGCCAGCGGCGCGACGCTCGGAGCCAACTGCACCATCGTCTGCGGCACCACGATCGGCCGCTACGCCTTCGTCGGCGCTGGCGCGGTCGTCAACCGCGACGTGCCGGACTTCGCCCTGATGCTCGGCGTGCCGGCGCGCCAGGCGGGCTGGATGAGCCGCCACGGCGAGCGCCTGGCGCTGCCACTGGCCGGCGAGGGGCGGGCGCAATGCGCGCAAACCGGCGATCGCTATACCCTGCGCGGCAGCGTCGTCGTGCTCGAAGGCCCCTGACAGCGCCACATCGAACCCAGCCAGCCCTGCAGCCATGAACGCACCCGAGACCCCGATCACGATGGAATTCATCGACCTGAAGGCGCAATACGCGGCGCTGCGCGAGAGCGTCAACGCCCGCATCCAGCGCGTGCTCGACCACGGCCAGTACATCATGGGCCCGGAGGTCAAGGAGCTCGAAGCAGCAGCTCGCCGCCTTCACCGGCGCGAAGCACTGCATCACGGTCGCCAGCGGCACCGAGGCGCTGCTGATCGCGCTGATGGCGCTGGGCCTGAAGCCCGGCGACGAGGTCATCACCACGCCGTTCACGTTCGCCGCCACCGCCGAGATGATCGTGCTGCTCGGCGGCAAGCCGGTGTTCGTCGACATCGAGCCCGACACCTGCAACATCGACGCGAGCCTGATCGAGGCCGCGATCACGCCGCGCACGCGGGCCATCATGCCGGTGAGCCTGTACGGCCAGGTGGCCGACATGGACGAGATCAACGCGATCGCCGCGCGCCACGGCACCTCCCGGTGATCGAAGACGCGGCGCAGAGCTTCGGCGCCACCTACAAGGGCCGCAAGAGCGGCAACCTGAGCACGCTCGGCTGCACCAGCTTCTTCCCGAGCAAGCCGCTCGGCTGCTACGGCGACGGCGGCGCGATCTTCACCAACGACGACGCGCTGGCGCAGGCCATGCCGCGAGATCCGCGTGCACGGCCAGAGCGGCCGCTACAACCACACCCGGGTCGGCGTCGGCGGGCGCATGGACACGCTGCAATGCGCGGTGGTGCTGGCCAAGCTGGAGCGCTTCGAGTGGGAGCTCGAGCAGCGCCGCGCGATCGGCGCGCGCTACCGACAGCGCCTGGCCAAGGTGCCCGGCGTGCAGCTGCTCACCGTGCGCCCGGACCGTGATTGCGTGTGGGCGCAGTACACCGTGCTTCGTCGACGACCGCGGCGCCGTGCAGGCCGCGCTGCAGCGCGCGGGGCATCCCGACCGCCGTGCACTACCCGCAGGCCGCTGCATCAGCAGCCGGCCTATGCGACAAGTGCGGCGGCCAGAAGGAGTTCCCGCACAGCGTGAGCGCGGCCGGGCGCGTGCTGAGCCTGCCGATGAGTGCCGACCTCGCGCGGGTTGACCAAGATGCCGTTGTGCAGGCCCTGCTCACTTCGGCGCTGGGCGGATGAATGCTGCCTGGCGATCCGAGGCATCGCCGCCCTTGCTGCATTGGCTTGTACAGGCGTCGGCGGCGCCCACTCACGTCGATGGATAACAGACGACTTATTGGAAGTGCATTCCCATGGAACTGAACGGAACGAAGTTGGTCGTCATTGGTGGTGCCGGCCTGATCGGCTCGCACACCGTCGACCGTCTGCTCGAAGGAAGACGTCAACGAGATCGTCATCTACGACAACTTCGTGCGCGGTCGCGCAGAGAACCTGCTGCGCGCGCTGCGCGATCCGCGCGTCAAGATCTTCGATGTCGGCGGCGACATCATGCAGACCGACATCCTCGACGCGGCGCTCGAAGGCGCCGACGGCGTGTTCCATTTCGCCGCGCTTGTGGCTGCTGCAGTGCCACGAGTATCCCGCGCAGCGCGTTCGACGTGAACGTGCGCGGCACCTTCAACGTGATGGAGGCGTGCGTCGAGAAGGGTGTCAAGCGGCTCGTCTATTCGTCCTCGGCGTCGGTCTACGGCGACGCCGTCGAGGAGCCGATGAACGAGGACCACCCGTTCAACAACCAGAACTTCTACGGTGCGACCAAGATCGCGGGCGAGGCGATGGTGCGCGCCTTCCACCACCGCTACGGCCTCAACTACGTCGGCCTGCGCTACATGAACGTCTACGGCCCGCGGCAGGACTACCACGGTGCCTACATCGCCGTGATCATGAAGATGCTCGACGCGATCGACCGCGGGCGAGGGGCCGACGATCCTCGGTGACGGCAGCGAGGCGTTCGACTTCGTCGCCGTCGAGGACTGCGGCGCGCGCCAACGTCTGCGCGATGAAGGCCGCCAGCGTGCGACCGCTTCTACAACGTCGGCACCGGCAAGCGCACGTCGCTGAAGGAGCTGGCCGAGCATGCTGCTCGAGCTGACCGGCTGCAACCAAGCCGATCACCTACGCGCCGCGCAGCCAGGCCACGCTGGTGCGCAACCGCATCGGCTGGCCGAAGCGCGCGGCAGCCGAGATCGGCTTCACGGCGTCGATCGACCTGGAGGAGGGCCTGCGCCGGCTGATCGAGTGGCGCAACAGTCACCGGGCCGAAGTCGCAGGCCCGTCGCCGTGCGCCGTTGGCTTGCCTGGCTGAGGTGCCCAGATAGCGCCATGAGCCGCCAAATCCAGATCTCCCTGCCCGTCACCGGTGACGACGAGTGGCAGGCGACTCGCGAGCCGCTGCACGACCGGCTGGCTGACGCAGGGCCCCAAGGTTGCGGCGTTCGAGAAGGCGTTCGCGCGAGCGGCACCGCGTCAAGCACGCGCTCGCGACGACGAGTTGCACGACCGGCGCTGCACCTGATCCTGGCCGCGATGGGCATCGGGCCGGGCGACGAGGTGATCGTGCCCGCGTTCACCTGGGTCGCGACCGCCAACGTCGTGCTCTATTGCGGCGCGACGCCGGTGTTCGTCGACGTCGACCGCGACACGCTACAACATCGATCCGGCGGACGTGGTCGCGCAAATGAGCCGCGCGTACCAAGGCCGTGATCGCGGTGCATCTGTTCGGGCTGTGCGCCGACATCGACGCGCTGCGGGCCGTGCTGCCGGCCGGCATGTCCGATCATCGAGGACGCCGCGTGTGCGGCGGGTGCCACCTACAAGGGCGTGCACGCCGGCGGTCTGGGTCTGGCGGCGGCGTTTTCGTTCCATCCGCGCAAGTCGATCACCACCGGCGAAGGCGGCATGGTCACGACCAACGACGACGCGCTTGGCCGAGGTGGCGAACATGCTGCGCAACCACGGCGCGTCGATCTCCGAGGAGCAGCGCCACGACGGGCCGCGGCCGTACCTGCTGCCGGAGTTCAACCTGCTCGGCTTCAACTACCGCATGACCGACCTGCAGGGCGCCGTCGGGCGTCGTGCAGCTCGCCAAGCTCGACCGGTTCATCGACGAACGCGACGCGTGGGCGGCGTGGTACATGCGCGAGCTCGCGGTCGATTCCGTGGCTGCGCATGCCGCAGCGTCCGGCGATGGCAAGCATGCCTGGCAGGCCTTTGTCACCTACGTCGACCCCGCCAGGCGCCGCATGCCGCGCAACGAGATCATGGAGCAGTCTGCAGCGCAAGGGCATCAGCACGCGGCCGGGCACGCATGCGGTGCACATGCTCGGCTACTACCGCGATCGACTCGGGCTGCAAGGCCAGATGACTTCCCGGCTGCGCGCGACTGCGACGCGCACACGATGGCGATTCCGCTGCACAACCGCATGAGCGACGGACGACTACCGCTACGTCGTCGAGGCGCTCAGGGAAGATCGCCTGATGTGCGGCATCGCCGGCCTGATCAACCTCGACGGCGCGCCGGCGTCGCCGGTCGTGCTGCAGCGCATGACCGACGCGATCGCGCATCGCGGCCCGGACGGCGAAGGGCACTGGATCGACGGCGGCGTCGGCCTCGGCCACCGGCGGCTGGCGATCATCGACCTGTCGCCGGCCGGCGCAGCAGCCGATGGTCGACGCCGACGGCCGCTACGTCCTCAGCTACAACGGCGAGATCTACAACTTCCGCGAGCTGCGCACCGAGCTCGAGGCGCTCGGGCTACTGGTTCCGCTCGCGCAGCGACACCGAAGTCGTGCTCCACGCCTTGGCCGCATGGGGCGCCGAGGCGCTGCGAGCGCTTCAACGGCATGTTCGCGCTCGCGCTCTGGGACCGCACGCGAGCGCCGACTGCTGCTGGCGCGCGACCGCTACGGCATCAAGCCGCTCTACTACGCGCAGCAGGGCACAGCTGTTCGCTGTTCGGCTCGGAGCAGAAGGCGATCCTCGCCGTGCCGGGCATCGAACGCCGGCTCGACAAGCCAGGCGCTGCTCGAGTACTTCACGTTCCAGAACTTCTTCACCGACCGCACGCTGTTCGAAGGCGTGCGCATGCTGCCGGCCGGGCACTACGCGGTGCTCGACCTCGACACGCGCGGCCGCGGCTCGAGCTGACGCGCTACTGGGACTTCCATTTCCGCGAGCCCGAATGGCCGCGGTCGACGCGCGCGAGTACCGCGAGGAGCTCGATCGCCTGTTCCAGCAGGCCGTGAACCGGCAGCTGGTGAGCGACGTCGACGTCGGCAGCTATCTGAGCGGCGGCATGGACTCCGGCTCGATCACCGCCGTCGCCGCGCGTTCGCTATCCGTACCTGAAGACCTTCACCTGCGGCTTCGACCTCAGCTCGGCCTCGGGCCTCGAGCTCGGCTTCGACGAGCGCGTCAAGGCCGAGGCCATGTCGTACCTCTTCAAGACCGAGCACTACGAGATGGTGCTCAAGGCCGGCGACATGGAGCGCGTGCCTGCCGCGCCTGGCCTGGCACCTCGAGGAGCCGCGCGTCGGCCAGAGCTATCCCGAACTTCTACGCCGCGCAGCTGCGCCAGCAAGTTCGTCAAGGTCGTGCTCTCGGGCGCCGGCGGCGACGAGCTGTTCGGCGGCTATCCGTGGCGCTACTACCGCGCCGTGGTCAACGACGACTTCGAGCACTACATCGACAAGTACTACGGCTTCTGGCAGCGGCTGGTGCCGACGATCGCCAGCATGCGCAAGCTGTTCGCGCCGATCTGGGACGACGTCGAAGCACGTCTGGACGCGCGACATCTTCCGCGACGTGTTTCGTCAACCACGCACAACGCAGCTCGACCGCGCCCGAGGACTACATCAACCACTCGCTCTACTTCGAGGCGAAGACCTTCCTGCACGGCCTGCTGGTCGTCGAGGACAAGCTCAGCATGGCGCACGGCCTCGAGACGCGCGTGCCGTTCCTCGACAACGACCTGGTCGACTTCGCGATGCGCTGCCGGTCGCGCCTGAAGCTCGGCAACCTGAACGAGGTCGTGCGGATCAACGAAAACGAGCCCGGCGACAAGACCGGCAAGTACTTCCAGAAGACCAGCGACGGCAAGCTGATCCTGCGCGAGGTGATGGCGCGCTACGTTCCGCAGGAGATCGCCGACGGCGCCAAGCAGGGCTTCTCGGCGCCCGATGCGAGCTGGTTCAAGGGCGAGAGCATCGACTACGTGCGCAACAGCTGCTCGACGGCGCGCCGCGCATCTACGACTATCTCGACCGTGACGACCGTGCGTGGGCTCGTCGACGAGCACCTTGCCGGCCAGCAGAATCGGCGACTGTTCATCTGGTCGCTGCTGAGCGTCGAGCAATGGCTCGCGGGCACCTATGCTTGAGCAACTGCTGCAGGACCTGAAGGGCTTATGGCTTGCGCGTCGGCGCGAAGTCCACGCCAAGTACCGTCGCTCACTGCCACTGGCCGACTACGTCGTCGACCGTTGGGAGAAGGCGCGCGAGCTCGGCTTTGGCGAAGGCTCGTCGATCTACGACAGCGTGCTCGTGCTCGGCGATGTTCGGGTTGGCGCAAACACCTGGATCGGCCCCTTCGTCGTCCTCGACGGTTCGGGCGGATTGGCGATCGGCTCGAACTGCTCGATCTCCGCCGGCGTGCAGGTGTACAGCCACGACTCCGTGGCCTGGGCGCTCAGCGGGCGAACCTCGGATTACCGGCATGCGGCGACATCGATCGGCGACAACTGCTACATCGGCCCCAATGTCGTGATCGCCAAGGGCGTGCGCATCGGCAACCGCTGCATCATCGGCGCCCAGAGCCTGGTGCTCGGCGACATCCCCGATGGCAGCAAGGCCTATGGGACGCCATGCCGTGTCGTCGGACCCGCGACCCTCGAGACGTCCGGCGACTGCGCCTGACCCGTCTGTGATGCCCGATCAAGCGCGGCCTGTACTGCCCGTCCGATTGACGACGCACAGATGAGTCGCGCCGAGTTCGCCGACCAGCTCACGCGCGTGTTTGGCGCGAAGCTCGCCGTGAAGGGCAACTTCGTCAGCGCTGACGAAGCCTCGGCCGACGTCAACCAGCAACAAACGAATGATGTCTTCAGCGAGAAGTGGGGCCGGTACGAGAAGAGCGACGAGAAGGAGCGCCTGTACGAGTTCCAGCGCGATTGGTACCTGAAGCTCTATGGCTTTGCGTCCGAAGATGCGTTGCGCGAGTACCTGGCGCGCTGCAACGTCGTCCTCGATGCCGGCTGCGGCCTGGGCTACAAGGCGGCGTGGTTTGCGCGCCTGGCGCCGCACGCCCTCGTGATTGGCATGGATTATTCGGACGCCGCGCGGCAGGCGGCGCAGAACTACGACGCGCTGACCAACCTGTTCTTCGTGCGCGGCGACATTGCGCGCACCGGCCTGCGCGATGGGAGTGTCGATTACGCCAGTTGCGACCAGGTGATCATGCACACCGAGAGCCCCGAGCGGACGTTTGGCGAGCTGGCGCGCATCACACGCCGCGCCGACGCGCAGGTCGCTTGCTACTTCTACGCCAAGAAGGCGTTGCCGCGCGAACTGCTGGACGACTATTTCCGCACGCAGTGCAAGACCATCCCGACCGAGGCGCTGTGGCAGATGTCGGAACAGCTGACCGAGCTCGGGCAGCGCCTGAGTGCCTTGAACGTCAGCTTCGATGCGCCAGCCATCCCGCTGCTCGGCATCAAGGCGGGGCGCTACGACCTGCAGCGTTTCATTTATTGGAACTTCATGAAGTGCTTCTGGAACGAGGACCTGGGCCGCGAAACCTCGATCGTGACGAACTTCGACTGGTACAGCCCCAGCAACGCAAGGCGCTTCAGCGAGGCGGAGGTTCGCGATCTGGTCGGCGCCAACGCGATGACCGACACGTTCTTTCACTCCGAGCCAGCGTGCTACTCCGGCCGCTTCATTCACATTTGACGGGCGCCGGCCGCGCTCGCCTGGCGGATCGAGCATGCGCGTCCTGATTGGCCCCGTGGAGATCGCCGGTGTCGCCCAGGGCTTGTCGCAGGGGCTGCGCGCCCTTGGCGTCGGCGCGGATCTGGTGCTCGGATCCGAGCATCCCTTCGCCTATGGCGGTACCAATGTGGATTCGGTCGTCGTCATGGCTTGGCGATTCACCGGAACCTGGTGCCGGCGATTGCCGATGCGCCACTGGTGGCTGAAGATTCCGCTGGTGATCCTGCACCTCGCGTTGGGCTGGGTGGTGCTCGTGTGGGCATTGCTGCGCTACAGCGACTTCGTCTTCATCGCCGGCAAGTCGCTGACCGGAACCGTGGTTGACCTGATGCTGATTCGGGCGCTGCGCAAGCATGCCGTGGTGATCTACGTCGGATCGGATTCGCGTCCGCCTTACATCAACGGTGCCTTGCCAATGAAGTCTGTCGCTGCGCTGACGCGTCAGACGCGTCGCTTGAAGCGAAAGGTCGCGCGCACGGAACGCTGGGCCAGTGCATGCGTGAACGCGCCCGGTACGGCCCACTTCCACGAAAAGGCAGTCGTCAACTGGTTCGCGCTTGGCATCCCGCGCAGTCTTGCGCCGGCGCTGCGGCGCATTGCGCCGGCGCCTCGTGGCGACGGCGCTGGTGCGCGGCGCGTGACACTGTTGCACAGCCCCTCGGTCCCTGTCGTCAAGGGCACGCAGCTGATTCGGGCGGCGGTGGAGCGTCTGCAGCGACGTGGCCACCCGATCGATCTCGTGCTGATGCAGGGCATGCGCAACGACGAGGTACTCGATGCGATCGGGCGGTGCGACTTGGTGCTTGACCAGCTGTACTCCGATACGCCAATGGCCGGGCTCGCTTTCGAGGCCGCCTTGCTTGGCAAGCCGACATTGGTTGCCGGTTACTTTGCACCACGAGTCGCGCAAGCCCTGGCTGGCCAGCCGATCCCGCCAACACGCTTCGTCCATCCGCTCGATTTCGAATCTGCGTTGGAGGCCTTGGTTTGCGACGCCGCCGCGCGCGAGGCGCTCGGTTCGGCTGCCTGGCAGTTCGTCGACATGCATTGGCAGTGCGAGCAGGTTGCGCGCCGAGTGATCCGCATCCTGCAGGGCGACATACCGCCGTCCTGGTGGTTCGATCCGCATGACGTCGACTATCTCGAAGGCTGCGGGCTAAATGAGGACGCGGCTCGCGACCGCGTGCGTCGATTGATCGAGCACGCGGGTCCTGCGGCTCTTTGCCTCGCCGACAAGCCGGCGCTCGAGCGCGCGTTCGTCGCTTGGGCTGGCGCGCCAGCCGCGGCAGTCACCCACGTCGATCGGGTCGTGTCGTGATCGAACGCTTGCTGCGCGATGGCGCGGTGTACGCCGTGGCGGCGATGGTTTCGCGCGGCGTGAGCTTTCTGCTGGTCCCGATCTACACGCGGGTGCTCGATCCGGCCCAGTACGGTGCGCTCGAACTCATATTGACGGCCGGGCTGCTGGTGACGCTGGTGGTTGCGCTCGAAGTCGGGCAGGGCATGGCACGCGAGTGGGCCGAGCAGCCCGACGCGGCGCAGCGTCGTGCGCTGGCAAGCACGGCCCTGAGCTTCACCCTGCTGGCACACGCTGCATTCCTTGCCCTCGCGCTGGCGGCGTCTGCACCGCTGACTCAGGCCCTGCTGGGCTCACCGGCGTTCACGGCCGAGGTGCGCGCCGGCCTGGTCTTCATCGCCGTCAACGCCGTGTTTCTGCAATTGCAGAATCAGTTCCGCTGGGATCTGCGGGTGCGCAGCTATGCCGCCGTCAGTGTGCTGTACGGTGTGCTGACGCTGGCGCTCGGTGCGGCGCTGGGTCATGCGTACGGATTGCAGGGCGTGCTGTGGGGCCAGGCGCTGGCCGCGGCGCTGAGTTGCATCGTCGGCCTGATGCTGTTGCGCGGGCAAGTCGGCTTCACACTGGACAGCCGCCACCTGCTGCGCATGCTGCACTTTTCGCTGCCGCTGGTTCCGAGCGGCGTCGCGATATTTGCCAGCTTCTACGTCAATCGGTTGATCCTGTCGGCGTTCGCCACCTTGTCCGAGGTCGGCATTCTTGGTGTCGGGCAACGGGTCGCCGGCATCGCCACGTTGCTGATTGTCGGTTTGCAGGGTGCATTGACGCCGCTCGTCTACCGGCACCATCACGAGCCGGGCGTTCCGGCGCAGCTTGCGCGCATCTTCGAACGCTTCGTTGCGCATTGCGCTGTTGACCTGCCTGGCGCTGAGCGTGTTTGCGCGTGACCTGATCGGCTGGCTTGCCGCACCAGGGTTCGGCGCTGCGGCGTCGCTGTTGCCGTGGCTCGTGCCCGCGGCGCTGCTCAGCCAGATGTACATCTTCGCCCCCGGTATCGCCATCGCGCGCAAGACGACGTGGCAACTCCTGCTCACCGGTTTCAGCGCCGTTCTCGCCGTCGGCCTCAACCTGCTTCTGATTCCGTCCTGGGGCGCGACCGGTGCGGCCGTGGCCAGTTGCGCCGCAGCGGCGCTGTTCCTTGCCTGTTGGGTTGCGGCCAGCCAGCGTGTCTACCCACTGCCATTGCAGTGGCGCCAAGCTTGGTCTGGTCGTTGCTGTCTATATCGGCCTGGTTTGTTCGGCGCTCGCGATCGACCAGCTTGGCTGGCCCTATGCGGCAACATTGGTCATGAGGTCAATGCTCGTCGGCGCGCTCCTGGCGATGCTCGCGGCGACCGGTTTGCTGCGCAGGCAGCGGGCAGCGACGCCCAGTGTCGTAGAGCACGCCAAGGGCACTGGGCCGTGAGTGCTGCCGGCTGCGGGTGGCGGCCCTGGGAGAATCGGCCCATGAAGGCCGTGAGCTCGCCGGGCGTTCGCCCTCTGTTCGCCAACGCCGGTACGGTCTCGAGCCCGACACGAGTCGCCGCGGCACGCGATGAAACCTTGGTGCCGTATCGGTGTGCCCACGTCGCAGCGTGAACATCCTCTACATCAACCACTACGCCGGCTCGCCCGGCGCTACGGCATGGAGTACCGCCCGTACTACCTGGCGCGCGAGTGGGTGCGCGCCGGGCACCGGGTGCAGATCGTCGCGGCCGTCGCTTCTCGCATGTGCGCAGCGCGCCAGCCGGCGGCGCAGGCGCCGCACGACGAGATCATCGACGGCATCGCCTACCGCTGGCTGCCGACGCCGGCCTACCGCGGCAACGGCGTGGGCCGCGTGCGCAACATCTGGGCCTTCCTGCGCCAGGTCTGGGCCGTGGCGCCGCGACTCGTGCGCCAGTTCCGGCCCGACGTGGTGATCGCCTCGAGCACCTACCCGATGGACATCTGGGTCGCGCGCCGCATCGCGCGCCTGGCCGGCGCGAAGCTGGTGCTACGAGGTGCACGACCTGTGGCCGCTGTCGCCGATCGAGCTCGTCGGGCATGTCGCCGCGGCACCCGTTCATCGCTGCTGTGCCAGAAGGCCGAGAACGATGCCTACCGCGACGCCGACGTGGTGGTCTCGATGCTGCCCAAGGTGCACGCGCACATGCGCGCGCACGGCCTGGACCTGCGCAAGCTGCACATCGTGCCGAACGGCATCGCGCCCGACGAGTGGCAGGCCGCGCCGCAGCCGCTGCGCGCCGACGCTGCGCAGGCGCTCGATGCCGCAGCGCGCGGCCGGCCGCGTGCTGGTCGGCTACGCCGGCTCGCATGGGCCTGCCCAACGCGCTCGACGTGCTGCTCGACGCCGCCGCGCTGCTGCGCGACGAGCCGCTCGCACTTCGTGCTCGTCGGCGACGGCCACGAGAAGCCGCGTCTGGCGCAGCGCGTTGCCGCCGAGGGCCTGCACAACGTGGCGCTGCTGGCGCCGATGCCCAAGGCGCAGATCCCGGCGCTGCTGGCGCAGATCGACATCGCCTACATCGGCTGGCAGCGCGTGCCGATCTACCGCTTCGGCATCGCGCCGAACAAGCTGATGGACTACATGATGGCCGGCTGCGCCGGTGCTGCACTCGGTCGAGGCCGGCAACGACCCGGTGGCCGAGGCCGGCTGCGGCCTGACGGTGGCGCCCGAGGATGCCGCGGCGGTGGCCGCCGGGCTGGCGCAGCTGGCCGCATTGCCGGCCGCCGAGCGCGCGCGCCATGGGCGAGCGCGGCCGCGCCTTCGTGCTGGCGCACCACACCTACCCGGTGCTGGCGCGGCGCTTTCTCGATGCGGTGGTCAGCCGCGCGCCGATCATGAGCGCATCGCACAGACGACCGTCGCCGCGATGGCCGCGCGCTACGCGCGCCGCGCGGCGCCCGACCGCTACAGCTTCCTGCAGCCCGATGTCTGGCAATCGGTGCAGGAGCGCCAGCGCGCGATGCTGGCGCTGTTCGTGCGCGCCGGCTGGACATCGTTCGCCGACAGCGCGTGCTCGAGGTCGGCTGCGGCGCCGGCGGCAACCTGCTCGAGTTGCTGCGCCTGGGCTTCGCGCCGAGCACCTGACCGGCATCGAGCTGCTGCCCGAACGCTTCGCGCAGGCGCGCCACGTGCTGCCGGCCGCGCTGCGCCTGATCGAGGGCGACGCGATCGCTGCGCCTATCGAGCCCGGCAGCCAGCACCTCGTGCTGCAGTCCACCGTGTTCTCCTCGCTGCTCGACGACGCCACGCGCAGCGGCGCTGGCCGGCGCGATGTGGCGCTGGGTGGCACCCGGCGGCGGGGTGCTGTGGTACGACTTCACCGTCGACAACCCGCGCAACCCCGACGTGCGCGGCGTGCCGCTGGCCGAGTGCGCGCGCTGTTCCCGCAGGCGCGCATCGCGGCGCGGCGCGTCACGCTGGCGCCGCCGCTGGCGCGCGCCGTGTGCCGGATGCATCCGCGCGCTCTACCCTCTGCTCAATGCGCTGCCGCTGCTGCGCACGCACGTGCTGGCCTGGATCGAGAAGCCCAAGCATGAGTTCACAACCGTCGCCACCGTTCCTGCCCTTCGCGCTGCCCGACATCGGCGAGGAAGAGATCGCCGAGGTCGTCGACACGCTGCGCTCGGGCTGGATCACCACCGGGCCGAAGGCCAAGCGCTTCGAGGACGACTTCGCCGCCTTTCTCGGCGATGCCGGCGCTGCACTGCATGGCCGTCAACTCGGCCACCGCCGGGCTGCACCTCGCGCTCGAGGCGCTCGGCATCGGCCCCGGCGACGAGGTCATCACCACCACGCACACCTTCACCGCCACGGCCGAGGTGGTGCGCTACCTCGGCGCCGACGTGATGCTGGTCGACATCGACCCGGCCACGCTGAACATCGACCCGCGCTTGCCATCGAGGCGGCGATCACGCCGCGCACCAAGGCCATCATGCCGGTGCACTACGCCGGCCTGGCGGCCGACATGCCGGCGCATCCTGGACATCGCGCGGCGCCACGGCCTGAAGGTGGTCGAAGACGCCGCGCACGCGCTGCCGACCACGATGCGGCGGCCAGCTGGTCGGCACGCTGGCCAGCGACGCCACCGTCTTCAGCTTCTACGCCAACAAGACCATCACCACCGGCGAAGGCGGCATGCTGGTCACGCGCGACGCCGAGCTGGCCGCGCGCGGCACGCGTGATGCGCCTGCACGGCATGAGCCGCGACGCGTTCGACCGCTTCACCGCCACGGTGCCGAGCTGGTACTACGAGATCGTGGCGCCCGGGCTTCAAGTACAACCTGACCGACATCGCCGCGGCGCTCGGCCTGCAGCAGCTGAAGAGGCGCGCGCATTCCAGCAGCGCCGCGCCGAGCTCGCCGCGCTTGTACGACGCGGCGCTGGCCGGCCTGCCGCTGGTCACGCCGCCGTGGCCGCTGGCGGGCGACATCCATGCCTGGCACCTGTACGTGCTGCGCCTGGGCGACGGCGCGCCGCGTCGACCGCGACCGCTTCGATCGAGCGCCTGTTCGCCGCCGGCATCGGCTGCAGCGTGCACTACATCCCGCTGCACCTGCAGCCGTACTGGCGCGACCGCTACGGGCTGACGCGGCGATGTTCCCGCACAGCCAGCACGCCTACGAGCGCATGCTCGAGCCTGCCGCTCTACACGCGCATGACCGACGCCGACGTCGAGCGCGTGGCCGCGTGCGTGCGCGCAGCGCGCTGCGCGCCTGACCGGCGCGATGGCCAAGCGCCTGTTCGACCTCGCTCGTCGCGGCGCGCCGGCGCTGGCTGCTGCTGTGCGCCGCTGCTCGTCGGCGTCGCGCTGTGGATCAAGCTCGACTCGCCGGGGCCGGTGTTGTTCCGGCAGGAGCGCGTCGGCCGCCACGGCCGGCTGTTCTCGCATCCACAAGTTCCGCACCATGGTGGAGGGCGCGCCGCAGCGCGGCCCGCAGCTCACGGTGGGCGCCGATCGCGCGCATCACCCGCGCCGGCGACTTCCTGCGCCGCAGCAAGCATCGACGAGCTGCCGCAGCTGCTCGACGTGCTGCGCGGCCACATGAGCCTGGTCGGGCCGCGGCCCGAAGTGCCGCGCTACGTGGCGCATTACCCGGCCGAGCTGCGCGAGCGCGTGCTCGCGGTGCGGCCCGGCATCACCGACCCGGCGTCGCTGGCGTTCGGCGACGAGGCCGAGCTGCTGGCACGCGCCGCCGACCCCGAGCGACGAGTACGTCGAGGTGCTGCTGCCGCAAAAGCTGCGCGCCGCGGCGGCACTATGCCGAGCAGGCCAATCTGGCCACCGACCTGCGCGTGATCGGCCGTACGCTGCGCGTGTTGTGGGCGCGCCTGAGCCTATAATTACGTACATCACTACATTTGCACTTCGAACATGAAGACCGTCACCGCATCCGAGGCGAACCGCCAGTTCTCCGCCGTTCTGCGCGACGTGGCCGAGGGTCATCGCGTTGTCGTCACCTCGCGCGGCAAACCCGTGGCCACGATCGAGCCTGTGCGGCAACGCTCGCGCACGGCAATGAGTGCCGCCAAGCGCCGCCTGCTCGAGCACCTCGACTCGATGCCGATCCAGGGCGCGCGCAATTGGACGCGCGACGAGCTGTACGACAAGTAGTGGCATGTTCGCGGCCATCGACACCAACGTGCTGGCCTATGCCGAGGGTGCCGGCGACGAGCGTCGCAAACGCCTGGCGCGTGAGTTGCTGGTTCGCCTGAGCGAGGACCAGACCGTGTTGCCGGTGCAGGTCCTGGGTGAGTTGTACCGCGTCTTGGTGGGAAAGTACCGAGTCAGTGCCGACGTCGCCAAGGACGCACTACTGCGTTGGACGGACACCTTTCAAGTGCGTGAATCAAGCTGGGCGGCATTGCGATCTGCGCTCGATCTGGCCCATGCGCATCAGCTTGCGATCTGGGACAGCCTGATCATCTGCGTCGCTGCCGAGCACCGTTGCCGTGTACTGCTCAGCGAGGACTTGCAGGAAGGCTTTAGCTGGAGCGGCGTCACCGTCGTCAACCCATTCGCCGATCGGCCGCATGTGCTGCTTGCGAAGCTTCTTGCTTGAAGCGCTGATCGCACGGCGTGAAGCGGTCGTCCGATGAACCTCCCATGACCACGGTCTGGCACCGGCTCGACCGCTTTCTGGCCCTGCTGCGCCCGCACCGCGAGCCGATCTCGCTGCTGATCGACGGCCTGGTCATCGCCGCCTGCTGGAACGTCACCTACCTGTTCCGCCTCGGCTTCGAGCGCTGGCTCTCGGCGCGGCCGGCCTATGACACCTGGGTCATGCTCGGCGTGATCGTGGTCTACCTGGTGGCCTTTGCCGCGCTGCGCGTGCCGCAGAGCATGTGGCGCTTCTCGGGCTTCGGCGACATCAAGCGCCTGAGCCTGGCCTGCGCCGCCGCCGGACTGGCCAGCGCCGCCATCGTGATGGCGCTGGGCCTGACCAAGGTGCCGCGCGCGCGTGCTCGCGCTGCACCCCTTCGTCACGCTGATGGGCGTGTGCGTGGTGCGCATCGCCTACCGCATGGTCTACGAGCATGCGCGCGCGGCAGATCACCGGTAGCGACACCGAGATCCGTCGCGCGCTGGTGCTGGGCGCCGGCGACGCCGCCCAGCTGCTGTTGTCCGGCATCCACCGATCAGGGCTGGATCGTGCTCGGCCTGCTCGACGACGACCCCGCCAAGCAGGGCGCACGCATCGCCGGCGTGCCGGTGCTGGGCCCGCTGGCCGCGATGCAGGACAAGGCCGTGCGCGGCGCGGCCACGCACGTGATCATGGCCATTGCCTTCGGTGCGCGGCCCGCGGCGCAGCAGCTGTTCGAGACTGGCCGCATTGACGGGCCTGCCGGTGCTCACGGTGCCCTCGTCGGACGAGCTGCAGGACGGCACGCAGCGTCGACCGCGTGCGCGACATCGAACCCGAAGACCTGCTCGGCCGCGAGCCGGTGCAGCTCGACGAGGCCGGCATCGACGCCTGCCTGCGCGGCAAGACGGTGCTGATCACCGGCGCCGGCGGCAGCATCGGCAGCGAGCTGTGCCGCCAGGTGGCGCGCTATCGGCCCGGCGCGGCTGGTGCTCTACGAGCAGAGCGAGTTCAACCTCTACAGCGTCGAGCAGGATCTGGCCGAGCACTTCCCGCAATTGCCGCTGGTGCGCTTGATCGGCGACGTGAAGGACCTGGAGCACCTGCGCGCCACCTTCGCCAGGTGGCGGCCGCAGGTGGTGTTCCACGCCGCGGCGTACAAGCATGTGCCGCTGATGGAGGACGAGAACGCCTGGGCCTGCGCTGCGCAACAACACGCTGGGCACCTACCACGCCGCGCTGGCCGCCGCCGAGGCCGGGTGCGAGCGCTTCGTGCTGATCAGCACCGACAAGGCCGTCAACCCGACCAACGTGATGGGCGCCACCAAGCGCGTGGCCGAGATGGTCGTCTCCGCGCTCGCCGCCGAGCACGCGGCCACGACGCTTCATGGCCGTGCGCTTCGGCAACGTGCTCGGCTCGCAGCGGCAGCGTGATCCCGAAGTTCAAGGAGCAGATCGCGAGCGGCGGCCCGGTGACGGTGACGCACCCCGAGATCATTCGCTACTTCATGACCATCCCCGAGGCGGCGCGCCTGGTGCTGCAGGCCGCGGCCATCGGCCAGAGCGGCGAGGTGTTCGTGCTCGACATGGGCGAGCCGGTGAAGATCGTCGACCTGGCGCGCCACCTGATCCGCCTGGCCGGGCCACACCGACGACGAGATCGCGATCGAGTTCACCGGCCTGCGGCCGGGCGAGAAGCTGTTCGAGGAGTTGCTCGCCGATGCCGATACCACCCTGCCGACCGCGGTGCCGGCCCTGCGCGTGGCCCGCCTCGAATCGCGCGATGTGCCGCTCGAGGCGCTGCTGGCCGTGGCCCGCGCCGCAGAGGGGGTGCGGCCCGACGCCATCACGGCGCAGCGGGCGCTGGCCGGGTTGGTGCCGGAGTACCGCGCGGCGCCACCCGGTTGAGCCGGCTGAGTCCAGGTTCAAGGGCAGAACTTGAACCTGTACGAAGATGCTGCCCCACCGCGAAGCGGCCACCCTGCAGCGGCTGGCGTTTGCACTTTCGCCATCGATTGGCGAAAATGCAGCCATGTACCCGCGAAATATCCAACAGAAGTTGACTGCGGCGCTCGCCGACACGCGGGTGGTGCTGCTGAACGGTGCCCGACAGGTCGGCAAGAGCACGCTGGCACAACAAGTGGCGCAGCAGCGCGGCGGCCAGTACCTCTCGCTTGACGACCCCGTGATTGCCGAACTGGCCCGTACCGATCCGTCAGCGCTCATCGATGGCGCCGCCGGATTGACGGTGATCGACGAGGTGCAATCCGCGCCCGCGCTGTTCCCCGCGCTCAAGCGGGAGGTCGATCGAAATCCCGTGCCAGGCCGCTTCCTGCTCACAGGCTCGGCCAACGTGTTCATGCTGCCGACGGCGGCCGAATCGCTGGCCGGGCGCATGGAGGTGCTGACGCTCGAGCCCTTGTCACAGGCCGAGATCGCCGGTTCGCCGCACAACCTCGTCGACGCCTTGTTCGATGTCGCTCCCTGGGTGCGGCGCGCGGTACGAACCGATCGCGCCGATGTCGTGCGCCGGCTTGTCGCGGGCGGGTTCCCGGAAGCGCTGGGGCGAAGCGAACCCCAACGGCGAGAGGCCTGGTTCCGCGGCTACCTGGCCAGTTTGCTGCAGCGAGACGTGCGCGACTACGCCAACATCGAAGGCTTGCATGACATGCCTCGCCTTCTGTCGCTGCTGGCCGCGCGCACCAGCTCGCTGCTGAACATGTCCGAGGTGTCGCGCGCCACGGGCATTGCGCATTCCACGCTTCGACGCTACCTCGCGCTGCTCGAAGCGCTGTTCATCGTGCAGCCGCTGCCAGCGTGGTCAGCCAATCTCGGCAAGCGGCTGGTGAAGGCCCCCAAGCTGCACTTGATCGACGCCGGGCTCGCCGCGCATTTGCAGGGGCATGCAGATCCTGCTGCGCTGGCCGTATCGCCGCAGCTTGGCCCCTTGCTCGAGACCTTTGCCGTGCAAGAACTCCGACGCCACCTGCGCTGTGCGGAAACCGCGGCCACGGCCTGGCACTTCCGCACGTCCGCGGGGCGGGAGGTCGACTTGGTGCTCGAGGCACCCGGCAGCCGGATCGTCGGCATCGAAGTGAAGGCCAGCGCCAGCCTGACCCAGAGCGACTTCAACGGATTGCGAGAACTCGCCGGCGCGGGCGGGAAGGGTTTTGTCAAAGGCGTGGTTCTCTACACCGGCGAGCAGTTCATACCATTTGAGGAACGGCTTTGGGCCGTGCCGCTGGGCGCGCTGTGGGCACGCTGAAGGCGCTCTTCGCGGTAGCGCCGACGCGCGCCCGATGTAGCGGTACTCGAGCCGCAACGCCGCCATTACCGCCGGCCCATACCGGCTGCGCCCGTCAAACTACTGCACGCAGACCGCTTCACCGCGGTCCGTGAACGTGCTGCCGGCCGCGGGCAGGAACTCCCAGCTGTACCTGCCTTCGTCGAGCACGAACTTGGCCACGCCGAACGAGCCGGCGCCCCGGACTTCGCTGTTGGGCCTGGGGGCGCCAAATTGGTACAGCGCCGCGCCGCCGGTGCCGATGACGAACTGTCGAATTCCTCTCGGATCGGCGTTGGCGTCCGCATCTTGCGGCGCGAAGCGCTCGTAGGTGTGGTCATGCCCCACCAGCACCACGTCTGCGCCGAATTCGAGCAGCACGCGCCAGATGTCTGACGAGCGCGGGTCGTCACCATGGGTACTCGATGACGAGAAGCGTGGGTGATGCCAATAGGCGAGCGTGCATTTCTTGCTGCTGGCCGCCGCGAGG
>CAVZYL010000011.1:0-106156 GCA_963779435.1 uncultured beta proteobacterium | reverse complement strand
GTCGCTCATGCTCGCCGACGGGAGGCAAACCCAACTCCAGTGAAAGAAATATCTGCATGCGCTTCTATCATGTCGCCAGTCGACGGGAATGGCGCCGAACGATTGGCCTGGACGTCCAGCGCGAGGGTTGGAGCGCCCCCTCACGGCTGGGCGCGAAGGGCCGAAGGAACAGAAAATCTTGCCGGGCCCTGCCCGCCCCGCGGACCTTGCGGGTTGGCGGGCAGAGCCAATTCTCCCTGTTACTCCCTGCTAACAGGGAGAATCGCTCGGGCACCGGCTCCCTGGGCGATTGCCGAAATCAATTGTCCATTCATAGACTTGAACGTAGTTGCTCATGTGGAAGGTGAACACGGAACAGGGAGACCAATCTCCCTGTTAAGCCCCGTAACAGGCAAGACAGCGCGAGCGAAGAGCTCTGAGCGCGTGGGCCTGACGCGAGCGCCTGATCGTCAAGAATTTCTAAACTCCCGCGAAGTGGCTCGAGATGTCTCCTACATGACTGGCGCCTATCTCCCGACATGACTAGAGCTGGTCTCGATCAGGGGAATCGTCTTCCCCAGTCGTCATCCGCGGACCAGACCTGCCGGGTCCATCACGAACTGCCGCGTAACCCGCTGAAATACTTAAAAAGGCTGACAGTTTGCTAGGTCGTAGTGACGATTTAAGGAACGGGGGATTCCCAGAAGCGCGCAAATCAAATTCAACGCTGATTTTTGGAGGTCAGCGGTGGACTGCGATGCGCTTCGGGATGACCAGTGGGAGCGGCTGAAGGAGTTTGTGCCCGGGGGCCGGAAAGGCAAGCGGGGGCCGCGCACCGACAATCGTCGGTTCTTGAACGCGCTCTTGTGGATGGCGCGTTCGGGCGCTCGCTGGCGCGACCTGCCGGAGCAGTTCGGCGACTACGAAACCGTCAAGCGGCGCTACTATCGATGGATCGAGATGGGCGTTCTGGACGACATCCTCGCGGCGCTGGCGCGCGAAGCCGATCTGGAATGGCTGATGATCAACTCGACCATCGTGCGGGCGCATCAG
Organism: uncultured beta proteobacterium; assembly: GCA_963779435.1. Taxonomy (GTDB): domain Bacteria; phylum Pseudomonadota; class Gammaproteobacteria; order Burkholderiales; family Burkholderiaceae_C; genus CADEEN01. The sequence goes on along the minus strand of CAVZYL010000011.1, from coordinate 105,124 downwards.
CACGCAGCCGGCGCAAGCCGGCAAAAAGGGGGGCGGATGCCCAGGGCCTTGGCCGGTCTCGCGGAGGCTTGAGCACGAAAATCCACGCCGCCGGCGACGCGCTCGGCAATCCGGTGCGCCTGATCGGTTCGCCAGGACAGCGCAACGACATCGCCTTCGCCCACGAACTGGTCGACGGCTTCGCCGCAGACGTCACGATCGCCGACAAGGGCTACGACGCCGATCATCTGTGCGACAGGATCGCAGAAACCGGCAGCGAGGTCGTCATTCCGCCGAAACGCAACCGCACCTTCAAGCGCCCCTACGACGCCGACCTCTACAAGGAGCGCAACATCATCGAGCGCTTCTTCAACAAGCTCAAACAGTTCCGGCGCGTCGCGACGCGATACGACAAGCTGCTCGCCAACTTCATGGGCTTCGTCAAACTCGCCGCCATCGCCATCTGGCTCAAATAGTTAAATGGTCACCACGGCCTAGGGGTCCCGGCCGGAGCCAAAGACCCGAAAGAGGAGTTTCCGGCTTGCAAGATCTCATCGAGACGCTGCAGCGCGTCGGGCGACAACGTCTCGAAGAACGCGATCACCTGGCCCACGCGCCTGTCCGTCGTGATCGCCGATCTCGTCGTGGAGTCTTGCATGTTCATGTGCCGGTGGCGCGCTGCACCGCCGCGAAGTACAGGCCATGCGGCAACAGTCGCAGCAATTTGAGCCACAGCGTGAAGCGCTTCGGAAAGTGGATCTCGAAGCGACCCTTCGCCCAGCCGCGCACGATGTGGTCGGCGGCCTGTTCGGGCGTCAGCAATGCCGGCATCTCGAAGCGGTTGCCCGCGGTCAGCGGTGTTGCCACGAAGCCGGGGTTGATCACCGATACGCCGATGCCGGCGCGGTGCAGATCGAGGTAGAGAGACTCGGCAAGGTATTGCAGCGCCGCCTTCGAGGGGCCATAGGCCATCGCCCTTGGCAAGCCCCGATAGCCGGCGACGCTCGCCGTCAGGCTCAGATGGCCGTGCCCTTGCGCGGTCAATCTGGGCAAGACGGCATCGAGCAGGTGCAGCGCGCCGGCGTAATTGATTTGCATGTGCAGCAACGCTTCGTCGACGTCGAACTCGGCAGCGCACATTGCGCGATAGTGCCCGGCGCAGTACATCGCCAGATCGAGCTTACCGTGCAAGCGCGAAGACCTGCGCGCAAGCGGCTGCGAGCGCTGCGCGGTCACCCACGTCCAGCGGGAGGGCGTGGCTGCCTGGATGGGCGGCCACGAAGCCGCCCAGCGACGTGCCATTGCGCGCCGACACCACGACGACGGCCCCCAACTCGTGCAGACGGTGCGCCGTCGCGCGCCCGATACCCGACGACGCGCCGACGATCCACGCCACGCGTCCGCGCCAGCTGCCGATCAAGGGGTTCAGAGGCATCGCCTCAGGGCCTGCTGAACGACAACAGCACTTCACCGACGCGCAAGCCGAACTTGCTGATGACCGCCTTGTTGAGCACAGTGCGTTCGTCGATCAGGTGCATCCAGTCGTCGAACTGCACGTCGTAGACATTGCCGCCGACCGGCAGTCTGAGCGTATAGCGCCAATTGAAGGCCGAGCCGGACGACATGCCCAGCGCCTGCCCAACGACATCGTCGGCGGTTCCGACCATCGAGCCGTCGGCGGCCCTGCGCACGTGCCAGACACGGGTCTGGCGCTCGCCATCGTCGTAGACGAATCGCTCATCGAGCGTGCCCGCGTCGCCGACCCATTCGCAGTGCATCGTCACGACAAAGCGGCGCACGACCTTGCCGCTGCGGTCGCTGACCAGGCCATGCGCGAGCAGCGTGCCACTGAAGTAGCTCTTGAAGTCGAACAGCGGCCGTCTGCGTGGCGTAGTCGGCGGCTCGCGGGCCGGCGCAGCCGGCGAGCGCCAGGGCAGCCGCGCCGGCGACGCCTGCCGCCACCAGGTAGCGCACAAGGCGCCGTGCTGAATCGAGCGTCGCCTTCACTCCGCTTCCTCCGATTTGATCCAGCCTCGCCAAAGCAAGGCCGCCGCCATCAGCTTCAGGCAGCACGGCACGACGACATAGGCGATGCTCAGCGCGAGCAAGGCCTGCGCGCTGCGCTGGCCGGGCGCATAGCCAGCGAGCGCGAGCAGCGGCAACGCGGTGCCAGCGGCCAGACCGAGATTGAGCTTGGTCGCCGAATTCCACCAGCCGACGTAGACGCCTTCGGCGACGGCCGCCATGGCCGGCGCGTTGCACGACGCCGGTCAAGCAGCGCGCCGGGAAGCGTCAAGTCGGCGCCCAGCGCCACGCCGCTGGCGACGCAGACGGCGAGAAACCCGGCACTGTCGCCGGCACCGAGCGCGAGCACCCATGCGAACGCGGCGACCGCCAGACCCATGCCGGCCAGCCAGGTGCGCGCCAGGCCGAATCGCGCGCACGGCACGCACCCACAGCGGGATCGACGCGGCCGCTGCCGCGAAGTAGCGCGCCGAGGAACAGCGCCTCGGCATGCGCCGCCTGCAGGCGGTCGCGGACGAAGAACAGCACCAGCGTCGCCGGCACCGCGCTCGCGATGCCGTTGAGCATGAAGACCGCGAGCAGGCGGCGAAACGCGCGCACTGCGCCACGGCAGCGTCCAGTGCGCGGTCGACGACCGCGGACGCGACGGCGCGCTGCGGCGCGCCGGCGAGCAAGGCCAACGCCGACCACCAGCGCCACCGCGAGCACGATGCACGTGGCTTGCATGCCCAGCTGCAACGGCAGCACGCTGGCCGACGAGCACCCCGACCAAGCCGCAGGCCTTCACGCCAGGCGACCACGCGCGCGCGCTGCTTCGCGTCGCCGCCCAAGCGCGTGCCCCAGGCCTGGTGGACCACGCTCAGTACGCTGAAGGCCAGGTAGGTCAGCAGCAGTGCGCCGGCCAGCCACGCCAGCAGTGCGCTGGAGCCGACCGGCGGAAAGAAGAGCGCCGTAAAGCCAACGCGACAACGACGGCGGCGACCGCCGCGACCCACCACGCCCGGCGCGTCGACCGCGCAAAGACGCTGTCCGTGCACTGGCCGATGAACGGGTCGAGCGCTGCGTCGAGCGCGCGGGTGACGAGCAACACGAGGCCGAGCGTGGTCAGCGGCACGCCGAACTGAGCCGCGTAGTGGCTCGGCAGCACGACGTACAGCGGCAACGCGACGAAGGCGAGCGCAAACCCCAGTGCGCCATAGCGCACGCCGGCCCATGTGCCGGCCAACACGGATGTGTCGGCGACGGTCGGACGCGGCAGGACGTCGGTGCTCATGAACCGGCCCCGATCAATTGCCGGCGCAAGGCGGGCTCGGATGTGCTCTGCAGCGAGCCAGATGCCGAAGAACAAGCGGGCGAATTCGGGGCCCGGCACTGGCGTCGTCGGTCGTCCGTTGTGGAAGAAGTGCGTTGCAGCGCCTGGAGCGTGGATGCCGGTCAGGCGGTCGCCAGGCACGACATCGGGGAATGCGCCAACCATCGCCGCCTGCCATTCCTGGGCCTGGCCGTTGGCCACGATGGCGGAGCGGCGCATCTCGTCGATCGAGCGCTGCGCGATCGCGCGGCCTGCGAATGCGCGGGCGTATTCGAGTTCCAGCGCGAAGGTCTGGTCCGTATAGCGCTCAGCGGCGAACCCGGGGCCGGCCCACAGCCGCGCTTCATAGACCCGTAGGCCGAAGTAGCGCAGCGTGCCGCGACCCTCCAAGTGGGACGCGGAGACGGCGATTGCAACTTCGATCGGCGGCGCCATCGCCGCCGCGGTCGACGCCGCGAACGCGGTGGCGAAGACATGGTCCGCGAGCAAGGCCGACCCCACCGCCAGGCACCAAGCGCGCCTTGTGAATGGCCCGGTGTTGCGCATTCAGTCGCGCCGCAGCGTGAACTGCATGACGTCGGTGTTGCCGGGCGCGAAGGCCGCTTCGCAATAGGCCGAGGTAGAACTCCCAGATGCGCATGAAGCGGGTCGTCGAAGCCGAGCTCGCGCACTGGCCTGCTCGCGGCCCAGGAAGGCGCACGCGCCAGCGGCGCAGTGTCTCGGCGTAGTCGAGGCCGAAGGTCGAGTTCGCTGACGACGCTGAAGCCCGAGCCTGCGCGGCCGCGCTGCGGAAGGCGCTGCGGGCTGGGCAGCAGGCCGCCGGGGAAGATGTACTGCTGGATGAAGTCGGTCGACTTCACGTAGCGCTCGAACAGGTCGTCGCGGATCGTGATGCTCTGGATGCAGGCGCGGCCGCCCGGCTTGAGACAGCGCCTGCAGCGTCGTCGAAGTAGCTCGGCCCAGTATTCGCGCCCGACGGCCTCGAACATCTCGATCGAGACGATCGGCGTCGAACGGTGCCGTCGTGCTCGCAGCGATGTCGCGGTAGTCCTGCAGGCGCAGGTCGCCGCGCGCAGCGCCGGCGTCGTGCAAGCGCTGCTGCGCCCAGGCGAGCTGCTCGCGCGACAGCGTGACGCCGGTGACGTGCGCGCCGAAGTCGCGCGCCGCGCACTTCGGCCAGCGCGCCCCAGCCGCAGCCGATCTCGAGCACGCGCGTGCCGCGGCGACGCCGCATTCGGCGAGCGCGCGCCGCACCTTGGCGTGCTGCGCCGTCGACCAGGTCGCGCCACGGTCGCCCTCGAACCAGGCGCTGGAGTAGTTCATCGTCGGGTCCAGCCACAGGCGGTAGAACTCGTTGCCGAGGTCGTAGTGGGCGTGGATGTTCTTCGCGCTGCCGCGGCGCGAATTGCGGTTGCAGCAGGTGCCTGGCGCGGTACAGCAGCGAGCCCCACCAGGTGCCGTAGACCACGCGACTCGATCGCGTCGCGGTTGGCGATGAAGCAGCGTCAGCAGCGCGGTCAGGTCGGGCGAATCCCAGTCGCCGGCGATGAAGCTTTCGGCAAAGCCGATGTCGCCCGCTTGCAGCGCGCGCTGCGCAGACGTTCCAGTTGTGCAGGCGGATCGCGGCGCGCGGCTTCGGGCTGCGCCGTGGCCGAAGTGGGCGCGTCGATCCGTCGGGCAGTTGCACGTCGAGCGTGCCGTGCTTCAGGCGCGTCAGCAGACTGAAGCACCGCGCGCGCGGCGGCAGGCGCGGGAGGGCCGGCGGACGGGCAGGGTGATGGTGCGAGACGGTGGTGGAGTTCATCGCGTGACGAAGTCGGTCGGGTGCTGGAGGTTGGCGATGAATGGCACGCGCTTGAGCGCAGAGCTTGCAGCGCTTGCCAGTGGATGCGGCGATCACGCCGAAGCCGTCATCAGCGGCATGCCGAAGAACGCGCGGCGCGCGCTCGCGCGACTCAGCGGCTGCGAGCGCGCCGCTGATCCGTGGTCTGCAGCAGCGGTCCGTCGCGATCGTCGTGGTCGATGCGGGCCATCGTGTAGTTCGGTGCTGCTCGCGGCGTTGCCGTTCGAACTCGAAGCGAAAGCGGTAGCGCCCGTCGACAGCGCAGAACGGCGAGACGTGGAACACCTTGCTCGCCTCGCAGCTCGCGGCCCCAACCGAGCGCGGGCCCGCTCAGCAGGTAGCAGTGGCGCTCGCCGAAGGTGTTGTTGACCTCGACCACCACCGCCGCCAGCGAGCCGTCGATGCGATGCGCAGTACCAGAAGCTCACCGGGTTGAAGACGTAGCCAAGCACCCGCGGATAGGTGTGCAGCCAGACTTCACCCTGCGCATCGTCGATGTGCTGCGCGGCCAGCAGCTCGTCGAACCAGGCCAGGCGTCGTCGCGGCCGTCGCCGTGATCGCGGTCGAAGAACGCGAGTGCGCCGAAACGATTGCGCCGCAGCAAGGCGTTTGGCCGCGCGCGCAGCGCGCGCATCGGCAACAGCAGGAAGTAGCTTGCGTAGCCGAACGCGTGCAGTACGGGGCGCAGCCTGCGGTGCCAGACGCGGCCGAAGCCGATGAGTGGCGTCGCCAGGCTCACGCGACGCCTCGCTGCGGCACCCTGCTTGCCAGCACCAGGGCTTCGGCCACGGCCATGCCGGCGCTCAACCCGTCTTCGTGAAAGCCGTAGCCCGCCCAGGCACCGCAGAACCACGACCGTCGTTGGCCCTGGATCTCTGACAACCGCCGCTGCGCGGCGATGGCCCCGACGTCGAAGACGGGGTGGTCGTAATCGAAGCGCTGGATCACCGTCTCGGCACGGGGCTCGCGCGAGGGATTGAGCGAGACGACCACAGGCTGCGGCCAGGGCAGTGGCTGCAGCCGGTTGATGAGGTAGTGCAGGCAGACCGCAGTGTCATCCCCGGCATTCGAGGATTCGTAGTTCCATGCGGCCCAAGCCGTACGCCGCGTCGGCAACACCGATGCGTCGGTGTGCAAGACGGCCCGGTTCGGCTGATACCGGATGGCGCCGAGCACCCCTGCCTCGGCGGGCGTTGCATCGGCGCCCAGCAGGCGCAAGGTCTGGTCGCTGTGGCAGGCGAAGACGATCTGCTCGAAGTGCTCGGTGCCGTTCGCCGTGCGCACCAGCGCGCCGGTCTCGACCCGCTTGACGCCCAGCACCGGCGTACTGCGCCGGGCGTCGTGCAAGTGATCGACGATGCGGCGCACGTATTGTCGCGAGCCGCCGCGCACCGTCATCCATTGCGGGCGATCGGCGATCTGCAGCAGGCCATGGTTTTGGCAAAAGCGGATCAGCGTGGCGACCGGGAAAGCCAGCATCTGTTCGCCGCGGCACGACCAGATGCACCCGATCATCGGCAGCAGGTACCACTGCCGGAACTCGCGGCCAAAACGGTGCTGGTCGAGGAACTCGCCGACCGTCTGTTCAGCCATCGCCGCCTCGTTGCACGGCGCAATGGCGCTTGCCAACCGGTTGAAGCGGGTGATTTCGGTCAGCATGCGCCAGAAGGCGGGTCGCAGCAGGTTGCTGCGCTGCGCGAACACGCTGGCCAGGTTGCTTCCGCTCCATTCGATCGCGTGACTGCGCGCCTGAACCGAAAACGACATGTCCGAGCGCGCCGTTTCGACGCCGATCTCTGCGAACAGACGGATCAGCTTCGGATAGGTCCGCTCGTTGTAGACGAGAAAGCCGGTGTCGACGCCATGTGACACGCCATCGAGGGTCACGTCGACGGTATTGGCATGCCCGCCGAAGTGCGCTTGGGCTTCGAACAGCGTCACGCTGCGGCGGCCGGACGCGCGAGTCAGTTCACGGGCGGCTGCCAGTCCCGCGATGCCCGAGCCGATGACGGCGATGCGTTCCATGTTCGTTCCGGTTCAGCGATACGCAGCGGGCCTCACCGGGGCCGGTCGCCGCCGCCGGCGTGCCTGATCGGCGTCGGCGGGAAGCCGAGGGAACGAGCGTCGTGGGCGAGAACCTTCTTCATGCGCAGTCTCATTGGGTGGCGATATCGAACGCATATTGTGAACTCAACAGTTCACAAAAGCAACTGTATGGTCTAACAACGACCAAAACGCCTATATTGAGACTGATAGTTCTCTTTGCGGTCGGGTCCGTATAGAATGGCGCATGGCCAAGGGTTCTTTCCGTCTGCAAGTCCTGCAAGCGCGTGAAGACGCGATCGTGGCGTCGGTCAACCGCTTGCTGGCGGAAAAGGGCTACGAGGCGATGACGGTGGACGAGGTTGCCGCCGATGTCGGCATCGCCAAGGCCAGCCTGTACAAGCACTTCGCATCGAAGGAAGAGCTTGCCGCCGCCGCGATGATCCGTGTGCTCGACCATGCGCAGGCCTTCATGGCGACGCTGGAGGCGCAACCCAAGGTCAGTGCCATCGATCGCCTGAAGGCCGTTGCGCGCTGGGCCATGCAGGTTCAACTGGCCGGTGAGATGCCATCGCTGCCGGCTCAAAACTCGACACTGCGCGCGGCGCTGACCGCGAACAAGGCTTACCTCGACCGCCTGATTCGCGTCAGCGACCAACTCGGCGAGTGGATCACGGCGGCACAGAAGGCGGGCCAGCTCAGCCGCAAGCTGCCGCCCGAGGTCATTCTCTATACGCTGTTTGCGCGCGCTTGCGATCCGGTGCTGAGTCTGCTCAAGGCGACGGGCAGCTATGGGCACGAGCAAATCATTGACATGCTGTTGTCGACTTGCTTCGATGGTTTGTCGGGCAACGCCCGCTTGCGCCCGGTCTGACCACGCCGACGGCCAGGGTCATGGCCGTTCCAACCGTGGAGCATGGCGCCACGCACCGACGAGCAAGCGACTTGGTCAACGCGGCATCTGTCGAGCGTTCGCGCGGACCGCGCCGCCCGCCAAGCGGAGCCCGTCAAGGCCCGCAGATGGAGCTGGTGCGCCCGGCTGGGATCGAACCAGCAACCCCTGGCTTCGGAGGCCAGTACTCTATCCATTGAGCTACGGGCGCAAGGGGGCGAATTCTATCAGCGGGCTCTTCGCAGGCCCCGCGCGGCGGCCGCAGGACACCGGCTCGACGCAAGGCCCGCCGCTATAATTTGCGGCTTTCGCGTGCCCCCAGGCACGCTTTGTTTTGAGGATTCCATGAGCGACGCCGAACACGACCTGCCCCACGAGGGCCCGATAAAGACGCCCAAGCAACTGGTGTGGGCGATCGTGGCCTCGTTCGTGGTGCCGATCATCGCCATCATCCTGCTCGTCAACTACGTCGTCGCCGACAAGATGCCCGCCGCCGGCAGCACCGGCCTGACTGCCGAAGCCGTGGCCGAGCGCATCCAGCCGGTCGGCCGCATCGAGATCAAGGACGTGAGCGACCCCGCCGCGCAACGGACCGGCGAGCAGGTCTATGCCGCGCAATGCGTCACCTGCCATGGCACCGGCGTGATCGGCGCACCCAAGTTCGGCGACGCGGTGGCCTGGGCCCCTCGTGTTAAGACGGGCTACGAGGTCCTGCTTGCCTCGGCCCTGAAAGGCAAGGCCGCGATGCCGGCACAGGGCGGCGGGGACTTCAGCGATCTCGAGGTCGCGCGCGCCGTCGTCTACATGGCCAACCAGGGTGGCGGCAAGTTCGAGCCGCCCAAGGCCCCGCCAGCCGCCGCGACGGCCGCGGCCGCTGCGCCTGCGCCCACGACGACGACGCCTGCCGCCGCCGCGCCCGCCGTCGCCGTTGCAGTAGCGCCCGCGCCGGCCGCGGCCAAGGCCGATGCGGCGCCGGCGCTCTACACCCAGACCTGCTCCGTGTGCCATGCCGCCGGCGTGGCCAACGCGCCCAAGCTCGGCGACAAGGCCGCCTGGGCGCCGCGCCTGGTGGCGGGCGTCGACGGCCTGACGGCCAGTGCCATCAAGGGCAAGGGCGCGATGCCACCCAAGGGCGGCAGCGGCGCCAGCGAGGCCGACATCAAGGCGGTGGTCGCCTACATGGTGGCCAGCGTCAAGTAGCGCGGCCAGAAACAACCGCCGCCGCCGCCTGCGCCTGCTGCGGGCTGGTCACGAACCCGAAACGCTGCGGCATCGCGGCGTAGGCCAAGGCGTGGCGGTCCACAGGCCAGCCTCAACCGCGAGTGCGGCCAGGTGCATGTCCTGCGTGTGCACCAGGCCGAAGCCGAGGTCGGCGTCGAGGAACAGGCGCCCGTCGTCGTCGAGCCAGGCTGCTGCGCAATGTGGCCGGCAGGTGGTTGTGGCTGGTCAGGGCGAAGTTCTCTGCCGCCACGCGCCACACCAACGGCGCGGCCTCGAGTTCGACGTAGACCCGCTGCGGGCCGTTCTGGAAGAACCAGGCACCGTCCGTGTCGTGGTCGTAGTTGCGCTGGATGAACTCGAGCAGCTTGTCGTGCTCGATCCGGCTGCCCTTGACTGCGCGGGAACGCGCCCGCGCGCCTGCACGCGGTCGTCGCGCATGTACCAGTTGCCGCGCGCGTCCAGCGCCAGCCAGCCGTGGCAGTGCGGCACGTTGGGCCACTTCTTCAGCGCTGCCTTGACGATCTCGTCCACGTGCGCTCCCGCTTGCCTCAGGCATGTTCTGCTCAGCCAGCCCATCACCGCCTCCGGCAGGGTCAGCACGTGGCCCGGCGAGTGCGCCGGCCGGAAAGCCGACGTGGCCGCCGTGCGCGGGTTGCCACAAGCGTGACGTGGTCGCCGACCTCGGCTGGCGACGGGCAGGCTGGCGGCCGGCACGAACGGGTCGTTGCGCGCGTTGAGCACCAGCGCCGGGATGCGGATGCGTGTGCAGGTGCGGCTTGGCCGAGGCGCGAGCCCAGTAGTCGTCGGTGTCGCGAAAGCCGTGCAGCGGCGCGGTGAACACGTTGTCGAACTCGTACAGGTCGCGCGCTGCCAGCAGTCGGTGCGCGGTCGAACAGGCCCGGGATGCTGGGCCAGCTTGGCCAGCGCCTTGCGGCTTCATGGTGCGCAGGAACATGCGCGTGTAGACCTGCCGGTTGAAGCCGCGGCCGATGCGCGTGGCCGCCGGCGGCCAGGTCGATCGGCGAGCAGACCGCGGCGACGCGCGCCGGCGATGCGCGCAGCGCTGTCGCCGGCCTCTTCGGCCCAGCGCAGCAGCGCGTTGCCGCCGAGCGATACGCCCACGGCCAGCAGCGGCGCCGCGCTGCGTTCGCGCAGCCGCGCCAGCATCCAGCCGATCTCCTCGAAGTCGCCCGAGTGGTAGGCCCGCGGCGCCAGATTCAGTTCACCCGAGCAGCCGCGAAAGTGCGGCACCGCGAACTGGAGTCCCGCCGCGCGGGCGCGCCCAGGCGAAGGCCTGCGCGTAGTGGCTGTCGCGACGAGCCCTCCAGGCCGTGGAACAGCACCAGCCAGGGGCACCGGCGGCGCCGGCTTGAGATGTCGACATCGATGAAGTCGCCGTCGGGCGTGTCCAGCGCTCGCGCGCGAAGCTTGGCGCCGACCAGTGTTGCGACGCGCGAACCGCGCGGGCCAGATCGTCTGCAGGTGGCCGCCGGGCAGCCACGCGCGGCGCACGGTAGGCCCGCATCGCGTCAGTGGCATCGTCGATCGGCGCGTCGACGGCGTTGTCGGGCAGTTCCAGCTCGGCCGCCTGCCCGGGCTGGCATGGTGCGCTACCAGGCGCCAGCCCTGCGCGGTCTTCAGGTAGACGTTGGTGGCGATGACCCATGGCCGTCTGCGTGCCCTCGGTGGTCTGGATGTCGACCCGTCTCGACCAGGCTGTGCACGGCGCAGCCGAGCGCTCTGCGACGCGGCGCACCTTCTCCGGCTGTACCGGGATCACGCCGTTGGCGAAGATGGCCTCGAAGGTGGCGCGGATCGCCGCCGGGCCGACCACCCGCGGCCCGCCCGGATGCACGCAGACGATCTCGTCGTCGTCGGACCAGACGGCCATCAGCTTGCTCGATGTCGGCCTCGCTGCAGCGCCTCGTAGAACTCGGCCTCCACGTCGTCGACCGAAGCCAGCAGCACCGCGGTCTGGCCCTTGGGGCGCGCCATGGCCGAATCAGTGTGCGCCGTGCGGACGGACCCCGGCGGCCAGCCTGTACAGCGTGCCGCAGTAGGGGCACTTGCCCTGGCCGCTGGCGGCAACGTCGATGAACACCCGCGGGTGATTGCTCCACAGCGGCATCTTCGGGTTCGGGCAGAAGACCACGCCCGGGCCTTGCAGGTCGGCGGCCGTGACTTCGACAGTGGCGGGCGCTGTGACGGTGTTGCTCATGGTGCGATGGGGTTCCGGTTCAGACCCGGGTCAGCCACTCGGCGTACTTCGGATTGCGGCCGTTGACGATGTCGAAGAAGGCGGTCTGGATCTTCTCGGTGATCGGACCGCGCGAACCCGCGCCGAGCTCGATGCGGTCGAGCTCGCGGATCGGCGTGACCTCCGCCGCGGTGCCGGTGAAGAAGGCCTCGTCGCAGATATAGACCTCGTCGCGCGTGATGCGCTTTTCCACCAGCTTGAGGCCCAGGTCCTGGCAGATCGCGAACACCGTGTTGCGGGTGATGCCGTTCAAGGCGCCGGCCGACAGGTCGGGCGTGTAGACGACGCCGCCCTTGACGACGAACAGGTTCTCGCCCGCGCCTTCGCTGACGAAGCCCGACGCGTCGAGCAACAGCGCCTCGTCGTAGCCCTCCTCCGTGACTTCCATGTTGGCCAGGATCGAATTCGTGTAGTTGCTCACCGCCTTGGCCTGCGTCATCGTGATGTTGACGTGGTGGCGCGTGTAGCTCGAGGTCTTGACCCGGATGCCGCGTTTCATGCCCTCCTCGCCGAGGTATGCACCCCAGGGCCAGGCCGCGATCATCAGGTGGATGGTGTTGCCCTTGGGCGAGACGCCCAGCTTTTCCGAGCCGATCCAGGTCAGCGGCCGGATGTAGCAACTCTCCAGCGCGTTGGCGCGCACCACTTCGCGCTGCGCGTCCATCACCTGCTGCATCGAGAACGGGATCTTCATGCGCAGGATCTTGGCGCTGTTGAACAGCCGCTCGGTGTGTTCGTGGAGGCGGAAGATGGCCGTGCCGCCCTTGGCGTTGTAAGCGCGCACTCCCTCGAATGCGCCGCAGCCGTAATGCAGTGTGTGGCTCAGCACATGGATCTTGGCGTCGCGCCATTCGACCATGCGGCCGTCCATCCAGATCTTGCCGTCGCGATCGGACATCGACATCGCCGTGCTCCAAAGGGGTCTCGAAAGGGCTTGAATTCTATGCGTCGGCCTCGGCCGGGCCGTTGCGTTTGAGCTGCCAGATGCGGCTGCGCCCGCGCGCAAACTCGATCTGCACTTCGGCGCCCGATTCGTCGCGCCAGGCGAACGTCTCCGGGTCGTCGCCGACCTTGCGCCCCAGGCTGCGCGTGATCCTGATGACGTCGGCCAGGCGCATGCCCGGCTGCAGCCGGGCGTGCAGCATCACCGCGCTCGGCACCTGGCCGACCGGGGCCCCGGCGGCCAGTGCGCAGCGCGCGCAGCGCGCGGCTGAACTGGAGCAGCAGCCAGAACACGATGGCCGTGGCGGCCAGCACCACGCCGGGCCAGCCGTAGCCCCAGTAGCCGACGGCGACGGCCAGCGCGGCCAGACCCCAGCCGAAGGCATCGCCCGTCATCACAGCGCGCGCAAGACGTCGATGGCCTGCTCGATGCGCTCGACGGCGTGGATCGTCAGGCCCTCGATCGCCTTCTTCGGCGCGTTGGCCTTGGGCACCACGGCCACCGAGAAGCCGAGCTTGGCCGCCTCCTTCAGGCGCTCCTGGCCGCGCGGCGCGGGCCGCACCTCGCCGGCCAGGCCGACCTCGCCGAAGGCGATGAAGCCGCGCGGCAGCGGCTTGCCGCGCAGGCTGCTCTGGATCGCCAGCAGCACCGCCAGGTCGGCCGCCGGCTCGCTGATGCGCACGCCGCCGACCGCGTTGACGAACACGTCCTGGTCCATGCACGCCACGCCGGCGTGGCGGTGCAGCACCGCCAGCAGCATGGCCAGGCGGTCGCGGTCCAGGCCCACCGAAAGCCGCCGCGGGCTCGGCCCGCCGCTGTCGACCAGGGCCTGGATCTCCACCAGCAGCGGCCGCGTGCCTTCGAGCGTGACCAGCACGCACGAGCCCGGCACCGGCTCGCCGTGCGTGGACAGGAAGATCGCGCTCGGGTTGGCCACGCCCTTCAGGCCGTGCTCGGTCATCGCGAAGACGCCGATCTCGTTGACCGCGCCGAAGCGGTTCTTGATCGCGCGCACCAGGCGGAAGCTCGAATGCGTGTCGCCCTCGAAGTACAGCACCGTGTCGACGATGTGCTCGAGCACGCGCGGCCCGGCCAGCGTGCCGTCCTTGGTGACATGGCCGACCAGCACGATCGCCGTGCCGCTGCGCCTTGGCCGTGCGCGTCAGCTGCGCCGCGCACTCGCGCACCTGCGCCACCGAGCCCGGCGCCGAGGTGAGCTGCTCGGAGTACAGCGTCTGGATCGAGTCGATGACGCAGAAGTCCGGCGCCTCGGCCTCGATCGCGGCGAGGATCTTCTCCAGCTGGATCTCGGCCAGCACGCGCACGCGAGCGCCCACCAGCCCGAGCCGCCGCGCGCGCAGCGCCACCTGCGCGCCGCTCTCCTCGCCGGTGACGTACAGCACCTTCATCTGCCCGCGACAGCGTGTCGACGCGCCTGCAGCAGCAGCGTGCTCTTGCCGATGCCGGGGTCGCCGCCGATCAGCACCACGCCGCCCGCGACGATGCCGCCGCCGAGCACGCGGTCGAGCTCGTTCTGGCCGGTCGGGCGTGCGTTCGACGTCGGCGGCCTCGATCTCGGACAGCGTGGCCACCGGCTGGCCGTCTTGGCGAGCGGCTGAGAAGCGGTGCCGCGTCGCCGGCGGCCGACTCGGCCACGCTCTCCTCCAGCGTGTTCCAGGCGTCGCAATGCGGGCACTTGCCGAGCCACTTCGGGTTCGTGCCGCCGCATTCGCTGCAGGTGTAGATCGTCTTCGCTTCCTTGGCCATGGGCGCATTGTCGCGGGGCCAGGGGCGGCCTACTCGGCGACCTTGGCGCGCGCTGCCTTGACCTGCCCAGCGCTGGCCTTGCCTTCCAGCCGGCGCTGCTTGGAGCCGTAGGTCGGCTTGGTCGCCCTGCGCTTGCGCGGCGGTGTGGCCACGCCGCTGCACCATGGCGTTGCAGGCGCGCCAGCGCGTCGGCGCGGTTCATCTCCTGGCTGCGGTGTTCCTGCGCCTTGATCACGACGACGCCTTCGCCGGTGATGCGCTGGTCGGCGCAGCGCCAGCAGGCGCTCCTTCACGGCGTCGGGCAGCGACGAAGCGCGGATGTCGAAGCGCAGGTGCACCGCGCTCGACACCTTGTTGACGTTCTGCCCGCCCGCGCCTTGCGCGCGGATCGCGGTGCAGCTCGACCTCGTCCGGTTCGACCGTGATTGGCGTGCGCGTCACCGTTACGCGCCGTCGACGTCGAACGGGCACCCGCGGCGCCAGCGCGCACATCAGCTCGTAGCCGACGGTGCCGGCGGCGTGCGCCACCTCGTCGATCGGCAGCACGCGCGCCGTGCGGGCCACGGCCCCACAGCGTGACCTCGCTGCCGACGCCGGCGTGCGGCACCGGCGTCAGGTCGACCGTGATCATGTCCATGCTGACGCGGCCCACCGTGCGCGTGCGCACGCCGTCGACCAGCACCGGCGTGCCGCGTGGCGCAGTGGCGCGGGTAGCCGTCGGCGTAGCCGCAGGCGACGACGCCGATGCGCATCGGCGCGCTCGGCGCGAGAAGCTGCTGCCGTAGCCGACCGTGTCGCCGGCGCTGCAGCTGCTGCATCGCCGATGAGCTGCGAGCGCAGCGTCATGGTCGGCTGCAGGTCCCAGTGCGCGAGTCGTGCGTCGGGGAAGTCGGGCGCGCTGCCGTAGACCATGATGCCGGGCCGCACCCAGTCGGCCGCCGGCGGCTCGGCGCGTGGCGCAGGGTCGCGGCGCTGTTGGCCAGCGTGCGCTCGCCCGGCAGGTCGTCGCGTGGCGCGCTCGAACACCGCGCAGCTGGCGCGCGATGCCGCGCGCGCCGTCGGCGTCGGTGAAATGCGTCATCAGCGAGATCTCGTCGACCTGCGGCAACGCGTTCAGCCGCGCCCAGGCCGCGCGAAAGCGCTGCGGCGTGAAGCCCAGCCGGTTCATGCCGCTGTTCATCTTGAGGAACACCCGGTGCGGCTGCTGCGTCTTGTGCGCGGCCAGCCATGTCGATCTGCTCGCTCGCAGTGCACCGTGTGCCACAGGTTCAGGCGCGAGCACAGCTCGAGGTCGCGCGGCTCGAAGCACGCCTTCGAGCAGCAGCATCGGGCCGCGCCAGCCCAGCGCGCGCACGCGCTCGGCCTCGGCCAGGTCGAGCAGCGCAAAGCCGTCGGCGGCGCGCAGGCCGTCGAACACGCGCTCGATGCCGTGGCCGTAGGCATTGGCCTTGACCACGGCCCAGACCTTGGCGTCGGGCGCGGCGCGCGCGCGCGCGCGCCAGGTTGTGCGCAGCGCGCGCGGTATGGATCAGGGCTTCGATCGGGCGCGGCATGGACCGGTGCATTGCTGGAGCCTCGAAACGCGTGGCAGGACGATTCCGCGCATTCTGACAGCGCCGATGCTATAACCCGCTGCAGCGACACCGCGTGCAGACCCGCTGTCCACGCGCACGCCGCCGTGCCCGACTGAGGCGCCGCACACGCGCAGCGCATGAAACGAGGTTTCTACACCATCATGTCGGCGCAGTTCTTCAGCTCGCTGGCCGACAACGCGCTTGTTCGTCGCCGCCGTCGAGTTGCTGCAGGACCAGCGGCGCGCCGGAGTGGCAGCGTGCCGGCGCTGGTGCCGATGTTCGCGCTGTTCTACGTGGCTGCTGGCGCCGCTTGTCGGCGCCTTCGCCGACGCCGTGCCCAAGGGCCGGTGATGTTCGTCTCCAACACGCATCAAGGTGGTCGGCTGCCTGATGATGCTGTTCGGCGCGCCACCCGCTGCTGGTCGTACGCGATCGTCGGGCTGGGCGCCGCGGCCTACTCGCCGGCCAAGTACGGCATCCTCACCGAGCTGCTGCCGCCGTCGCAACTGGTCAAGGCCAACGGCTGGATCGAGGGCCTGACCATCGCCTCGATCATCCTGGGCGTCCTGCTCGGCGGGCAGCTGGTGGGCCAGGCGCGTGGCGCCGTGCTGCTGGCGCTTCGACTTCCCGTTCATCGACACCGGCATCGACACGCCGCCCGAGGCGGCGATCGCGATCGATCGTGGTGCTCTACGTCGATCGCCGCGGTGTTCAACCTGCACATCCCGCGCACCGAGTGCGCCGTTGCAGCCGCTGCCACGGCAACCTGCTGGCGCTGGTGCGCGACTTCTGCGCACTGCAACGCGCGCCTGTGGGGCGACAAGCTGGGCCAGATCTCGCTGGCCACCACCACGCTGTTCTGGGGCGTCGGCGGGCAACCTGCGCGTACATCGTGCTGGCCTGGGCCGCGGTCGCGCTGGGCTACAGCACGACGCAGGCCTCGTCGCTGGTCGGCGTGGTGGCGATCGGCACCGCGGCCGGCGCCGTCGTGGCGTCGATGCGCGATGCGGCTGGAACACGCCACCCGCGTCATTCCGCTGGGCATCGCGATGGGCGTGCTGATCATCGGCCTGAACTTCATCACGCAACGTCTGGGTGGCCGCGCCGTTCCTGATCCTGCTCGGCGCGATCGGTGGCTTCCTGGTGGTGCCGATGAACGCGCTGCTGCAGCACCGCGGCCACAACCTGATGGGTGCGGGCCGCTCGATCGCGGTGCAGAACTTCAACGAGCAGGCCTGCATCCTGGGCCTGGGCGCGTTCTACACCGGCATGACCAAGTTCGGCCTGTCGGCGTTCGGCGCGATCACGCTGTTCGGCGTGGTGGTGGCCGGCACGATGTGGCTGATCCGGCGCTGGCACCGCGACAACACGCGTGCAGCCACCGCGACGAGGTCGAGCGCCTGCTGGCGATCGCGCGCAGTCGACAGCCGCATTGACGCCGGCTGTGACGCTGCCTCGATCCGCGATGCGCCGCTGGCCGTGCGCTGGCGCTGGTCTTCAACGCCTTCGTCTGGGGCGTCTCCTGGTGGCCGTTGCGCCAGCTGCAGGCCGTGGGCCTGCACCCGCTGTGGGCCACCGCTGCTGATCTATGCTGCGTCGTGGTCGCGATGCTGCTGCTGTGGCGGCCGCGCGCCTGGCGCGAGCTGCTGCGCACGCAGCCCGCGCTGTGGCTGCTGGTGCTGGCCTCGGGCACTGACCAACGCCAGCTTCAACTGGGCGCGTGACCATCGGCGACGTGGTGCGCGTGGTGCTGCTGTTCTACCTGATGCCGCTGTGGACCGTGCTGCTGGCGCGCTGGCTGCTGCACGAGCCGCTGTCACCGGCAGCGCGCTGCTGCGCGTGGCTGTTGGCGCTGGCCGGCGCGCTGGTGGTGCTGTGGCCGCCGGGCGGCGGCTGGCCGCTGCCGCGCAGCCTGCCCGACTGGCTGGGGCTGGCCGGCGGCTTCGCCTTCGCGCTCAACAACGTGATGCTGCGGCGCGAGGCGGCGCGCTCCGAAGGCGCGCGCGCGCTGGCGATGTTCGTCGGTGGCGCGCTGGTCGGCGGGCCTGCGCTCGCCGGCCTGCTCCGCCGGGCGGCACGGTCGCGCTGCCGCCCGCGCCGCGCGCCGGGCTGGATCCGTGCGACGCTGGCCGCTGGCGGCCTGCTGTTCTGGGCGCCAACCTGGCGCTGCAGTACGGTGCCGCGCGGCTGCCTGCCGCAGCCACGGCGGTGATCATGCTCACCGAAGTGCTGTTTGCCAGCGTCTCGGCGGTGGCGCTCGGCGCCGGCACGCTCGACCTGCGATTGGGCGTCGGTGGCGGCGCCATCATCGGCGCGGCGTTGCTGGCGGCGCGCCAGCATGCCCGCGGGACACGGCCCGGCGGCCGCTTGCCGCACGCGGCCTGAACCGCGGCGAACCGGGGCGCGACTCAGGTCGGGTCGTCGAGCGGCTGCAAGCGGCTGCTCAGTGCGCCCGGCCGGCTGCTGCCAAAGCCACTCTCGCTGGTCGACAGGCGCAGACCGATCTTGCGCAGACTGCGCCGCATGGCCTCGTCGTTGATCGGCTTGGCCAGGTAGGCATCGCAGCCGGCAAAGCTGCCGCGTGTGCGGTCGGTCGCGCCGGCATGTGCCGTGACCATCACCACCAGCGGTGTCATGGCCTTGGCCGCCGGCCCCTGCGGGCTCTTGATCCGCTGGCACAGCGCCAGGCCGTCGAGCGCGCTTTGTGGCCCCAGGTCGACGTCGAGGAAGACAACGTCATAGCGGTGCTGCGCCAGCAGTTCGAGCGCTCGCTCGCTGGTGGCAGCGGTGTCGGTGCGCAAACCCAGGGCCTGCAATTGGCGCTCGAGAAAACGCAGGGCGATCTCGCTGTCGTCGACCAGCAAGGCGGCGGTGGGCGCAATGGTGTCGCCGGCGCGGGCGGCGCTGTGGCCGCGGGCCGTGGCGGCCCGCCCAGCGGCCGGCGCTTTGGCCGGCGTCGCGGCACTCTGCGCCATGGCGGGTGCGGGCGCGGGCGCGGGCGCCGGCGCCTTGGCTGCAGCGGCGGGTGCCGGCGCCGCAGCACGTGCGGGCGCAGTTGCCGGTGGCGCGGCCGGCGCTGCCAGACGGTCTTGCGCCTGCGCGCGTCGCAGCGTGACGGCGGCGTCGATTTCGCGGATGACCTGCAGCGGATCGATCGGCCGCATCATCCAGGCCAACGCACCGTCGGGCGCCAGCGAGCCGATGAACACGGTGTCGGCCACGCGGTCGGCGCCGAGTACCGTGTCGATCGTGCCGGTATGGTCGGCGTCGGCGACCACGTAATCGGCGCTGGCCAGGCTGCCGGCTTCGACATAGGCCGGCACGCGCGAGGCCGACAGGCGCAGGTAGGACACCAACGCGCTGCGCTCGAAGTCACCGAAACCGAGCAGCGCTACGTGTAGCGCCCCGGGCGCCTTGACCGACTTCATGTAACCAGGACCGTGTTCACGCGCGCATGTTCCTCGGCTGGCGAACCGCCGTCAACGGCAGTTGGCCCCGGAACGGCACCAATCCGGGCAAGACGCTAGGATGCGTGACCGACTGTACACAGGCGTGCCAGCCCCGACCCTTCCAAGCTTCGTGTGGCCCGCCGAGAAAGGCCCATCATGTCCCAGCTCTCGCTGTATGACTTCTCCACCGTATCGATCAATGGCAAGCGGGCTGACTTTGCCGCCCAGCGTGGCAAGGTCTTCCTGATCGTGAATACCGCCAGCGCCTGCGGCTTCACGCCGCAGTTCAAGGGCCTGGAGCAGCTCTGGGAAGACTACGCCGGGCGCGGCCTGGTCGTGGTGGGTTTCCCGAGCAACCAGTTCGGCGCCCAGGACCCCGGCAGCAATGACGAGATCGCGTCCTTCTGCGAGATGAATTACGGCGTCACGTTCCCGATGATGGCCAAGGTCGATGTCAACGGCAACAACGCCGAGCCGCTGTGGCAGTGGCTCAAGGGCGAAGCGCCGGGCCTGATGGGCAGCCAGGCCATCAAGTGGAACTTCACCAAGTTCCTGGTCGGCCGCGACGGACAGGTCATCAAGCGCTACGCACCCAACGACGAGCCGCAGACCTTGCGCGGCGACATCGAGGCCGCACTGTCAGCGAAGGCCTCTTGAGCGCGCCACGCATGTTCCAGCATCTCGAGCCCTACGCCGGCGACCCGATCCTCAGCCTCAACGAGGCCTACCATGCCGATCCGCGGCCGCACAAGGTCAACCTGTCGATCGGGATCTACTTCGACGACGACGGCCGCATCCCGGTGCTCGGCTGCGTGCACCAGGCCGAGGCGCAGATGCTGGCCGCGGCCGGGCCCAAGCCGTATCTGCCGATCGAGGGCGCGGGCGAGATGCGCAGCGCGGTCCAGGCGCTGCTGTTCGGCGCCGGCCACGAGGCCGTCACGGGTGGGCGCATCGCCACGCTGCAGACCATCGGCTCGTCGGGCGGCCTGAAGGTCGGCGCGGACTTCATCAAGCGCTGGCTACCCGGCAGTGCCGTCTGGGTCAGCGACCCGAGCTGGGACAACCACCGTGCGATGTTCGAGGGCGCCGGCCTCGCGGTCCACACCTACCCGTACTACGACACCGACACCGGTGGCCTCAAGTTCGACGCCATGCTGGCCGCGCTGCGCACCGTGCCGGCCGGCAGCGTGGTGTTGCTGCACGCCTGCTGCCACAACCCGACCGGCGTCGACCTGACGCAAGCGCAGTGGCAACAACTGCTGCCGCTGCTGCGCGAGCGCGAGTTGCTGCCCTACCTCGACATCGCCTACCAGGGCTATGGCGACGGCATCGAGGAAGACGCGTTTGCGATCCGGCTGCTGGCCTCGGCCGGCGTGACCTTCTTCGTCGCCAACTCGTTTTCCAAGAGCATGAGCGTGTATGGCGAGCGCGCCGGGGCCCTGAGTGTGGTTTGCGCCAGCCGCGCCGAAGCCGAACTCGTGCTCGGCCAGTTGAAGGCCACCGTGCGCCGCAATTACTCGAGCCCGGCGATCCACGCCGCCGGCATCGTCAGCCGCGTGCTCGCCGACCCGGCGCTGCGTGCGGCGTGGCAGGCCGACGTGGCGGCGATGCGCGAACGAATCCTGGCCATGCGCCGGCGCCTTCACGGCGTGCTCAGCGCCAAGTTGCCGCATCGCGATTTCGGCTACTTCCTCAGCCAGCACGGCATGTTCAGCTACACCGGCCTGTCGGGCGTGCAGGTCGATCGCCTGCGCGAAGAGCACGCGGTGTACCTGGTGCGCTCGGGCCGCATGTGCGTGGCGGGGTTGAACAGCAAGAACGTCGAGGCGGTGGCGACGGCGATGGCGGCGGTGCTGGGCTGAGGCGCAGCCTCGTCCACGCGCTGCGGCGGGTTCGGGCGCTGGCCGGCGCTACGGCGCCTGCAGGCGCTGCAGCAGGTCCAGCGTGGGATAACCGTCTGCGGGCAGGCCGATGCTGCGCTGATAGCGACGCAGGGCTTCACGCGTGGCCGGCCCGACCATGCCGTCGGGCGTGCCGCTGTCGAAGCCGCGCTCGTTCAAGGCCGTCTGCAGCGCCTGTACCTGGCTGCGCGTGAGCGATGGCAGATCGCGCGGCCAGAGCGCCTGCACGCCGGCGCCGTCGGTCAGGCGTTGCGCGAGAAGGCTCACGGCGAGCGCGTAGCTGGTCGAGTTGTTGTAGCGCAGGATGGCGCGAAAGTTCGGGCCCGACCAGAAAGGCCGGCCCGCGCGCGCCCGCGGGCAGCAGGATCGCGCCGTCGGCAAACTCCGGCAGCGGCGCGCCGTCGATGCCGCGCACGCCTTCGGCGGCCCACTGCGCGGTGGGCACTGCGCAGCGTCGGCGTCGGCGCGGCGCGAAGTCGAACCCCGGCGGCAGCTGGACCTCGACTCCCCAGGGCTGGTCGGCGCGCCATCCCGAGCGGGCAGAGGAAGTTCGCCGTCGACGCCATGACATCGGCCAGGCTGTCCCAGATGTCGCGGCGGCCGTCGCCGTCGGCATCCACTGCGTAGGCCAGGAAGCTCGACGGGCAGGAACTGGGTCTGGCCCATGGCGCCGGCCCACGACCCGATCATGTGCGCGCGGTCGATGTCGCCGCTTTGCAGGATCTTCAACGCCGCGAGCAACTGGCCGCGCGCCCAGTCCTCGCGACGGCCCTCGAAGCCCAGCGTCGCCAGCGCGTCGATCGTGGGCGTGTTGCCGTAGTTGTCGCCGTAGTTGCTCTCGATGCCCCAGATGGCGACCAGCACGGCGGGCCGGCACGCCATAGCGCGCGGCCGCGGCGTCGGCCGCGTCGCGCACCTGCAGCAGCTTGTCCGGCCGCGCGCGACGCGCTGTGGCGTGACGGTGCTGTCGAGGTAATCCCAGACCGTGCGGGTGAACTCGGGCTGGGCACGATCGAGCTCGACGACGCGCGGCAGGTAATGCACATCGTCGAACGCGGCGCGCAGCGTGGCCTCGTCGATGCCCGCCGCCTGCGCGCGGGCGCGCAAAGTCCGTCACCCAGCGCGCGAAGCCCTGCTGGAGCGCAGCGTCGTCGATCGCAGCGGGCGTCGACTCGGCGCTGACCGAAGCCGGGGCCAAGGGAGCCGGCGCTTGCGGTGCGATGGATGGTGCAGTGGCGCAGCCCGCCAGGGCAGCGACCGTCAGCGTCGTGGCGAGCCAAGCGCGCCGCCGCCACACGGAGATGGGTTCGAACATGCGTTTGATTCTCGCGCCTCAGGGCCGCCGCGGACACCGCTGCCTGGGCCTCGCCGAGGCAGAGACTGATAATCTCGTCGTCAGCTGCAGGTGATGATCGAAGGACACCCGAGGATCGCACGATGAAGATGGACGGCCAGGACGACAGCAGCAACGTCGAGGATGCCCGCAGCGCCGGCGGCGGCGGTTTTGGCTTCGGCGGGCGCAGCATCGGCATCGGCACAGTGGTGATCGCACTCGTCGGGGGCATGGTCTTCGGTGTCAACCCGCTCACGATCCTGGGCCTGCTCAGCGGCGATGGCAGCGCGCCCCAGGGGCAGATGGCACCGCCGGCCGGCAAACCGCCGGCCGAGGACACGCAAGCCAGGTTCGTGTCGCAGGTACTGCGCAGCACGGAGGTCGTCTGGGCCGACGTCTTCGCCCAGGCCGGCAAGACCTATCGCGATCCCAAGCTGACGCTTTTCCGCGGCAGCTATCCCACAGGCTGCGGCCAGGGCGAATCGGCGATGGGGCCGTTCTACTGCCCGGCGGATCAACATGTCTACCTCGACATGAATTTCTTCGACACGATGCGCTCGCAACTCGGCGCGCCGGGCCAGTTTGCGCAGGCCTATGTGATCGGACACGAGGTGGGCCACCACGTGCAGAACCTGCTCGGCCTGACCGCCAAGGTCGATGCGCTGCGCCAGCGCGGCACCGACGCGCAGGCCAATGCGATGAGCGTGCGGCTGGAACTGCAGGCCGACTGCTTTGCCGGCGTCTGGGCCAACCGCTCGCAGCAGAAACAGGGCTGGCGCCTGGAGCCGGGCGACATCGAGACGGCGCTCAACGCGGCCTCGCAGATCGGCGACGACACCTTGCAGCGCAAGTCGCGCGGCCAGGTGGTGCCCGAGAGCTTCACCCACGGCAGCAGCGCACAGCGCGTGGCCTGGTTCCAGCGCGGCCTCGACGGCGGCGACGTCAACCGCTGCGACACGTTCGAAGCGCGCAGCCGCTGAACTTCCAGGTCGATCGGGCCTCGACGCGGTCCGTCGCTGGCCTCAGGCCAGAAGCCAGCGTGCGCCCTCGAGGCCGAAACGCGCGAGCCCGCTCACCAGCAACGCCACCGCCACCGACAGCGACACCGAGAACAGCGCCTCGCGCCGCCCGATCGTCTTCAGCATCACGGCAAACGTCGAAATGCAGGGCACGTAGAAGGTCAGGAACAGCAGGAAGGTCATGACCTGCACCCGGTCGAGGTATTGGCCGACGTCGAAGCTGCCCAGCGCCTGGTAGATCATCAGCAGCGACAGCTCCTTGCGCAGCACCCCGAACAGGATGGGCACGCCGAGCACCACGGGCAGCCCGAGCCACCAGTGGGTGATCGGCGAGAGCAGCGCATTGATGGTTTGGTCGGCACCGACATGCGCCAGCAGCGCCAGCACCACACTGCCGCCGACCAGCAATGGCGTGACGATGGTCAGGATGTCGCGTGTGCGCTCCCAGGTCTCGCGCAGCATGGGCAGCCAGCGCGGCAGCGCGTAGGGCGGAATTTCCTGCACCTGGCCCGGGCCGCCACGGGGGTAGCGACGCCGCAGGATCTGGCCGAGCAAGGCGATGACCACCATCGTGAGCAGGAAGATCGCCACCACGCCCAGGCCACCCAGGGTCTTGCCGGCCAGGGCCAGAATGATCGCCGAGCGTGCCGAACAGGGCACGAAGGTCACCAGCAGCGAAGCCATCACGCGCTCGCGTCCCGTCGTCGCATTGCCGATCGCCGAAATCGCCGGCACGTTGCATCCCAGACCGAGCAGGAACGGTACCGCCACGCCGCCATGCAGGCCGATGCGGTGAAACGTGCGGTCGACCGCAAAGGCGATGCGGGCCATCACGCCCACCTCTTCCAGCGCCACCAGCAGCAGCACCAGCGGCAGCATGTACGGCACCACGATGCCGACCAGTCCGATCAAGCCGTCCACCACCGCGCGTCCGACGACACCGGCAGTGGACTGCGGTTGCCACCCGGCAGCCCAGGTCACCAGCCGTGCCGAAGTCTCGCTGTCGATCCACTGGCTGACATAGAAGACGACGAAGAGAACCGTCGCGAACACGCCGACGCTGCCGACGAAACCCCAGCGTGGGCTGAGAAACATTTCATCGAGCCAGTAGCGCCATCCGCGACCTTCGCGCGGTGCGCCAAACCGGGTTGCGGCTTCGAACAAGGTGGCCGCGCGGTGGTGGCGATCGGCGTGCAGTTCGTCGGCCAGCGGACGCGGCAGCGCCCGACCGGCGCTGGCGAGCAGGCGCTGTATTTCGGGCCAACGGGCCGGAAAGTGTTGCTGCATCTCGTCGAGGAAATGCGGATCGCCCTCGGCGATCTGCGTCACGAGCAACAGCGGCGGCACACGAAAGGCCTGTTCGATCTCCGGCGCGCCCAACAGTGAAGCGAGCGGCTCGAGCGCGGCTGTGATATGTGGGCTCGGTGCTTGCGCATGCGGGCGCACGCCGTCACGCACAGTCTGCACGGCGGCGCGGAATAACTCGGCAATGCCCTGCCCCATGATCGCGGCGGTGGCTACGACCGGCACGCCCAGCAGTGCGCTCAGGGCGCTGGCATTGACGTAGATGCCGCGCTCGCCGGCTTCATCGATCTTGTTCAGCGCGATCACCAGCGGGCGGCCGAATTTCACCAACTTCAAGGTCAGCTCGAGATGGTGTTCGAGCGCTGTCGCGTCGAGCACCTGCACGATGACGTCGGGTGGCGCAAAGGGCACCGGCGGCCCACCCGGTTCGTGCAGCGAAACGGGCGGGCGCTCGTCACCCCACAGCAGGTACTTCAGCGCGGCGCGGTCCTGTGACTCGAGGTGGTGCGGCGAGCGCATGCTCGGCAGATCGATAACTCTTGCTTCGTCCAGGCCGATCTGCACGGCACATTCGTCGTACGCAAGCTGCGTGCCTGCCAGTGCGCCGCTCTGCACCGACGTGCTCGCCACGGCTGCGAAGAAGGTGCTCTTGCCGCTGTTGGGCAAGCCCACGAGCGCAATGCGCAGGCGCCGCTTGCCGCGCAGCAGCGGCTCGTGCAGGCGTATCGCAGTGGTGTGAACGGTCGCTGTCTTCATCTGGGCCCGACCGATTGTCCGTCGCTGGCGGGCGCCGCGTGTACCAGGCTACCAAGCGACGAGTGTCGTTGCGTGCGCTGACAGACAGACCAGCACCGCAATCCGGCCCAGAGTAGGGCTTTGCAAATCGAACCACGCACAGGTATCGTGTATGGGACCCTCAGCAGCCTTACCGCCTTGGTTCGAGTCGGGTTCAATTCAAGAGCGCTCCACTACGAGGAAACAGCACCATGAAATCGATCCATCACATCGCGCGACGTGCATTCACACTGGGTGCTGCACTTGCGCTCTCGTTGCTCGGCAGCGTTGCGCTTGCCGCCGACCTCAAGCTGTCTGGCGATAACGAGGTACCGCCCGTCAAGACCGCGGCCTCGGGCAGCGGCACGATCAGCGTCGCGGCTGACGGTGCCGTGACCGGCAGCGTGAAGACCATCGGGGTCGCAGGCATGGCGGCACACATTCATGTCGGCGCGGCGGGCAAGAACGGACCGGTGATCATCCCTCTGACGAAAGGGGCCGACGGCGAATGGGCCGTTCCAGCGGGTGCCAAACTGACCGATGAACAGATGAAGAGTTTCAAGTCGGGTGAGCTGTATGTAAACGTGCACAGCGAGGCCAACAAGGGCGGCGAAATCCGCGCCCAACTCGCGCCATAGGAGCCACCGACAGCCGCACGGTGTCGACGGCACCTGCCTGCGCGTGCCGTCGCTGCCTCACTTCGGGGATTGATTCAGCGGCGCGATGCGCTGACCATGCTTTCATGCGGGGTCGACCCGGCGCAATTCGAAAGAACCCTGCGCCGACTCACGAGCGATTCAAGTCACTCCCCCCGCGCCAACTGCCAAGAAGGCACCGCTGCGTGAGCGCGCGGTGCCTTCTTCTTCTCTGCGGGCACGATGTAGACGCCGGCGCCGAGGTCAATTCAAATGCAGCGCCCGCCATCGACCTCCATGCACACGCCGGTGATCATCGAGGCCTCGTCGCTGCACAGGAAGCAGGCCGCGTTGCCGAGGTCTTCGGGTGTCGAGAAGCGGCCGAGCGGGATCGTGGCCAGGAACTTGGCGCGCATTTCGGGCGTGTCTTCGCCCATGAAGGTGGCCAAGAGCGGCGTCTCGCCGGCCACCGGGTTCAAGGCATTGACGCGGATGCCGAACGGCGCCAGCTCGACCGCGCTGGCGCGCGTCGCGGTGATGACCCAGCCCTTGCTGGCGTTGTACCAGGCCAGCCGCGGCCGCGGGCTGACGCCGGCCGTGCTGGCCATGTTCAGGACCACGCCGCCCTTTTGTGCCTTGAAGCGCGGCACCACCTCGCGCATGGCCAGATAGATCGCCTTCATGTTGACCGCGAACAGGCGGTCGAACTGCTCTTCCGGCAAAGCTTCGAGAGGCTGCGGCAGGTGGCCGATGCCGGCGTTGTTGACCAGGATGTCGAGCCGCCCGAAATGCACTTCGGCCGCTCCGATCATCGCGCGCACGTCGGCGGCGTCGCTGACGTCGACGCGCATCGCACGCGCGGACGCGCCGACGCTGTCAGCCACCGCGTTCGCGGCCTCGACGTTCAGATCGGCCACCAGCACCTGCGCGCCTTCGGCGACGAATTTCCTGACGATGCCCGCGCCGAAGCCCGAGCCGCCGCCGGTGACGATCGCCACCTTGCCGTTCAGTCTCATGCCTTGTTTCCTCAACCGTGGTGGATGGCCACCGTCTTCAGCGTCGAGAAGCCATACAGCGCCTCGAAGCCCTTCTCGCGGCCGTGGCCGGACGACTTGACGCCGCCGAACGGCAGCTCGACGCCGCCGCCGGCGCCGTAGTTGTTGACGAAGACCTGGCCGCACTTGAGCGAGCGGCGCGACGCGCAGCGCGCGGCCACCGTCGCGCGTCCACACGCCCGCCACGAGGCCGTAGGCGGTGCCGTTGGCGATGGCGATCGCGCCGGCCTCGTCCTCGAACGGGATCACGACCTGCACCGGACCGAAGATCTCCTCCTGCGCCAAGCGGTGTGCGTCACTGACCGGCGCGAGCAGGGTCGGGCGCACATAGAAGCCGCCGGCGGGCAGGGCGCTGCCTAGCGGCGCCTGAGCCACCACGGCCAGCCCACTGTCGCGCGCGAAAGCGAGGTAGCGCTCGACGACGTCGCGCTGCCGCGCCGAGATCAGTGGGCCGACGTCGAGATCGTCGAGTGCCGGGCCGACCCGCAGGGTGCGGTAACGCCCGGCCATGCGCTGAACCACCTCGTCCAGCCGCGAGCGCTCGACCAGGATGCGCGACCCGGCGGAACAGGTCTGGCCGGCGTTCTGGATCCCGGCGTTGACCAGGAACGGCAAGGCCGCGTCGAGGTCGGCGTCGGCAAAGACCAGTTGCGGGCTCTTGCCGCCGAGTTCCAGCGTCACCGGAATGGTGTTCTGCGCCGCAGCGGCCTGCACCAGGCGCCCGACCGCCACCGAGCCGGTGAACGACAGGTGCGCGACGCCCGGGTGCGCGCTGAGCGCCGCGCCGGCTTCTTCGCCCAGCCCCGGCACCACGTTCAGCGCGCCGGCCGGCAGCCCGGCATCGGCCGCGATGCCTGGCGAAGGCCAGCGCCGTCAGGCAGGCCTCCTCGGCGGGCTTCAACACGCAGGCATTGCCCATCGCCAGCGCGGCGCCGACGCTGCGGCCGATGATCTGCATCGGGTAGTTCCAGGGCACGATGTGGCCGGTCACGCCATGCGGCTCGCGCAGCGTCAGCGCGGTGAAGCCGGCGGCGAAGGGAATCGTCTCGCCCATCACCTTGTCGGCCGCGCCGGCGTAGAACTCGAGGTAGCGCGCCAGCGCCAGCGCGTCGGCCTTGGCCTGCTTCAAGGGCTTGCCGACGTCGAGCGCCTCGAGCCGGGCCAGGTCGTCGGCGGCGGCGAGCACGCGCTGCGACAGCCGCATCAGTGCGCGGCCGCGCTCGGTGGCGGTGAGCCGGCCCCACTCGCCGTCGAGCGCCGCCTGCGCCGCGGCCACTGCGGCGTCGATGTCGGCGGCGTTGCCGCGGGCGATCTCGGCCAGCCGGCTGCCATCTGACGGGTTCGCCAGTGGCAGCGTTTCGCGGGCCGAGCCGTCGCGCCAATGGCCGCCGATGTAGACATGGTTGCTGGCACCGAGAAGGGGCAGGGTTTGCATGGCCTGTGGCGTGCTCGACAGTGGCTATGCAGGATACTCCGCGGCCACGATGTTGTTGTTCCTGCTCCGGCGCGCCGCCACCTTCGCCGCCACGCTGATCGTGGCGTCGCTGGTCGTGTTTGCGGTGCTCGAATGGCTGCCTGGCAGCCCGGCCCAGGTGATGCTCGGCGATACCGCCACGCCCGAGTCGATCGCCGCGCTCGAAGCCCGGCTCGGGCTGGATCGGCCGGCCTGGGTGCGCTACGCGTCATGGGTCGGCGGACTGCTGCGCGGCGACAGCGCGGCGAGCTACGCCTACGACACGCCGACCTTCGAGCTGATCGCCGAACGCCTGCAAGTCAGCCTGCCGCTGGCCCTGCTCGCGATGGCCTTGACGGTGGCGGTCGCGCTCGCGCTCGGCGTCTACGCCGCGTCGCGCCACAACCGCGCCGGCGACGTCGGCGTGATGGCGCTGTCGCAACTGGGTGTTGCGGTGCCGAGCTTCTGGCTCGCGATCCTGTTGATCCTGCTGTTCGCGGTGCAGCTGCAGTGGGTCAGCGCCGGCGGCTTTCCGGGCTGGAGTGGCGACGATGGCGGCGGCGAAGGCGGCCTTTGGCCGGGACTCAAGGCGCTGCTCCTGCCGGCGCTGTCGCTGGCCGCGGTGCAGGCCGCAATCCTGGCGCGCGTCACGCGCTCGGCCGTGCTCGAAGCGATGGGCGAAGACTACGTGCGCACCGCGCGCGCCAAGGGCCTGTCGCGCCGCGCCGTACTGTGGCGCCACGTGCTGCGCAACGCGATGATCCCGGTGGTCACCATCATGGGCTTGCAGTTCGCGTTCCTGATCACCGGCGCGATCGTGGTCGAGAACGTGTTCGTGCTGCCGGGCATCGGCCGGCTGGTGTTCCAGGCCATCAACAACCGCGATCTGGTGGTGGTGCGCGACGTGGTGATGCTGCTGGTCGCCATGGTGGTGGTGATCAACTTCGTGGTCGACGTGCTGTACGCGTTGATCGATCCGCGCATGCGGGTGGCCGGCGATGCTTGAACGCGCGACGCGGCACCCCAGTTTCGTGGTCGGTTCGGTGCTGGTCGCACTGCTGCTGCTGGCTGCGTTGCTGTCTCTGCTCTGGTCGCCCTGGCCACCGGCCGAGATCGACATCCCGAACCGGCTCGCCGCACCGTCGGCCGCACATTGGCTCGGTACCGACAGCCTGGGCCGCGACATCGCCGCGCAGCTGCTCGTCGGCAGCCAGAACTCGATCGTCGTCGGCGTCATCGCGGTCTGAATCGGTTTGTCCG
The DNA here is from genome assembly GCA_963779435.1 of uncultured beta proteobacterium. Taxonomy (GTDB): domain Bacteria; phylum Pseudomonadota; class Gammaproteobacteria; order Burkholderiales; family Burkholderiaceae_C; genus CADEEN01. The sequence continues at coordinate 75,084 of CAVZYL010000011.1, read as the reverse complement.
TCGGCGTCGTGCTCGGCTGCCTGGCTGCCGCGCGGCGCGGCTGGATCGAGGAGCTGGTGATGCGCGCCTGCGACCTGACCTTCGCCTTCCCGGCGTTGCTGTCGGCGATCATGCTGAGCGCCATCTACGGCCCGGGTCTGGTCACCAGCATCGTCGCCATCGGCATCTTCAACGTCCCGGTCTTCGCGCGCCTGGCGCGCGCCGCGCGCGCAGCGTGTGGACGCGCGACTACGTGCTCGCCGCGCGCGCGGCCGGCAAGGGCGGCTGGCGCATCACCAGCGACCACGTGCTGCCCAACATCGCCAACGTGCTGGTCGTGCAGGCCACGATCCAGTTCGCGCTGGCCATCCTGGCCGAGGCCGCGCTGTCCTATCTCGGCCTGGGCACACAGCCGCCGCAGCCGAGCTGGGGCCGCATGTTGAACGAGGCCCAGACCCTCCTGTTCGAGGCCCCGCTGCTGGCCGTCTACCCCGGCGTCGCGATCGCGCTCGCGGTGCTGGGACTTAACCTGATGGGCGACGGGCTGCGCGACCTGCTCGACCCCCGACTCTCCAGACAAAGGTGAACCAGCGATGAAAACCTTGCAAGTCGATTTCGTCTCCGACGTGGCCTGCCCGTGGTGCGCGGTGGGCCTGGCCTCGTTTGAACTGGCACTGAGCGGACCTGGCCGAAAGCATCGGCGTCGAGCTGCACTTCCAGCCTTTCGAGTTGAACCCGACGATGGGCGCCGAAGGCGCCGATGCGGCCGAGTACCTGATCGCCAAGTACGGCATGAGCCGCGAGCAGCTGGCCGTGAACCGCAAGCGCATCGCCGAGCGTGGCGCCGCGGTGGGTTTCACCTTCGGCGAGCGCAAGCACGTGTGGAACACCTTCGATGCGCACCGGCTGCTGTATTGGGCCGGCGTCGATGGCTCAGCGGGCCAGCAGCACGCGCTGAAGAAGGCGCTGCTGCAGGCCTACCATGGCGAGGGCCGCAACCCCGCAGCGCACGACGTGCTGCTCGAACTCGCCACTGCCGTCGGCCTGCCCACCGACGCGCGCCCGCGACGTGCTGGCGAGCCGGCAGTTCGCCGACGAAGTGCGCGAGGCCGAGCGTTTCTGGCAGGAGGCGGGCATCGACGGCGTGCCCGCGGTCGTGATCAACCGGCGCCACCTGATCCAGGGTGGGCAGCCGCCCGAGGTCTTCGAGCAGGCGCTGCGCAAGATCGCCGCCGAAGACCGGCATGAGCGCCTTGCGCGGACATCGTTCGCGGTCCCGGCACGGCGGGCGACGTTGACAACACTGCTCGAGGTCGACGACCTGCGCGTCACGCTGGCCACTGCGCGCGGGCCTGCCGAGGCCCTGCGCGGCGTGTCGTTCACGCTCGCAGCGCGGCGATACGCTCGGCTTGATCGGCGAGTCCGGCTGCGGCAAGTCGATGACCGCGCTGGCGCTGATGGGTCTGCTGCCAGAGGGTGCGAAAGTCGCAGGCTCGATCCGTCTCGACGGCCGCGAGCTGGTCGGCGCTCGACGACGCCGCGCTGTGCGCGCTTGCGCGGCGACCGCATCGGCATGGTGTTCCAGGAGCCGATGACGGCGCTGAACCCGCTGCACACGATCGGGCGCCAGATCGCCGAGCCGCTGCGGCTGCACCGCGGCCTGCGACGCAGCGGCCGCGCGCGCCGAAGCGCTGCGCCTGCTCGAGCGCGTGCAGCTGCCGCAACGCGGCGCGGCGCCTGGACGCCTACCCGCACCAGCTCTCGGGCGGGCAGCGCCAGCGCGTGGTCATCGCCATCGCGCTGGCCTGCGGCCCCGACCTGCTGATCGCCGACGAGCCGACCACTGCGCTCGACGTCACGGTGCAGCGCGAGGTGCTCGACCTGATCGGCGAGCTGGTCGCCGAGCAGCGGCATGGCGCTTGCTGCTGATCAGCCACGACCTGGGTCGTGATGGCCGCGCATGTGCGAGCGGCTGGCTGGTGATGTACGGCGGCATCGTCGTCGAGAGCGGGCCGACCGCTGCGGTGTTCGAGCGCCTGCGCGCATCCGTACACGCGCGGCCTGTTCGCGGCGCGGCCGCGACTGGGCCCGCCGCGCGGCATGCGGCTGGCCACCATCGCCGGCCGGGTGCCCGCAGCTGCGCCGACCTGCCGGCGGGGTGCCCGTTCGCCGATCGCTGCCCCTTGGCGATCGACGCCTGCCGAGCGGCCCCGCCGCCGGCCGCCATGGTCGGCGGACGGCGCATTTCGGCGCGCTGCATCCGGCTCGGCGAGGTGGCCGTGGCATGAGTGCTGCGACCGCTGGTCGAGGCGATCGGCCTGGGCCGGCGCTATCGCCTGCCGCGCGAACGCCTGTTCGGCCCGGCGCCGTCGTGCAGGCCCTGCGACGACGTCAGCTTCACGCTTGCGCGCCGGCACGCACGCTGGGCATCGTCGGCGAATCGGGCTCGGGCAAGAGCACGCTGGCGCGGCTGGTGATGGCGCTCGAGCGCACCGAGCGCGGGCCAGTTGCGCTTCGAGGGCCGTGACCTGCACACGCTGCGAGCCCGCGGCGCTGCGCGCGGCGCGGCGCGATTTCCAGATGGTGTTCCAGGATCCGTTACGGTTCGCTCGACCCGCGCCAGCCGTCGGCGCGCACCGTCGCCGAGCCGCTGGTCGGCTGCTGCATGGCGTCGGCCGCGCCGAGCAGCGCGAGCGCGCCGCGAAGTGCTCGACGCGGTGGGCCTGCGCGCCACGCGACCTCGACAAAGTACCCGCACGAATTCTCGGGCGGCCAGCGCCAGCGCATCGCGATCGCGCGCGCGCTGATCACGCGGCCGAAGCTGATCGTCGCCGACGAGCCGGTGAGCGCGCTCGACGTGTCGGTGCAGGCCCAGGTGCTCAACCTGATGCAGGACCTGCAGCAGCGTTCTGGGCCTGACCTACCTGTTCATCAGCCACGACCTGGCGGTGGTCGACCGCTGTGCGACGACGTGCTCGTGCTGCAGCACGGCCGCGTCGTCGAGCGTGGCGCCCGACGCGACGTGTTCGCACGCGCCGCGCACGCCTACACCCGCGCGCCTGCTGGCCGCGCGCTGCCGCGGCCGCGCTGGCAAGCGTAGGGCTGCCCGTCGCCCGATGGCCTGGCAGCATGCGCGTTCGATCCCACCCCTGCCGCCCGGAGGCTGCCAGATGAAATCCCTGCAACGCGTCGCCCTCGCTGCCGTCGCCGCCGTGGCGCTGCCGCACTGGCCGTGGGCTGGCGCAGGCGCCAAGCCGGCAAGACCCGCGTCACGCTGGCCATGGTGCTCGAGCCCGCCGGGCCTGGACCCGACCATCGGCGCCGGCCGCGGCGATCGGCGAGATCGTTCACTACAACATGCTCGAAGGCCTGACCAAGATCAACCTCGACGGCACGGTTACGCCGCTGCTGGCCGAGAGCTGGACGATGGATCCCGACGGCAAGAGCTACACCTTCCAGTTGAGGCAAGGGCGTCAAGTTCCACGACGGCGAGGCCGTTCGACGCGAGCGGCCGTGAAGTTCAGCTTCGAGCGCGCCAAGGACGAGAAGAGCACCAACAAGGCGAAGAAGGCGGTGTTCGACAACATCAGCGCGCATCGACGCGCCCGATGCCGCACACCGTGATCCTGACGCTCAACAATGCCGACGGCAACTTCCTGTTCCGGATGGGCGAGAACACCGCGGTGATCCTCGACCCGAAGAGCGCGGCCGACGACCGCCACCAAGCCGATCGGCACGGGCCCGTATCACGCTTCGACGACTGGAAGAAGGGCAGCGTCGATCACGCTGGTCAAGTGGGACGGCTACCGCGACGCCAAGCGCGGTCAAGATCGAAGAAGGTGACCTTCCGCTTCATCAACGACCCGGCGCGCACGCGTGGCGGCGCTGCTGGCCGGCGACATCGACGGCGTGCCGCGGCTGCGATGCGCCGCAGGCCGTCAAGCAGCTGCAGGCCGACCCGCGCTTCGTCGGTCGCCGTCGGCAGCACCGCCGGCAAGGGCATCATGACGATCAACAACAAGAAGAAGCCCTTCGACGACGTGCGCGTGCGCCGCGCGCTGATGCACGCGATCGACCGCAAGGCCTTCATCGACGGCGTGCTCGAAGGCCTCGGCCAGCCGATCGGCAGCCACTTCGCGCCGACCGACGCCGGCTACGTCGACCTGACCGCGCATGTACCCCTACGACCCGGAGAAGGCCAAGGCGCTGCTGAAGGAAGCGGGCGTGGCCACGCCGCTCAACGTGACGCTGACGCTGCCGCCGCCGCAGTACGCGCGCAAGGGCGGCGAGGTGCTGGCCGCGCAACTGGCCAAGGTCGGCGTGATCGCGAAGATCGAGAACGTCGAGTGGGCGCAGTGGCTGGGCGGCGCCTTCAAGGGCAACTTCGACCTCACGATGATCAACCACGTCGAGCCGCTCGACTACATGCAATACGCCAACACGGCCTACTACTGGGGCTACGACAGCAAGGCCGTTCCGCGATCTCGCCGCCAGGCACGCGGCCGAGAGCGAACGCCAAGGCGCGTGCGAAACTGTTCGGCGACATGCAGACGCATGATCGCCAACGATGCGGTCAACGCCTTCATCTTCAACCCGTCGCAGGTGGCGGTGGCCAGGAAGGGCCTGAAGGGCCTGTGGTCGAGCTCGCCAATCTTTGCCAACGACATGGCTGCCGTGAGTTGGCAATGAGCCGGGCGACGATCGAGCGTCTGTACGCCGCCTTCGAGCGTCTCGACGCCGATGCGATGACCGGCTGCTATGCGCCGGACGCGCGCTTCGACGACGAGGCCTTCTCGCTGCGCGGCCGCGAGCAGATCGGCGCGATGTGGGCGATGCTGTGCGACGCCGTCACGGCCAAGGGCCGCGACGTGTGGCGTCTCGAAGTCAGCGCCATCACCGAGCGCACTGCGCATTGGGAGCCGACGTACCGCTTCTCGGCCACCGGCCGCATGGTGCACAACGTCATCGATGCCGAGTTCGAGTTCGACGCCGCGGGCCTGATCACGCGCCACCGCGACCGCTTCGACTTCTGGCGCTGGGCGCGCCAGGCGCTCGGCGCACCCGGCCTGCTGCTGGGCTGGACGCCGCTGCTGCGCGCCAAGGTGCGGGCGCAGGCGGCGAAGAACCTGGAGCGCTTCATCGCGTCGCGAAAGGCCGCCCCGGCGTGAGCGCACTGCACGACCGCAGCGCCACCGAGCTGCTCGCGCTGTATGCCGCGCGCGAGACCTCGCCGGTCGAGGTGCTGCGCGAGCTGCTGCTGCACATCGAGCGTTGCGAGCCGCACATCGCCGCCACCTGGGCCCTGGACGCCGACGCCGCGCTGCGGGCGGCGCGTGAGAGTGAATCGCGCTGGCAGCGCGGCCAGGCCCTGGCACTCGACGGCGTGCCGGTGACGCTGAAGGAGAACATCGCCACCCAGGGCACGCCGGTGCCGCTGGGCACCGCAGCGACCACGCTGGTGCCGGCCGCTGCCGATGCGCCGCCGGCCGCACGCCTGCGCGAGGCCGGCGCGGTGATCGCTGTGCAAGACCACGATGCCCGACTACGGCATGCTGTCGTCGGGCCTGTCGAGCTTTCATCGTCTGGCGCGCAACCCCTGGGACCTGTCGATGAACCCGGGCGGCAGCAGCGCCGGTGCTGCCGCCGCCTGCGCCGCCGGCTACGGTCCGCTGCACATCGGCACCGACATCGGCGGCTCGATCCGCCTGCCGGCGGGCTGGTGCGGCATCTTCGGCCTCAAGCCCAGCCAGGGCCGGATTCCGATCCATCCGCCCTATGCCGGCCGCGTGGCCGGGCCGATGACGCGCACGGTGGCCGACGCGGCATTGGCGATGACCGTGCTGGCGCGGCCCGATGCGCGCGATCCGACGAGCCTGCCGCCGCAGGGCATCGCCTGGGGCGAAACCATCCTCGACCCGCGCGGCCTGCGCCTGGGCCTGTGGCTCGATGCCGGCTGGGGCCAGCCGCTCGACCCTGAGATTCACGCCGTGGTCAACGCCGCCGCCAACACCTTCGAGGCCGCCGGCGCCATCGTCGAACCGCTGGCGCCGTTCACGACGCGCGGCATGGCCGACGGCATGGACGCGTTCTGGCGCATGCGTGCCTGGCTCGACATCTCGACCTTGCCGGTCGAACGCCAGGCCCGCGTGTTGCCCTACATCCGGGCCTGGGCCGAAGGCGGCGCTGCGACGAGCGGCACGCAGGTGTTTCGCGGCTACAGCCAGATGGCCGCGCTGCGCGACGCCGCCGTGGCTGCCACGCAGCGCTTCGACTTCGTGCTCGCGCCGGTAAGCCCCGTGATCGGATTCCCGGCCGAGTTCGCCAGCCCCTTGAACGACCCGGCGCGACCCTTCGAGCACATCGCCTTCACGCTGCCGTTCAACATGAGCGAGCAGCCGGCCGCCTCGATCAATGCCGGTTGCAGCGCGGGCGGCATGCCGATCGGCCTGCAGCTGATCGGCCGGCGCCACGACGACCTGGGTGTGCTGCGACTGGCCCGCGCCTGGGAGCAGTTGCGCGGCCCGCAGCGCCCGTGGCCGGCGGTGAACGCAACTCAGGCCGCGCCGGGCCGCTCCCAAGCGGCCTGAGCTCCCCACGGGGGGCGCGAGCGCAGCGAGCTTGGGGCTGTCATGACTCGCGCTACATTTGCCGCCATGACAGCGCAGGATGCCCGCGGCCTTCCGATCGGCAGCCGATCGGCGAGCGCGCGCGCGGCGGTCGACGTGGCGCTCTGGCGAATGATGTCGTTCTACGACACACCCGTCACCGACCTCGACGCAGCCATCGCCGCCGACCCCGGCTGGGCGCTGCCGCACACGATGAAGGCGGGCTTCCTGGCCGGGCTGACCGAGGCCGCCCTGTTGCCCGAAGCCCTCGTGCACCTGGCTGCCGCAACGGCGCTCAGTGGCGCACAGGCCCCGGCCCGCGAACGGGCCCACCTCGAAGCCGTGCAGCGCGTCGTCGAAGGCCGCTGGTCGGGCGCCTGCCGCATCTGGGACGTGCTGTTGATCGAGCACCCGCGCGACGCGCTGGCGCTGCAATGGGCGCAGTTGTGGGACTTCTATCGCGGCGACACGGCAGCGCTGCGCACGCGCCCGGCGCGTGCCGTGCCCGAGTGGGACGAACACGATCCGCTGTACCCGCATGTGTTGGGACTGTGGGCCTTCGGGCTGGAAGAGAACCACTGCCACGGCCAGGCCGAGGAGACCGGCCGCCGCGCGCTGGCGCTGGATCCGCGCGCGCCGTGGGCGGTGCACGCGGTGGCCCATGTGATGGAGATGCAGGGCCGCTTCGACGACGGCGCCGCGTGGCTGCGCCAGCACCAGGGTGCGTGGGCCGAGGGCAACGGTTTTGCCGTCCATCTCTGGTGGCACACCGCGCTGTTCCGTCTCGAAGGGCTCGACATCGCCGGCACGCTGCGCGTCGTCGACGGGCATCTGGCGGCCGAACACATGCAGATCGGTCTGCAGCGCGTGGACGCCGCATCGGCGCTGTGGCGACTGCACCTGCTCGGCGCCGACGTGTCCGCGCGCGCCGCCGCGCTGCAGGCCGGCTGGCCCCTGAATGCCGACCGGGACGACGGCGAAGCCGGGCACTACACCTTCAACGACGTGCACGCACTGCTGCCCATGCTGCTGGCTGGCGACTTGGCGGCTGCCGAACGCTGGCTCGCGCGCTGCGCCGAGCGCGCATTGGCCGCCGACGACGCGCGCCGCGACAACCATGCGGTGGCGCGTGAAGTCGGCCAGCCGCTGGCGCGTGGCCTGTTGGCCTTTGCCCGCGGCGAGGTCGACGATGGCGCCGACCTGCTCTATACCGCCCGCACCCAGGCCCAAAGACTGGGCGGCAGCCATGCCCAGCGCGACCTGATCGATCAGACCTTGCTCGCGGCCTGCGTGCGCGGCCGGCGTCATTCGCTCGGGCGCGCGCTGCTCAACGAGCGCGTGCTGGCCAAGCCCGTCACGCCGCTGACGCGGCACTGGATCGACGCCTTGGGCGAACACAGGGCGCAGCTGCGCAAATGACGGCCGAAGACAAGCGCGCGCAGCGCCTGCAATTGCTGGACGACCATGTCGGCCGCGCGCTGCGCGAGAGTGAGCGCAGCGGCGAGCTGCAAACCGCGCCGAGCTACGGCAAGCCGCTCGACTTTGGCGACGGCTACGAGCAGACGCCGCAAGAGCTGCGCATGGGGATGAAGGTACTCAAGGACGCCGGCTTCGTGCCGCTTGAGGTGACGACGATGCGCGAGGCGGCTGCGCTGCAGGCGCAGATCGGGGCCTGCAGCGACGACGCGCTGCGGCCCGCGCTGCAACGCCAACTCGCCCTGCTGCAGCAGAGCATTGCGCTGCGGCTCGAGCGGCTGCGCGCCAGCGGGGCGTCCTAGCCGCCGCTCAGACCCAGGGCGCGGCCAGTTTCTCGACCTCGAACACCTTCTGCACCGCCGGCCGCGCCAGCATGCGTTCGAGGAACGGCGCGATGTGCGGCAGCGTGCGCGCCGGGCGGTGCATGCCGCGGGTCCAGCGGCAGAGCATGAATGCGTAGGGGTCGAGCGCGGAGAAGCGCTGGCCCATCATCCACGGCCCGCCGGGCGCAGCGAGGTGGGCGTCGATCTGGTCGAACATCGCGCCGAGCTTCGCCTCGGCCTGCGCCTTCACTTCCAGCGCGCCGGCCGCATTGCCGGGCGCGACCATGCGGTCGCTGTAGAAGTAATGCGGCATCATGGCCTGCACCGAATTCGCCAGCCAGATCAGCCACTTGTAGAACTGCGCCCGCTCGGCCGTGCCGAGCGCCGGCGCCAGCCCGGCACTCGGGTGGGTGTCGACCAGATGCAGCACGATGGCTGCGGTCTCATAAAGCACGAGTTCACCGTCGACCAGCACCGGGATCAGCCCGTTCGGGTTCAGCTTGAGGTAATCCGGCGTCTTGTGCGCGCCGGCGCTGCGGTCGACAAACTTCAGCTCGAAGGGTACGCCGAGTTCGCGCAGCAGCAGATGCGGCGTCATGCTGGCGTTGCCGGGGTAGTAGTGCAGTTGGATCATGGCGTGGCAGGGGGTGGGAAGGTACCGAGCGGGGCTCGTTGTATTGTCCTGCATGGCCAACCCGTTGCCGCGCCGCGGCATCCACCTCGAATACCACTTCGCGCCCGACGCCGCGCAGCGCGGCGCCACGCTGGCCAACCCCTTGATCGACCTGCTGCGCACGCTGCGCGACACCGGTTCGATCAGTGCTGCGGCGCGAGCGCTCGGCGGCTCGTACCGCCACACCTGGGGTGCGCTCAAGCATTGGGAGCAGGTGCTGGCGGCCGAGCTGGTGGTCTGGACCCAGGGCCAACCGGCGCGCCTGACGCCGTTGGCTGAGCGGCTGTTGTGGGCCGAGACGCGCGCGCGCACGCGCCTGACGCCGCACATCGAGGCCCTGCGCAGCGAACTCGAACGGATCCTGAGCCTGGCCTTCGACGGCACCCACGAGGCGCTGACGGTGTATGCCAGCCACGACCTGGCGCTGCCGATGCTGCGCGACCATGCCGACGCGCATGGCCTGCACATCGGGTTGCGCTTTGCCGGCAGCACCGACGCGCTGCAGGCGCTGGCCCACGGCCGCTGCGACGTGGCGGGCTTTCACGTGCCGGTGCTCGCCGCCGGCAGGCAGCCTGCCTTCGCGCGCGCGCTCAAGCACCTGCTCAAGCCCGGCCGGCACAAGCTGATCGCCAGCCACCGCCGCCGCCAGGGTCTGATCGTCGCGCATGGCAACCCGCGCGGATTGACTGGCATTGCCGACCTGACCCAGCCGGGCCTGCGTTTCGTCAACCGGCAGCCGGGCTCGGGCACGCGCCTGCTCGCCGAGCATCTGCTGGCCGAAGCCGGCATCCAGGCCGGGCAGGTCGCCGGCTTTCACGGCCCATGCGAAGACACGCATGTGGCGGTGGCCGCCGCGGTGGCCAGCGGCGTGGCCGACGCCGGCCTGGGCATCGAGGCTGCGGCGGCGCAGTTCAGCCTGGCCTTCGTGCCCCTGACCGAAGAGGACTACTACCTGCTGTGCCGCAAAGAGGCGCTCGAGAGTGCGGCCGTCGTGCGCCTGCGCGAACTGCTCGCCGGCCAGGCCTGGCGGCAGGTGCTGGCGACGTTGCGCGGCTGTGCCCCGCACGAGCAGGCCGGCAGCGTGCTGGCCTTGACCAAGGCGCTGCCGTGGTGGCATTTCCGCACGCCGCGAAAGCCGTAACGCTGGAAAAGCGCGCTGGCTGAAGCCCACCCAGCTCTAGCGCGCCAGGACGATGGCGTCACCCGGATCGAAGGCCAGGCCGATGGCCGCACCTGCCAGCGGCGCGTCGCTGGCATCGGCGTCGCCGAACACCAGCAGTTCGCCCCACGGCGTGTCGACCAGCACCTCGATGTGGCTGCCCAGGTAGTCGGCGCGCTTGCAGCTGCCATGCAGCGCGGCACCGGCGGCGGCCACCAGGCGCAGGCGGTGCGGGCGCAGCGCGAGCGTCGCCGGGCCGGCCGAAATCGATTGGCTGCGAACCGGCAAGGACACGCCGGCGGCGCTGAAGTGCAGCGCATCGCCGACGCGCAGCAATTCGCCGTCGACCAGGTTGGCGTCGCCGATGAAGTCGGCCAGAAAGTGACTCGCCGGTTGCCGGTACAGCGTGCGTGGCGTGCCCTGCTGGGCGATGCGGCCACGGTCCATCACGATGATCTGGTCCGACACCGCCAGTGCTTCGGACTGGTCGTGCGTGACGTAGAGCACCGTCAGCTGCAGCGACTGCTGCAACTCGCGGATCTCCTGGCGCACGCGGCGCCGCAGTTTGGCGTCGAGGTTGGACAACGGCTCGTCGAAGAGCAGCACGGCCGGCTCGAGCACCAAAGCGCGCGCGACGGCCACGCGCTGCTGCTGGCCGCCGGACAACTCGCTCGGCAGGCGTTGTTCGAGGCCCGTGAGGCCGAGCATGTTCAACTTGTCGCGCGCCAGCTCGCGCGCACGCGACTTCTCCACCTTGGCCGAGACCGGGCCGTAGCAGACGTTGTCGAGCACGCTCATGTGCGGGAACAGCGCATAGGACTGGAACACCAGGCTGACGTTGCGCTCGCTCGCTGCGCGGTTCGTCACGTCCTCGCCGCCGATCAGGATGCGCCCGCTGGTGGCCGACTCCAGGCCCGCGGCCATGCGCAGCGTGGTCGTCTTGCCGCAGCCCGAGGGGCCGAGCAGGGTGACCAGGGTGCCCGGCGCGATCGTGAACGACACGTCGTCGACCGCGGCGACCTCGCCGTAGCGCTTGCTGACATGGTCGAAGATCACGCCGCCGGCGGTCAAGGTGTTCATTCAGGCTCCGGTGACGATCAAGGGGTGTGTGCGCTCGCGCCGGCCGAGCCGGGCCGCACCGGTGAAGTGCTGCACCAGCAGCAGCACGGCGAGCATGAACAGCATCAGCACGCTCGAGTAGGCGATCGCCAGCGGGTACTCGCCGGCCTCGACGCGGCCGATGATGTACACCGTGGCCAGGTTGTACTTGGCGGTGGCCAGGAAGATCACGGCGCTGACGGCCGTCATCGCGTGCGTGAACGAAAAGACCAGGGTGGCGACGATCGCCGGCTTGAGCAGCGGTAGCACGATCTGGGTCAGGGTGCGCCAGGTCGACGCGCGCAGCGTCGACGAGGCCTCGTCGAGTGACTTGTCGATCTGCGCCAGCGCCGCGATGCCGGCGCGCACGCCGACCGGCATGTTGCGAAAGACGAAGCACAGCACCAGGATCGCCATGCCGCCGGTCAGCTCGACCGGCGCGACATTGAAGGCCACGATATAGGCCACGCCGATCACGGTGCCCGGCACCGCGAAGCTGACCATGGTCAGAAATTCGAATGCGGCGCGGCCCGCGAAGCGGTGGCGCGTGATGACGTAGGCCGAGAGCAGCCCGACCACCGCGGTCAGCGGCGCGGCGACGGCAGCCACTTCGATGGTGGTGAAGAAACTGTTCCAGGCCGAGCCGACGAAGCGCGGCCAGCCTGCGCTCCAGTCGATGCCGAAACCGGCGCTGAGGTGGGTCAATGCCAGGCTCATTTCGCCGCGGCCGATGTCCTTGACGAAACCGCCGACCGCGATCACCGCGTAGCAGGCCAGCGTGAAGCCGATCCACAACAACGCGGTGCCGGTGCAGGCCCGGCGCAAGCCGTCGGGCAAGGGCGCCGGGATGCCCGAATCGCCCTTGCCGCCGACACTGACGTAGCTCGCGCGGCCGAGCCAGCGCTGCTGCAACCAGAACGCGATCAGCGTGAACAGCAAGAGCACGACCGCCAGTGAAGCGGCCCGGCCCGGGTCGTGCTGCGCACCGGCGATGGCGAAGAAGATCTTCGTCGACAGGACCTCGAAGTTGCCGGCCAGCACGATCGGGTTGGCAAAGTCGGCCAGACTCTCGACGAAGCCGAGCAGGAAGGCATTGGCCAGTGCCGGTCGCAGCAGCGGCCAGGTCACGCTGCGAAAGACACGCGCCTTGGATGCGCGCAGGGTCTGCGCCGCTTCCTCCAGCGTCGGGCTGATGGCGGCGATGGCGCCAGAAAGGATCATGAAGGCGATCGGCGTGAACGACAGCACCTGCGCGATCGTCACGCCCGGCAGGCCGTAGATCCAGCGCGAGCGCGGCAGGCCGAGGTTGTTGGACAGGAAGGTGGTGACCAGGCCGGTGCGGCCGAACAGCACCACCAGTGCCAGCGCGATCACGAACGGCGGCGTGACGATCGGCAGCACCGACATCAGCTTGGCCACGGCGCCCAGGCCACGCAACTGGCCACGTTGCACGGCCAGCGCCAGCACCAGCGCAAAGCCGGTCGAAAGGAAGCCGACGACGGTCGCCAGCATCAGCGAGTTCACGGCCACGCCGCAGCCGATGCCGCCGCCGAAGCAGCCCAGGCCCCAGATGTCGGCGTGGGTCAGGCGTTCGACCGCCAGGCCGGGCGCGAAGGCGCCGCTGCTGTCGCGCAGGGCGGCCACCAGCGCCAGGCCGACCGGGTAGAAGATGAACAGCAGCAGCAGGCCCGCGATGACGATCACGATCGAGGCCACCGTGGTATCGCCGCCAAAGCGGCCGCTGCGCCCGACGGCGCGCGCAAACAGCAGTCCGCTGGCGGCGAGCGTCACTGTCGCGCCCAGGCCGAACGAGCCGCCGGCGGCACCGGCCGCGAAGCCCGTGCCCAGCGCCCAGATCAGAACCACGGCCGCGCTGATCGTCAGCGCAAGGAAGTTCGAGCGCCAGGCAAACCAGAGGGCGAGCAGCAAGGCCGCCAGCACCGGCGCGTGCGCCGTCGCAGCGCCACCCAGCGCCAGCGCCAGGGCCGAAGCGCTGCGCCCGATGAACCATGGCAGCGCCAGCGCCGCGATCAGGGCCGACGCCGAAAGCCCGACCAGCCAGTTGTCACGGCGCGGCGCGACGCCGGCAGCAGGCAGGGCCAGTGTCGTCATCGTGCCGGCGCGTCGCTCACTTCGGCAGTTTCGAGACTTCGTCGTCCCACTTCGTCAGCAGGCGCTTGCGCTCGGCCGAAGATCCGTACTTGACGAAGTCGTAGTTGATCAGCTTCAACTCCGACAGCTTGGGCGCCTGCGGCGGCGCCGAGGCATTCTTGTTCGACGGCACCTGGTAACTCACCTTGGCTGTCGCACCGACGGACTGCGCCTCGGGTGAGAGCGCCCAGTCGTACCACTTCTTCGCGTTGTCGAGGTTCTTTGCGCCCTTGACGATGCTCATGCTGCCGATTTCGTAGCCGGTGCCTTCGCAGGGCGAGACGATCTTCACCGGTGCGCCGCCGATCGCCTGCACCACCGCGTCGTGCTGGAAGGTGATGCCGATCAGGCTCTCGCCGGTGGCGGCCGCGCGCGCCGGTGCGGCGCCGCTCTTGGTGTACTGGTTGATGTTCTTGTGCAGCGCCTTCAGGTAGTCGAAGGCCTTCTGCTCACCCATGATCTGCACCAGGGTTGCGAGCATCGTGTACGAGGTGCCCGACGAATTCGGGTTCGCCACCTGCACGTCGTCCTTGAACTCGGGCTTGGTCAGGTCGGACCAGCACTTCGGTTCGGCCAGTTTGCGCTTGGCCAACTCGGCAGTGTTGAAGCTGTAGCCGAGCGCGCCGGCGTAGACGCCGATGGTGCGCCCCTTCGAGGCCTCCCATTGCTTGACGGCCCAATCCTGCAGCTCGGCCATCTTGGGCGACTTGTATTCGAGCGTCAGCCCCTCCTCGGCGGCCTGCAGGTGCGGGTCGCCGGTGCCGCCCCACCAGATGTCGCCCTTCGGATTGGCCGCCTCGGCCTTCAACTGCGCATAGAACTCGCCCGAGCTCTTGCGTGTCATCAGCACCTTGATGCCGGTGGTCTTCTCGAAGGCCGCCACCATCGGCCGGCACCACTCCTCCTGCACGGTGCAGTAAACCACCAGTTCCCCCTGCGCGAAAGCGGGCAAGGCGCTGGCCGCGAGAGCCAGCATCGACAGGCACTTCGTCAACAACTTCATCGTCGTCTCCTTCAAGGGTGTTGCAGGGGAATGCCGACCACGCCGGCAAGCGCGTCGCCCAGCAGGTGGTTGGTGGCCAGGATGGGGTTGCCTTCGGTCAGCCCGGCGCCGGCAAAGAACGGATTGATGCGCCCGCCGGCTTCGGCCACCAGCAGCAGACCGGCGGCGCAGTCCCACGAATTGATGTGCAACTCGCAATAGCCTTCGGTGCGGCCGGCGGCCACGTCGACCAGGCCGAGCGCACCCGAGCCCGCGCGGCGAAAGGCACAGCCGGCGTCGAGAACGCGTTTGATCATGGCCAGGTAATCGGCCTGCGGGCGGCGCAGTGACCAGCCGCACTCGACGGTGGCCTTGTCCAGCGTCGCGACCGGGCTCACCGCGAGGCGCCTCGGTGCCGACCTGCCTTCGGCCAGCCAGGCGCCGCCGCCGCGCTCGGCGAAGTACAGCCGCTCGTGGCTTGGGTCGTGCAGCGCGCCGACCGTCGGCACGCCGCGTTCGGTGTAGCCGATCGAGACGCAGTAATGCGCGATCGAGCGCGCGTAGTTCGCGGTGCCGTCGATTGGGTCGATGATCCAGACCCGCTCGGCTGCGGCCAGGCCCGCGCTGGCGCCGTCTTCCTCGCCGAGCACGGCATCGTCGGGATAGGCGCGGCCGATCGCCGCGCGGATGAAACGTTCGACCTCGCGGTCCATCGCCGTGACCTCGTCGTGCCGGCCCTTGAGCGAGATCGACGGCGAGCCGAACGCGCCATGCGCAAGGCGCCCTGCTTCGGCGGCGAGATTGCGACAGAAATCGAGGCGGTTCATGGACATTGCAGGGCAGCGCGCGGCCATCGCGCAGGGCCGGCCAATGCTACCCGCCGCGCGCAGCGCGCCATCTGCGGGCAGACCCTATTCGAGCGTGACCACGGTGTCGTGCTCGCCGGGCTGGCAATCCTCGGCGATGGCGTCCCAGCCGTGGTGGATGACGACGCGCCGGCCCGAGTGACAGAACTCGACGCGACTGGCACCCGGCACCCTGGCCCTGACGAAGGCTTCGATCGAGGCCGGCATGCTGGTGCGGTAGCTCGCGCGCTCGATGTCGGCCTTCGGGTGATCGTCACTGTGCACCCAGGGAATGAAGGTGCCGAGCCACATCAGTGGCGTCCCGACGTCGATCACGCTGGGCTGGTAGTTCTGCTCGGCGAGCCAGCGCTGGGCCTGCGCGCGCAGATCGTCGTCGCCGGCGTTGCGCTCGAGCCCGCCCCAGGCGGCGGCAATCATCTCGATGACCCATTGGTTGCAGTTCTGGTAACGCAACCCGAACGCGTAGGCATTGGCGCTGTAGGCTGGGCCGAGCGCCTGCACCGCCCGGCGATCGTCGAGCGCGGCGGCTTCCAAGCGGCGCCGCCGCGGCTGCAGGCAGCAGGACGACGGAGACATAGCCGAGCGCGGGGTCGTTCAGGCCGAGCACGAAGCCCGCCATGCCCTGGTCGAACACCCGTGGCCGGCCCTCGTCGCACGCGTAGTACAGCTGGCGCACCGACCACGGCGTGTTCAGGTTGGCCTTGAGGCTGAGGCCGGCATGCGAGTAACGCACGCCGAAACGACCCAGATCCAGGCCCGAGCGGGCGATCAGTGCCAGCTCGTGCCCAGAGTCTTCGAGCGCTGTCTTGACGATGGCGCCAAAGCGCAGCAGCAGGTCCTTCTGCTCGGCGTTCAGCGCTGCGGCTTGGTCGCAAAAGCGCAGCGCGCCGGCATGGGCCGCGGGCGCCACGCCCGCCAGCAGCGCGAGCGCCCAGGCGCAGCTCAGCCGGCGCAAGGCCTCAGGCCACGCCGGGCCGCTCCCGAGCGGCCTGAGCTCCCCTCGGGGGACGCGAACGCAGTGAGCTTGGGGCTGTCATCACTAAAGCTGCACGGCCCGGGACTGCAATTCGCGGTACCAGTCGTCGGCCAGCACCAGGAAGAAGGCCTGTCGCTCGCTGCCCTCCGCGCCGTAGGCGAACTCGGTGCCGTAGGGCCGCTGGCGCGCGCTGACGATACTGCCCTCGGCCAGCCGGGCCGCATCGGCCACCGCCTGCGGCAGGTAGAGGAAGAACTCGGCGTCGGCGTTGTTCTCGGCCAGTGCCTGCAGCTTCATACGCAGCATGCCCGGGCGATCGGGCGCGGCGGCCAAGGCGACGATCGTGTAGTCGCCGACCGCCGCGGTGGTGGTCTTGGACGAACTGTCACTCGACTTGCCGAACGAGGTCGAGACGCTGCCGACCGATTCCGACGAGGCCGACGAGGCTGACGAGGCCAGGCTGTCCGCCAGCGCGGGGCCGGCGCCGGCCAGGGCGATCAGGGCCGCGGCGCAAAGTGAGGACGGAATGCGGATCATGGCAGCTCCATGCGGTTGCGGGTGTGCGCCGCGATGCTATCGCGGGCGCAGCCCGCTGCGGTACCCGAATGTTTCACCCGGTGCATCGCGCACTGGGCGCACGCGGCTCACACCGTGCGCGAGAGCACGCGCACGACCTGTTCCTGCCGATCGCGAAAACCCATCCGCTCGTACAAGTCGTGGGCGCTGCGGTTGTCGCGCATCACGTGCAGGAACGGCGTCTCGTCGCGCCGCATCTCGCGCCGCACGAGCACCTGCATCAGCCGGCGCGCCAGGCCGCGGCCCTGGAAGTCCGGGTGCGTGCACACGCCGCTGACTTCGCGCAGCGGGCCGGCGAACATGCGCTCGCCCGCCATCGCCACCAGGCGCGGGCCGTCGAAGGCGCCGAAGTATTCGCCGAGTTCGATCGTGCGCGGGCCGAACGGCCCAGGCTTGGTCAGCGCGACCAATTCCAGCATCTGTGGCACATGCTCGGGCCCCAGGCGCGAGGCGGCCGCGCCGGCGTCGGCCGCGGGCGCCGGCCCAGTCCAAACCATCTTGATCAGCGTCGCCTCGGCGTGGATCACCCAGCCCGCAGGCGCCGCGCCTGTCCAGCCGCTGCAATACAGGTGCTCGCCCGGCGCGCAATGCGGCGCCAGCGCGGCGAAGTTCGGCTGCGCCATATCGGCAAAGGCGGCGATCGGCGACCAGCCTGGCGCATAGCGGCGCGCGTCCTCGGTGCCGACCGACAGGGCCGCATGTGGCCCGACCAGGCTGTGCCAGGCGATGTTGTCCAGCAAGGGCAACCACGGCTCGGTCATGGGGCAGGTTCAGCGTTGCTGCGGTGGCAGCTTCTTGATTGCCGTTGCGAATGATGCATGCGCCGCGGCATCGACCGGCCGGTGCCTGACCCGGTCGCTCGCCGGGTACTTGCCGAGATGGTTGTCGCCCTTCCAGTTCTTTGCCGGCCGGATCGGCCGCGATGTGAAGCCGCCGCCGCAGTTCGGACACACGTTGCCCAGCACGGTATCGACGCAGCTGACGCAGAAGGTGCACTCGAAGCTGCAGATGCGCGCCTCGAGTGATGCCGGCGGCAAGGCCTTGTTGCAGTGTTCGCAGGTCGGGCGCAGTTCGAGCATGGGCCTGGTGCCGGCTACAACTGCATCACCTTGCCGCCGGCCTGCCATGACTGCGTCGCCGCGTCGGCCAGCTTCTGCGCCTCGACCCCATCCGCCACACCGGTGCGGAAGGGCTTGCCGGTTTGCAGGCAATCGAAGAAGTGCGCCACCTCGAGCCGGTAGGCCTCGCGGTAACGCTGCAGGAAGAAGTGCTCGGGCTTGTCGGTCCGCACGCTGCTGCCATCGAGTTGCACGACTTCGGTCGGGCGGTGGTTGCCGCATTGCAGCAGGCCTTTGGAGCCCAGCACCTCGAAGCGCTGGTCGTAGCCATAGGCGGCGCGCCGGCTGGTGTTGATCTGGCACAGGCGGCCCTTCTTCGTGCGGATCGTGACCACGCTGCAATCGATGTCGCCGACCTTGGCGATCTCGGGGTCGACCAGCACCGAGCCGTTGGCGTACAGCGTGTCGGCCGCGTCGCCGCCGTCGCCGATGTCGCTGCACAGGATCCAGCGAAAGATGTCGAAGTCGTGGATCAGCATGTCGCGGAAGATGCCGCCCGAGCCCTTCAGGTACTGCGCCGGCGGCGCGCCCGGGTCACGGCTGGTGACGACGAGCATCTCGGGCACGCCGATCTCGCCGCGCGCCAGCCGCGCCTGCGCCTCGGCGAAGGTCGGGTCGAAGCGGCGCTGGAAGCCGATCATGCAGGCCACGCCGGCGGCCTTGACGGCAGCGGCGCAGTCGGCCGCGCGCGGCACCGACAGATCGACCGGCTTCTCGCAGAAGATGTGCTTCCTTGCCGCCGCAGCACGGTGGATCAGGTCGCTGTGGGTGTCGGTCGGCGAGGCGATCACGACGGCGTCGATGCTGGCGTCGGCCAGCACCGCTTCGGGCGTCGAGACCGCGGCGCCGAGCTGCTGCCGCCAGCTCGTTGGCACTCGCCGCCACCGGGTCGCAGACGAATTTCAGGCGCACGCCGGGCAAGGTGGCGACATTGCCGGCGTGGATGCGGCCGATGCGGCCGGCGCCGAAGACGGCGACGTTCTTCATGCAGGTCTCCTTCTCGTGATTCGCACTATTCGGGTTGCGCGCCGGGCACCCACTGGTCGTAGTCGACCAATGCGCCGGTCATCACGCCCGACTCGGGGCTGAGCATGTAGCTGATCAGGCCGGCCAACTCGTCGGGCTTGGCGAGCTGGCCCATCGGCCGCGACGCCTCGGCCTTGGCCAGCCAGTCGGCCGGCGCGTTGTGCGCCTTCTTCTGGATGGCGGCCTCGCCGGGGGTGTCCATCCAGCCGGCCATCACGCCGTTGCAGCGGATGCGCTTGTGGCGGTACGACTGGGCCACGTTCTTCGTCAGATTGGCCAGCGTCGCCTTCGACGCCGAATACGGCACCAGGAACGACTGGCCGCAGTGCGCCGATTGCGACAGCACGTTGACGATGGCGCCCGGCGCGCCCTGCTCCAGCAGCTGGCGCACCAGCCGCTGCATCAACAGGAACGGGCCGCGCGCATTGATGTCCATCTGCTCCTGCCACATCGCCAGCGTGGTGTCGAGCAGGGTGCCGCGGTCGGTGGTGGCCGCCGAGTTGAGCAGGGCATTCACGCTGCCCAGCCGCGTCAACGACTCGTCCATCAGGCGCTGGCAGTCGTCGGCCACGCCGACGTCGGCCTGCACGAAGTGGCACGCGGTGCCGAGTGCGCGCACTTCAGCCGCGGCGGCCTCGCCGATCGCGGCGCGCCGGCCGCTGATGACGATGCCGGCAGCACCCTCGCGCGCCAGGCGCCGCGCCACGGCCAGGCCCAGGCCCTGGGTGCCGCCGGTGATGACGGCGCGTGTGTCGCGGTGGCGGGCGGCGGATTCGATCTTCATGGCGGTGGCGGGCGTTGCGGGACGGCGCACACTGTAGCGCCCCGCGCGGTGTCGCGCACTGCGTGCCATTCCGTTCGCGAATGGCAGGCGACGCAATCTTCAGTATTCAGCGCCGGGGCGATGGCGATACTGGCGCTCCATCGCGGCAATGCCTCGCAAGGGCTCCATGGCATCACCCAACGTCGTACTGGTTCTCGTCGACGACATGGGGTTCTCCGACATCGGCTGCTACGGCGGCGAGATCCGGACGCCGAACCTCGACCGGCTGGCGCGCGGCGGCGTGCGCTTCTCGCAGTTCTACAACACCGCGCGCTGCAGCCCGTCGCGCGCCTCGCTGCTGACCGGCCTGCACCCGCACCAGACCGGCATCGGCATCCTGACCAACGACGACCGGCCGCGCGGCTACCCGGGCACCATCAACCCGCGCTGCGTGACGATCGCCGAAGTCGCTCAAGACCGCGCGGCTACGCGACCTGCCTGTCCGGCAAGTGGCACCTCAGCTCCGAGATGCACGAGCCGGGCGAGGCCTGGCCGACGCGGCGCGGCTTCGACCGCTTCTTCGGCACGCTGACCGGCTGCGGCTCGTTCTGCCAGCCCGGCACGCTGACGCGCGGCGAGGCCAATGCCGAGCACGAGGCGCTGGCGCCCGGCTTCTTCTACACCGACGCGATCACCGACGAGGCCTGCGCCTTCGTGCGCGAACAGACGCAACCCGGCGCCGGCCCCGTTCTTCCTCTACCTGGCCTACACCGCGCCGCACTGGCCGCTGCACGCGCGCGAGGAAGACGTGGCCCGGTACGACGGCAGCTTCGACATGGGCTGGGACCTGCTGCGCGAGCGCCGCATGCAGCGCCTGCGCGACGAAGGTCTGGTCGACGAAGGCACGGTGCCGAGCGGGCGCGACCCAACCCAGCCGGCCTGGGACGACGCCGAACACAAGGCCTGGCAGTTGCGGCGCATGCAGGTCTACGCGGCGCAGATCGACCGCGTCGACCAGGGCGTGGGCCGCGTCCTGGCCGAACTCGAGCGCGGCGGGCGGCTCGACGACACGCTGCTGATCTTCCTGTCCGACAACGGCGCCTCGCGACGAAGCGCTGCCGCTGGTGGAACTCGAGCGCTTCAAGCAGCGCCGCGACATCCTGCGCCTGCGAACGCGCGACGACCGCGAAGTGCAGGTCGGCAACGACGCCCGGCGTGATGCCCGGCGGCGAAGACACCTACGCCAGCTACGGCCGCGCCTGGGCCAACCTGTCGAACACGCCGTTTCGCTTCTACAAGCGCTGGACCCACGAAGGCGGCATCGCCACGCCGCTGATCGTCGCACTGGCCCGGCGGGCACCTGCGCGACGGCAGCGTGGTGCGGCGTCCGTTCCAGCTCACCGACGTGCTGCCGACGATCCTGGAGGCGACCGGCGTGCCCTACCCGACGCGCTACGACGGCCGCGAGATTCAGCCCTGCGAGGGCCGCAGCTTGCTGCCTGCCCTGCGCGGCATCGCGTCGCCCGACGGCACGCTGTACTGGGAGCACACCGGCAACGCGGCGATCCGGCGCGGGCGCTGGAAGCTGGTGCGCGAGCACCCGAACGCCTGGGAGCTCTACGACATGGCGAGCGACCGCTGCGAGTTGCACGACCTGGCCGCCGCGCAGCCCGCGGTCGTGCGCGAACTCGACGCGGCCTGGCAGGCCTGGGCCGAGCGCGTCGGCGTGATCCCGTGGGAGACGACGCTCGACATCTACCGCCAGGCCGGCAAGCTGGATCGGGAGGCTGCGGGGTGAGCTGCTGCGGCGCGATGACCGCGCGTACATCCGCACACTCCGAGCCTGCCTTTCGACAGGCTCGGGGCGAACGGCTCTGCTCCAATCATCCTGAGCCTGTCACCGACGGCATGGCCGCCATCCCTGGCGGCCCGTTCCTGATGGGCAGCGACAGCCCCGACACCTTCATCGACGACGGCGAGGGGCCGGTGCGCGAGGTGCATCTGCCGCCCTACCTGATCGACGCCACCGCGGTCAGCAACGCGCAGTTCGCCGAGTTTGTCGCCGCTACCGGCCACGTCACCGACGCCGAACGCGACGGCTGGTCCTTCGTCTTCCTCGGCCGGCTGCACCCGGCTGCGTGCATGGCCGTGCGCGAGGGTGTGGTTGCCGATGCACCGTGGTGGCTGGCGGTCGAGCGCGCGTTCTGGTGCGCGCCCGAGGGCCCGGGTTCGGCCATCGGCACGCGATCGAATCACCCTGTCGTCCATGTCTCGTGGCACGACGCGGCCGCCTACGCCGCGTGGTGCGGCAAGCGCTTGCCGAGCGAAGCCGAATGGGAGAAGGCCGCGCGCGGCGGCCTGGTCCAGGCGAGCTACCCCTGGGGCGACGAGCTCAAGCCGGGCGGGCGGCACCGCTGCAACCTCTGGCAGGGACGCTTTCCGGAGGTCGACACCGGCGACGACGGCTACATCGGCACCTGCCCGGTGGATGCCTTCGAGCCCAACGGCTACGGCCTGTACAACATGGCGGGCAACGTCTGGGAGTGGTGTGCCGATAGCTGGCACGCCGATGCGTCGCCCGGCACCGATCCCGAGCGCCTCATCCGTGGCGGCTCCTACCTCTGCCATGCCTCGTACTGCAACCGCTACCGCGTGTCCGCCCGCCACCACAACCACCCCGCCAGCACCACCGGGCACATGGGTTTCCGCTGTGCCGCGGATGCCACATGAGCCCGCACCATTGCCCACCCCCAGAGGAGACAAGACCATGATGTCGATCCCGTCCACGCTGCGTTTGGCCGCCGCCGCCGCCCTGCTGGCGCCTGCCCTGCACGCCAGCGCCCAGCCCAAGCCCTTCGTCGACGTCGGCAAGCAGGAGCCGATCACGATCCTCACGCCGTCCACGCCGTGGCTGCCGGCCTTCACCAGCCTGGTCGAGCAATACGAGGCGCAGACCGGCAACAAGATCAAGCTCGACGTCAACCCCTTCGGCGGTGTGCTCGACAAGGCGCGCAACGACGTGCGTGGCGGCGGTGGTACCTACGACGTGGTGCTGCTCGACACGCAGTGGACGATCGAGATGTACGAAGGCGGCTTTCTCACGCCGCTGAAGGACATCGACGCGAGCTTCGCCATGCCCAAGGAAGTGCTGAGTTACGGCGACTCGGGCTACTGGAACGAGGCCAAGCGCTGGCGCACTGCCAACGGCGGCAAGCTGATGGCCTTTACCGTGCTCGGCAACGTGCCGATGTGGTACTACCGCAGCGACGCCTTGCAGGAGGCGGGTGTGACGCCGCCGCGCACCGTGGCCGCGGTGCTGGCCTCGTGCGCCAAGCTGACCAAACCCGGCGTGACCTACGGCGCCGTGATGCGCGGCGAGCGCGGCAACGGCATCCGCTACGAGTGGATGCAGTGGATGTCGGGCAGCGGCGGCACGGTGGTCAAGGACCCGGAGAACGGCGACTACACGGTCACCTTGAACAGCCCGGTCAACAAGACGGCGCTCGACCTGTTCATCGAGGTCGCGAAGAAGTGCGGCGCGCCGAACCCCGGCGCCGTCTCGCAGGGCGAGGTGATCCAACTGCTGGCTACCGGCAAGGCGTTGCAGGGCCAGCTCGTGCTCGCGGCCTGGGCCGGGCTGCAGGATCCGAAGAAATCGGCCGTGGCCGGCAAGCTCGACGTGCTGCCCGTGCCGCGCCTGGCCGACGGCCAGCACGGCGCGGTGATCGGCAACTGGAACTACGCGGTACCCAAGGGCGCGAAGAACAAGAAGGCGGCACTCGCCTTCGCCCGCTGGTTCCTGAGCCAGCCCGCGCAGTACGCCTACGGCAAGGCCGGTGGAATCCCGGTGCGCAACGACGTGCTCGCGTCCGATCTGGCCAAGGACCCGATGAACCGCTGGATGCCGGCCTACCTGGAAGCGATGAAGACCGCGGGGCAGGAACTGGGTCAACAGGAAGGCGCGCAGGTCGGGGCTGTCCTGGACCTGAAGCTGAATCAGGCGCTGATCGGCGAGTTGAGTTCAGCCAGGGCGCTGAACAGGCGCAGGACATCAAGGCGATCTTCGAGAAGAACGGGCGGAAGACCGGGTGGGGGCGGCGTTGGCGGAGTAGGGGGCTCGCCGGCGCTCAAGCGCCGGCACTCAACTCCCATACCGATGCCGGAGGCATGTTGCGCCACACCGACTCCAGCTTTCGCCAGCGCAGCGATTCTCCCAAGCGCAAGCGGAACGGTTCCCACGGCAGGTGGGTGAACTGAACCAAGCGGCTTGCCGGGCGCTCGATCAGGAAACGCTCGATGGCCACGCTGCTGCGCCGCCGCAATCCTGGCGGGAGCGATCGAAAAGGCAAGGACGAAACCAGCACCGCAGCCCCTGGCCGCCGTTGTGGCTCAGACAGGACCTCGTGCGCGGCTGCTGCACGCACCTCGATCATCGGAAAACGCTCGCTCAGGAGTTGGGCCAGTCTCGGGTCGAGCTCCACCGCCGTGATCGGGACATCCAGGTGCATCCGGCACAGTGCTGCGGTGATCGCGCCCGTGCCCGCGCCGAGCTCGATCAACTGTTGCGAGCCGCCAGCGGCGCGAGCCATTGCATCGGCCAGGTGGCGTGACGATGGCACGATCGCGCCGACCGTGCCCGGCCGGCTCAAGGCCGCAATCATGAAGGCCGTCGAAGTGCTCATCGGAGCGCGCAGCGTACGACAAAACGCGGTCGCCGCCCCGCGTCAGCCGACCACAGCATTGACCGGCCCCACTGGCCGGAGCCTGAACCCGGTGCGCACGGAACGCGTGACGGCCACTGACTTGATTGACCGGCGTTCTCCTACGTCACGTGCGGCCGGATGGCTGCAAACTGTCACCACGATGCAACTCGCACGATCAAGATCCCGATCAACGCACGCCCTGGTGTGCGCTGTCGGTGTCTTCGTGGTCGCGATGTCGCAGCTTGGTCTTGCCGCGGCGGCCGGTGACGTCCCGCCAACCGGGCAGCAGTCGCCGCGTGAGATCGATCCCTCGGTGAAGGCAAAGCCGGACATCTCGGGACGCAAGCAATACGGGGAGGCCTCGTTCTACGCGAAGGAATTCGCGGGCCGCAAGATGGCCGACGGCACGACGATGGATCCACAGAGCAACAACGCGGCCAGCCGGACGCTGCCGCTCGGTACGACCGCTCGCGTCACCAACCTCGCGACCGGACAGAGTGCCGTGGTGACGATCAAGGATCGAGGACCGTACATAAGGGGGCGCATCGTTGACCTGTCGCCGTCGACCGCTCAGCGCATCGGCATCACGCCCAGCGAAGGGATTGCCAAGGTCGTCGTCGCGCCGATCGCCGTGCCGTTGCCAAGCGGCGCGGTGAAGCCGGGTGACGCTGCGAAAGAGTAAGGCGCACCCTGCGGCACCAAGCCCGCGCGGCGGCCCTCGCTGCTGCGGTCGCCTGAGGTTGCCCACGCGAGCGCTCACCGGGCCCTGAATTTATACTGCGCTCGACAAACCGCTGCGCGACCGGCCAGGTCGGTGTTTCGGATCGCCTCGCAGTGTGCGGCAGGCACGCAACCATCACGTTGCCGCACGAGGCCCAAGAAGACGTTCCCGGGAGGGGCGATGTACGACCTCGAGACCTACCAAGCGCTGCAGGCCGGCGATTTCGAACTGCATTACCTCCCGACAGTGCGGCTGGCCGACCGGCGATGCGTCGGTGCCGAGGCGCTGATCCGCTGGAAACGCGACGGCACCTGGGTCCCGCCGGTGGAATTCATCCCGGAAACCGAGCGCACGCCGCTGGCGGGCTTGATCACCTATTGGGTCATCGACACCGTTGGTGCCGAACTCAAGCACTGGCTGCAGGTGCATCCGGCGGCGCACGTCAGCATCAACATTCCGCCCGACGTGCTCGGGCGCGGCGGGATCGAATACGCGATGAACAAGGCGGGGCTGCGCGACGCGCGCCAGCAGATCGTGTTCGAGGTGACCGAACGCGGCGTGCCCGACGCGCAGGGGCTGCTGGCGCTCGACCACATGGCCAAGAGTGGCATGCGCATCGCGCTGGACGATGTCCACCTGGCGGGCGCCAACCTTGCGCTGCTTTCGCGCTGCCACTTCGAATTGCTCAAGATCGACCAGGAGCTCGTGCAGGCGCTCCGGCCGCAGGCGCCTGCGCCGGCCTGGCTGCCCGGGCTGCGCGCCATCCTGGCCGCAACTTCGGTGCAGGTGGTGGCCGAGGGCGTCGAGAACGAGCACCAGCACGCGGCGCTGATGGAGGCCGGCATCGTGATGGCCCAGGGCCATCTGTATTGCGCGGCCCTGCCGGCAGCGCAGTTCATCGACTACTTTGCGGCCAACGGCGCGACGACCTGATGCTGCGGGCTCCTGCGAGCCCGGCGTTGCTCAGCCCCAGACTTCGGCCGCCGTCTCCACCACCAGCCGCAGCTTGGCGCGCTGGGCTTCGACCGCGATGTTGTTGCCGTGCACCGTGCTCGAGAAGCCGCACTGCGGGCTCAGGCACAACTGCTCGAGCGGTGCGTATTTCGCGGCCTCGTCGATGCGGCGCTTGAGGGCGTCCTTGCTTTCCATTGCACCGAACTTGGTCGTCACCAGGCCGAGCACCACGGTCTTGCCGGGCTTGAGGAAGCGCAGGGGCCGGAAGTCGCCCGAGCGGTCGTCGTCGTACTCCATGAAGTAGGCGTCGAGGTTCATCTCCGCGAGCAGCGCTTCGGCCACGGGCTCGTAGTTGCCGCTCGCCGCGTGCGTGCTCTTGAAGTTGCCACGGCACAGGTGCATCGCCAGCGTCATGCCGACGGGCTTTTTGGCCACTACCTTGTTGATGAAGCCGGCGTATCGGTGCGGCAACTCGTTCGGGTCGTCGCCGCGCTGGCGCGCGGCTTCCCGCATCTTCTCGTCGCACAGGTAGGCCATGTTGGTGTCGTCCATCTGCACATAGCGGCAGCCCGCGTCGTACAGCGATTGCAACTCTTCGCCATAGGCCTTGGCCACGTCGTCGTAGAACAGTGGGTCGAGTTCGGGATAGGCTTCGCGGCTGATGCCCGCGCGCCCGCCGCGAAAGTGCAGCATCGTCGGGCTGGGGATCGTCACCTTGGGCGTCATCCCCTTCGACACCTGCGACTTCAGGTATTCGAAGTCGGCACGCTGGATGTCCTTCACGTGGCGTACCTTGCCCACGACCTTGATCACCGGCGGCGCCAGGCTCTCGCTGCCGTCGGCGTTCTTGATGACAAGCTGCCCGACTTCGGTCTTCACGCCGCCGAGTTGTTCGAGAAAGTCGATGTGGAAGAAGGTGCGGCGGAATTCGCCGTCGGTGATCGACTGCAGGCCCACGTCCTGCTGGAACTTGACGATCTCGCTGATGGCGCGGTCTTCCACCGCGCGCAGTTGTGCGGCGTTGATGGACTTCTTGACGAAGAACTCGTCGCGCGCGTCGAGCAGCGCCTTCGGGCGCAGGAAGCTGCCGACATGGTCGGCGCGGAATGGGGGTGCGGTACGGACGCTCATGAATGCTCCTCGGCGGCATGGGGTCGGTGGTGCGTCGAGCCGGGTCGGTCAACGCCAGGCGGATTGCGCGGGCTCACTTGCTCTTGCCCGGGTCCTTCATTTCCTTGATCGCGTCGAACTCGACGTTCCACAGCTCGCCGTTCACGCGCTCGACCTTGCGGATGTACATGTCGAGCACGATGTCGCGCGTCTGCGCATCGATGTACACCGGGCCGCGCGGGCTCTCCCACACCTGGCCCTTCATCGCCGCCATCAAGGCCTCGCCGCCGCCGCCCTTGGTGGTCTCGAGCGCCTTGCTGATCAGGCGCATGCCGTCCCAGCCGCCGACGGCCATGAAGTTGGGCCGGAACTTGTGCATGGCCTTGAAGTCGGCGACGAACTTCTTGTTCATCGGGCTCGGGTGCGCCGCCGAGTAGTGATGCGCGGTGACGATGCCCAGCGCCACGTCGCCGATCTCGGCGATCTGGTCGTCGTCGGTGATCTCGCCGCTGCCGATGAGCCGCACGCCAAGCTTGTCCAGGCCGCGCTCGGCAAACTGCTTCATGAACTGGGCGCCCTGACCCGAGGGCAGGAAGACGAACAGCGCGTCGGGCTTGGTGTCGCGCACCCTCTGCAACACCGGTGCGAAATCGGGGCTGCGCAGCGGCGTGCGCAGCTTGTCGAGCACGTTGCCGCCGTTGAGCGTGACGCGGTCGGCGTAGTACTTCTCGGCGTCGATGCCTGGGCCGTAGTCGGCCACCAGCGTCACCACCTTCTTGATGCCGTTCTTGTTCGACCACTCAGCCATGCCCACCGCCACCTGCGGCAGCGTGACGCTGGTGCGCGTGACGAAGGGCGAGGCCTCGGTGATGCTCGAGGTGCCGGCGGCCATTACCACCAGCGGCGTCTTGCTCTGGGTGGCGATGGGTGCGGCGGCGAGCGCGCAAGGCGTGAGGCCGAAGCCGGCGATCACCGCCACCTTGTCGTTGACCACCAACTCCTGCGCCAGCCGGCGCGTGGTGTCGGGCACGCCGGCGTCGTCCCTGACGGTCACCTCGAGTTTGCGGCCTGCGACTTTGGCGCCGTTCTGGGCCATGAACAGCTTAACTGCGGCGTCGATCTGCCGACCGGTGGATGCCTGCGGTCCGGTCATCGGCAGAATCACGCCGATCTTCACCGCGTCGCTCTGCGCGTGAGCGCGGCCGGCGGCGAGCAGGGCCACAAGGGTGGCGAGATGCTGTCTGCGACTCAACATGGGGGTCTCCTGCCAGGTGGGTTGAGGTCCTGCCGCGGATTGTGGGGTCAAGGCGCCGCCCTGGGCGCCGGGCTTGCCTCCAGGGCGTCAGGCCGCTGTCGTGCTGGGCCTGGAGTTGAACCAGGTGCTGACCGGCGAGCGGAGTACGGCGAAGGCGCTGGACCAATCGGCGCAGGAGATCGAGACGATGTCAGACAACAAGGGGTGCAACGTGAGCGTGAGGGCGGAGTTGGCGTAGTCGCGTGCCTGCGCGACCTCGATTGCCGGCAGCGATCGTTGGCCGCTTCCGACCCTGAGCCGACACCCAGACTGCCGACTTGAGCTCCGCAAAGCCGTTCTCCATCCAAGGCATTTGCGGCTGGACTCGATGTTCTGCGGGTATTGCGCCGACCGTCGTCATGAAGCTCGACGCCACCGCCGCGCGCGTCCCGCGTCCCGCGTCCCGCGGTCCGCGGTCCGAGATGGGACCGACCGAGGTAAGCCGCACCAGTCGGAGGCATTACACCCTCAAAATCAACAACTTAGCGGTGACCAAGCCGCGAACCGTGCGCGTGAAGCGCGTGTAAACCCGGAACGATTTCGCGCCATGGGTGTCAACTAGCCTGTAAACTAATCTGCACATGCTCAGAAGAGAGCACAACAGGCAACTGCAACGCACCGAAGGAGAGCCCGCATGCCCACCACCACGCTCGGTACGTGGCGTAAGCCCCCACTCGCCTACGTGGTCGCAGAGCTGGTCATTTCGCCGTACTACTCGATGGCGACGAAGGTGCCTGGCCTGCAGGACCGACTACGTTCCTCCTTCCCGAAGACCGTCGAAGGGCAGGAACTTTTCGTCGACGGGGCCAAGCCTTCCGCCCAGCCGATCTGGCAGCTGATCTCGGCTGACCAGAAGCACGGCGTCCAGCTCGGTACCAGGTCGATCTCACTGCACGCAACGAGCTACGTCAACTCCGCGGACCTGCTGACGCGATGGGCCGACGTCCTCGACGCCATCCACGAGGCAGGCCTCGGTGCGTTCGTGGAGCGCGCAGGGTTGCGCTACGTCGACCTCATCCTCCCGAGCGGCGATCGCTCGCCGGCGGAGTACCTGGCCCAACAGCTGCAGGGCATCGCTCCAGACGGCGCGAAGCCGACCGGCGCGCTGTGGGCGGCCGCATTTCTGTTCGACGGCGCCACCGTCAACCTCCGAGCGGGCGCGCCGGCGCCGGCTGGGATGCTGTTGCCTCCGAACTTCAACGCGATGCCGCTGCACAAGCCGCAGGTGATGGTTGACTGCGAGAAAAGGGTCAAGGACGAGAAGGCGATCGGCTTCATCGACACGGACTGCCTGCGCGACATCAACCAAGTCTTCGACGCCGCCCAATTGGTCGGCATCTACACTGACATGCAGAAGCTGACTTCGCGGACCTTCAAGGCTGCGCTGTCTGCCACGGCAAACAAGGAGTGGATGTGAGCGACACGATCGAGGCACGGTTCTACAACGCTCAGCGTGCGACGCTGCTTCAGCGTCGTCCGAGCACGATCATCGATGCCGCCGAGTCGTTTCTTCCCGCTATGCCGATGCAGTTCTATGGCGGCGGTGAGACGCACCTCATAGGGTCCCATCGCATGGGGACCAAGTCGACCGGCGCGCGGACTGTCCTGATCGTCGACACGGACGCGTTGCTCGCGACATCGGCGATCCCGACCGTCACAGTTGAAGACTTCGACGCAGACTCGTGGTCGCGTTGGTCAAAGGCCTCGAAGGAGGCCTTTCAGAAGGCGGCCGCTACAGCCAAGGCAACACCCAGCGCAGCTGCTCGACTTCGAGTCGAACGGCTGGCCGCTCTTCAGGCCGCTCTGGGCCTGTCGACGTCCAACCTGGCGCAAGCGCTTGGGCTATCTCGGCCCGGCCTCTACAAGTGGCTCGATGCCTCCAGCGACGTTAAGCTGCAGGGCGCCAGTCGTGAGCGCCTGGCTGCGGTTGAGCGCATTGCGAAGCAGTGGCGCGAACGGACGACGGCTCCGCTGAGCTCCGTCTCCAATGAGCCTCTCGCGGACGGGCGCACCGTCCTAACGATGTTGGTTGCCGACCAGTTCGACGAGGCCGCCGTTGCTGGCGCGTTCGACGAGCTCTTGGCCAAGCTGGCCGGCAAGCCGAAGACTCGCAGCCAGAAGCTCGCCGAGGCAGGCTTCAAGCGCCGTCCATCTGCCAAATCGCTGGCGACCGACGAGTGAGGACGCCTTGCCGCTTGGAGACGAGGTTGCAGAGCAGGGCTGGCGCACTGGGGCCGTAGTGCCTCAGGGGATGCTGGCGGCCATCGCGCAGCACCTTACTCGGCCTGGCGCGGCCGCCGTCGAAGTGGCAGCGGATCACTGGCTTGTCGTCGTCTCGCAGACCTGCGACGTGGTGGCTCGCACTCTCGAGGCTGAGCCGTTCGTTGAGGTCTTGCATTGCAAGCCGATCAAGAAGCCGCGAGCGCAATACCGGGACTTTCGGTCGACACGCATCCTTGACTTCCGGCCGAACCGCGGAACTCACGAGGCCGTTGCGCTCTCGGCTCACGCGGTTGCCGACAGATACCTTGTTCCTCGTGAGCTTTTCAAGGACCAGCCACCAGACGCCGATCGCCATTTGAGCGACGAGGCAGCGCAACGCATCATGGCGTGGTACGCGCTGCGCGCAGGTCGCCCCAGTTGGCCAGACGCTTTCGTGACGCGGATCGACAAGGACACCGAGGACGCGCTCGAGACCGCGATCGAGCCGCTCAAGGAAGACATCGCCGAGGTCCGACTTGGCATTGTTGAGAAGGATGTTGAACTGGGAGACGATCAGTCGTACCACGTAGCCGTGTATTTCGTCGTCGACGCCAAGATCTGGGAGGGCGACGTTGAGGGCAGAGCGGCGATCAATGCGGCCTTCGCAACGTTCGTCAGCAAGCTCAACGAATGCGCTGGGATCGAGGTGGATCAGGAACTCAGTGAGGTCGTGTCGGGCGATGAATTCACCTGGCAGGAGACGAGGGCTACCGATGAGTGGAACTTCGCGAACCTGAGCCATCGCGAGTGAGTGTTCCGCAATAGGTTTGCCAGACTCTCTCGCGGGCTTGCTGCGCAGCCGGCATCCTCATTGATACGACATCTCTGGCTCGCCGGCAACCTGTCAGTCGTGAACGGCTGCATGCTGGCCGTCACCGGACGTTCGCCTCGCTGCCAAACTCAATGGCCGATCACGCCGCCCCGCGTGCCAACGCCGCCGCCTCGCGCTGCACATGCTCCACCAGCTCGCGCACCGGCGCGTAGCGCGCGAGCGAACGGTGCATCACCACGCCTGCCTGGTGCTGCCAGATCGGCTTGGCGTAGGCCAGGATCGCGAGGCCGAGTTGCGGCTGCAGCATCGGCAGGCCCTCGGCAAAGCAGGCCAGGTAAGGCCCCGCCTGCAGCAGCTGGACCATCGCGGCCAGTGAGCTCAGCTCGACCGACACGCCGACCTTGCCTTCGGCCGTCTGGTCGAGGACCGCGAAAAGGCGCTTGATCACCTCGCGGTCGTGGTGCAGCACGGCCCAGGGGTAGCGGGCCAGATCCGACGGCGTCACCTTCTTCTTGCGCACCAGCGGGTGCTGTGCGCCGGCAATCACGCGCGCGCGCACCTTGAGCAGCGGGGTGGCGACGAGGAAATCGGGCAGCGCTTCCACCTGCGGCAGGGTGCCGAAGTGCAGATCCAGCTCGCCGGCCAGCAGGCGGGGGTAGTTCACCTCGGTCAGGCCCGAGTGCAGCTCGAAGCCGAGTTGCGGATAGCGCTCGCGCAGCGCGGCGATCGCGCGCGGCACGAAGGTCGCGCCGAAGAACTCGCCGGCGCCGATCTTGATGCGGCCCGCCTGGCCGGCGCCGAAGGCCTGCAGCTCCATGTCGGCGATGCGGCATTCGGCGTCGATGCGCTGGGCGTGTGGCAACAGCGCCTCGCCATGCTTGGTCAGCGCAATGCCGCGCGGCAGGCGCTCGAACAGCTTCACCCCCAGCTCAGTCTCCAGCCGCTGGATGCTCTTGGTCAGCGCCGGCTGCGTCAGCGCCAGCGCGTGGGCCGCGCCGCTCAGGCTGCCCTCGCGCACGACGGCCAGGAACTGGCGCAGCAGGGGAGCGTGTCGCAGGATCGCCATGCCGATCGATTATGGCGCGTGCACCGAATCTCATTCCCCCTCATGGGGGACAGGCCCCTTACGTCAGCCCGGATGCGGCCGGAACCGGCTGTCGTCGTCGATGTTTCTGGTCGTCGCGACCGGCACCCTGCGAGCGGCTGCTCTTGCAGGAAAGCCAATAGCAGCCGGACGGCGATCACGCACGGCGCGTGCCGCTCTCTGCCTCAGCCACCCGATGGCCAAAGCGACAGCAATGACGGCCGCCAACGATAACGCGAAGACGGCGATGAAGAGAAGTCTGAACGTCAGGGTGTTCATGTCCCCGATCTGCCAGTCCATTCTGTGTACCCCATTGATGTGATGCGATGACAATGAATCTACGCATCGGGCCGTCAAGTTGGCGTAAAGACTGTCGCGCAAGGCATCAACAAGGCATCAAGACGCGCATTGCCGTCGGTGCCAGCTCAGTGCGCCTGATGCCGTCTTGATGGTGGACGGCTGCCTCTTGATACCTTCTTTGCGTGTATTGCCCTATGTTCACGGCAACCGCTGGCGCATCCGGCGTCGCGGGAAAGGTCAGGAACTGGCATGAACGCAACGCAGCACATTCGCCGCCCCGCACCGAATGAATCGGGTGCACGGCCTTCGGTGGGCGTGGACACCGATCCATGGCCATGGCGGCGCCCCGCCGAAATGGCTGCACTGAGACTTGCCGAACGCGCCCGCAGGCGCGGCTCCCAAGCGGGCACCCGCACGCTCACTGCGTTCTGAGCCTTGCGCCGCCGTTGACCTCACTGGCTCGGGTCCCGGGCGGAAGTGTTGAGGCAGGCCTGAGCCGACCCGCGTGGCGCGCTGATGCCATGCCGATCGATTATGGCGCGTGCACCGATTTTCAATGCCCCTTATGGCAGGTCGCGGCCATACTCGCGGCTCGCCGGCGCTTGGCCCGGTGGGAGAGCGCATGGCATCGGTCAGCATCCGCCATGTCGACAAGGCCTATGGTTCGACGGTGGTGATGAAGGGCATCGAGCTCGAAGTCGCCGACGGCGAATTCGTGGTCCTGGTCGGCGCCTCGGGCTGCGGCAAGTCCACGCTGCTGCGCATGATCGCCGGGCTGGAGCCAATCAGCGCCGGCGAGATCGCGATCGGCGGCACCCGGGTCAACGAACTCGAGCCGCGTGAACGCGACATCGCGATGGTGTTCCAGAGTTACGCGCTCTATCCGCACCTGAGCGTGCGCGCCAACCTCGCCTTCAGCCTCGAATTGCGCAACGTGGCGGCGGCCGAGATCGATGCCAAGTGTCGCCAGACGGCCGGCGTGCTCGACCTGGGGCAACTGCTCGAGCGCTTTCCGCGCCAGCTGTCCGGCGGCCAGCGCCAGCGCGTCGCGATGGGCCGCGCCATCGTGCGCCAGCCGCGCGTATTCCTGTTCGACGAGCCGCTGTCCAACCTCGACGCCAAGCTGCGCATCGCCATGCGCACCGAGATCCGCGCCCTGCACCAACGCCTGGGCGCGACCTCGATCTACGTCACGCACGACCAGGTCGAGGCGATGACGATGGCCGACCGCATGGTGGTCATGAACGACGGTCGCATCGAGCAGATCGGTGCGCCGCTCGAGGTCTACGATCGCCCGCGCACGCTGTACGTCGCGCGCTTCATCGGCGCGCCGTCGATCAACGTCTTCGAATGCAGCCTCGAGGGCGAGGGCGTGCAGGTGGGCCTGCGCACGCGCGGCGGCCAGCACATCGCGCTGCCTGGTTTTGTCGAAACGGGACACGTCGAGCGCGGCCGCGCGGTCAGCGCGGCGCTGCGGCCCGAGCACCTGGCCATTGCCGCAGAAGGGCCCTTGCGCGGCACGGTCAGCGTGGTCGAGCACCTTGGTCACGAGACCTATGTCTACGTCGACACGGCCGATGGGCGCCTGTGCGTGCTGGCCGAGCGCAACCTGCATCTGCCACCCGGCGCGCCGGTGACCCTGGCTCCAGCGGTGCAGGGACTGCACCTGTTCGACGCCGCCTCCGGGCAGCGTATCGAGGCCGGAGACGCGCGCCGATGACGCGCCCCGGCGCGCCCCGACGCGGCTTCGTCGAGGCCCTGAACCGGGCCTTCCGGCACTGGAGCCTGCTGCCGGCGGTGCTCGTCTTCGCCTTGCTCACGGCCTACCCGATCGTCAACCTGCTGCGCCTGGCCGTCTCGACGGTCGAGTTCAAGGACGGCAGCGAGATCTGGTCCTTCACGCCGCTGCGCAACTGGGCCCAGTTGCTGGCCGACACCGCGCTCGCCCCGGTGATCGTCAACACGCTGGTCTTCGTCGTCGTCGCGGTGGCCATCGAGATGGTCGCCGGCCTGGCGCTGGCGCTGCTGATCGGCGGCCTGACGCGCGGCAAGGCGCTGCTGCGCACGTTGATGATCATCCCGATCCTGGTGCCGCCGGTGGCCATCGGCAGCATGTTCAAGCTGATGTTCAACCACGACTTCGGCGTCTTCAACCAGTTGCTGGGCCATGTCGGCATCGGGCCGGTGAGCTGGCTCGGCTCGACCTCGTTGGCGCTGCTGTCGGTGATCATCGTTGACGTCTGGCACTGGGTGCCGTTCATCTTCCTGATCCTCTTCGCCGCGGTCGAGGGCCTGCCCAAGGAGGTGCTCGAGGCCGCGCGCGTCGATGGTGCGACCAGGGCGCAACTGCTGCGCCGCGTCACGCTGCCGTTGCTGATGCCGGCCCTTACTGTGGCGCTGGTGTTTCGCGCGATCCTGGCCTTCAAGACCTTCGACGAGGTCTACCTGCTCACCGGCGGCGGCCCCGGCACCTCGAGCGAGCTGCTCAGCCTGCACCTGTACAAGGTCTTCTTCGAGCAGAACCAGCTGGGCTACGGCGCGCTGCTGTCGGTGTTCACGATCGCCGGCGTGTTGTCGCTGCTGATCATCGCGCGTTGGCTGACCCGGCGCTGGATGCTGCAATGAGCATGAAGATGTCGGCGGTCTCGCGCGCGGCGCTGCTGGGCTGGCTGATGCTGGGCCTGGCGATGGTCGTCGTCGTCGGGCCCTTCCTGTGGATCGCGGTGGCCTCGTTCAAGCACCCGATCGCGATCCTGTCGGGCGCCTGGTCGTTCACGCCGACGCTGGACAACTATGCCGACGTATTGCTCTCCAAACGCTCGGACTTCCTCGCCGGCGTGCGCAACAGCCTGATCGTCGCCACCGCCAGCACCGCCATCGTGCTGGTCATCGGCACGCTGGCCGCCTACTCGCTGCACCGTTTCGCCTGGGCGCGCTGGGTCACGCTGGGCTTTCTCGGCTGGACGCTGGCCTTTCACATGATTCCGGTGCTGACCCTCGTGGGCCCCTGGTACCTGGCCTTCAAGCAGCTCGGCCTGTACGACACGCGGACGGCGCTGATCCTCACGCATGTCAGCGTCAACCTGCCGATGGCGGTCTGGCTGATGATGTCCTTCTTCCGCGACATTCCGCCCGAGATCGAGCAGGCCGCGCTGGTCGACGGCTGCCATCCGCTGTCGGCGTTCTGGTACGTCGTGCTGCCGCTGGTGGTGCCGGGACTGATCGCCGCCGGAGTGCTGGCCTTCGTCTTCAGCTGGAACGAGTTCTCGATCGCGCTCAACCTGGTATCGCAGGCGAACGCGACCGTACCTGTCGTGGTGGCCAAGTTCGCCCAGGACTACGAAATCCAGCATGGCCAGATGGCGGCGGCGTCGATCCTGGCGACCCTTCCGGCGCTCGTGCTGATGGTCTTCGGCCAGCGCTTCATCGTGCAGGGCTTGACGATGGGCTCGGTGAAGTAGATTGGCGGCACGGCCTCAGCGCGGCGGCGGCGTCTGCCAGCCGCCGCCGAGGGCGCGGAACAGGTTGGCCTGCGCGGCGGCGAGCGAGCGCGCCGCGTCGGCGTTCTGTGCCTGCGCGCCGAGCGCCAGGCGCTCGGCATTGATCACGTCGAGCCGGCTCGATTCGCCGGCGTCGAAGCGCAGGCGTGTCAACTCGGCCGCGCGCAGCAGCGCCTGGGCCCGTCGTGTGCCGCTTTGCAGCGTGAGCTCGGCCTCGCCGTACTGGCCGAGCGCGTCGCGCACTTCCTTGAACGCGGTGACCACGCTGTCGCGGTAGTCCAGCTCGATCTGCGTGCGACGCGCCAGGGTGGCATCGTATTGCGCGCCGATGCGCCCGCCGTCCCAGATCGGCTGTGTCAGCGACGCAGCGACGTTCCAGGCCAGCGACCGCGCGTCGAGCAGGTTCGACAACTCCGTGCTTTGGCCGCCAACCGCGGCAGTCAACGCGATGCCGGGGAAATACGCCGCGCGCGCCGCGTCGATGCGCGCGCCGGCGGCGCGCAGCCTGGCCTCGGCCGCCTGCACGTCGGGTCGGTGCAGCAGCAGATCCGATGGCAGGCCCTCGGGCACGCCGCTGGCACGCAGCGTGGGCGTCTGGCTGCGCGGCACGCCCTGTTCGATCAGCGCCTTGGGCGAGCGGCCGAGCAGCACGCCGAGCGCCCGCTCGGCTTCGCTGCGGGCGCGATCGAGCTTGGGCAGCTGCGCTTCGTTGTCGATCAGGTCGGCATCGAGCTGCTGGATGTCGAGCTCGGAAATGTCGCCGGCGTTGAAGCGCAAGCGCTGCAGTTTCAGGCTGTCGCGCTGCGCCTGTACCACCTGCCCGAACAGCAGCACCTGCGCGTCGAGCGATTGCAGCGCCGCGTACGACTGCACCACCTGCGCGGCCAGCGCGGTGCGCAGCGTGTCGCGGGCGTATTCGGTGGCCAGCAGCTCGTCGCGCGCTGCGGCGTCCAGGTTGGCCGCGCGTGACCACAGGTCGACCTCGTAAGCCACGTTGAGGTTGGCGCGAAAATCGTTGTAGATCAGCTGGTTGCCACCGACGGTCAGCGGTGCGTTTTCGCCGAAGCGCTGGCGACTCCCCGACACGCCCGCGCTCACGCTGGGCAGGCGCTCGGCATTCGCGGCGCGCAGTGCGGCACGCGACTCGTCGATGCGCGCCATGGCGCGCGCCAGGTCGCGGCTGTTGGACAGCGCTTCGGTCACCAGCGCATCGAGCCTGGGGTCGTTGAAGCTCTTCCACCAGTCGGGCGCCACCGCAATGCCTGCCGCCGTGGCCGCGGGAAGCTCGAGCTGCGGCGTCTCGTGTTGCGCGGGGGGCGGTGCGGCGCAGCCGGCCAGCGCTGCGGCCACGACTGCGAACGCACTTGCAATGTCGACGCGCTTCACGCCGGTTCTCCTTTCACGTCGGGCAATAGCGGCCCGCTCGGCCCGCTTCGATGCGGTGGTTGCATTGCGGCGGCCCTGCGCTGGATTTCGAGCACGTGCTGCGCCTCGGCCTGGATCTCGGCGGTCGAGCGTTTCTCGCGCAGCTTGCGCGCCGTGATGATCTTGAAGAACATCGGCACGAAGAAGATCGCGAGGAAGGTCGCCGCCAGCATGCCGCCCATCACGCCGGTGCCCACCGAGCGTCGCGCCGCCGCGCCGGCACCGGTGGAGAATGCCAGCGGCAGGACGCCGAGAATGAAGGCCAGCGAGGTCATGATGATCGGCCGGAAGCGCAATCGCGCCGCCTCCAGCGCAGCGGCCGACGCGCTCATGCCTTCGTGGTGCTTGAGCGAGGCGTACTCGACGATCAGGATCGCGTTCTTCGCCGCCAGGCCGAGCAGCGTGACCAGGCCGATCTGGAAGTACACGTCGTTGGTCATGCCGCGTAGCCAAACCGCAGCCAGCGCGCCGAAGGTGCCGAATGGCAACGCCAGCATCACCGACAGCGGCAGCGACCACTTCTCGTACTGCGCCGACAGGATCAGGAACACCATCAACGCGCCGAGCACCAGCGCCAGGCCCGAGGTGCCTGACGAGCGCTTTTCCTGGTACGAGGCGCCGCCCCAGTCGAAGCCGAAGTCCGGCGGCAACACCTCGCGCGCGATGCGCTCGACCTCGGCGATCGCCTGCCCCGAGCTGACGCCCGGCGCACCCTGGCCGAACATCTTCACGGCCGGCAGGTTGTTGAAGCGGTCGAGCGTTTCGGGTCCCGACGAGTACCTGACGTTGGCCAGCGCCGACACCGGCACCATCTGCCCGCTGTCGGAGCGCACCCACATGCGGCCGATGTCGTCGGGCCGCTTGCGATAGCCGGCCTCGGCCGACATCAGCACCTGCCAGGTGCGGCCGTACTTGTTGAAGTCGTTGACGTAGTAGCTGCCGAGGGTGGATGACAGCGTGCTGAACAACTCGTCCACCGGCACGCCGAGCGCCTTGGCGCGCTCGCGGTCGACCTCCACGTACAGCTGCGGCGAGCTGGCACGCCACAGGGTCTGCACACCGCCCAGCAGCTTGCTCTGCGCGGCCGCGCCCATGAACTGCTGCGACACCTGCGCCAGCCGCTGGGCGCCGCCCTCGCCGCGGTTTTGGACGTAGAACTCGAAGCCGCCGGCGGTGCCGAGACCGAAGATCGGCGGCGGATTGAAGGCCAGCACCAGCGCCTCCTTGATGTGGCCGGTCTTCATGAACAGCTCGCCCACCAGCGCCTGCACCGGCACCGGCCGCTTGTCCCAGTCGGTCTGTGTGACGAAGATCGTGGCCGCATTGTTGCGGTAGCCGCCACCGAGAAAGTCGAAGCCGGTGAAGGCCACCACGTCGAGGTTGTAGGGGTTGCTCTTGATGATCTTGATGACCTCGCCCACCACCTCGTCGGTGCGCTGCAGCGAGGCGCCGTCGGGCAGGATCACCGCCGAGATGTAGAAGCCCTGGTCTTCGTCGGGCACGAGGGACCCCGGTGTGATGCGCCACAGCCCGACGGCCAGCGCCACCATGCCAGCGAACAGGGCCAGCCCGATGCCGGCACGACGCACCATGAAGCCCACGCCGTTGACGTAGCCTCCGGTGACGCGCAGGAAGAAGCGGTTGAACGCCGCGAACAGCTGCCCGGGCGCCCTGTGTTCGCGCTTGAGCAGGATCACGCACAGGCTCGGTGTCAGCGTCAGCGCCACGATGCCCGAGATCACCACCGCGATCGAGATCGTGACCGCGAACTGGCGGTACAGCTCACCGGTCAGGCCGCCGAGGAAGGCAATCGGCACGAATACCGCGCACAGCGTGAGCACGATCGCGATCACCGGGCCGGACACCTCGCGCATGGCCTTGATCGCCGCTTCGCGCGCGGCCATCTTCTCCTCGTGCATGATGCGCTCGACGTTCTCCAGCACGACGATCGCATCGTCGACCACGATGCCGATGGCCAGGACCATGCCGAACAGCGTGAGCGTGTTGATCGAGTAGCCCAGCAGCAGCAGGCCCGCCATCGTGCCGATCAGCGACACCGGCACCGCCACCACCGGTATGAAGGTGGCGCGCCAGTTCTGCAGGAACACGTACACCACCAGGATCACCAGGAGCATGGCCTCGGCCAGCGTCTTGGCCACCTCCTCGATCGAGACTTTGACGAAGCGCGTGGTGTCGTACGGGATCGAGTAGGTGATGCCCTTGGGAAAGCGCTTGCCCAAGCTCTCGACCGTCCGTTCGACCTCTTTGGCCACGTTGAGCGCGTTGGCGCCGGGCTGCAGGAAAATGCCCACCAGCGTGGCGGCCTTGCCGTTGATGCGGCCGATGAAGTCATAGTCCTTCGAGCCGAGTTCGACGCGGGCCACGTCCTTCAGGCGCAGTGTGCTGCCGTCGGGATTGGCGCGAACGATGATCTCTTCGAACTGCTTGGGGTCCGACAGGCGGCCCTGCGTGGTGATGGTGTAGACCATCTCCTGCGCACCGCCGGTCGGCGCCTGGCCCACCTTGCCGGCGGCGAACTGCGCGTTCTGCTCGTTGATCGCACGTGCGATGTCGCTGGTGGTGAGCTTCAACTGCGCCAGCCGATCGGGGCGCAGCCAGATGCGCATCGCGTAGTCCTTGGCCCCGAAGATCTGCACGTTGGTGGTGCCCGGCACGCGTTTTAGCGAATCGAGCACGTTGAGCGTCACGTAGTTGCTGATCGACAGGTCGTCCTTGCTGCCGTCGTCGGAGAAGAAGGCCAGCACCTGCAGGAACGCCGAGGAACCCTTCTCCACCGTCACGCCCTGGCGGCGCACCTCCTGCGGCAGCTTGGTCTCGACCTGCTTGACGCGGTTGTTGACGATCTGCGCCGCCTGGTCGACATCGGTGCCGATGTCGAAACTGATCTGGATCGTGACCATGCCATTGCTGGTCGACGTCGAGCCCATGTAGATCATGTGCTCGACGCCGTTGATGGCGTTCTCCAGCGGTGCGGCCACCGTCTGCTCGATCACCTCGGCGCTGGCGCCGGGGTAGATGGCCGTCACCGTGACCACCGGCGGCGCGATCTCGGGGTACTGCGCGATCGGCAGCGTGCGCATGGCCGACAGGCCGGCAATGACAATGAAGATCGCCAGCACGGCGGCGAAGATCGGCCGGTCGATGAAGAAGCGCGAGAACATGCGTGCTCTCCTTGTGTCTTGTGGGCGATCGACTACTTCGAGGCGGCCTTGGCCGCCGGCGCGGCTGCGGCGCCCGGCGCACCGCCCGTGCCACCGCCCGCCGCACTGGCCGCCGTGGCAGGCGCCTGCGCAATCTGGATCGGCGCACCGGGGAAGAAGATGCGCGCCATGCCGTCGACGATCACCGCGTCGCCGGTGGCCAGCCCGCCGGTGACGATCCACTGGTCGCCGATCTGGTCACCGACCTGCACCGGTTTGGTCATCGCCTTGCCGTCGGCCGCAACGTAGACGAACTTGCCCTTCGGCCCTTCGAGCACGGCGCGCGAGGGCACCAGCAGCGCCTGCGGCTTGGTGGCACCGGTGAGGCGCACGCGCACGAACTGGCCCGGCTTCAAGACACCATCGGGGTTGGGCACCTCCGCCTCGGCTTCCACCGTGCCGGTGTTGCCCGAGACCCGCGTGTCGCTGAACAGCAGCTTGCCCTTGCGTGGGTACACGCTGCCGTCGGCCAGCTTCACCTCCACCGTGAACGCCTCGTGCGCCGGCAGCTTGAGCTGACCGGCGGCGACTTCGGCGCGCCACTTCATCTGGTCGGTGTCGGCGATGCCGAAACGCACCTTCACCGGGTCGGTCTGCGTCAGCGTGGTCAGCAGCGTGCCGGGCCCGGCGACCAGCGTGCCCTCGCTCACCTGCGAGCGGCCGGCGGCACCCGACAGGGGTGCCTCGACCTTCGTGTAATCCAGGTTCAGCGCCGCTTCGGCGCGGCGGGCCTGCGCGCCCTTGAGATCGGCGCGCGCCACCTGCTCGGCCGACGCCGCATCATCGTATTCGCGCTGGCTCACCGCGCGCGCGTCCCACAACGGCTTCAGGCGATTGAGCGTGCGTGTCGTCTGTGCGAGCTTGGCCTCGGCCGAGGCCACGTCGGCGTCGGCGCGGTTCAATGCCACCTGGAACGGCGCTGGGTCGAGGCTGTACAGCGACTGGCCCCTGCGGACCGAGCCGCCCTCGGTGAAATTGCGCTTGAGCAGGATCCCCGCCACGCGGGCGCGCACTTCGACGTCGCGCGAGCCGGCCGTCTGGCCGACATATTCATAGTTCATCGCCAGGTTGGTGGCGGCCAGCGAGACGACAGCCACCGCGGCCGGCGGCGGGCCACCCTGCGCGCCTTGCGCATGCGAGGCATCGGGCCCGCAGCCGACCAGCGTGAACGAGGCGGCGGCAACGCAGGTCAACACGACCGCGATGTGCAGTGCCACGGCGCGGTTGATGGGCACATTCTTGTGCGGCGGGAGGCAGTTGGGCACGGGCATGTCGGTGGCCATTTCACGTGGTTGGTCAAGGCGAGGCCCGCAGCCGCGCGCAGGCGGGCCGTTTGGGCACAGGAGGTTTCCTCCACTCGGTTGGCAGTCTATGGACGGAGCGTTGCCCCCATCGGCGCAGGGGAAATTCATCTTCACGACTGAGGTCATTGGCATGGCGTGGCCCGGGTCTGTGCACAAAGCGTGCCTCGATCCCACGACGATCGGCGACGCCGCATTTCGACAAGGCCGGCACGCAAGATCTCAAACCTTCCTTGGGTCCTTGAAGGTCGCCCCGGACGACGAAATCCAGCAGGGGCCGATGGCGGGGTCGATCCTGGCTACCATTCCGGCACTCGTGTCGATGGGTTTCGGCCGGCGCTCGGTCGTGCGGGGCCCGACGCTGAGCCCGGTGAAATAGCGCCCTCGACCCTGCCAATAGGAGCCTTTTCTTGAGCAGTTTGCGATTCCCCGGGCCCCGCCGCTTCGACCTGGCCTGCCTCGGCCGCCTGGCCGTCGACCTCTACGCGCAGCAGGTCGGCTCGCGGCTCGAAGACGTGTCGAGCTTTGCCAAGTACCTCGGCGGCAGCTCGGCCAACATCGCCTTCGGCGTGGCCCGGCTGGGCCTGCGCGCGGCGATGATTTCGCGTGTCGGCGACGAGCAGATGGGGCGCTTTCTGCTCGAGACACTGCAACGCGAGGGTTGCGACACCAGCCAGGTGCAGGTCGACCCC
Source organism: uncultured beta proteobacterium (assembly GCA_963779435.1). Taxonomy (GTDB): domain Bacteria; phylum Pseudomonadota; class Gammaproteobacteria; order Burkholderiales; family Burkholderiaceae_C; genus CADEEN01. The sequence goes on along the minus strand of CAVZYL010000011.1, from coordinate 31,974 downwards.
GAGCGCCTGACCGGCCTGGTGCTGCTGGGCCTGAAGGATCGCGACACCTTCCCGCTGCTGTTCGTGCGCGAGAACTGCGCCGACATGGCGGTCGACGCCGCGGCGATCGGCGAGGACTTCATCGCCGGTTGCCGCGCGCTGCTGATCACCGGCACGCATCTGTCGACACCGACGGTGCGCGCGGCCTCGCTCGCCGCGCTCGGCCACGCCGGCCGGCACGGCGTGGTGCGCGTGCTCGACATCGACTACCGGCCCGTGCTGTGGGGGCTGACCAAGCGCGGCGAGGGCGCGAACCGCTATGTCGCCGACGCGGCGGTCACCGCCAAGCTGCAGGAGGTGCTGCCGCAGTTCGATCTGCTGATCGGCACCGAGGAGGAGTTCATGATCGCCGGCGGCGTCGCGGGTGACCTGCTGGCCTGCCTGCGCCGCGTGCGCGAGGTGAGCGGCGCGGCGCTGGTGGTCAAGCTCGGCGCCAAGGGCTGCTGCTTCATCGAAGGCGCGGTGCCCGCAAGGCTGGAAGACGCGCCGACCGCGGTCGGCGAGCGCATCGAAGTGCTCAACGTGCTCGGCGCCGGCGATGCCTTCGCCGCCGGCCTGATGAGCGGCTTTCTGCGCGGCGAAGGTTTTCTCGGCGCCGCCCGCATCGCCAACGCCTGCGGCGCCATCGTCGTCTCGCGCCATGCCTGCGCGCCGGCGATGCCCACGCCGGCCGAACTGGCGCATTGGTTCAGCGGCCAGCGCTTGCCCAAGGTCGACGCCGACCCGGTGCTCGCGCACCTGCACCGCACGACGGCGCCGCGGCCGGCCTGGCCCGAGCTGAACGTGATGGCCTTCGACCACCGCAGCCAGTTCGTCGAGATGGCGCAGGCCGCCGGCGCGCCGCTGGCGCGTATCACGGCCTTGAAGCAGCTGCTGCTGCGCGCCGCCGAGGCCACCGGCAGCGATCGGGGGTTGCATGGCCGGCTCGGTGTGTTGATCGACGGCCGCTACGGCAGCGATACGCTGAACGCCGCGACCGGCCGCGGCTGGTGGGTCGGCCGCCCGGTCGAGCTGCCGGGCTCGCGGCCGCTGGCCTTCGACGGCACGCGCACGCTGGCCACGACGCTGATTGCCTGGCCGCGCGAGCAGGTCGTCAAGTGCCTGGTGCACTACCACCCCGACGACGACGCCGAGCTGCGCGTGGCGCAGGAGGAGCGCCTGCTCGAGTTGTGGGAGGCCACGCGCGTCAGCGGCAACGAACTGCTGCTCGAAGTCATCCCGCCGCCATCGATGCTGGCGCCGGGCAGTGCCGATGCCTCGGTGCTGCGGGCGGTCAAGCGCTTCTACAACCTCGGCCTCAAACCCGAGTGGTGGAAACTGGCGCCGATGGCCAGCGCGTCATGGGCGGCGCTGGCCGCGCTCGTCGCCGAACGCGACGCACACTGCCGCGGCGCCGTCGTGCTGGGACTGAACCAACCCTTCGACGAATTGGTGGCCGGCTTCGCACAGGCCACACATCCCATCGTCAAGGGCTTCATGGTCGGCCGCACGATCTGGGCCGAGGCCAGCCGCGACTGGTTGGCGGGCCGCATCGACGATGCCACGCTGATCAAGCAGGTGGCCGAGCGCTTCGGCCGGCTGGTTGACGCCTGGCGGCAGACAAGGGGGTCGTCATGAGCCAAGACACCGTTCGCCTGACCATGGCCCAGGCGCTGGTTGCGCACCTTGCCGCGCTGCGCATCGAGCAGGGCGACGGCAATGTGGTGCCGTTTTGCGCCGGCGTGTGGGCCATCTTCGGCCACGGCAACGTGGCCGGGCTGGGCGAGGCGCTGGCCGCGCACCGTGACGCGCTGCCGACATGGCGGGCGCACAACGAGCAGGCGATGGCGCATGCCGCGATCGCCTTCGCGAAGGCGAACTTTCGCCAGCGCATCATGGCCGTCACGACCTCGATCGGGCCCGGCGCCACCAACCTGCTGACCGCCGCGGCGCTGGCGCATGTGAACCGGCTGCCGCTGCTGCTGCTGCCGGGCGACGTGTTCGCCTCGCGGGCGCCCGACCCGGTGCTGCAGCAGGTCGAGGATTTCGCCGCCGGGGACATCAGCGCCAACGACGCCTTCCGCCCGCTGGTGCGCTACTTCGACCGCTTGACCAGGCCCGAACAGATCCTCTCGGCCCTGCCGCGGGCGATCGCGGTCATGACCGACCCCGCGATCTGTGGCCCGGTCTGCCTGGCGCTGCCGCAGGACGTGCAGACCATGGCCTTCGATTGCCCGCGCTCGTTCCTCGCGCCCGCGGTATTGCGTATTCGCCGGCCCGGACCCGACGCGCGCGAACTCGAGGCCGCGACCGCGCTGTTGCGCAGCGGCAAGCGGCCGCTGGTCATCGCCGGCGGTGGCGTGCTTTACAGCCAGGCGGGTGCGGTGTTGGCCGAACTTGCGCGGCAGCATGGCGTGCCGGTGGCCGAAACCCAGGCCGGCAAGGGCAGTCTGGCCTGGAACGACGCGCTCAACGTCGGCGCGGTCGGCGTCACCGGCGCGCCGTCGGCCAATGCGTTGGCGCGCGAAGCCGATGTCGTGATCGCCGTCGGCACGCGGCTGCAGGATTTCATCACCGGCTCGCATGCCTTGTTCGCCGCCGATGCCCGTCGCCTGGCGATCAACGTGCAGCCGCTCGACGCCGGCAAGCGGGGCAGCGTCGCGCTGGTGGCCGACGCGCGCAGCGCGCTGCAGCAGATCGGCGCGGCGCTCGCCGGCTGGCATGCCGATGCGGCGTGGACGACCCGGGCCAAGGCCTTGGCGCTGGACTGGAACGAGCGCGTCACCGTACTGACGGGTGACCCACCGAAAGGCGAGCTGCCCTACGACGCCGAAGTCATCGGTGCGGTGCGCGATTCGGCGAGCGATGCCGCGGCCAGTGCCGGCCACGACATCGTCGTCTGCGCCGCCGGGACCTTGCCGGCCGAGCTGCACAAACTCTGGCGCAGCGCGCATGCCGGCGGCTATCACGTCGAGTACGGCTACTCGTGCATGGGCTACGAGATCGCCGGCGGCCTGGGCGTGAAGCAGGCGCGGCCGCAATGCGAGGTCATCGTCATGCTCGGCGACGGCTCCTACTTGATGCTCAACTCCGAGCTCGCGACCTCGGTGATGCTGGGTCTGAAGCTGATCGTCGTCGTGCTCGACAACCGCGGCTACGGCTGCATCCAGCGCCTGCAACTGGCGTCGGGCAGCCCGCGTTTCAACAACCTGCTCGAGGACTGCACGCTATCGGGCGGCGTCGACCTGCGCATCGACTTCGCCGCCCACGCGCGCAGCCTGGGCGCCGAAGCCTGCCATGTGGCCGACGTGGCCGAGCTGAAGCGCGCGATGCAGCGCGCGCGCGCCGCGGCGCGCACGCAGGTGATCGTGATCGACACCTCGCCGTGGCGCACCACCGAAGACGGCGGCGCCTGGTGGGAAGTGGCGATCCCCGAAGTGTCCGCGCGCGCGGAGGTGGCGCCGGCACGCGAACGTTATCGCGAAGGCAAGGCGCGCCAGCGACTGTGAACGAGAGGGAGAACAGGTGATGAGCTGGAACGTACGCATCGGGGTCAATCCGCTGTCGTGGATGAACGACGACCTGCCTTCGCTGGGCGGCGAAACGCCGCTCGAGACGGCACTCGCCGAAGGCAAGGAGATCGGCTATGCCGGCTTCGAGCTGGGCAACAAGTTCCCCAAGGACGGGCCGGGCCTGAAGGCCAAGCTCGATCAGTTCGGGCTGGCCTGCGTCTCGGGCTGGTACTCGGGCGAGTTGGCCGAATCGACGCTGGCCGCCGAGATCGAGCGGTGCCCCGCGCACATGGAGAAGTTGCGCTACAACGGCGTCAAGGTCGTGGTCTACGGCGAGGTCGCCGGCTCGGTGCAGGGCCAGATCGACACCCCGGTCTCGCAGCGCCCGCGATTCGCCAGCGACGCCGCGTGGCAGGGCTACGCCGAGCGGCTGAATGCCTTCGGTGCACACCTGCAGTCGCGCTACGGCATCACGCTGGCCTATCACCACCACATGGGCGCCTATGTCGAATCGCCGGCCGATGTCGACCGTCTGATGGCGCTCACCGATCCGGCCAAGGTCGGTCTGCTGTTCGATACCGGCCACGCCTACTTCGGTGGCGTCGCGGATCCGGTGCCACTGCTGAAGAAACATGTCGGGCGGGTCGTGCACGTGCACTGCAAGGACGTGCGGCCGGCCTTGATCACCAAGGCGCGCAACGACGGCTGGAGCTTCCTGCAATCGGTGCTCGCCGGTGCCTTCACGGTGCCCGGCGATGGCGTGATCGACTACGACGCCGTGCTGGGTGCGCTGTACGCCGGCGGCTACCAGGGTTGGCTGGTCGTCGAGGCCGAGCAGGACCCGGCGGTGGCGCCGAGCTACGCCTATGCCAAGAAGGGCTACCAGACGCTGCGTCGCATCGTCGACGGATTGGATGCGAGGACCGCCAGATGACCAGCCGATTGCTCGTCAAGGCGCGGCGCGAGGGCCGCGAAATCGTTGCCGTGACGCCGCAGAGCGCCGGCTGGGCGCATGTCGGGTTTCGCGCCCTGCGCCTGGCCGCTGGCGACAGCGAGCGCCTGAACACCGGTGCGCGCGAGCTGTGCATCGTGGTGCTGGCCGGCAACGTCGACATCACGGCCGGCGGCCAGAGCTTCGACGAACTCGGCAGCCGCGACAGCGTCTTCGACGATGTGGCGCCCGCGGCGCTGTACGTGCCGGCGCACCACGACGTGACGATCCTGGCCGACGGGCCGGCCGAAGTGGCGCTGTGCAGTGCCCCCGGCGACGCGAAGCCCCGCGCGGTGCGACTGCTCGATCCGCTGGCGATGCGCCTGAGCAAGCGCGGCCAGGGCAGCAACACGCGCTACATCTGCGACATCCTGCCGCACGACGACCCGACCGCCGCGCACCTGCTGGTGGTGGAAGTGCGCACGCCGGCCGGGCACTCGTCGAGCTACCCGCCGCACAAGCACGACAGCGAAGCCCCGCCGGCCGAAACCCAGCTCGAAGAGACCTACTACCACCGCCTGAGTCCGGCGCAGGGCTTTGCCTTCCAGCGCGTCTACACCGACGACCGCAGCCTCGACGAGGCGATGGCCGTCGAGGACCACGACGTGGTGCTGGTGCCCCGCGGCTACCACCCGGTGGTCGCACCGCACGGCTACGACTTGTACTACCTCAACGTGATGGCCGGGCCGAACCGCTTCTGGGTCTTCCGCAACGACCCGGCGCACGAGTGGATGCTCAATTCACCCACTTCGGCTGCCTGAACGACTCGGCCAGGAAGTCGATCAGCAGCCGCACCTTCGGCGCCACGTGCTTGCGCGTCGGGTACACCGCGTAGATGCCGAGTTCGATGCCGCGGTAGCGCGGCATCAGTTCGACCAGCGAGCCGGCAGCCAGGTCGGCGCTGACCATGAAGCTGGGCTGCATCACGACGCCCTGGTGATTCAGGGCCGCGGCGCGGCAGGTGTCGCCGCTGTTGGTGCGCAGGCACGGCGCGGTCTTCACGCTGACCGGTCCGTCGGGGCCGTCGAAGTGCCATTCGTCGCCACCGGTCAACAGGCTGTAGGCCAGCACCGTGTGCCGCGCCAGGTCCGCAGGCACTGTCGGCGTGCCGGCGCGCTTGAGGTACCTCGGTGACGCACAGAGCACCAGGCGCGTGGCCGAGAGCTTGCGGCTGATCAGGCTCGAACTCGGCAGGCGCGCGATGCGCACGGCGAGGTCGTAGCCTTCCTCGACCAGGTCGACGACGCGGTCGGCAAGCGTGACATCGAACGACACGTTGGGCTGGCGCTTCATGAACTCGCCCCACAGCGGTGCCAGGTGCAGGATGCCGAAGCTCACCGGCACGTTGACCTTCAGCAGGCCGCGCGCATCGCCGCTGCGCGAGGTGATCTCGGCCTCGGCCTCGTCGACGTCGGCCAGCAGCGTCTGGCAGCGGGCGTGGAAGACCTCGCCTTCGGCGGTCAGCGAAAGGCGCCGCGTCGTGCGCTGCAGCAGGCGAACGCCCAGGCGCGCCTCCAGTTCGCTGACGTAGCGCGACACGGCGGCCTTCGACACCGCCAGGGCCTCGGCGGCACGCACGAAGCTGCCGGCATCGACCACGGCCACGAAGCCGCGCATCTCCTGGAATTTGTCCATTGGATCGAAAAATGGAACAGTCAGTCAACAGATAGCCAGTTTATCTCGACATAGATAGTCAATACAGTCCTGTCCATGCGCTGCGAACCGCGGCGTTCACCACCGTCAGATCCACCTCTCACCAGGAGAAGCGAATGAAAGTCACTGTCCTCGGCGCCGGCAACATGGGCTCGGCCTTCGTCAAGCAACTGCACCGCGCCGGCCATGCCGTGCGCGTCACCGCGCGCAATGCCGACAAGGCGGCTGCGCTGGCCGCGCGGTACCCCGGCGTCGTCGCTGTGCCGGCCGCGAATGCCGCGGCGGACGCCGACATCGTCGTGCTGGCCACCGCCTATGCCGACGCGCCCGCCGCGTTGCGTTCGCTCGGTGACCTGACGGGCAAGGTGGTGGTCGACATCACCAACCCGCTGACACCCGACTACATGGGCCTGACCCTCGGCCACAGCACCTCGGCAGCCGAAGAGATCGCCAAGGCCGTGCCGGGCGCGCAGCTCGTCAAGGCCTTCAACACCCTGTTTGCCCAGGTGTTGGACGAAGGCGCCGATTTCGGCGCCGGCCGCAAGGCCACGGTCTTCGTCGCCGGCGACAGTGAATCGGCGCGCCAAGCGGTGGCCGGCCTGGCCGAGACACTGGGCTTTGCCGTCGTCGACGCCGGTGGCCTGAAAAACGCACGCTACCTCGAGCCGCTGGCCGGCCTGAACATCTACCTCGGCTACGGCGCCGGACTCGGCACGGGCATCGCGCCGACCTGGCTGCGCAAGGCCTGAAACCGATCCACAACCTGCAGGAGCTTCCCATGAGCAACTACATCAAGCGCCTTCTCGCGACCGACGCCGGCTTCGGGCCGCTGGCACTGCGCCTGCCCGTCGGCATCATCTTCATCGCGCACGGCGCACAGAAGCTGTTCGGCGCCTTCGGTGGCTACGGCCTCGAAGGCACCGGCCAGTGGATGGGTTCGATCGGCCTCGCGCCCGGCTTCTTGATGGCGCTGCTGGCCGGCAGCGCCGAGTTCTTCGGCGGCATTGCGCTATTGCTCGGCTTGCTGGTGCGGCCGGCGGCCGCGGCGCTGGCCATCGCGATGGCGGTGGCCATCCTCGCGGTGCACGTCAGCCACGGCCTGTTCGTCAGCAACAACGGCTACGAGTACGGTCTGGCCCTGCTCGCGGTGGCGGTGGCCTTGCTGCTGAGCGGCGGCGGTCGCGTGTCGCTCGACCGCGCATGGGCCGCGCGCCTGAGCAACGCGCGCTGAAGCCGGCGCCGTGACGCTCGCCCGGCTCGACATCGGCGCGCGCCACACCGAGGCCAGCACGGGCCACGGGGCCGCGCAGCTCGCGCTCGGGTGGGCCGTGCACACCGCAAGCCTGCTTCTTCCACGACCCGCCGACGCCGTCCGAACTCGAGCGCGCTATCGAAATGGTCGAAGAGGAGGTGATACGCACGCATGGCGCGGGTCCGAGCGAGCCGTTGTTGCGTGCCAGTGGCGACGCGCTGCGCGAGGTCGCGGATGCCGCCGGCGGCGCCGACCGGCTTTCGCTCGACGCGGTGGAGCAGATGTTCCAGCGCATCGCATCCGTCTCGCTCGGCGACCCGGGCGCCGGGCGCGGCCTGCCGTCGGGCATGCGCTTCATCGCCACGCTGCTGATCCTGCGCGAGTTCATGCACCACGGCGGCTTCACCGCCGTCGACTTCGCCGATTCGCCGCCCTGACGGGCCGCGCTCAGTCGCCGAGCGCGACGGGCAACACGCCCCGCGGCACGTCGCGCACCGCGAACAGCCGGCCCGACAGCGGCGCGGCATCGAGGGCCTCGCGCGTCACCGCATCGCGCGCGCTGGTCACGAACAGCGTGTTGCCGTCCACGCCGCCGAAGGCGACATCGGTCGGGCACGGCACCGGCAGCGCGATCACGCGGTCGACGCTGCCGTCGGCCTCGAATCGGACCACGCTCCAGCCGTTGCGCAACGCGCTCCAGACGCCGCCGGCCTGGTCGACCGCCAGGCCGCTCAGGCGGCCCGAGCCCTTGGGCACGGTGGCCAGCCTGCGCAAGGCGCTGCTGCCGACCTGCGCGCTGTACAGCGTGCCGCTGTCGGCCGTCGCGACGCGCAGCGACTGGCCCGCTGCATCCCAGGCCATTGCGCTGGCCGCTTCGGGCAGCCGCCATCCGCCCAACGGCTGGCCTTCGCTCGACAGTTGCGCCACGCGCCAGCGCTCACCGTCGGCAATGCAGGCCCACAAGGTGCCTTCCGGTCCGACGCAGGCCGCGCTCAGGCGGCGCTGCGGCAGCCCGTGCAACGGCCCGATCGCGCCGTCCGGCGTGACCAGGCGCCAGGCATTGCCGGTCTGCACCGCCGCGCCGCGGGCGTGCGGCAGCAGGGTCTGGATCGGCTGGTCGAGCTGGGCGATCACGCAGTCGCCGGCCAGCGTGGCGCCGTGGACCGCCGGGCCCAGCGTGTCGGCCCAGAGCAGCATCGCCGTCGCGGCCGACCAGCGGGGCGAGGCGCCGTTGAACGCCCAGTCGCCCGGCACGACCTCGGCGTCGCCGGCTCGGTACGGAGCGTGGGCGGCCGACAGTTGCGCGCCAATGCGGCGCGCCGCATCGGCCACTTCGGGGCCGAGCAGCTCGACACGTTCGAGCGTCAGCCGAAACGCCGGGCCGGCGACGCTGATCGCACCGCGCACCTGGCCCTCGGCATCGACGATCGGCGCGCCGCAGCAGCGAACTCCCGGTACGATCTCTTCGTCGTCGATCGACCAGCCGCGGGTGGCGGTCAGTCGCAGTTCGGCCTGCAGGCGGCGGCGGTCGGTGATCGAGCGCGGCGTGACGGCGGTGAGCGGCAGGTCGCGCACGATGGCCTCGCGTTGCGCGGCGGGCAGCGCGGCGAGGATCGCCTTGCCCTGGCTGGTGCAGTGCAGCGGCTTGCGCTGGCCGAGCGTGGTCTGCGAGCGCTGGCTGTGCGCACCATCGCAGCGCTCGAGGGAAATCACTTCCAGGCCGTCGAGCGTGGCCAGGTAGGTGGTCTCGCCAGTCATATCGCGCAGCGCGCGCAACTCAGCGCCCGCGGCGGCCACCAGATCGGGCATGGCAAAGGCACTGCGCGCGTATTCGAAACAACGAAAGCCCAGGCAATAGATGCGGCGCTGCGGATCGCGGCGCAACAGGCCCCGTGTGACCAGCGTACCGAGCAGGCGGTACAGCGTGGTCCGCGGCAATGCCAGCCGCTCGGCCAGTTCCGCCTGGCTCAGGCCGGCGACGGATTGGCCGACGGCGTCGAGCACGTCGAGCGCCTTGTCCAGCGAGGCGGTGCCTTCGGCAACTTTGGCGGGCATGGTCCCAATTGGTGGAACTGCGGACGGGGCCGTCACTGTACGACGCTTGGCTGCGGCGAGCCTCGCACCTAGCATCAGGCCTTCATCAAGACCCCGGGCACTCGAACATGGCCGACACCCGCATCACACCGACGCCACCGCCGCTGCGCGAGCGGGTATGGGTCAGCGATGCCGTGCTCGACCGCCTGGCCCGCGTCAGCAGCGGCTCGCTGACGACGCAGCTGTTCAAGAAGGGCTTTCGCCAGCCGGTGCTGCGCGGCCTGCGGCCGCTGCAGGCAACGCCGCCATCCTTTGCCGGCCGCGCCTTCACGATGCGCTTCATCCCGGCGCGCGAAGACATCGACATCTACGCCACGCTGACCGTGACGCCGAATGCCGACAACCTGCAGTGGGTCGGCGTCGAGCAGACCCAGGCCGGCGACGTGATGGTCATCGACAGCCGGGGCGACAGCTCCGCCGCGTCGATGGGCAACATGCTGCTGCTGCGCATGGCCCGGCGCGGGGTGCGCGCGGTGGTCACCGACGGCGCGTTTCGCGACGGCGGGGAGATCGCACGGATGCCGATTCCGGCCTGGAGCGCGGCCATCACCGCCACCACGCGCCTGAGCTACCACCACGTGGCCGACCTGCAGGTGCCGGTGTCGTGCGCCGGCGTGGCCGTCTACCCGGGCGACGTGATCCATGGCGATGCCGACAACGTCAGCGTCATCCCGGCCCATCTGGCCGAGGAAATGGCCGACCTGTGCGAGGCGCAGGACGACATCGAGGCCTACCTGGCGCGGCGCGTCGATCGCGGCGAAGCGCTGTGGGGGCTGTATCCGCCGAGCGAGGCGACGCGGGCGCAGTACCGCGAATGGGTCGCTGCGGGGCGGCCACCGCTGTCCTGAAGGAGACGCCCGATGCACGCGCACGAGACTTTGATCCGCCGCTACTTCGAGGCCTGCAACGCGGGCGACCACCGCGCGCTGGTGGCCTGCTTCACGGCCGATGCGGTGCATTACTTCCCGCCCGGCCTGCCCGAGATCCCATGGCGCGGTGCAGAAACGATCGCGAGCAAGTGGGTCTGGTGCGTGGCGAACCTGGGCTCGCAGTGGACGATCGAAAGAGTGCTGGTCAGCGCCGACTCGAACGAGGCGGTCATCGAGTGGACGCATTGGAAGCGCAAGGCCGGCACTGCGCAGCGCGGCGACGAGTGGTACGTCTTCGACGAGGCATCGGGCCTGATCAAGGAGATCCGCGCCTACTACGCGGCACCCGCGGTGAAGGATGTCCCCATCGGTGAGTTGGTCGAGTTCGATTACAAGGGTCGTGGCTACCACTTGACGCACCCATGAAGACCGCAGACCAACTTCGTAGCGCGCGCTGGTTCGCGCCCGACGACTTCCGCTCCTTCGGCCACCGCTCGCGGGTGCTGCAGATGGGCTACGCGCACGAAGACTGGGTCGGCAAACCGGTGATCGCGATCGTCAACACCTGGAGCGACGCCAACCAGTGCCACTCGCATTTCAAGCAGCGTGTCGACGACGTCAAGCGCGGCGTGCTGCAGGCCGGCGGTTTCCCGCTCGAATTGCCGGCGATCAGCCTGTCGGAATCGATGGTCAAGCCGACGACGATGCTGTACCGCAACTTCCTGGCCATGGAGACCGAGGAGTTGCTGCGCAGCCACCCGGTCGACGGCGCGGTGCTGATGGGCGGCTGCGACAAGACCACGCCGGGCCTGACGATGGGCGCCCTGAGCATGGGACTGCCGTTCATCTACCTGCCGGCCGGCCCGATGCTGCGCGGCAACTGGAAGGGCCAGGTGCTCGGCTCAGGGTCGGATGCCTTCAAGTACTGGGACGAGCGCCGCGCCGGGCGTCTGTCGGACGCAGTCCTGGCGCGAGATGGAGGCCGGCATTGCACGCAGCCAGGGCACCTGCATGACGATGGGCACCGCGTCGACGATGATGGGCATCGCCGAAGCGCTCGGCCTGACGCTGCCCGGCGCCTCGTCGATTCCGGCCGCCGACGCGAACCACATCCGCATGAGCGCCGAATGCGGCCGCCGCATCGTGGCCATGGTCTGGGACGACCTGACGCCGGCCCGCCTGCTGACCCGCGCGAACTTCGAGAACGGCGTCGCCTGCGCGATGGCCATGGGCTGCTCGACCAACGCCATCGTGCACCTGATCGCGATGTCGCGCCGCGCCGGCCACGCGCTGACGCTCGACGACTTCGATGCCGCCAGCCGAACGGTGCCGGTGATCGCCAACATCCGGCCCAGCGGCGACACCTACCTGATGGAAGACTTCTACTATGCCGGCGGCCTGCGAGCGATGCTGCAGTGCATGACCGGCCATTTGAAGCCCGATGCGCTGACCGTCAACGGGCGCACGCTGGGCCAGAACATCGCCGGCGCCGAGGTCTACAACGACGACGTGATCCGGCCGCTGGCCAACCCGATCTACGCCGAGGGCGCGCTGGCCGTGCTGCGCGGCAACCTCGCGCCCGACGGCGTGGTCATCAAACCGAGTGCCTGCGCGCCGCACCTGCTGCAGCACAGCGGGCCGGCGCTGGTGTTCGACGACTACCCGGCGCTGAAGAAGGCGATCGACGATCCCGACCTGGATGTCACCGGCGGGCACATCTTGGTGCTGCGCAATGCCGGACCGAAGGGCGCCGGCATGCCCGAGTGGGGCATGCTGCCGATCCCGACCAAGCTGCTCAAGGCCGGCGTGAAGGACATGCTGCGCCTGTCGGATGCGCGCATGAGCGGCACCAGCTACGGTGGCTGCCTGCTGCACTGCGCGCCCGAGGCCTTCGTCGGCGGCCCGCTGGCGCTGGTGCAGACCGGCGACATCATCACCGTCGACGTGCCGGCGCGGCGCATCCAGCTCGAGGTCAGTGACGCCGAACTCGCCCGCCGCCGCGCGGCGTGGACGCCGCCGCCACCGCGCTACGAGCGCGGCTACGGCTGGATGTTCACGCGCCACATCCTGCAGGCCAATGACGGCTGCGACTTCGACTTCCTCGAAACCAGCTTCGGTGCCCCGGTGCCCGAGCCGGTGATCAACTGAGACCGGAACCCCCAAGGAGCCCCCCATGAGCACCCGTCGCCTGATCGTCCAATCCGCTGCCGCGTTCATCGCGGTCCCGGCGCTCGGCGCCCGCGCCGCCACCTGGCCCGACAAGCCGCTGAAGATCATCGTGCCCTTCCCGCCGGGCGGCACCTCCGACGTGATCGCACGCCTCATCACCGGGCCGCTGGGCGAGATGCTCAAGGTCACTGTCGTGGTCGAGAACAAGACCGGTGCCAATGGCGCCATCGGTGCGGCCGCGGTGGCGCAGGCCACCGACGAGCACACGATGCTGCTGTCCGACATGAGTTCGCTGGCCATCAATGCGGTGATGGACAAGGCCCTGCCGTACAAGCCGAACCAGCTCGCCGGCGCGACGATGCTGGCCTATTCGCCGCATCTGTTGTGCACCCATCCGTCGATCCCGGCCAGCAATGTCAAGGAGTTCGCCGAGTACTCGAAGAAGAAGCCGATCAACCTCGCCTCATCGGGCATCGGCTCGGCCAATCACCTCGGCGCGGTCGAGATCGCGCTGGCTACCGGCATGAAGTTCGTGCACGTGCCCTTCCGCGGCGGTGCGCAGAGCATCGCCGACGTGGCCGCCGGCAATACCCAATTGGTGCTCAACGGCATGCTGGCCACGCTGCCGCTGGTGCAGGGCGGGCGCCTGAAGCTGCTGGGCATCTCCAAGCGCACGCGCATGGCGCTGCTGCCCGACGCGCCGACGATCGCCGAGCAGGGCGTGAAGGATTTCGAGTCCGGCACCTACCAGGGCATCGCGATCCCGTCGACGATGAACAAGGCCAACGCCGAGAAGCTCGCCGCCGCGTTGGTCGCCACGATCCGCATCCCCGACATCCGCGCCAAGCTGGCCGCCGCCGGCGCCGAGGTGATGACCTCGTCGCCGAAGGAGACGAGCGAGTTCCTGGCGCGCGAAGGCAAGCGCTGGAGCGACCTGATCGCCAAGGCCGGCAACCAGCTCGAGGGCAATGCGTGAACGGGACCACCCCCGAAGCGGCTTTGCCGCTCCCCTTCAAGGGGACAACCCCGGCGGCCCGGCAAAGCCGGATCCGCGGGGTTCGCCTGGACGTGTGACGCGCGAGGTGACCGTGCACTCGATTGACGCGCTCGAGAGCTTTGCTCGCGAGCTGTTCGTCGCGGCCGGCATGGACGCCGACAAGGCGTCGACAATGGCTGAGCTGCTGGTGCTGACCGACGCGCTGGGCCGGCGAACGCACGGCCTGGCGATGCTGCCGCTGTACATGGCCGAGATCGCCAAGGGCACGATGGCGGTCCGCGGCGAGCCCGAGGTGGTGAGCCAGCGCGGCGTCGTCGCGCTGTGGGACGGCGGCTACCTGCCCGGCCAGTGGATGGTGGCGCGCGCGATCGACTGGGCGCTGCCGCGCGCCGCCGAGCAGGGCATCGCCGCGGTGACGGTGCGGCGCAGCCACCACATCGGCTGCCTTGCGGCGCTCTGCCTGCGCGCGGTGGACAAGGGCTTCGTCGCGATCATCGCCAACTCCGACCCCGCGGGTGCCCGCGTCGCGCCCTACGGCGGCACCGAGGCCCTCTTCACCCCCGATCCGTTCGCGATCGGCTACCCTGGCTCGCCGAACCCGGTGCTGGTCGACATCTGCGCCTCGATCACCACCACCTCGATGACGCGGCAGAAGGTCGCCGAGGGCAAGGCCTTCGAGCAACCTTGGCTGCTCGACCACGAAGGCAGGCCGACCACCGACCCGCGCGTGCTCGAGCACAGCACGCCGCGCGGTTCGCTGCAGCTGATCGGCGGCCTCGACCACGGCCACAAGGGCTTCGGCCTGGCGCTGATGGTCGAAGCGCTGTCGCAAGGCCTGGCCGGCCACGGCCGCCTGGATGCGCCCAAGCGCTGGGGCGGCAACACCTACGTGCAGCTGATCGACCCGGCGCTGTTTGCCGGCCGTGATCAGTTCGCCCGCCTGATGGACGACTTCTCGGCGCGCTGTCGCGCCAACCGGCCGATCGATGCGGCGCAGCCTGTGCGCATGCCCGGCGATTCGGCGGCGAAGAGCCTGGCCCGCGCGCGCAGCGAAGGCATCGCCATCGACGAGGCCACGCGCGGCGACCTCAACCAATCGGCCCGCCAGCTCGGCGTGGCCTCACCGCTGGAGACCTGAAGCATGACCACGCTCAATCCCGCCACCCGCGACAAGTTGATGCACGTCAGCACCGCCACGCTGTGCACGGCCCTGTTCAAGCGCGGCCTGTCGCGCCAGTTCATCCAGGATGTGCACCCGCTCAACGCCGGATTGCCGAACATGGTCGGCCCGGCCTACACGCTGCGCTACATGCCGGCGCGCGAAGACCTGAACACGATCGAGGTGTTCAAGGACCGCGAGCATCCGCAGAGGAAGGCGGTCGAGGAATGCCCGCCCGGCGCGGTGTTCGTGATCGACAGCCGCAAGGACGCGCGTGCCGCGTCGGCCGGCGGCATCCTCGTCAGCCGGCTGATGAAACGCGGCGTGGCCGGCATCGTCACCGACGGGGGCTTTCGCGACAGCCCCGACATCGCGAAGATGGCGTTCCCGGTCTATCACCAACGGCCGGCGGCACCGACCAACCTGACGATTCACCAGGCGATCGACATCAACGTGCCCATCGGTTGCGGCGACGCGCCGGTGTTCCCCGGCGACGTGATCGTCGGCGACGCCGAAGGCGTGGTCGTGATCCCGGCACACCTGGCAGACGAGGTCGCGGCCGAAGCAGTCGAGATGACCGCCTTCGAGGACTTCGTGCAGGAACAGGTGATGGCCGGCCGCTCGATCCTCGGCCTGTACCCGCCGACCGACGAGCAGAGCCGTACCGATTTCGCGGCCTGGCGCAAGGCCAAAGGCCGGTGATCGGACGCGCGCCGCGGGCCCGGCCTCAGCGCGCGCCGGCGGGCGCCAGTTGCGCCGTCGCGTTGCGGCCAGACTTGTCCAGAGCCAGATGCTCGGTGGCCTTGTTCGCCTGCCACCAGGCCACCAGCGCATTGAAGTCGCCGTTGAACTTGCGCTGCTTGAGTTGGTCGGTGAAGCCGACGCAGGCGGCGCCGGTATCGGCGTCGACGTGGGTGTGGGTGGCTGCGTGGTCGCAGGCCCAGAAGATCTTCTCAAGTTTGGCGATGCTGATGTCCTCGTCAACTATGGCGCCCGCAGCCACGCCGGGTGTCGCCCATCCGCCAAGGAATGCCGCAATCGTCAATGCTGCGGCGACCTTCGCCGGTACCGTGTACCGCCTAGGCTGCGAGATTCGATTCCGTGTCATGCGCTTCTCCTCGGTTGCTGCCGGGGATCGACCGACCCGCCGTGCACGGCCGACATTGCATGCCGCGTGCCAGGCGCGAGTGAGGGAAAGAAGGCCGTCGAATCATGGACTTGGCCGCGTCTGCCCGGGCGCAGCGCGGCCGCGCTGCGACCTGGCCGTCGCATGTGACGGTGGCGGCCGTCGAACTTGACGGCGCGTCAGGCGGGCTTGCGAATACCGAGCTTGCGCATGCGCCCGCGCAACGTGCTCGGGTTCAAGCCGAGAATACGCGCGGCGCCAGTTTCGCCTTCGATGGTCCAGCGTGCCGCGTCGAGCACGCGCCGGATGTGCGTGCGTTCGACGTCCTGCAACGAGCTCGACACGTCCGGCACGGGGGCATCGGTCACTGGCACGGCGGACGGCGTCGCGAACGCGGCTTTGCCATCGAGCCACCCGCCGTGCGAGACGATCAGCGCGCGCTCGACGAGGTTCTCGAGTTCGCGCACATTGCCCGGCCAGTCGTAGGCGCGCGCGGCATCGACGAAGGCCGGCGCGATGCCGGTGACCTCGCGGCCGAGTCGGCGTGCAACCCGCGCCACGGCATGCTGCAGCAGCTGCGGAATGTCCTCGCGGCGTTCGCGCAGCGGCGGTAGGCGGATCGGGAAGACATTCAGCCGGAAATAGAGGTCGGCGCGAAAGCGGCCGGCGGCCACTTCGGCTTGCAGGTCGCGGTTGGTTGCGGCGATCACGCGCACGTCGACGCGCAGCGCGCGCGTGCCGCCGACGCGTTCGAACTCACGCTCCTGCAGCACGCGCAGCAGCTTGGCCTGCGCTTCGAGTGGCAGTTCACCGACCTCGTCGAGCAGTAGGGTGCCGCCGTCGGCCAGCTCGAAGCGGCCGCGGCGCTGCTGCAGCGCGCCGGTAAAGGCGCCCTTTTCGTGGCCGAACAGTTCGCTCTCGACCAGTTCGCGCGGCAGGGCGGCGCAATTGAGTTTGACCAGTGCGCGCTCGCGGCGCGGGCTCTGGGCGTGGATCGCGCGTGCGACGAGCTCCTTGCCGGTGCCGGTCTCGCCCTCGATCAACACCGTGCTGTCGGTGGCGGCGACCTGTGCGATCTGCTCGCGCACGTGCGCCATGGCCGGTGAGTCGCCGACCAGCGGGTCGCTGTCGTCGCGCATCTGTTCGACCAGGACCTGGATCGTCGCCTTCGAGCGGCGGTGGGCTTCAATCTCGCGCCGCAGCGCGATATGCGTGCCGACGCGCGCCAACAGCTCCTCGGTCTCGAATGGCTTGGTCACGTAGTCGACCGCACCGAGACCGAAGGCGCGCACCTTCTCGAAGCTCTCCTTCAGCGCGGTCAGGAAGATGACCGGAATCTGCCGCGTTGCTTCGTTGGCCTTCAGGCGGCGGCAGGCTTCATAGCCGTCGATGCCCGGCATCATCACGTCGAGCAGGATCAGATCGGGCGCCGCCTCGCGCGCCAGCGCGATGGCCGCCTCACCCCCGCGCGCGGCCACGGTGCGGTAGCCGGCGGCGGCAAGTTCCTGTTCCAGCACGTCGACGTTGAGCGCCTGGTCGTCGACGATCAGCACCGTGGCGGCGTCAGCCTTCATCGTTGCCCTCGTAGTTCAGCGGCAGGTCGAGCGTGAAGGTCGAGCCGGCGCCCAGCGCCGTCGCTGCCCGCAGCTCACCGGCCATCGCACGCGCCAGCCGCCGGGCGATGGCCAGGCCCAGGCCGGTGCCGCCATGCGCGCGTGTGTGGCTGGCATCGACCTGCTCGAACTCCTCGAACACCGCTTCGAGCTTGTCCGCCGGGATGCCGATGCCGGTATCGGCGACCGCGATCTCGATGCGACCCTCGCGCTGGGCCGCGCGCAGCTCGATCACACCGCGTTCGGTGAATTTGACGGCATTGCTGAGCAGGTTGATTACGATCTGGCGCAGCTTGGCTTCGTCAACGCGCATCGGCGGCAGCCCGGGTGCGACCTGGGCGGTCAGGCGCACGCCGTCGGCCAGCAGGGGCTCGACGCTGCGCAGGCACTCGTCGAGCAGCGGCGCCAGGTGCACGTTCGAGGCCTCGATCATGATGCGTCCGGCCTCGATGCGCGACAGGTCCAGGGTCGCGTTGATCAGGCCCAGCAGGTGGCGCGCACTGGTCAGGATCTTCTCCAGGTTCTCGGCCTGTTTGGGCTCGATGGTGTCGCGCGTCTGGCGCAGCACGATGCGCGTAAATCCGAGGATCGCGTTCATCGGCGTGCGCAATTCGTGCGACATGTTGGCCAGAAAGGCGCTCTTGTGGCGCCCGGCCACTTCGAGCTGCTGCGTCTTGTGCTGCAGCTCGTTGAACAGGCGCACGTTCTCGATCGCGATCACTGCCTGGTCGGCGAAGGTGCGCAACAGTTCGACCTCCTTGTCGGCAAAACGCCCGACATCGGCGCGATTGACCGAGATCGCGCCGATGACCTGCCGGCCGCGCAGCATCGGCACGCTGAGCACACTGCGGTAGCCGGCCGCCCGCGCGACCGGCTTGGTCGCGTACTCGGAGTCTGTCTCGGCCAGCGCGTCGGCGACGTTGACCACCATGCCATCGCGGATGGCGCGTGCGGTGTACGAAGCGCCACTCGGGCGCATCGGAAAGAAAGTCAAGGCCAGTGCCAGCGCCTGCGGGCTCAAGCCGAAAGAGCTGGCACCGTGGATCCATTCACCGTCGAAGGTGAACACCCAGCCGGAATTGGCGCCGGTCAGGCGCGATGCCCGCTCGGCGATCACGTCGAAGACGGGCTGGGTGTCGGTGACCGAGCCGCTGATGACGCGCAGCACCTCGGACGTCGCCGTCTGCCGGGCCAGCGCGTCCTTGGTTTCGTTGAACAGGCGCGCATTCTGGATCGCGATCACCGCCTGCTCGGCGAACGTCGCCAACAACGCGAGCTCCTTTTGACTGTAGGGCCGGGGCGGCTTGCGCATGACGTCGATCGTGCCGATGCCGCTTCCTTCCCAAGTCAGCGGCGCGACGGCGACTGCGAAGTTCCCGCCCTGGCGCACGACATCGCGGATGTAGTCGGGGATGCCCTCAGCGTGCGCCACATCACCCCAGTGCATCAGGGCCCCATGCCGGATGACCATCTCGCTCATCGTCCCGGCCAGCGGCCGCGGGTAGGCGCCCGGTGCCCAGTCGGAAAAGCTGCCGCGGCAGGCGGCCGCGTTCAAGCGCTCCTGCCCATCGACGAGGAAGACCCCGAGGTCGGTGGCGCCGAACAGGTGTTCGCAACTGTCGAGGATCTTCTCGAATACCGGCAAGGCATCGGCCATCGAGCCGCTGATCACCTGCAGCACGTTGCTGGTCGCGATCTGATGTGCCAGCGCTTCGCTGGTTTCGTTGAACAGGCGCACGTTCTCGATCGCGATCACCGCCTGGTCGGCAAAGGTCTCGAGCAGTGCAATCTGCTTGGGTGACAGCGGGCCCGGCGCCATGCGCACGACGGCGAGTGCACCGATGGCGACCCCCTCACGCACCAGCGGCACGACGGTCATGGCTCGGTAGCCAGATGGCGCGAGGTTGCGCTTGCCGGCTTCGAATTGGCCGCCGATCACCTGCACGTCGGCGACGTCGACGACGCGGCAGTCCAGAATCGCCGCGCCGTGGATGTACTCGCGGCTGAGTGGGAACGGGAACACCTTGCGCCAACGCGCGGCGCGCACCGGGTCGTCTTCAGCAATGGCGACGGAGCGCACGACGCCATCTTCGTGGCGGCTGATGGCCACCGCAGCACCCTTGAACAGGCGCACACCGGCGCGCACGATCGCCTCGAACACCGGTTGCACGTCGTTGGGCATGCGCGAAAGCAGGCGCAGGATCTCGGCCGTGGCCATCTGGTGCTCGAGCGCCTCGGCCAATTCGCCGTTGCGCGCTTCGCGCTCGGCGAACTGTCGCGTGTTCTCGATGGCCATCACCGCCTGCTCGGCGAAGGTCTGCAACAGGGCGACCTGTGATGCGGGGAACGGCCCCGGGTCGGCGCGCCCGACGGCGATCGCACCGATCGGCTGAGCGTCCCGCAACAGAGGCACGCTGGTGATGCTGCGAAAGCCGGCGGCCATGGCGGCCTGTCGTATCCCGTACGTGGGATCGGCCAGCACGTCGGCGATCACCACCGCGCTGCGCGTCAGGACCGCCCGGCCTGCCGCCGAGTCGCCGCTTGCGGGCCGCGGAAAGAACTTTCGCAGCGCATCGGCGCCCAGCGCATCGACGGTCGCCATGGCAGCGATGTGCACCGAGGTGCCGTCGAAAGTGAGGACGTTCACCGATCGCGCGCGACACAATTTCAGGGCCGAGGCCGCAATCGCGTCGAACACCGGCTGCGCATCGGCGGGTGAGCGCGAAATCGCGCGCAGGACTTCGGCCGTTGCCGCCTGCTGCTCGAGCGCGTCGGCCAGCGCCTGGTCGCGCGTGGCCAAGGTCTCGTCGATCGTTTCGCTGGCGCCCATGCTGCGCTGGTGTTCCGGCCAAGGCCGTTGCCGCCGGCAACATACACCCACGCCTGCCCATATGCCAAGCGCATTCGGCGGCGCCGGTCCCGCGGTGTGGCTGCGTGAACGCCTTACTGGCGCTGTCCCAGGACCCCGCTCATGGGCGTCGTTGCAGGGCAGCCAGCGCCGAGAACCACTGCGCTCCCGCGCCGGAGAACAGCAGGGTGCAGGCCACGGCTTCCAGCGCGATGCAGGCCACATCGATGACGCCCAGCACCGGCGAGCGCATGAAGTCGTCGCCCAGCTCGCCGCCGCCGAGCCACCAGCCCAGCGCCAGGTAGGCCAGCATGGCCCAGCGTGCCCAGGGCTTGCCGCGCAGCACCTCGATGGCCAGCCAGATCGTGAGGCCGCCGAAGACCAGCACGGCGCCCAGCGTGTAGGCCAGCGGCACGAGCGGATCATCGGGGCGGGGCGGGCGGATGCCCGGCAGCAGGCTGACGATGCCCAGCGCCAGCGAGGCCATGATCAGTCGACAGGCCAGGTTCACACTGGGCGGCCTTGGCGGCCAGGACCGGTTGGCCTGCTCTTGCGGTACGGTCGGCGGTGCGAAAGGGTCGGGTGTCATGGGCGAAGCAGGGTGCGAAAGGCGCAGCGCATCGTAACTGCCGCCTGCGACGGCATGGAACCGGTGCGGCCGAGTGCGTACAGTGGCGTCATCGCCGCTGCAACCCGGACTCACCATGAAGACATACTCGATCGCCACCATCCCTGGTGACGGCATCGGCAAGGAGGTCATTCCTGCCGGTCAGGAGGTGCTGCAGGCGCTGGCCGGTGCCGAAGGGACCTTCCGCGTCGAGTTCGAGCCGTTTGGCTGGGGCGGCGACTGGTACCGCGCGCACGGCGAGATGATGCCGGCCGACGGCCTCGATGCGCTGCGCGGCAAGGACGCGATCCTGTTCGGCTCGGCCGGCGACCCGGACATCCCGGACCACATCACGCTGTGGGGCCTGCGTCTGAAGATCTGCCAGGGCTTCGATCAGTACGCCAATGTGCGGCCGACGCGCATCCTGCCCGGCATCGATGCGCCGCTGAAACGCTGCCGCGCCGAAGACCTGGACTGGGTCATCGTGCGCGAGAACTCGGAAGGCGAGTACGCCGGCGTCGGCGGCCGCGCGCACCAGGGCCACCCGATCGAGGTCGCGACCGACGTCTCGATGATGACGCGCGCCGGTGTCGAGCGCATCCTGCGCTTTGCGTTCAAGCTGGCGCAGTCGCGGCCGCGCAAGCATCTGACCGTGGTGACCAAGAGCAACGCGCAGCGCCACGCGATGGTGATGTGGGACGAGATCGCCGCGCAGGTGGCGCGCGAGTTTCCCGACGTGCAGTGGGACAAGGAACTGGTCGACGCGATGACCGCGCGCATGGTCAACCGGCCCGGCGTCGCATCGACACCGTGGTCGCGACCAACCTGCACGCCGACATCCTGAGCGACCTGGCCGCCGCACTGGCCGGCAGCCTGGGCATCGCGCCGACCGGCAACATCGACCCGGAGCGCCGCTACCCGAGCATGTTCGAGCCGATCCACGGCTCGGCGTTCGACATCATGGGCAAGGCCTGGCCAATCCGATCGGCACCTTCTGGTCCTGCGTGATGCTGCTCGAACATCTGGGTGAGAGCCGCGCCGCGGCGCGCCTGATGGCGGCCATCGAGCGCGTCACTGCCGATCCGGCGCTGCACACGCGCGACCTCGGCGGCACGGCCGGCACCGCGCAAGTGACTGCGGCGGTGTGCCGGCTACTGACCAACCCGGTGGCGGCGCGCGCCGGCTGAGGCCATGATCGGCGCGTCGCACTGTCGTGAATGGAGATCCCGCATGAAATGCACGCTGATTGCCGCGCTGGCTGCAACCGCCGCGGTGGGCGCAATGGCCCAGCCTTGCCCAGACAAGAACCTGAACTACTGGCAGGCCTTCCCGCCCGGCGGCGAGTCCGACATTTCGGCGCGCCACCAGCAGATGGTGTTGAAGAGGAAATGTCCGGCCATCGATACCGTCGTCCAGTACAAGGCCGGCGGCGGCGGCGCGGTGCTGTGGAGTTCGGCCAACAACTTGCCGGCCGACGGTGTCAACATCTACGGCATCAACCTGCCGCATGTGGTGCTGCAGCCGCTCGAAGGCCAGGTCCAGTACAAGACCGAGGACCTGACGCCGGTGTACTGGTACCACTACACGCCCGATGCGCTGGTCGTGCCCGAGCAGAGCCCGTGGAAGACCTTTGCCGACTTTCTCAAGGCGGCGCAGGCCGCACCCGACAAGTTCAACCTCGGAGGCTCGGGGCTCAACTCGGCCAACCACGCCGCGCACGAGCGCATGAACAGCGCTTTCAAGATCAAGACCACCTACGTGCCGTACAAGGGCACCGGCGACCTGGCCAACGCCGTGCTCGGCGCGCAGATCGACGGCGCGATGACCTACACCGCCTTCGCCGTCAACAACAAGACCCGCGTGCGCGCGCTGGCGGTGGCGATGGACACGCGCCACCCGCTGATGCCGGACGTGCCGACCTTCAAGGAGCTCGGTGTCGATTGGGTCGACGGTGCCTACCGTGGCATCGCAGTGCCCAAGTCGACGTCGCCCGAGGTCAAGAAGCGTCTGGCGGACCTGTTCGCGGCGCTCAACGCCGATCCCGAGATGAAAGACCTTGCGTTCAAGAGCGGCTTCGAGCTGGTCAACGTCGGCATCGACGGGATGGATGCCTTCATGAAGGAGCGCACCAAGGTCTACACCGAGGTCGCCAAGCAGATGGGCCTGGGCAAGAAGTAGGCGGCTCGTCGCCGCGGCCGCGTCAGGCGCCGGTATTCGGTTGCGATGCCGACGCACGCAGTTCCGCGAACGAGCAAAGCCGCCCGGCGATCGCGCTGGCGGCGACCGTGGGCGGGCTGGCCAGCCAGACCTGGCCCGGGCCCGAGCGGCCGGGGAAATTGCGGTTGATCGCGCTCACCGTCACCTGCTCGCTCGTCGGTCGACGACCCGGGCCCGCAATTGGCGCAGGCGCCGCAGGCCGGCTGCAGCAGTTCGCGCACCGACGGCATCGAACGCGTCGAGGTAGCCGCGGCGCGATGCAGTAGTCGCGCACGTCGACCGTGCCGAACTGCAGGTACAGCGTGACGCCGCGCGGCCACGCGCAGGCCGCGCGTCGCGGCCCAGCGCCAGCACCGCGTGGTAGCTGGTCGAAGTCCTCGCGCTTGCCGGCCGTGCACGAGCCGCCATAGGCGATGTCGATGCGCGGCGCGCTCGCCGAGCGTCGGCCAGCGGCACGCCGTTGCCGGGATCGCCGGGGCGCGCGACCATCGGCGACAGCGCGCTGCAATCGATGCGCGATCGTGTCGGCGTAGGCGGCGCCCGGCATCGCTCTTCATCCACGGCTCGATCTGAACGTCGACGCCGCGCCGCTCGCGCAGGAAGCGCACGGTCTCGGCGTCGGGCGCGACGATGCCGGTGAAGCCGCCGAGCTCGGCCGTCATGTTGGTCAGCGTCGCGCGCTCGTCGATCGACAGCGCGCGCACCACCGCGCCGCCGAACTCGAACACCTTGCCGACGCCGGCGCCGGCGCGGATCGCCGGCAGCGCCAGCAGGTGCAGCACCAGGTCCTTGGCGGTCACGCCGGCGGGCAAGCCGCCCGCTCGAGCTCGATGCGCAGCGCTGCGGGCATCGTCAAGCGCACGGCGCCGGTGACGAAGGCGTTGGCCATGTCGGTGCGTGCCGACGCCGAAGGCCACGCAGCCGAGCGCGCCGCTGTGCGGCGTGTGCGAATCGGTGCCGACGATCAGCTGCCCGGGCAGCGCGTAGCGCTCGGCCATCAGCGCGTGCGAGATGCCCTGCGAGCCGGTGTTGCCGTCATCGCCGGCCTCGAGCTGCGGCTGCAGGTAGCCGTGCGTGCGCGAGGCCGATGGCGCGCGACGAACGCGCGGTGCGCGCGCGACAGCGCGACGCACGTTGCCGACCAGGCCCTGCGCGCACGTGCACCGGGCTGCGGTGCACGTAGGACAGGTGGTCCTCGAAGGCGACGATGCTGCGCCGGCTCGTGCAGCGCGAGCGCGTCGCCGAAGGCCTGCTCGCAGCAGGTGCGCGCACATGCCGGTGTAGTACTCGTGGATGAAGCGCCAGGTCGGCGCGCACGAAGCCGCCTTCGCCGGTGCGCGGGTCGGCGGCGTGTCGGCGGTCGCCAGCGCGTGGCGCGCGACGATCTTCTCGAACAGCGTGCGCGGCGGCGCGTCGGCGCTGCGCCGTGCGGCCGTGGCGAACGTCGCTGCATCCGCGCTGGCCGTAAGCGCAGCAGGCCGCCGGCGCGCAGGATGGCCGCGGCCAGCGCGTCGCGGCCGGGCACGCAGCTCGTCGAGCGCGATCGCCTCGCCGCGCTGCGATGCGTTCGACCAGGCCGAAGTCGGTGCTGGTGAAGAGGCCGACGTTGTCGGCGTTCTGGCGGTAGATGCGCTCGAAGCTCTCGGCGATCACCAGCCGCACGCCGGCCGAGCAGCTCGGCCACCACGCTGTGCTCGCGCGAGCTGCCCTTGCCGTAGCGCCTGCCGGCGACCACCACCTCGATGCCGCGCGTGCCGCACGGCGTCGCGCCGATCGGCCGCTCGCCGCCGGCCCTGAAGCCGGTGTACGGATAGCGGCCGAGCGTGGCGTCGAAGTGCACCATCGACCGGCAGCGGCGTGATCTCGTCGGTCGAGACGTCGTCGCGCAGCGGCCGCGCCTGCGGTCGAGCGACAGCGCCGCGCCCGGCGAGTTGCGCGCGCACCAGCGCCGGATCGGCGCTGAGGAACAGGCAACGCGGCGCGAACTGATCGATGTCGGCGCAGTGGCGGCCTCGGGCACTGCAGCTCGATGCCCGCCTTCTTCACCAGCTTGGCGTACTTGGCCATCTCGCTGCGGAAGTACGGCCTGCGCATACTCGGCTGGTGCTGACGTTGATCGTGTTGCCCTGCTTGGCCATCGCCTCCTTCACCGCCGGGTCGGCGAAGGCGGCGACCACCGCCTCGTGCACGCGCTTGACGTCGGCCGCGGTCATGCCCTTGGGGCCGAGCACGCGCGAACCAGGCCTCGACCACGTAGCCCGGCAGGCCCTGCTCGACGATGGTCGGGATCTCGGGCGCCGCCGGCGTGCGCTGCGGCGCCGCCGACGCCGATCGCGCGCAGCGCGCCGCTCTTGATGTGCTGCTGCACGCTGGGCAGCGCCGCGGTCGCGAAGTCGACCTGGCCGCCGATCAGGTCGGTGACCATCGGGCCGACGCCCTTGTACGGGATGTGCCGCGCCTTGGCGCCGGCCTCGTCGACGTACATCGCCGCGGCCAGGTGCAGGATCGTGCCGTTGCCGCCCGAGGCGTAGGTCAGCTCGTCGGGCTTGGCCTTCAGCAGCGCGACGAACTCCTTCGAGTCCTTGGCCGGCACCTTGTCGGGTTGACCACCAGCACGATCGGCGTGGCGCCGACGATGGCGATCGGCGTGAAGTCGCCCGGCATGTCGAACGGCAGCGTCTTGTAGACGCTCGGGAAGATCACCACGTTGTTCGACACCACGCGACAGCGTGAAGCCGTCGGGCGCCGAGCGCGCCAGCGCCTGCAGGCCGACGATGCCGCCGGCGCCGGGCTGGTTGTCGACGATCACCGCGGCGCCCAGCGCCTTGGCCAGCGCCGGCTGCGCCGCGCGCGTGATCGCGTCGACGCCCGAGCCGGTGGCGTTGGGCAGGATGAACCGGACCGTCTTGTCGCCGACCTGCGCCAGCGCGGGAGCGGCCAGCGCGGCGAGGAGCGTCGCGCCGAGCAGGTGGCGGCGAGTCGAAGTGGCTTGGATCATCGTGGTGTCTCCGTTGGAATGGACGGGCCGGTGGCCTTACGCCACCGCGTGGGATTCGATCAGTGCGTCGATCTCGCGCTCGGCGAGGCCGATGCTCGCGCAGCACTTCGCGCGTGTGTTCGCCGCGCCGGGGCGGATTGCAGCCGACGCCCAGGCGTTGGCCGTCGAGCGTGAACGGGAACAGCGTGGTCTTCACCGTCTGCCCGGCGCGTGCGCCGTCGGTGAGCTGGATGTCGGCCAGGCCGCCGGTGGCCAGCAGGTGCGGGTCGTCGAGCAGGTCCTCGGGCTTCATGATCGGTGCGAAGGGCAGGCCCGCGTCTTCGAACGTGCGCGAGATCTCGGCCGCGCTGCGCGGGGCCAGGCGCTCGCGCAACATCGGCCAGCAATTCGTCGCGCGCTGACGCGGTCGTTGTTGCGCGCGAGCGTGGGTCGGCCTTCAGGTCGGGAAAGCCGAGCGCGTCGCAGAAGGTGAGCCACTGCGCATCGCTCACCGCGGCGAGGAAGATCTGCTCGCCGTCCTTGACCGTGAACACGTCGTAGATCGCCCACGGGCTGATGCGCGCGGGCATCGGCGCGGCCGGCTGGCCGGTGATCGCGTACTGCAGCATGTGCTGGCCGACCAGGAAGACGTTGTTCTCGAACAGCGCCGCCTGCACCTCCATGCCGCGGCCGGTGATGCCGCGCTGGATCAGCGCGCCGAGGATCGCCGATGGCGCCGAACATGCCGCCCATGATGTCGTTGACGCTGGTGCCGGCGCGCAGCGGGTCGCCCGGGCGGCCGGTCATGTAGGCCAGGCCGCCCATCATCTGCACCACCTCGTCGAGCGCGGTGCGGTGGTCGTAGGGGCCGGGCAGGAAGCCCTTGTGGCTGACGTAGATCAGGCGCGGGTTGTGCCGCGACAGCGCGGCGTAGTCGAGGCCGTACTTGGCCATCGTGCCGGGCTTGAAGTTCTCGGCGACCACGTCGGCGCTGGCCGCCAGGCGCCGCGCGACCGCGGCGCCGGCGCCTTGTGCAGGTCGATCGCGATGCTCTTCTTGTTGCGGTTGAACATCGGGAAGAAGCCGGCGCCGGCGCCGAGCAGCGTGCGCGTGCGGTCGCCGTCGATCGGCTCGACCTTGATGACCTCGGCGCCCAGGTCGGCCAGCACCATGCCGCAGGTCGGGCCCATCACCATGTGGGTGAACTCGACGACGCGCAGGCCCGCGAGCGGCTGCGGAATCGGGTGCGCGCGTGCTTGTCGTTCATGCGAGGGTCCTGGGCAGGCCGGCGCGCCAGATCGCGCCGTGCAGCGGCTCGCCGTCCAGCCATTGTGCGACCTGCGCGCGCAGCGCGATCAGGGCCTTGAAGTCGAGGCCCGTGGGCACGCCCATGCTGGCGAACAGATAGGCCACGTCTTCGGTGGCCACGTTGCCGCTGGCGCCGGGCGCATGCGGGCAGCCGCCGATGCCGCCAGGCAGGCGTCGAAGCGGCGCATGCCGTTCTGCCAGGCGGCGAACACGTTGGCCAAGCCCAGGCCGCGCGTGTCGTGGAAGTGACCGCACGCAGAGCTTGTCGCCGGCCACCGCGAGCGCCTGCTCGAACAGGGCCTTCACCTGCAGCGGGTCGGCATAGCCGACGGTGTCGGCCAGGCCGACGCGGTCGGCGCCGGCGTCGAGCACCGCCCGCACCAGGCGCAGCACCTCGGCCGGTTCGACGCGGCCCTGGATCGTGCAGCCGAAGGCGGTGGAGATGCCGACCTCGACCAGGCAGGCGCTGCCCTTCGCGTCGCGCAGATCGACGATGCGGCCGATCTCGGCCACCACCTCGTCGGGCGTCTTGCGCAGATTGGCCAGGCTGTGGGCGTGGCTGGCCGACAGCGGCAGCAGCAGCGCATGCGCCGCGACATCGATGGCGCGTTCGGCGCCCTTCAGGTTGGGCACCAGCACCGACGGCAGCAAGCCCGGCAAGCGTCTTCGCAAAGGCGACCAGCTCGGCGGTGTCGGCCAGTTGCGGCATCAGCTTGGCCGGCACGAAGGAGCCGACCTCGAGTTCGCGCAGGCCGGCGGCATGGGCGGCGCGGATCCAGTCGCAGCTTGTGCGCGGTGGGCAGCACGCGCGGCAGGATCTGCAGGCCGTCGCGCAGGCCGACTTCGCGCACGGTGACGAAATCAGGGCTCCTCATGGCCACACTGTAGCCATGCCGTCAGGCCTCACCGGCAGCGCTTCGGAATTGCCCGCTAGTTGGCCGTTGCACCGCTGTCCTTGACCACCTTGCCCAGGCGCGGCACGTCGGCCTTGATCAGCGCCGCGAGCTCGGCCGGCGGCATGCCCGAAATGTCCAGGCCAAGGTCGGTCAGGCGCTTGACCACGTCGGGCATCTTCAGGATCTTGGCGATCTCGGTGTAAAGCCGGTCGATGATCGCCTTGGGTGTGCCCGCCGGCGCAAACACCGCCTGCCACGAACTGAGTTCGTATCCTGCAAGGCCCGCTTCGGCCATCGTCGGCACCTCGGGCGCCACGCCAGAGCGCGTGGCGGTGGTGACCGCCAGCGCACGCAACTTGCCGGCCTTGATGTGCTGGATGACGGTCGTGATGTTGTCGAAGGCCACCGGCAGCGTGCCGCCGAGCAGCTCGGGAATCATCGGGCCGCTGCCGCGGTAGGGGATGTGCTGCATCTTCACCCCGGCCATGGTGTTGAACAGCTCCCCCGAGATGTGCTGCGAGGTGCCGACGCCCGCCGAGCCGAACGAATACTTGCCGGGGTCGGCCTTCAACAGGGCGATGAACTCGCGCACGTTGTTGGCCGGCACGCTCGGGTGAACAACCAGCACGTTGGGCAGCGTGACGAACATCGTGATCGGCTCGAAGCTGGTGACCGGGTCGTAGGGCAGCTTGTCGTACAGCGTCGGCGTTGATGGCGTGCGAGCTGATCGTGCCGCCGCCGATGGTGTAGCCGTCGGGCGCGGCGCGCGCCAGTTCGGCCGCGCCGGCCGATCCGCCCTGGCCGGCCTTGTTGTCGACGACGATGGTCTGGCCCAGCGCAATGCCGAGCTTCTCGCCGACCACGCGGGCCAGGATGTCGGTCGTGCCGCCGGCGGCAAACGGCACGATGTAGCGGATCGGCTTGCTCGGCCAGGGCGCGGTTTGCGCTTGTGCCGCGGGCATGGCCGCGGCCGCGATGGCCAGCAGCAGGGTACGTCGTTGCGTCGTCATGGCGTGCTTCGCTCCACGGCCACCGTGCCGCCGCTTCAGTCTAGGATTGGCACCCGCCGCCACAGCCCCGGAAAGACCCGCATGAGCCTGATGCACACCATCGCCCTGGCCCGCCTGAATACGGCGATTCGCATCTTCGTGCGCGGCTTCGGCAGCAGCCGCGGCCGAAGTCGAGGCCGTGGCCGACAACCTGATCGAGGCCAACCTCACCGGCCACGACTCGCACGGCATCGGCATGCTGCCGCGCTATGCCGAGGCCTATCTCGAAGGCGGGCTGAAGCCCAACGCCCACGTGCGCACCGTGCTCGACGCCGGCGCGCTGCTGCGCCTGGACGGCGGCGCGGGTTTCGGCCAGGTGATCGGCCGCGAGGCGATGGCGCTGGGCATCGAACGCGCCAAGGCAGCACGGCAGCTGCATCGTGGCGCTGGGCAACGCGCACCACCTGGGCCGCATCGGCGCCTGGGCCGAGCAGGCGGTGGCCGCGGGGCTGGTGTCGCTGCACTTCGTCAACGTGATCTCGCGCGCCATCGTCGCGCCGTATCGGCGGCTCCGACGCGCGCTTCGGCACCAACCCGTTCACGCGCCGGCATCCCGTTGACCGGGCGCGAGCCGATGATCCTCGACTTCGCCACCAGCGTGATCGCGCAGGGCAAGACGCGCGTCGCGCACAACAAGGGCGAGCGCGTGCCGCCCGACCACCTGATCGACGACCACGGCGCGCCCGACGCAGGACCCGCGCTACTCGGTGATCGAGCCGTTCGGCGCCATCCTCACGTTCGGCGCGCACAAGGGCTACGGCATGGC
Source organism: uncultured beta proteobacterium (assembly GCA_963779435.1). Taxonomy (GTDB): domain Bacteria; phylum Pseudomonadota; class Gammaproteobacteria; order Burkholderiales; family Burkholderiaceae_C; genus CADEEN01. Next base: position 1,853 of record CAVZYL010000011.1, on the reverse strand, counting down.
GGTGCTGTGCGAGCTGCTCGGCGGCGCGCTGGCCGCGGGCATGACCCAGCACGACCACGACAGCAGCAAGAAGCGCGTGCTGAACGGCATGCTCACCGTGCTGATCGACGCCGACGATGATCGCCGACCGCGCGCGCGTTCGAGGCCGAGGCGCTGACCTTCGTCGACTGGGTCACGGCCTCGCCGCCGCGCGAGGGCTTCGACCACGTGCGCCTGGCCGGCGAGCCCGAGCGCGAGTCGCGCGCCAAGCGCATGAAGGCCGAGGGCGTGCCGGTGGACGGCACCACCTGGCAGGAGATCCTCACCGCGGCGGGCAAGCTCGGCCTGGACGCGTCAGCGGTTAATGCGGCGGCCGGCCTGGCCTGACGCGAGACACTTACTTACAAATGGATACGGCCTTGTGACGTGATTGTCACAGCCGGGCGCTAGGGTGCACCCTCATCCACTGATCGCAAGGCCCATCATGTCACCGCCGCGATCCGAGTCACCTCAACACTTGCCCCTGGAGGCCGCTCCGGAACTGGCGCCACTGGTGGCCGAGTTGTATGCCGAGGCGCCACCACCCCAGCGCCTGCGCCTGCTCAACGGCTTGCTGCGTCCTGTCGGCCCGCTGGCGCTGGTGGCCATCGCGGCCGGCGCGTTCGCCAGCCTGTTGCCGGCCACGCGCTGGCGCGGCGCGAGTGCCACGCTCGACGATGCGCTGCGCCTGAGTGCGGGCCAGGTGCTCGAGCTGGCACGCTACGTCGAGCAGAAGAGTCCCGAATCCTTGCTGCAGTTGGCCGCGTGGCTGGCCGACAGCAGACTCGGGATGAGCACGATCAGCGGCGCCCTCCTGCTGCTGGCATTGCAGGCTTGGCGGCGACAGCGCGGCGATTGACGACGGCACAAGAATTCCGTTCGGGCTGAGCTTGTCGAAGCCCTTCGACAGTGTCAGGGCGAACGGTACCTGTTGGTCGAGTGACTCGAGCCGGTATCAATCGTCGAGCAGGTCGCCCTTGTAGAAGCTCCAGGCCGTGCCGTCGTGCAGGTAGAAGTGGCCGTCGGCGCAATTCTCCTTGCCCGGGAAGAACTCGCGGTAGGCCTTGGGCACCAGGCGCGCGAGTTGCGCGTCGGACAGGGCCTCGAATTCGTCGGGCGTGATGGCCTGGCCGACGCGCCGCCGCGGTCCATTCTCCATATGCCGAGGCCTCGCTTGATCGGCTAAGGCCGTTTGCCGAACTGTGCGCTCTCGGCCGTCCAGCGCATGGCCTGTTCGCTGAGCGTGAAACCCAGTCCCGGGCGACGTGGCACGACCATGCGTCCGTCCTTGATCTGCAGCGCTCGTTGAACATCGGCTCGAGCCACTCGAAGTGCTCGACCCAGGGCTCGTGCGGGTAGGCCGCGCGCAGGTGCAGATGGATCTCCATCGCGAAGTGCGGTGCCAGGCGCAGGCCGTGCCTGGTCGGCCAGCGCGGCGATCTTCAGGAACGGCGTGATGCCGCCGACGCGCGGCGCGTCGGGCTCGATGATAGTCGACGGCGCGGTGGCGGATCAGCTCCGCCATGTTCGGCGACGCTGGTCAGCATCTCGCCGGTCGCGATCGGCGTGTCGAACTGGGCGGCGAGGGTGGCGTGGCCCTCGGCGTCCCAGGCGTCAAGCGGCTCCTCGATCCAGGTCAGGTTCAGCGGCTCGACCAGCTGCGCCGAAGCGTTGCGCGGTGACGCGGTCCCATTGCTGGTTGGCGTCGATCATCATGTGCACGCGGCCGTCGATCAGCTTGTGCACGGCCTTCACCCGCTCGTAGTCGACCATCGGGTCGGGCTGGCCGACCTTGATCTTGATGCCGCCGATGCCGCGCTCGAGCGACTTCTCGA
>CAVZYL010000010.1:0-7245 GCA_963779435.1 uncultured beta proteobacterium | reverse complement strand
TGCCATCGGCCGCCTGCACGGCGCGCCGATACCAGTCGATGGCGGCATCGGCGTCGCCACATTCGGCGTAGGCCAGGCCGAATGCTTCCGCCACCGCGCCGATGCCACCCCACATCGGCGCGTGGCGCGCCTGCAGTTGGCGCAACCGGGCCAGGCGCCGCGTTTTGCTCTTCTTGTCGCTGTCGTCGCGCGCATCCAGCGCCTCGGTTTCGAGCATCAGCGCCAGGCCGGGCGCCGAGGCCACCGCGATGGCGGCGGCGGTGGGCAGGCTGCCGTCGTCGGCACGTTCGACGTAGTGCCAGTCAGGATCGCCGTAACACTGGTACGCGGCCCAGGTGTTGCCGCCGGGTTGGCCTGCCAGGCGGCCTGCGCGCGGCGCCGACGGCGTCGATGAAGCGGTCGCCGTCGAGCAGCCGCTGGTAGAAGCGTGGCGCGAAAGTTTCGCCGGCATGTCCTCGACCGCCCAGCCGGCGGCGACCACGCAGCGCACGCCGATGCGGATCAACTCCTCGGCGACGCCGGCGGCGAACTTCGGCGCGGGCGCCGAGCGCGTTGCGCGGCACCTCGGGGTCGGGGTGGATCTGGCCGATGAAGCAGCAGTTGACGAACACCAGCTCGGGCACGAGGCGCATGGCCTCGATCTCGCCGGGCCCGAGCACGGTGTCGTTGGACAGCACCACGCCGCCCGTGCCGTCCTCGCGGAATTCGCCATGGCCGCTGATGTGCACGATGCGCAGCGGTTGTTCCAGCAACGCGTTCACCGCCTGCAAGGCGTCGGGCTGGTCCAGCAGCCTGGCACCCGGCAGCACCTGCGCCACCGCCTGGGCCTCGCGCCGCGCGGCGGGCAGTTCGGCGTAGCGCGCCGGGTCGGCCTTCGGCTCGCCAATGACCAGCATGCCGTCGTCGCGGCCGGCGGCCACGGGACGCTCGCGGAACTTGTCGGTGCGCAGCTTGCGCAGCACCTTGGTGCGCACCGCCCAGGGCTGGTGCGTCGCCGGCGCTGATCGATGTCGGTGTCGAGCAGCTCCCACGGAATCGCGCGGTATGCGCGTCGAGCTGCAGGACGACTGCGCTGCGTGCCGGCGAGGAAGGGCTCGATCTCCACCGGCACGAGCAGCTGGAACAGGCTGCGGCCGATCTGCGGGTCGGTGTTGTCGCTGCTGGCGCCGACGCGCACCAGCTCGTCGACCAGTTGCACCTGCGTCATCTGGCCGCGCACCTCGCTGCGCGCGCGCTGCGTGTCGAGCGTGTACTCGATCACCGCCTGTTGCCTTGCGTCGTGACCCTGCACGGCGGTGATGAAGTCGTAGTCGGCGCCGCGATAGCCGGAGTCGGGTGGCCGGCGCAGTGGCGCGATGCCCGGCACCAGCGTGGCATGCAGCGCCAAGTCGGCCGGCCTGGAGTCGGCAAGAACCGCCAGCGCGCGCTGCGCCTCGGTGGCGCGGTCGAGGTACAGCTCGACGAAGTGCAGCATGCGTGACGATCGGCCAGCCGGCCCGCTGCAGGCGGCGATTGGCCTCGGCCACGCCGTGGCGATGGCTTGTGCCGCGCTGCCGACGGTGATGCCACGCCACCGCTGCCGATCAGCGTCGCCGCGAGCTCGAAGCCGGTGGCACCGCCGCCGCGCTGCTCGCTCTCGCGCTGCGCATAGGCCATCCGCCCTGGCGCACCGTGTCGCTGAGTTCGCCCGAGCTCGGCGCCTTCCTCGCCCAGGCCGACCACCACCACCGCCGCCGGGCGCGGCTGCGCCAGCGGTTGTTCGGGGTCGATCTTCAGGTTCGACGAAGACCTGGTGCGTGCCGGGCGCGGACGGATACAGCCCGGCACCCAGCGCCTCGGCCATGGCGCCGCCGATCAGCGTGTCCACCACCGTTCGGTGCCGGTCAGCCTGGCCGAGACGTAGTGGCCCAGCAGCAGCGGCTGGTGGACGAAGCGAAGCTGCCGTTGAGCACGCAGACCGTGCAGCGGGTCGGGCTTGCGGACGGCATCGCGCCGGTCGCTGCATCGAGCGCCGAACAGCTCGGGCCGACGACGCGCGAGGATCGCCGCTCCGACGCGCGGCCGGCTGGGCTCCGGCCGAGCGTCGTGCGCCGGACGCTCGGCTGCGCGGCCACGGCCGTCTGCAGCGGCGCGTCGCCGCGGGCGCCGACGCCGACACCAGTCGCACCGCCACTGCGCGTCGCGGCCGCATCGACTTGCAGGCGCGGCAGCCGCTGCGTGTCGCCGCGCGCCAGCAGCTCCAGATAGGCGGCAAAGGCGCTGGATTCGTCGGGCAGCTTGCCGTGCGCGGCATCGCAGCGTCCAGGTGCGCACGCCGGGCAGCAGCGCGCTCGCCAGCGTGACGCGGCCGTCGCCGTCGTCGGGCGCGTTCGAGGTAGTCCAGCCCGTCGTCGCCGATCTGCGTAGCCGTCCGGCGTGAACTCGGCGTGGCCGACGACCAGCAGCATCTTGTCGCGATCGGTCGCCGAGATTGTCGCGCTGCGCGTCGAGCCGCTTGCGCAGCGCCACGGCCCGGTCGAGCACCGCCTGCGGCGGCACGCCCCACGCGTACACGCCGAGCTGCTCGCGCGACGTTGTGCCACCAACTGCGCTCGCGCAGGCGCGCGCAGGTCGTCGGCGGCGAGCGTCGCCCAGGTCGCGCTGCTGGCCGAGGCCCAGCGCCGGGTCGAGTCAGCGCGGCCTGCAACTGGAGGAAGCCCGGCATCGCCGCCATCGATCGCGCGCGTGCCGGGTCGTCGAACGGCGCGCCGAACGCGACCAGCGGTTGCCGAAGGTGTCGTCGCCCGACAGCACCTGCATCGGCGCCCACGAGCCGCGCGTTCGGCGTGCCGAGCATCAGCAGGCGCGCGCCGTCGCGCGCCATCATGCGCTGTCCAGACGTCGGGGCGCTCGAGCTGCATCGTGCGCGCCAGCAGCCGCCCATCGAGTGCGCGAGCAGCGCGCACCGGCTGGCCGCTGGCGTGCGCGCTGGTCGAGCGCCTGCGTCGACCGCGTCGCCGAGGCGCCGCGCCTCGTCCTCCATCGGCGTGCGCCAGTCGAAGGCGAACTCGATCACCTCGTGGTGTCGCGCGCCAGGAACTCGACCAGGTCGTCGTAGACCATGCCGATCGGCGCCGTCGGGCTCGACGCCGTCGGCGGTGGCCGGGTCCCAGGCGAGGCGCTGCAGCCCGTTGACCAGGCGCCAGCCGAGCCAGATGCGCTTGCCGTCGATCTTCAGGTTGCGGCCGAGGATGCCGGGCAGCACGAACACCGCCGGGCTCTGCTCGGGCGGCCACGCCGTCACTGCTCGGGCCGCGCAACGCGCGCGGCGGTCGCGCCGCGCGTGCCGCTGGCGTCCTCGCCGGCCCACGACAGCGGGCCGATGGCGCGAAAGCCTGCGGGCTGTCCTCGAGTCAGCCCGTCGGCGACGGCGTTCGACGGTGCGCTCGTTGGTGAAGTAGTTGAAGTGCGAGACCTTGCCGCCGTGGTCGAGCACGAAGCTGGCGCCTGCCTCGCGCGCGGCGCGCCGCCGTACATCGAGCGCGTCTGCACCACCAGGTCGTTGTCGGTCCAGTAGAAGGCGTCGGCGAGCAGCGTCTTCAGCCAGGACACGACCGAGTCGCCCTCGATGTCGCCGGCGACGACGCGCAGCTGCGCCGGCGATCGGCTCGTCGCACGGCGTTCAGCCACTGCACCAGCGGGCTGTCCGGCATCTGCGCCGCGAGCCCGGGCAGCTCGCGCCGGGTCGGTGCGGCGCTGCGCCACCTCGCCGAGGAAATCGACCAGCTCGGGCAGCACCGGCACGCCGGCCAGCTCGAGCGTCCACTTGAAGCACCGACAGGTAGGCGTCGAGCCGCTTCGACGCCAGCAGCGTGCCGCGCGCCGGGCAGGCGACGCGCACCACGCGCTCGACCCGGATGCGCCGCTTGCTTGCGACTGTGCGACCAGCGCGTGCAGGGCGTCGCGGTGCTGCGTGTAGTCGGCGTCGGCCGGAACGGCTTCGAGCACGTCGGCCGGCAGCGCCAGGTCGCTCGCGGCATCGGCGCAGACGCGCGCCAGCACCTCGGCCACCAGGCCGCCGCGCGAATGCGTCAGCAGGTGCAGCCGGGCGCCGTGCGGCAACGCCTGCGCCAGCGTCAGCGCGTTGTCGATCGGGCTGGCGCCGAGCGTCGGATGGTCGAGCGCGTAGACCCGCGTCGCCGTAGTGCGTCGAACAGCTTGCGCACGCGCTCGCGGATGCTGCGTCCACAGCTTGCGCGAAGGTGCCGCTGGTGTCGAGAAGGTGCCGTGCAGCAGCACCAGCATCGGCGCCGTCGGCGGCGCGGCGACGCTGCGTCGCGCTTGCGGCGCGCTGCCCTTCAGCGGCGGCAGCGCGTCGGCGACAGCTCGTACACGCCGGCGTCGACCTGGGCGTCGACGCTTTTGTCGTGGCCAGCGCGCGACGATGTCCGCCGCCGGATCCTTGCACCAGGCCGGTGACGACCTCGACCGCGGTGAGCATCACCTGGCCCAGCCAGCCGCGCGTGGCGCCGCGTGTCGCGCTGGCTTCCAGCCCGAGCCAGCCGAGCTGTGCCGGCACCTCGACCGCGTCGGCTCGGCCGACGTGCCATCCGCCGCGCCGCGTGTGGCCGCCGCGCGGCCTGCGCCAGCATCAGCTCGCGCGCGGTCTCGGGGTGCAGCACCAGCGTCGGGCCGTCGGCGATGTGCAGCACCACGACGTCTTCGCCGGGCCGCGCCGTCAGGCGCACGCTGTCGCCGGCACCGCGCCGCGCGCCGACGCGCACCGACGCCGCTGACCTGGCCGCGCAGGCCCTGTGCCGCACCGGCGACGCGGCCTGCGCCTGGCCGGGCACGATGAAGCTCGATGTCCTGCGTCACGCGAGGTCTCCATGATGCCGCAGGTCCGGTGCTGGCCGCGCAGAACGCGCCGGTGCGACGAACCAAGCCCTGGCCGGGCCTCAGACGGTGAACGGGTTCTTGCTTCAGGAAGGTGACCACCGATCCCAGCGTAAACAGGTTCGGCGACTGGATGGCCGGCATGCCGGCCTTGATGCTGCGCGTGGAAGCTGGCGTAGTTGCCGCTGAAATTGCCGCGGTTCCACACCGTCAGCAGCCGTTCGGTGAAGGCGCCGTTGTGGTCGCCGTCCATCGAGGTCTGGTTGTCCTGGCAACCGGAGATCAGGATCACCGCGCGCCTTGAAGCGCTTGCCGATCGTCGTCAGCCGCGTGCTGACGGCCACGCGGCCAGCGCCTCGTCGGGGTCGACCACGGCCGCCGGCATTGGCCTTGGCGACGTCCGTCTGCAGCTTGTCGTAGAAGGCCTTGTGCGCCTCGTAGGTGCGCATCGCCACCGAGGGCGGCATCATCTTCGAGCGCACGCTTGCCCGGAGGCGGCGATGGCGGCGGGCCGGCACGCACCACGGTGCCGCTGTGGCAGCTGTCCGACAGCACCACGATGCGCACGCCCGGCGGCGAACGCGGCCCAGCTCCTGGTACAGCTCGTCGTCGATCAACTGGCCGTCGTACAGGCACCAGGTCTCGTCGAGCTTGTCGCGCCTCTCTCGCCCGACACGTCGGGCACCTGGCCGCCGTGGCCGCGAGTAGGTGAGGAGGAAGAAGTCGCCGGCGACCAGCGTCTTGGCCGCTGCGGCAGCGCAACGCGACCAGCGTCTTGGCGCGCGTGGCGTCCTTGGTGAGCAGCACCGGTCGGCTTCATGCCGCGGCGGTGGCCAACGCCGCCATGTCCTTGGCGTCGAATTCGCACGCCGCCAGCTGGCCGGTCCAGCCGCCGTAGTGCGTCGCCGCTGACGCTGTTCAAGCCGATGTGCAGGGACAGGCCGCGCGCCGCGGCGGTGGTTGTGGTCTTCGAGGCCATGAAGTCTCCTTGTGATCGCCACGCGACGGCGCGGCTCGGGTCAGGCACTTTAGGCGCTAACGGCGCGCAACGGCACACCTAGGATGAAAGGCTGTTGCATGGCTGCGCCAGATGCGGTGGCGCGACGGGTGAAGTGGTTCGTGGCCGCGAAGGCATCAGCGCCGCTGCAGCACCATCGGCTGCACATCGGCCGTGCCGCGAATGCGCTCGGCTGCGCTTTGCGCTTCGTCGCGCGAGGCAAACGGACCGGCCTGCAGCTTGAACAATGCGCGCTCGTCAAACACCGCGAGCAACGGTTCGAGCCAGGCCAGCTCACGCATCAGCAACTGGCGCAGATCGAAGGCGCCCTGGCGTTGGCTGAAGGCGCCGAGTTGCAGCCAGAACCCCGGCGCGGCAGGGGATGACGCAGGCGCCGACGCCGTGGCCGGCACCGCAACCGACAGCGGTACCGGTACTGGAACTGGGGCCGGCACTGGCACTGGCACTTCGGCCGGCGTTGCGGCGGGGGGCGATATCGGCGTCACCGGCGCAGTCGCAGCGGCGGCCGCGGTCGCTTCGACCAGGGCTCCGGGCGGCGCCGCCGCCAGCACGACCGCGGTCTCGCTGCGCCAGCGCGCACTACGAATGTCGTCGTGCGTCAGCCGTCGGACCTCCACCGGGGCGACGCCGCGCAACACGCCCAGCTTCAGCGCTGCGGTATAGCTCAGGTCGATGATGCGGTCCGCGACGAAGGGGCCGCGGTCGTTGACGCGCACCACGATCTCGCGGCCGTTGGCCGGGTTGCGCACCAGCGCGTAGCTCGGGATCGGCATGGTGCGGTGCGCCGCGCTCGACGCGTACATGTCGTAGATCTCGCCGCTGGCCGTGGGCCGGCCGTGGAACTTGCGGCCGTACCATGTTCAGGCCAGGCCCTTCTCGGCCAGTGCCGTGTCGGTGGCCAGCGGCGTGTAGCGTTGGCCCAGCACCTCGTAGGGCTTGTTCGGGCCACCGCTGCGGATGGGCTCGATCCGCGGCTCAGGGTCGGGCCGCTGCGCCAGATCGGCGGGTGGGTCTGTCGGGGCGCCGTCGCGCGACGCGTCGACAGGCGAACTCGGCGCCCCGTCAGGTGTGGATGGGGCCGGTCGCGGCGCTGTGCCGCAGGCCGTCAGCAGGGCCAGAGCCAGTGCCGGCAGCGGGGCCAGCGCAGTGCGCCATCGCAGCGAACCCGCCGCCATGGCCGCTCACCCTGTCAGATCAAGCCGTCCTTGGCCATCGAATCGACGATGAGCTTGGTGAATTGATCGAACAGCGACGCCGTGCTGCCGCCGCTGGGCGTGGTGTTGGTCGAGGCCGACCAGATCAAGCTGAAATTGCTGGCTTCGAACAGCCGTGTGTCGGCGACCACGACTTGT
>CAVZYL010000009.1:0-28459 GCA_963779435.1 uncultured beta proteobacterium | reverse complement strand
GCCTGGCGGCGGACGGCGACTGCCGTTACGGGCGCCAATGAGATGCAGAACAGGCCCCCCGCAGATACCCGATGCGGGCATGACGTGTTCTTTGGAGTATCGTCTCGGCCATTAAGAAGACCCCTCTCATTGCCTCTCAACATCCCCAACCGGAGGTTAATTACATACGAATCAAATGATCCCGATCGGTGCTGCCGCGATCGCTCTACGGCCGGCGCAGCCTATGCGCAGGACTTGGTGGTCAAGATCGGCCACGTCGAACCCACCAGCGGCAGCATCGCCGCATCTGGGCAAGGACAACGAGAACGGCGCCCGCATGGCGATCGACGAGCTCAACGCCAAGGGCGTCACGATCGGTCGCAAGAAGGCCAAGTTCGAACTGCTGGCCGAAGACGACGCCGGCGATCCGAAGCAAGGCACGGCTGCGGCGCAAAAACTGGTCGACGCCAAGGTCAACGGCGTGATCGGCCACCTCAACTCGGGTACATCGATCCCGGCCTCGAAGATCTACAGCGACGCCGGTATTCCGCAGATCAGCCCGTCGGCGACCAATCCCAAGTTCACCCGCAATGGCTACAAGACCACCTTCCGCGTGGTGGCTGACGATGTCCACCTGGGCGGGACCCTGGGCAAGTACGCCGTGACCGAACTCAAGGGCAAGAGCATTGCCGTCATCGACGACCGCACGGCCTACGGTCAGGGCGTTGCCGACGAGTTCGAGAAGGGTGTCAAGGGTGCGGGCGGCAAGACCGTCGCGCGCGAGTTCACCAACGACAAGGCCACCGACTTCACCGCCATCCTGACCTCCATCAAGGCCAAGAAGCCCGACGTGGTGTTCTTCGGCGGCATGGACGCGGTGGCCGGCCCGATGCTTCGGCAAATGAAGCAACTCGGCATCGACGCCAAGTTCGTCGGTGGCGACGGCATCTGCTCGGGCGAGTTGCCCAAGCTGGCTGCCGGCACCATGGCCGACGGCCAGGTGGTGTGTGCCGAGGCTGGCGGCATCGATCCCAAGGACGCCGCGGCGACCAAGTCCATGGCTGACTTCAAGGCCAAGTTCAAGACCAAGTTCAACGCCGACGTTCAGATCTACTCGCCGTATGTCTACGACGCGCTGAATGTGATGGTTGCAGCGATGGTCAAGGCCGGTTCGGCCGACCCGGCAAAGTACCTGCCAGTGCTCGCCAAGACCGAGGGTTACAAGGGCGTCACGGGCGTCATTTCCTTCGACAACAAGGGCGACATCAAGAATGGTGCCCTGACGCTGCACTCGTACAAGGGGGACAAGCAGACGGACATCGGCGTGGTGCGCTGACCGACCCGCTTCATCGCCTGTTCAAGAACGCCCGCGCAAGCGGGCGTTTTTCGTGGTCGTGACGCCGACCGAAGTTACATTGATGCACATGCAACACACTTACTTGCGCGCCCCCGATCGGGGCAATGCGGGCGCGAGGTGCGGCCGCAATCATTGGCATGCCAACTCTTGCACGAGCCTGCCATGCCCAATTCCAAACCGACCGCTCAGACGTCCGCTCCCGACCAGCCGCTGATCCAGACCCAGGACTCTGCGCCGCCAGTGCGGGTTCCACCCGGGCACATCGGACCACTGGCGTTGCCGGGATCGGGCCGCATGGTGTGGTGGACCGGTCGTGTGGCCATTGGCCTGCGCCACCAGCCGACACACCACTTCGGGCCGATGACCCAATCAGCGTTATGGGTACAGAGCGTTCTGCTCGATGGTGCTGGGCGCGCACTCGCCACTGTCTGAACGCGACGCGCTAGGTGTTTTGCCCGAGGCGGCAAGGGGCTGAATCGCGCGCCTGCTGCGCTATCCTGACAGGCTGCATTTTGGCTGCCGTCAGGAGAGATCAATGAGGTTTCCCACCGCCCGCGTGTTCGCCGGTCTGTCGCTCTTTGCTGCGGCCACCGCCACTTGTGCCGCCGACCTGCGGGTGCAGTGCTATTCGGATGGCAACGAATGCGAGGTCACCGCCGACATTGCCAAGCGTTTCGAGGCCGAAAGCCCGGGCACCAAGGTCATCATCGACAAGGTCCCGTACAAGGCGGTCGTCGAGCAGTTGCCGGTGCAACTGGCCGCCGGCGAGGGCCCCGACATCGCGCGCATCACCGATCTGGGTGGCCTGAACAAGTTCTATCTCGACCTGACGCCCCACTTGAGCCCGGCGCGCGTCAAGGCCTGGCAGGACAATTTCTCGTCGAGCTTGGGCTGGTTTCGCGCCAACGCTGCCGACCGCGGCATCTACGGCCTGATGTCCCAGCTCACTGTGACCGGCTCGTACGTCAACAAGACCCTGTTCGAGCAGGCCAAGTTGCCGATGCCCGGGCCGACGGCGACCTGGGACGACTGGATGGAGGCGGCGCGCAAGGTCGCCGTGGCCACCAAGACGCCGTTTGCGATGGCCATGGACCGCAGCGGCCACCGCTTCGCGCCGCTGGCGGTTGCCTATGGTGCAAAGATCTTCGACGCCAATGGTGTGCCGGTGATCGACGCCGGCTACCAGGCCGCCGCACGCAAGTTCGTCGACTGGCACAAGGCTGGCCTGATGCCCAAGGAGGTTTGGGGCGGCGTGGGTGGCTCGCAGTACCGCGACGCATTCGAGGAGTTCGCCAACGGGCGCGTCGTCGTCTACTACTCGGGTTCCTGGCAGATCAAGCGCATGGACACCCAGGTCACCAAGTCGTTCGACTGGGCGGTCGCCCCCGCGCCTTGTGGCCCGGCGGGTTGCACTGCGATGCCGGGCGGCGCGGCATTCGTGGCTTTCAAGCACACCAAGGTGCCGGTCGAGGCGGCCAAGTTCCTTGACTTCCTGTCACGCGACGACAACTACAAGGACTTGATGTCGCGCACCGAGAACATTCCGGCCAGCCTGGCCGTGGCCAAGGCCGGCGTGACGTACAACGTGTCGCCAAACGCCAAGGCCGCGTTGAATTCATTCGTGGCCGACGTGCCGAAGATCGCCAAGGCCAACTACGACTTGCAGGGTTACCGTTTCAATCGCGCCGTGTTCCTGCCCACGGCGCAACGCCTGGGCCAGGCGGTGGCTGGCGAGATGTCAGCTGACGACGCCTTGAAGCGCCTGGCCGCCGACGTCGACGAACAGGTCAAGGCCGCGAGCAAGTAAGTCGCAAGGCCCGGCGGCGCGCATCGCGGCGCCGGGGTTGCAACAAGCACGCCATGCGCCAAGCCGCGCACACGCCCTGGTTCTTCCTGGGGCCCAACCTCGTCATCTTCGGCGTCTTCACGTTTCTGCCGATCGTCATCAACCTGTACTACGCTTTCACCGGCGGCGTCGAGTTGTACCCACGCGATCGGCCCTACGTCGGTTTCGAGAACCTGGCCACGCTGCTCGATTGCGGCAACTACCTCGACCCGGCCAGTTGCAAGAAGGACATCTTCTGGCGCGCGGTCTGGAACACCGCCCGTTTCTCGGTCTTCCAGGTCTCGCTGATGGTCCTTTTCGCGCTGATCACGGCATTGGTGCTGAACCGCAAGATCATCGGCCGCGGTTTCTGGCGCGGCGTGTTCTTCTACCCGGTGCTGCTGTCGCCGGTGGTCGTCGCGCTGATCTGGAAATGGATCCTGCAGCGCGAGGGGCTGCTCAACGCCGGTCATGGTTGCCGCAGGCGCGAACCCGGTGTTGTGGCTGGCCGAACCCGGATGGGCCTTCTTCTGGGTCATCTTCGTCAGCGTCTGGGCCCACATGGGCTTTTACACGCTGATCCTGCTCGCGGGTCTGCAGGCGATTCCCGCCGATTTGTACGAGGCCGCGCAGATGGACCGCGCCTCGCCGTGGCGCACGCTGTACCGGATCACCTTGCCGCTGCTGTTGCCCAACCTGCTGGTCGTGCTGGTGCTGGCCGCGATCCGCGCGGTGCAGATCTTCGACGAGGTCTTCGTGCTTACCGGCGGCGGCCCCGGCTCGGCCACCACCTTCGTCGTGCAGTTCATCTACCAGACGGGCTTCCAGGAGCAGGTACGCCTGTACGGCACTGGCCGCCGCGGGCTCGTTGCTGCTGGCACTGGCGCTGATCGTGCTCACGCTGATCCAGTTGCGCGCCACGCGCGCCGACAAGGCAGGAGAACGTGCGCGATGAGGGCCGTCGCCTTCCTCACGCGAACCCGCGGCCGGCGGCGGATGGACTGGACCGACTGGCTGTCCTATGCCTACCTCGCACTCGGTCTGTTCCTGATGTTCGGTCCGGTGCTGTGGCTGGTGATGTCGTCGTTCAAGACCGAAGCCGCCCTGACCGAGTTCCCGCCTCGCTTCCTGCCCTATGGCCAGAAGCAGGTGATGGTGCCCGGGGAAGAGAAACCCAAGCCGGTTTACCGCGTCAAGCTGGCCGACGGGTCGGTGCGCGAGTTGCCGGAGCTGCGCCGCATCGGTCTGATCGCCACGCATGTCGACCCGGCACAGCCGGACGTGCTCGTGCGCGTCAACATCGCCGATCGCGAGCCCGTGCGCGAATTCCGCCTTGCCGCAGAGAACTACACCGAACTCGGTGGCAAGTTCAACTTCGGCCTGTACCTGTGGAATTCGGTGTTCATCACCGTCGTGGCCACGATCCTCACCCTGCTGTTCAACTCGATGGCCGCCTTTGCGCTGTCGAAGTATCAGTTCCGCGGCCGCTCGGGCGTGTTCCTGGTCATCCTGGCCACGCTGATGGTGCCGCCGGCCATCGTGCTGGTGCCCAACTTCCTGGTCGTCGCGGAACTGGGATTGCTGAACAGCCTGTGGGGCGTGATCTGGCCGGCGGTTGCGACACCGACCGGCGTCTTCCTGTTGCGCCAGTACATGCTGACCATTCCCGACGAGCTGCTCGAAGCGGCACGCATGGACCACGCCAGCGAATGGCGCATCTACTGGCGCATCGTGCTGCCGCTCTCGGCGCCTGCGCTCGCGGTCCTGGCAATCTTTTCGACGATGTGGCGCTGGAACGATTTCCTGTGGCCCCTGATCGTGCTCAGCAAGTCGGAGAAGTTCACGCTGCAGCTGGCGCTCAACGCGTTCCAGGGCGACCTCGTCACGCAGTGGAATTACCTGCTGGCGATGACGGTGATCACGCTGCTGCCGATCACGCTCGTCTTCGCCTTCCTGCAGAAGTACATCGCCCAGGGCATCGCCTCGGCAGGAGTGAAGTGAATCATGGCCTCGATGCAACTCAAACAACTGGTCAAGTCGTTCGGCGAAACCACCGTCATCCACGGCGTCGACCTGCAAGTCGACGACGGCGAGTTCGTCGTCTTCGTCGGCCCCTCGGGTTGCGGCAAGTCGACGCTGCTGCGCTTGATCTGCGGCCTGGAGGAGGCCACTGCGGGCGAACTGCTGCTCGACGGCCAGCGCGTCAACGACGTGCGCGCCGCCGACCGCGGCCTGGCGATGGTGTTCCAGTCGTACGCGCTGTACCCGCACATGACGGTCTACCAGAACATGGCCTTCGGGTTGGAGAACATCGGCACGCCGCGCGAGGCGGTGCAGGCCAAGGTCGACGGCGCGGCCAAGCTGCTGCAACTCGACGCGCTGCTGCAAAGAAAGCCGACCCAGCTCTCGGGTGGCCAGCGCCAGCGTGTGGCGATCGGCCGCGCCATCGTGCGCGAGCCCAAGATCTTCCTGTTCGACGAGCCGCTGTCCAACCTCGATGCCGAGTTGCGGGTTTCGATGCGCGGCGAGATCACCGCGCTGCACCGACGCCTGGGCGCGACGATGATCTATGTCACCCACGATCAGGTCGAGGCCATGACCATGGCCGACAAGATCGTCGTGCTGCGCGGCGGCAGGATCGAGCAGGTCGGCACGCCGCTCGAGCTGTACAACCGGCCGGCGAACCGCTTCGTCGCGGGTTTCATTGGCTCGCCGCGGATGAACTTCGTGCCGGCGGCGCTGACCGCGGTTCCGGCCGGTGCGCATGAGGTCGGTGTGCGTCCCGAACACTTGTTGCTCGCGCCCACGGCAGACTCATTCCCACTGGCCATGCAGATCACGCAGGTGGAACAGCTCGGCGGACATGCGCTGCTCTACGGCACATTGTCGGGTGGAAATACCGCCGTTACAGCAGAGGTCGCCGGCCAGCATGCAGCCAAACCCGACGACGTGATCACGTTGCACGCGCCGCGCGCGGCCTGTCATTACTTCGACACCGGCGGCCTGCGGCTTGCGGGGCAGTCATGACGCCGTTTCGCCAGGCCACGCTCAAGGGCGCCGACGCGCACGGCGTGGCCCTGGCGCTCGACGGCGGCTGGCAGATGCGCGTGGCGCTGGTGGCGCCGGGGGTGGGCCGGACGCTGTTGTTACCACCGTCGGGCCTGCGCGAGCCGCGCAGCTGGAGCGTGATCGACGGCCAGACGCGCGACGCGTGGCAAGGCGCCGAGCGGTTGGCCCTGTTCGCCGACGCCCCTGCGGCCGCGCTGACCCAAGGCGGCAATGGCCTCACGCTGGCCGACGAGTTGCTGCGCGTGCACGTGAGCTTGAACCCCGTGGGCCTGAGCTGGGAGCAATGGAACGGCAACGCCTGGCAATCCTGCTGCATCGACCGGCCGACCTTCGGTTATGGCAGCGCGAAGCGCAGCGGCCTCACCGGCCATTGGCAGCAGCGTGACGAGCACGACCAGTACTTCGGCCTGGGCGACAAGACCGGCCCGCTGAACAAGGCCGGCCGCCGCTTTCGCACGCGTCAGCTCGACGCACTGGGCCACAACGGCGAAAACTCCGACCCGCTGTACAAGCACTGGCCCTTCTTCATAGGCCGCCGCGCCGACACCGGCGCCTGCTACGGCGCCTTCTACGACACGCTTGCCGAGTGCACGTTTGACTTCGGCCAGGAGTTCGACAACTACCACGGCTTTTATCGCGCCACCGAAATCGCCGATGGCGATCTCGATTACTACGTCCTGGCTGGCCCCGACGTGGCCGGTGCTCTGGCGCGCTTCGTGGCCCTCATTGGGGGCACTGCGATGCCACCGCGCTGGAGCCTGGGTTACGCCAACACCGCGATGGCCCTGGCCGACGTGCCCGACGCGCAGGCCCGTATCGCTGAATTCCTGGCCACGGCCAAGCGCCTGCAGTTTCCGTTGTCCAGCTTTCATTTCGGCTCGGGCTATACCAGCCGCGGCAAGCGGCGCTACGTCTTTACCTGGAACCGCGACAAGTTTCCCGACCCGGCGGGGCTGCTGCGGGCCTTCCGTGATGCCGGCGTGCGCACCGTGGCCAACATCAAGCCTTGCCTGCTCGACGATCATCCGGCGTTCGACAGCATCGCTGCGGCCGGCGGTTTCATCCGGGAAGAGGGCGGTGCCATCTGCCTCGACCCGTTCTGGGACGGCTGGGGCGCGCACCTCGACTTCACGCGCGACGGCGACCGTCATTGGTGGCAAGACAATCTTCAGCACCAGGTGCTCGAGGTCGGCTTCGATGCCGGCTGGAACGACAACAACGAGTATCCGATCTGGAACGAGGCTGGCGTGACGCACGCCAACGGTCATCCGCTGCCGATCCACAGATCGCGGCCGCTGCATCCGATGCTGATGACCGAGGCCACCGCTGAGAGGCAGCGCGCGCTCAAACCCGACGAGCGCACTTACACGATCACGCGCGCGGGTGGGCCGGGCATCCAGCGCACGGCGCAGACCTGGTCGGGCGACAACACCACCAGCTGGCACACGCTGCGCTGGAATCAGCGCATGGCGTTGACGATGAGCCTGTCGGGCCTGTTCAACATCGGCCACGACATTGGCGGCTTCTTCGGCCCGGTGCCCGACGCCGAGTTGCTGATCCGCTGGACCCAGGCCTGTTGTCTCGTGCCGCGCATGATCATGAATTCATGGAAGGCCGACGGCAGCGTCAATTCGCCCTGGCTGCACCCCGAGGCGACCGACACGATACGCAGCGCCGTGCGGCTGCGGCTGCGCCTGATGCCCACGCTGTACACGCTGATGTGGCAGGCCACCACGCGGCACTGCCCCGTGCTGCGTCCGACCTTTTTTCACTTCGGGGACGATCCGACCTGTTGGCAGGACAACGACGAGATGATGGTCGGCCGCGATCTGCTGGTGGCACCGGTGTTCGCACCCGGCGTGCGCACACGAACGCTGTACCTGCCCAAGGGCGCGCACACCATCGGCTGGTTCGACTTCTGGAGCGGCCGGTACTGGCCCGGCGGTCAAACCGTCACTGTTCCCGCCGAGCTTGATCGCCTGCCATTGTTCGTGCGTGCCGGCGCGCTGCTGGCGACGACCGACACCTGGCAGGATCAGGCCCTGACCGACGAGCCGTCGCGCGCGCTGCACTACTATCCGCCGCCCGCCGATGCACCGGCATCGATGTCGACGGCGGAACTGTTCGAAGACGACGGTCTGCAGGCTGGCGATGACGCTGCACGCCACCGCCTGCACCGTTTCGAGGCCAGCGCGAACCAAAGCGTGTTGCGCATCAGCGCCAGTGATACGGGTGTCTGGCCGCTGCCCTACGCGCAGATCCGCGTCGTCCTGCCCAAGGGAGAGCCGCGCCCGTTGACGCTGGCCGCTGGCCGCGTCGTGCTGACGCCGGCGCCTGCCATGGACGGGCCTGGCCAAGGGTGAGCCGGCAGAGCCCTGCGATGCCGGACGCCAACGTGCCGTGGACGTGGCTGGGCAACGAACAGGCCTCTGCCTCGCGCCGCGGTGATCTGCGGCGCCTGCTCGGCCCCCTGCCGTCACTCGATGCAGCCCCGAGTGGCGAACTGATATCGACCGAGTTCCAGCCGTTCGCCCGCATCGAGCGCTGGCGCCTGGCACTCAACAGCCAGGAGCCGGTGCCGGCGCTGCTCTTGCTGCCACCCGACGGCGAACCGCGCGGCCTGGTCCTTTATTGCCACGCCCACGGCAACAACTTTGCGGTCGGCAAGGAAGAGCTGTTGCGGGGCCGCCCGGCACTGCAATCGCCACCTTACGGCACGGTGCTGCCCGGACTCGGATTCGCGGTCCTGGCGATCGATCACTGGTGCTTCGGCGAACGCGCGCAGACCAGCGAACGTGCGCTGGTCAAGCAATTGCTGTGGCAGGGTTGCACGCTCTGGGGCTACCGCGTGCATGACACGCTGACGGCATTCGATTGGCTGCGCGCGCAGCCGCGACTGGAGGGTCTGCCGAGCGCGGCGCTGGGGTTGTCGATGGGCAGCACGATGGCCGTCTGGGCCGCGGCACTGCAGCCCGAGATCGATGCCTGCCTCGAGTCGTGCGGCCTGGCCGAGTTCGACTCGCTGCTGGCCAGCGGCAACCACGACCTGCATGGCGAGTACTTCTTCGTGCCGGGATTGCAGCGCGACTTCAGCGCCGCGGAGATCGCCGCCCTGATCGCGCCGCGTCTGCACCTGTCACTGATCGGACGCGACGATCCACTGACGCCCCCGGCCGGGGTCGCAAGCATCGACCAGGCCATGCGGGAGGCATGCACGATACTGAAGCAACCGGCTTCTTGGCAACAACATACGTTCCCTGCGGGCCACCAGGAGACGCCGCAGATGCGAAGTCTGATTCTTGACGAACTGCGGCGGCTCGCTTCGCGCGCCGCGTGAGACGCGCGCCCGCAACCGTCACGCCGACGAACCGTCAGTTCCGTGCCGGTGCGGCAGCGGGCTCTGCGAGCCCGGTGGGTAGTTCGAACTCGCCCTTCGCTTCGAAACGCAGGCTGCCCAGGCCGCTGCCCGCGAGCTTGCCGCGCGCGATGAACGTGACCTTCGAGCGATCGCCCATGGCGAACGTGTAGACCTGTTTGGCAATCGCAAAGGCCGGGACCGTGACCGGCACGACGAGCACCGTCTCGCCGAAGCGCGGCACGCTGCCCTGCACGTCGCTGACGCCACTGGCGAAATCGAGGCCGCGCAACTCGAGGGTCAGCGCCACGCCGTCAAAGTTCACGGGCGCATCGTTCGGATTCTGGATCCGCAATTTCACCGCCATGCGCAGCTCCAGACCCTCACTCGGCAGCGCCTCGACACCGGCGAGACTGACGCGCAGGGGGGCGGCGCCGGGCAGGCTTGCGCATCCCGCCAGCGCAGCGACCGCGAGAGTCACCGCGCAGCGACGCTGAATCAACTTCAAGCCATTCATTGCAGGCTCCTGTGTCTGACCGTAGCAGCGGCGAATCGGCGGCCCCGTTGATGCCGCGCAACGACCGGAACAGCAATGCGGAGCAAAGTTTTCACTCTCGACGACCCCCAGGAGCGTGTCATGACCGAACATGTGACGGACATCAAGAAGTACACCCCAAACGTCAATGAGGTCGCCGTTTCGGCCATTGTCAAGTATTGCGGTATCGCATTGCAGCGTGCGGATTCGGCCCTGGTATCTGCGTCGGACCCAAAGGAGTTGGCAACCGTTCGTGATGGTTTCGCAGCCAAGAAGCTGGGATTGACTGCCGAGGCGGCCGACGTCGGCATCAAGGCCACGGCGGAGAAGATGAAGGCGGCGAGGCACAAGAGCCGCGTGACCTTCTACTACCTGCTGGCCGAGGCCACCGGAACGCTGAGCAAGCTCGGCTGAGCAAGAGCTTGCCGCGGCGCCCTTGGGTGACGGGCGTCACCCGGCGCGCGCCACGGCACTCGACGCCACCGCGGCGCTGAAGCGTGGTTGCTGCACGCCTCGATGCGCTCGAATCAGCCACAAGCCCCTTCGGCAGGCGATTGCGGTGGCCCGACGTATCCTGCGCGATGGCATTTGCACTCTGGCTCGCATTGGGCGGCGCGCTGTTGGTGATCATGGCGCTGGGCGGGTCGATGTTGTCGCGCATGCCCGTCAGCACGTCGATGCTCTACCTGCTGGCCGGCCTGGCGGTCGGGCCGTTGGGCCTCGCACTCGCTGCGCCCAACCCCTTCGACGACGCGACGATGCTCGAGCACCTGACCGAGATCATCGTTCTGCTCTCGCTGTTCACCGCGGGGCTGAAGATGAGTGTGGCCCTGCGCGACAAGCGTTGGTTCTCTCCTTTGCGCCTGGCATTGCTGTCGATGCTGGCCACGGTGATCCTGATCACGGTTGCCGGAGTTTGGCTGCTCGGGCTGCCGCTGGGCGCCGCGTTGTTGCTGGGTGGGATCCTCGCCCCCACCGACCCCGTGCTTGCCACCGAAGTGCAGGTCGACAATCCGGCCGATCGGGACCAGTTGCGCTTTGCGTTGACCGCCGAAGGCGGCCTCAACGACGGTACGGCGTTTCCGGTGGTGATGCTCGGGCTGGGCCTGCTCGGCGCGCACGAGATCGGTACGCTGGGCTGGCGCTGGCTGGCAGTCGACGTCTTCTGGGCCTGCGCGGCAGGCATTGGCATCGGTGCCGCGTTGGGTACCGGCCTGGGCCGCTTGGTGCTGTACCTGCGCCGCCACCACAAGGAGGCGGTGGGCTACGAGAACTTTCTCGCGCTCGGCCTCATCGGGCTGGCCTATGGCTGTGCCGTGCTGGCTCAAGCCTATGGCTTCCTCGCCGTGTTTGCTGCCGGTCTCGCGCTGCGCCGCATCGCCCAGACTGCAACCGACGAGGCCGTGGCGGTGCAGGGCTTGCACGCCACGCCGGCCACCGCGGCTGCAGCTGCCGCGCTGGTGGAACTGGCGCATCACAGTCCGCAGGCCGACGCCGCAGGGCAGATCGCCACCGACTCGCTGCACGCTTCGGCCTACATGGCGCATGCGGTCATGAGCTTCAACGAGCAACTCGACCACATTGGCGAGATGGTGGGCGTGGTCATCCTGGGCATGCTGTTGTGGGCCGTGCCATGGGTGCCGGCGGCCGCTTGGTTCGTACCCCTGGTGTTGCTGCTGGTGCGCCCGCTGTCGGTGGCTGTCGGGCTGGCAGGCTCGCGCCGCACGTCACCGACGCAGCGCCGACTCATTGGCTGGTTCGGCATCCGTGGCATCGGCTCGTTGTACTACCTGAGCTACGCGCTCAATCACGGACTGCCTTCGGGTCACGCGCAGACCTTCGTCGCGCTGACGGTCGCGGTGGTCGTGAGCTCGATCGTCGTGCACGGCATCTCGGTGACGCCGTTGATGGCACGCTACCGGCGGCGCCGTCGCGGCAAAGGCACCTAAGGCGTGTACGACGGGCGGCGCAAGCGCAAGGCCGCACCACGGAGTCAATGACCGGTTGGTGCGCGCCGCGTCGGGCCTTGCTCGTAATCACGCAGCAACCACTGGCCAATCTGGTGACCCCCAAGTCCAATATGCAAGTACAGGCGTATGGCCTCGGCATTGAGCTTGTGCTTGAACCGAATCGCTGGTGAATTGAAGTAGTCCGAGATACTGTAGTAGGTGTGGCGGCCTGCGCGATGCAGGTGCCTGTAGCTTTCCACTCTCATGTACGGCGCGAGGCCGCGCCCTCGAAACTCCGGTGCGATGAATGCGTCGTAGAGATACGCTTCACCGGCATGAAGTTCGTAGTCACAGGCCATGTCGTTCACTTCGTCAAGGTCGGCCCATGCATAGCCCGCAATGCGCTCCCCGTGCTTGAGCACGATGCATATGTGACCCTTTCGCAGTCGATCTTGAATTTGCGCTTCGGTCCGTGAAACGCAGGCAGCCACGGCGGGTATGTCGGCTGCAACCAACTCACTGCTCGGAAACTCCTTGGCCAACTCAGGCCAAGCGGTCTTATCGGGCAGCCGCACTCCCTCTCGGAACAGGACGTAGGGATTGATGAAGACTCCCACGCGGTCAAGGCGCTCGAGTAAGCGTTGCGCAACCAAGTCGTGCCGAACGGTGTTTAGCAACGCGCTCAAACGCGACTTAAGCCTCAAGCGCATGAGACTTCAAAGTCCGTGGCAGATTGATCGCCGTCATACCAGGCACGCACACTGCCGCAGCCGAATTGACGGCACTGCGGCCACGTCGTCTCAACAGCGCCGCCCAGTCGGCTATCGCGATCGCCGAAGCACCCACCAACCCAGTCGGGATGCATACCGTGGCCATCTGGTGGCGTTCCAGCCAAAGTTCGTTGATGAACGATGATGGACTTGCGCCACTGTCGAAGTACTCGATATCGCCAAAGCTCGTCGGACCTTGGCGCATCAACTCGAGTTCGTTGATCAGTGCCGGTGAAGACGATCGGAATGCCGGGTTCCACCCGATCTTGAAACCGAAGCCGGCGTTGCCGGCGATGAAATTGCACATCGACGCAATCGGAATCCCATCGAAAGTCACGTCGCAGAACAACGCACGTCCTTCTGCAGCAAATCCGGCAACCGCTGCGCGAAAGAAGGCCTCGTCGTTGGGGCGGGAGCGCAGCGACGATCCTTCGTCGCCCTTCCACCCCATGTGTTCGAGCGAAAGGAAGGACTCCACCGCTTGCGCAGTTGCCCCTGCCTCGCGATGCCAGCGCCAAGCGACGTGGCCGCGCTCGCGCAGGCGGCGCAACCTTCGGTCGATATCGCGAAACCGCGCTGCCAGCGTCTTCTCGCCCAAGTGTTTCTTGCAATTGGCCATCACCAAGACCGCTCGAGGCTCGAGTTTGCCGATCCTGGGGTCATGCGTGCTCGCGGTGACGGCGATGCCGCCGCGGTCGAACAATGGCCCATCGCCCCGTACCAATGGCAGTTCGATCGCCCTGCAATGCGGCAGCGACGTGCGGATGAACTGCAGCAATCCTTCCAGTGCCTGTACGGCGTGGTCTCGGTCGAGCAGAAGTCCGGAGAGAAGCGAGTAGCGCGAGCGGTAGCCGACGAACCTGCGTACGGGGGTGCGAATCGTGGCAGCCACTTCAGTGAAGACACCAACGCCAATCAGCTCGCGTCCGCCTGACGTCATTCGTTCCACGAAAAACACAAGCGGCGTCTCGTCCGGCGTCAGGTAACGTGCAGCGGGAACGACGAAATGCGGTGACAGAAACGCATTTGGCTCGACAGCGCGGGCTTCCAGTGCTGCCCACGCAGCGGCATCTGCGCCGCAAACGCGATCGGCCGCGACAACGCGGGTCGCAAATCGTGCCGACGGCTTGACGGGGGAAGCAACAGTGGGGGACACCGAAGGCGATGGTACGTAGATCGGGTCGCATTGCCCCGTGCAAAATGTGACATCACCCCTGGTTGTGGTCCCCTGGTTGGGCGGCGCTTGGATCGCTCTTGGCTGGACTTGCCGTCGGCTTCGGGACCACTGAGAGGCAGTGCGGCCGTGACGTTTGAGGGTCACCTTGTGCGTCGATGAGGCCAATTCAACGGCTCATGCAAGCATGTTTCGCGTGGCGGGCGCCATGCGACGTCGAGCCGCTTCTCGGCGGCTCCTCAATTGGAAGGTGGCGGAGGGAGCGGGATTCGAACCCGCGGGGGGCTGTTAACCCCCACACGCTTTCCAGGCGTGCGACTTAAACCGCTCATCCATCCCTCCGGGGACGGCCGGCGCGAATCTTAGCCGACGGTACTCAGCGAGTGCGCCTTCAGTGCGTCGAGCGAGACGAACGCCAGCACACGTTCGTGCGTGCTTTCCAGCACCACTGGCGGGGCGTGCCCCTCGGCCAGCGCCTCGCGCCAGCGCAATGCGCAGACGCACCAGCGGTCGCCGGGCCGCAGGCCACGAAAACGCTGCTCTGGCCGCGGCGTGATCAAGTCGTTGCCGCGTTCCATCTGCTGGTTCAGAAAGCCGACGGTCACCTTGGCGCAGATCAAGTGGCTGCCGCTGTCGTTCTCGTCGGTGTGGCAACAACCGTCGCGGTGAAACCCGGTCAGCGGGTCGAAAGAGCAGGGTACCAGCGCGGTGCCAAGTACGTTGCGCGCCGGCGCGCTCATTTTGCGGTGCTTGCAGGGCTCTTGTTGATGATCGCCATCGCCGTGGCAATCAGGCCTGCGACTTCACTCATGTTTCCGGGCACGATCATCGTGTTGTTTTTCTGTGCCAGCTGGCCGTAGGCGTCGACGGCCTTTTCGGCCACTTTCAGCTGCACGGCCTGCTCGCCTCCGGGCTCGCGGATCGCCAGTGCCACCTTGCGTATCGCATCGGCGTTGGCCTCGGCCACGACCACGATTGCCGCGGCCTGGCCCTGCGCGTTGTTGATGCGCGACTGCTTCTCGCCTTCGGAGCGGGCGATGAAAGCCTCGCGCTCGCCGGTGGCGATGTTGATCTGCTCCTGACGCCGGCCTTCCGAGGCCGCGATCAGCGCGCGCTTCTCACGCTCGGCCGTGATCTGTGCCTGCATCGCGTGCAGGATCGCCGCCGGCGGTGTCAGGTCCTTGATCTCGTAGCGCAACACCTTCACGCCCCAGTTCTGCGCCGCTTCGTCCAGCGCATGGACCACCGCGGTGTTGATCGCGGTGCGCTCTTCGAAGGTCTTGTCGAGCTCCATCTTGCCGATCACGCTGCGCAGCGTCGTCTGCGCCAGCTGGGTGATGGCGATGATGTAGTTCGACGAGCCGTAGCTGGCGCGCATCGGGTCGGTGACCTGGAAGTACAGGATGCCGTCGACCGTGAGCTGGGTGTTGTCTCTGGTGATGCAGACCTGGCTCGGCACGTCGAGCGGGATCTCCTTCAGCGAATGGCGGTAAGCCACGCGGTCGATGAATGGCAGCAAGAGGTTCAGGCCCGGCGTCAGCGTGGCGTGGAACTTGCCAAGCCGCTCGACCACCCAGGCATGCTGCTGCGGCACGACCTTGAACGACCTGGCGACGAACATCGCGGCAATGACCAGGATGACGATGTAGACAACTTCCATGGGGAAACTCCTCGACGTATCGGTGCGGATCTATGCAAATCAGCGTGCGGGTGGGCTGGGCTCGAGCAGCAGGCGATTGCCGTCGACGGCCCGGATGACATGGCTGCCCGGCCGCGGCGTGCCGCTGCCGGCAAAGCGCGCCGCCCAGCTCGCGCCACGATAGCTGACCTCGGCGTTGCCCTCTGCGTCCCAAGCGCCCACGTGCACGGTCTCGCCGATGTCGAGGTTGACGTCGCGGTTGGCGTTGGCCGGCAGGGCCATCGGCTGGCGGCCGCGCTGGACGTGCCAGACCGCGACCGCACCGCCGCCGACAATGGCCGCGACCAGCAACTGACCGCCGAAGGCCAAGCCCAGATGCGCCGAAACCGCCGCCGCCGCGGCGCCCAGAGCGAGCATCAACAGGTAAAAAGTGCCCGTTGCCAGCTCGGCCGCGACCAGCACGCCGGCCGCGATCCACCAAGTGGTGGCATCGTTCCAATCCATTGCGAGCTCCTGCTGTCCGCGCGCAGTGTATCGGCATGCAGAGTTCGCCCCCGAGCCGCCTTCGGCGTCGTCCCCCCAAGGGGGAATCGCGCATTTGGGGCGGCCCGGCGCGCGCGAGCCCTACACTGCGCGTCTTTGCGCGCCACCCACGGGGGCAACGACGATGCAGCGCTTTCACTTCCCGATCGTCATCATCGACGAAGACTACCGTTCCGAGAACACCTCCGGGCTGGGCATCCGTGCACTGGCGCAGGCGATCGAGAAGGAGGGCTTCGAAGTCATTGGCACCACCAGCTATGGCGACTTGACCTCGTTCGCGCAGCAGCAGAGCCGGGCGTCGGCCTTCATCCTGTCGATCGACGACGAGGAGTTCACCCCCGGTCCCGAACTCGACCCGGCGGTGCTGCACCTGCGCCAATTCATCCAGCAGATCCGCTTCAAGAACGCCGACATCCCGATCTACCTGTACGGCGAAACGCGCACTTCGCAGCACATCCCGAACGACATCCTGCGCGAGCTGCACGGCTTCATCCACATGTTCGAGGACACGCCGGAGTTCGTGGCCCGGCACATCATCCGCGAGGCCAAGAGCTACCTCGATGGGCTGGCGCCACCGTTCTTCAAGGCCTTGATGGAATATGCCCAGGACGGCTCGTATTCCTGGCATTGCCCGGGCCACAGCGGTGGCGTGGCGTTCCTGAAGAGCCCCGTCGGCCAAATGTTCCACCAGTTCTTCGGCGAGAACATGCTGCGCGCCGACGTCTGCAACTCGGTCGAGGAACTCGGCCAGTTGCTCGACCACAGCGGCCCGATCGCGCAGAGCGAGAAGAACGCGGCGCGCATCTTCAACGCCGACCACTGCTTCTTCGTCACCAATGGCACCAGCACCTCGAACAAGATGGTCTGGCACCACACGGTGGCGCCCGGCGACGTGGTGGTGGTGGATCGCAACTGCCACAAGTCGATCCTGCATTCGATCATCATGACCGGTGCGGTGCCGGTGTTCCTGACGCCGACGCGCAACCATTTCGGCATCATCGGGCCGATCCCCGACCGCGAGTTCTCGCCCGAGGCGATCAGGAAGAAGATCGCCGCCAACCCGCTGCTGGCCGGCATCGACGCGAGCCAGGTCAAGCCACGCATCCTGACGCTGACGCAGAGCACCTACGACGGCGTGCTCTACAACACCGAGACCATCAAGGCCAAGCTCGACGGCTGGATCGACACCCTGCATTTCGACGAAGCCTGGCTGCCGCACGCCGCGTTCCACCCGTTCTACGCCAAGTACCACGCGATGGGCAAGTACGGGCCACGGCCCAAGGACGCGCTGGTCTACGCCACGCAGAGCACGCACAAGCTGCTGGCGGGCCTGTCGCAGGCCTCGCAGGTGCTGGTGCAGGACTCGCAGAACAACCGGCTCGACCGCCACCTGTTCAACGAGGCCTACCTGATGCACACCTCGACCTCACCGCAGTACGCCATCATCGCCTCGTGCGACGTGGCAGCGGCGATGATGGAGGCGCCCGGCGGCACGGCGCTGGTCGAAGAAAGCATCCGCGAGGCACTCGACTTCCGCCGCGCGATGCGCAAGGTCGACAAGGAGTTCGGGCGCGACTGGTGGTTCAAGGTCTGGGGCCCGGAGAAGCTGGCCAGCGAGGGCATCGGCAGCCGTGACGATTGGATCCTGAATGCGAACGAGAAGTGGCATGGCTTCGGCGACCTGGCGCCTGGCTTCAACATGCTCGATCCGATCAAGAGCACCGTCATCACGCCCGGACTGGACGTCAGCGGCAAGTTCGCCAAGACCGGCATCCCGGCTTCGATCGTCACCAAGTTCCTGGCCGAGCATGGCGTCGTCGTCGAGAAGACAGGCCTGTACTCGTTCTTCATCATGTTCACGATCGGCATCACCAAGGGCCGCTGGAACACGCTGCTGACCGCACTGCAGCAATTCAAGGACGACTACGACAAGAACGCGCCGCTGTGGCGCATCCTGCCCGAGTTCTGCGCCGCGCACCCGCAGTACGAGCGCATGGGCCTGCGCGACCTGAGCCAGAGCATCCACGAGATGTACGCCAAGGGCGACATCGCCCGCCTGACGACCGAGATGTACCTGTCGGACCTGCAACCGGCGATGAAGCCGAGCGACGCCTATCGCCCGCATCGCCCACCGCGAGACCGAGCGCGTCGACATCGACGCGCTCGAAGGCCGCATCACGACCTCGCTGCTGACGCCGTACCCGCCGGGCATTCCGCTGCTGATCCCGGGCGAGCGCTTCAACAAGAAGATCGTCGACTACCTGCGCTTCACGCGCGAGTTCAACCAGCGGTTCCCGGGCTTCGACACCGACGTGCACGGGTTGGTCGAAGACGACGCGAACGGGCCCGACGGCGGCCGGCGCTATTACGTCGATTGCGTTCGCGCCTGAGGCCGGCGCCCAGGTCGTGGCCTAATCCGCGCCTCGATAACCGTTCAACGCTACTGGAGTTTCCATGGGCAACAAGATCAAGACCGAAGCCGACCGCAAGGCGACCCCACGCCCGCCGGCGCCCGTTGGCGTGGCGTTCACGACGGGCCACGGCCAGAAGGTCAGCCTGGAGCGCGGCTCGCACACGCGTAGCAAGAAGAACCCCGGCAAGCGGCCAAAAAGGGGCGGCTGAGCCCAGCCATCGGCTGCGCAGCGCATGCTGCGTCTGACCGAATTGCGCCTGCCGCTCGGCCATGCCGAGGGGGCATTGCGGGCGGCCATCGTGGCGCGGCTCGGCGTCGGCGACGTCGACCTGCTGCAGTTCACCGTCTTCCGGCGCGCCTATGACGCACGCAAGAAGACGGCGATCCAGTTGATCTACACCGTCGATTGCGAAGTGGCAGACGAGCCCTCGCTGCTCGCCCGCCGGGCGGGCGACGCACATGTGCGGCCGGCGCCCGACACCAGCTACCGTTTAATTGCCCGCGCGCCCGCCGGCTACGTTGGCGCTGGGCGCCTGCGCCCGCTGGTCGTCGGCTTCGGCCCTTGCGGCATGTTCGCGGCCTTGATCCTGGCCCAGATGGGCCTGCGCGCCCATCGTGCTCGAGCGCGGCAAGGCGGTGCGCGAGCGCACCCAGGACACCTGGGGCCTGTGGCGCCGTGGCGTGCTGAGCCGGAATCCAACGTGCAGTTCGGCGAGGGCGGGGCCGGCACCTTCTCGGACGGCAAGCTGTAGAGCCAGATCAAGGACCCGCGGCACCTGTCGCGCAAGGTGCTGACCGAGTTCGTCAAGGCCGGCGCGCCGGAAGAGATCCTCTTCGTCAGCAAGCCGCACATCGGCACGTTCCGCCTGGTCGGCATGGTCGAGAAGATGCGAGCCGAGATCGAATCGCTGGGCGGCGAGATCCGCTTCCAGCAACGCGTGGTCGATGTGCTGATCGAAGCCGGAGCGGTGCGCGGCGTGCGGCTCGCCTCAGGGGAAGAGTTGCGTGCTGACCATGTCGTGCTGGCGCTGGGCCACAGTGCGCGCGACACGTTCGAGATGCTGTACGACCGCGGCGTGTTCATGGAGGCCAAGCCGTTCTCGGTCGGCTTTCGCATCGAGCACCCGCAGGGCCTGATCGACCGTGCGCGCTTCGGCGCGGCTGCCGGCCACCCGATGCTCGGTGCGGCCGATTACAAGCTGGTGCACCACGCAGCGAACGGCCGTTCGGTCTACAGCTTTTGCATGTGCCCGGGCGGCACGGTGGTGGCGGCCACATCGGAACCCGACCGCGTGGTCACCAACGGCATGAGCCAGTATTCGCGCAACGAGCGCAACGCCAACGCCGGCATCGTCGTCGGCATCGAGCCGCAGGACTATCGGCAGGACGGCCTGGCCGAGGGCACGGTCAGCCCGCTCGACGGAATCGCATTCCAGCGTCACTGGGAGTCGCGCGCCTTTGCGCTCGGCGGCGGCGACTATGCGGCCCCGGGCCAGTTGGTCGGCGACTTCGTCAGGGGCCAGCCGACCACGGCGCTCGGCAGCGTGCTGCCGTCGTACCAGCCGGGCGTGCGGATGACCGACCTGGCCGAGCCCGGCAACGCCAGCTTGCCCGATTACGCGATTGCCGCGATCCGCGAGGCCTTGCCGGCGTTCGAGCGCCAGATCAAGGGATTCGCGATGGCCGACGCGGTGCTGACCGGCGTCGAGACGCGCACCTCGTCACCGCTGCGCATCACCCGCGGCGAGGACTTCCAGAGCCTGAACGTCGAACGGCCTGTACCCGGCCGGCGAAGGCGCCGGCTACGCCGGCGGCATCCTGTCGGCCGGCGTCGACGGCATCAAGGTCGCCGAGGCCCTGGCCGCCCAACTGCTGCTCAGCCCGGCGCGGCCATCATCACCTGGCTGAAACCGCCGTCGACATAGGTGATCTCGGCGCTGATGCCGGCGGCCAGGTCGGACAGCAGGAACGCAGCAGCATTGCCGACATCGTCGATGGTCACCGTGCGCCGGATCGGCGCGTTGGCGGCGAATTCGGCTTGCAGCTTGCCGAAATCCTTGATTCCCGACGCGGCCAGTGTCTTGATCGGCCCGGCCGAGATGCCGTTGACCCGCACGCCGCGGGCGCCCAGGCTCTGGGCCAGGAATCGCACGCTGGCTTCCAGCGACGCCTTGGCCAAGCCCATCAGGTTGTAGTTCGGCACGTAGCGCACGGCACCCAGGTAGCTCAGCGTCAGCAACGCGGCGCCGGGCCGCAGCCGCGGCAAAGCGGCCTTGGCCATGGCCGGGAAGCTGTAGGCCGAGATGTCGTGCGCGATGCGGAAGTTCTCCCGCGTCATGCCGTCTAGAAAGTCGCCGGCGATGGCCTCGCGTGGGGCAAAGGCAATGGCGTGCACGAAGCCGTCGAATTGGTCCCAGGCCGTGCCCAGCCCGGCGAACAGGCGCTCGATCTGGGCGTCGTCGGCCACGTCGCACTCGAACACCAGCTTGGAGCCGAATTCGGCGGCATATTCGGTGATGCGTTCCTTGAAGCGCTCACCCTGGTAGCTGAATGCCAGCTCCGCCCCCTCGCGGTGGCAGGCACGGGCGATGCCGTAGGCAATGGAACGGTTGTTCAGCACTCCGGTGATGAGCAGTCTCTTGCCGGTCAGGAAACCCATGAATCGCTCCGAGCAGAGGACAAAACAAGGCGCCGATTCTGGCATGCCCGCAATGGCGGTTGTTGCCGGTACGCCTCTTGCAGAGTACAATCCACGTTTCGCTGAAAACCCCTATGGGCGGATTCTTCCAGCCCATTTTTTTTGCTTGATCGCTTTCGCACGCACCCATCGCCGAGCATGAACTGGCAGGACGCCACCCAACGCACCGTTGCCGGTCTCGGCTACGAGCTCGTGGACCTCGAACGCACGGGAGGCGGAATGCTGCGCGTCTATATCGATCGTATGCCTGGCGCGTCGTATCCGACCGGTGAAGGCGAATTCGTTACGGTCAATGACTGCGAAGCCGTGACCCGTCAGTTGCAGCACGTGCTGGAAGTCGAGCAATGCGATTACACGCGGCTCGAGGTCTCGTCGCCGGGGCTGGACCGGCCGCTCAAGCGCGAGGCTGACTACGCGCGCTTCGCCGGTGCGACGGTGGCCCTGGCGCTCAAACTGCCACTGGCCGGACGCAAGAAATTCGAAGGCGTGCTGGCGCCGCGCGAGGGCGGGTGGCGCCTGCAGATGGCGCCCAAGGCCAAGGGCCAGGAAAGCCAGGTGCTGGATTTTGTTTTGGACGAGGTGCGCGAAGCACGCCTCGTGCCGATGGTGGATTTCAAGGGCAAGACCAAGTCTGACCGGGCTGCAGCAGGCGCGCCGAGGCAGACGGTGGCTGCGCACGACGGAGAGTGAGCGAAGTATGAACCGCGAAATGTTGATGCTGGTCGATGCGATCTCGCGCGAGAAGAGCGTGGAGCGCGAAGTCGTGTTCGGCGCCGTCGAAGCCGCGCTGGCTTCGGCGACCAAGAAGCTGCAGGGCGGTGAGGTCGACATCCGCGTCGCCGTCGACCGCGAGACCGGCGACTACGAAACCTTCCGCCGCTGGCACGTGGTCGCCAACGAGGCCGGGCTGCAGATTCCCGACGCCGAGATCCTGCTGTTCGAGGCCCAGGAGCAGATCGCCGACATCGAGGTCGACGACCACATCGAAGAGCCCGTCGAGTCACTGACCATCGGCCGGATCGGCGCCCAAGCCGCCAAGCAGGTGATCCTGCAGAAGATCCGCGACGCCGAGCGCGAGCAGTTGCTCAACGATTTCATGTCGCGGGGCGAGAAGATCATGGTCGGTACCGTCAAGCGCCTGGACAAGGGCGACATCATCGTCGAGAGCGGCCGGGTCGAGGGCCGGCTCAAGCGCAGCGAGATGATCCCGAAGGAAAACCTGCGCTCGGGCGACCGTGTGCGGGCCTTCATCAGCGGGATCGACGACACCATCCGCGGGCCGCAGATCATGCTGTCGCGTTCGGCGCCCGGGTTCATGATCGAGTTGTTCGCCCAGGAAGTGCCCGAGATCGAGCAGCACTTGCTCGAGATCAAGAGTTGCGCCCGCGACCCGGGTTCGCGCGCCAAGATCGCCGTCGTCTCGTACGACAAGCGGGTCGACCCGATCGGTACCTGCGTCGGCGTACGGGGCTCGCGGGTGACCGCGGTGACCAATGAGCTGGCCGGCGAGCGGGTCGACATCGTGCTCTGGTCGGAAGATCCGGCGCAGTTCGTCATCGGCGCCCTGGCGCCGGCCAACGTGCAGTCGATCGTGGTCGACGAGGAGCGCCACGCGATGGACGTGGTGGTCGACGAGGAAAACCTGGCCATCGCCATCGGCCGCGGCGGCCAGAACGTGCGCCTGGCTTCCGACCTGACCGGCTGGCGCATCAACATCATGACCGCCGAGGAGTCCAGCGCAAAGCACACGCAGGAGTCCGACACGGTCAGGAAGCTGTTCATCGAGAAGCTCGACGTCGACGCCGAGGTGGCCGAGATCCTGATCGCCGAAGGCTTCACCAGCCTGGAAGAAGTGGCCTATGTGCCGATGCAGGAAATGCTCGAGATCGAAAGTTTCGACGAAGACACTGTCAACGAGTTGCGCACCCGTGCCAAGGATGCATTGCTGACGATGGAGATCGCCAAGGAAGAGAGCGTCGAAGCCGTGTCGCAGGACCTGCGCGACCTGGTGATCGAGGGCCAGGCCATGTCGCCCGAGCTGATCGCCAAGCTCGCCGAGGGTGGCATCCACACCCGCGACGACCTGGCCGACCTGGCGGTCGACGAACTGACCGAGATGACCGGCATCGACGACGAGCAGGCCAAGACTTTGATCATGCAGGCGCGCGCCCACTGGTTCAACGATTGAGCACTCTGAACACCACCCCCAGCAGCGCGCCGCAGGCCCACCGAGGAATCGCACAATGGCTGTGACCACCGTCGCACAACTTGCCGCCGAGCTGAACCGCCCGGCCGCCACGCTGCTCGACCAGCTGCAATCGGCTGGCGTTGCCAAGAAGTCGGCCGACGACGCGTTGACCGATGCCGACAAGGCGCGCCTGCTGGACTTCCTTCGCACCAGCCACGGCAACGCGGCCAGTGGTGAGCGCAAGAAGATCAGCATCACGCGCAAGAGCACCAGCGAGATCAAGCAGGCCGACGCGTCGGGCAAGGCGCGCACGATCCAGGTCGAGGTGCGCAAGAAGCGCACGTTCGTCAAGCGCGACGACGCGCCGGCGGCCGACGAGCCTGCGGTGCCGGTCGCCCCGGTGATCGACGAGGCTGAGCTCGCGCGACGTGCCGACGAGGCCCGCCAGCATGCCGAGTTGCTGCGCCGCCAGGAAGAAGAACTGGCCGAAAAGCGCCGCCAGCGCGAGGAGCAGGAACAGCGCGACCGCGATGCCGCCGAAGCGCGGGCACAGGCCGCGGTGGCCAAGGCGGCCAGCGAATTGGCCGCCGGTACACCCTCGGCCCAACCGAAGGCGAAGGCGGCCCCTGCCGCAACCGCAGCACCTGCGGCCGAGCCGGCCAAGCCGGCACTGCGGGTGGTCAAGGCTGCCGAGACCGAGGCCGCCGAGAAGACCCGACTGACCGACCTCGAGCGCCGGCGCAAGGTGGCGGAGACCGAAGCCGCCGCGATTCGCGCGATGATGAATGCGCCGAAGAAGGTGATGTTGGCGAAGAAGCCCGAAGAGGCCAAACCGGTGGTCGACCCGGCCGGCATCAAGGGCACGATCCACAAGCCGGCCACCCGGCCGGGCGCCCCCGCTGCGGCGGGCGCAGCCAAGCCTGGCGACAAGAAGTCAGTCAAGTCCGAGAAGCTGTCGTCGAGCTGGGCCGACGACGCGGCCAAGAAGCGCGCGCTGAAGACACGTGGCGACACCGGCGGCGGTTCTCGCCCGGGTTGGCGTGCGCCCAAGGGCGGGCGTGGTCGCGGCGATCGCAGTGATGGCAACGGCTCGACCTTTGTCGCCCCAACCGAAGCGGTGGCCCAGGAAGTCCATGTGCCGGAGACGATCACGGTCGCCGACCTGGCGCACAAGATGAGCGTCAAGGCCAGCGAGGTCGTCAAGCAGTTGATGAAGCTGGGCCAGATGGTCACCATCAACCAGTCGCTGGACCAGGAGACGGCGATGATCCTGGTCGAGGAGATGGGCCACAAGGCGTTCGCGGCCAAGCTCGACGATCCGGAAGCCTTTACCGCCGAAGAAGAGGCCGCATCGACGGCCCCGGAATTGCCGCGCGCGCCGGTCGTGACCGTGATGGGTCACGTCGACCACGGCAAGACCTCGCTGCTCGACTACATCCGCAGCCGCCGCGTGGCGGCCGGCGAGGCGGGCGGCATCACGCAGCACATCGGCGCCTATCACGTGCAGACGCCGCGCGGCATGATCACCTTCCTCGACACTCCGGGCCACGCCGCGTTCACTGCGATGCGCGCACGCGGCGCCAAGGCCACCGACATCGTGATCCTGGTGGTGGCAGCCGACGACGGCGTGATGCCGCAGACCAAGGAGGCCATCGCCCACGCCAAGGCGGCGGGCGTGCCCATCGTCGTGGCGATGAACAAGATCGACAAGCCCGATGCCAACATCGAGCGCCTGAAGAGCGAACTGGTGGCCGAGCAAGTCGTTCCCGAGGACTTCGGCGGCGATTCGCCGTTCGTGGCGGTCTCGGCCAAGACCGGCCAGGGCATCGACACGCTGCTCGAGCAGGTGCTGCTGCAGGCCGAAGTGCTCGAACTCAACGCGCCGCGCGAGGCGATGGCCAAGGGCCTGGTCATCGAAGCTCAGCTCGACAAGGGCCGCGGCCCGGTGGCCACGGTGCTGATCCAGTCGGGTACCTTGAAGCGCGGCGACGTGGTGCTCGCCGGCTCGAGCTACGGCCGGGTGCGCGCGATGCTCGACGAGGACGGCAAGGCGATTGCCGAGGCCGGGCCGTCGCTGCCGGTCGAGATCCAGGGCCTGACCGAGGTGCCGCGCGCCGGCGACGAGTTCATGGTCCTGTCCGACGAGCGCCGTGCACGCGAGATCGCCACCTTCCGTCAGGGCAAGTACCGTGACGTCAAGCTGGCCAAGCAGCAGGCAGCCAAGCTCGAGAACGTTTTCGACACCATGGGTCCGGGCGCGGCGCAGACCCTGTCGCTGATCATCAAGGCCGACGTGCAGGGCTCGCAGGAAGCGCTGGCGCAGTCGCTGCGTCAAGCTCTCGACCGACGAGGTCAAGGTGCAGGTCGTGCACGCGGCCGTCGGCGGCATCAGCGAAAGCGACATCAACCTGGCGATCGCCTCCAAGGCGGTCATCGTCGGCTTCAACGTCCGCGCCGACGCCAACGCCAGAAAGCTCGCCGAGGGCAACGGCGTCGATATCCGCTACTACAACATCATCTACGACGCGGTCGACGAGATGAAGGCGGCCATGACGGGCATGCTGGCGCCAGAGCAGAAGGAAGAGGTCATCGGTACGGCCGAGATCCGCACCGTGTTCGTGGCCAGCAAGATCGGCACCGTGGCCGGAAGCATGGTCACCGCCGGCCATGTCACGCGCAATGCGCGCTTCCGCCTGCTGCGCGACAACGTGGTGGTCTACACCGGCGAAGTCGAGTCGCTCAAACGCATGAAGGACGACGTGCGCGAAGTCAAGGAGGGCTTCGAGTGCGGTATCAAGCTGAAGAACTACAACGACATCGTCGCCGGCGACCAGCTCGAGTTCTTCGAAGTCAAGGAAGTTGCACGCACCTTGTAGTGCGGAGTTCGTCTCACCCGAGCCAACCCCGCCCACTGCAAAGTCGGCGGGGTTTGTTCTTTCCGAGGCACCCCACCATGTCACGCCACAAAAAAGCCATTCCCAACCGTAGCTTTCGCGTCGCCGACCAGATCCAGCGCGACGTGGCCGGGCTGATCCGCGAGCTGAAGGACCCGCGCATCGGCATGGTCACGATCACCGGCGTCGACATCACGCCCGACTACGCCCACGCCACGGTGCGGTTCTCGCTGCTGGTCGGCGACACGGCCGAGTGTGAGACAGCGCTCAACGAAGCCGCGGGCTTCGTGCGCAATGGTTTGTTCAAGCGGCTGCAGATCCACACCGTGCCGACACTGCACTTCCAGTTCGACCGCACCATCGAGCGTGCGGCCGAATTGTCGGAACTGATCGCGCGGGCCAATGCGACGCGGGCCCTGGAGGAGTGATGATCCAGCGTCCTCGAACGCCCCGGCGAGCCGTGCACGGCGTGCTGCTGCTCGACAAGCCGTTCGGCCTGTCGAGCAACGATGCATTGCAGAAGGCCAAGCGCTTGCTGCGCGCCGAGAAGGCGGGTCACACCGGCACGCTCGACCCGCTCGCGTCGGGCCTGTTGCCCCTGTGCTTCGGCGCGGCGACCAAGTTCGCGCAGACCAGCCTGGACGCCGACAAGCGCTATAGCGCAACCTTGACCCTGGGCCAGACGACCACGACCGGTGATCTCGAGGGTTCGCTGCTGCAGGAGCGGCCGGTCACGCTGACCCGCGCCGACGTCGATGCCGCCTGCCTGCGCTTTACCGGTCCGCTGGCGCAGCTTCCGCCGATGCACTCGGCGCTCAAGCACGAAGGCCGCGCGCTGTACGAATACGCGCGGCTCGGAATCGACGTCGAGCGCGCCGAACGCAGCATCGTCATCCACCGTCTCGATGTCGTCGACTGGCAAGCGCAGGCACTGGTGCTCGATGTCGTCTGCAGCAAGGGTACCTACATCCGCACCCTGGCCGAAGCGATCGGCGAGGCGCTCGGCTGCGGCGCGCACCTGGCGGCACTGCGCCGCACCGGCAGCGGTGCGCTGCGCATCGAGGATGCGATCACGCTCGAGGAGCTGGCCGCACTGGACGAGAGCGAGCGCGACGCCCGGCTGTTGCCGCTCGACGTGCTGCTTGCCGACTGGACCATGCTGCGCCTGGCCGCCGACGAGGCCGGGCGCTTTCTGACCGGTTTGCGCCGGCGCGTCGACGCGCCCGACAACGACCGTGTGCGCGTCTACGGGCCCGAGCCCAGGGCGCTGCTCGGCGCAGCCCATATCTGCGCCGGCGAACTGATTCCCGACCGTCTTCTCAGCCCTGCCGAGTTGCAGGGCCTGCTCGATTCCTGAAAGCCACGACATGACCCGTCCGATCCGCAACATCGCCATCATCGCCCACGTCGACCACGGCAAGACCACCCTGGTCGACCAGCTGCTGCGCCAGAGCGGCACCTTCCGTGACAACGAGAAGGTGGCCGAGCGCGTGATGGACAGCAACGACCTCGAGCGCGAGCGCGGGATCACGATCCTGGCCAAGAACTGCGCCATCGAGTGGAAGGGCACCCACATCAACATCGTCGACACGCCCGGCCACGCCGACTTCGGCGGCGAGGTCGAACGCGTGCTGTCGATGGTCGACAGCGTGCTGCTGCTGGTCGACGCCGTCGAGGGCCCGATGCCGCAGACGCGCTTCGTGACCCGCAAGGCGCTGGCCCTGGGCCTCAAGCCCATCGTCGTGGTGAACAAGGTCGACCGCCCTGGCGCGCGTCCCGACTACGTGATCAACGCGACCTTCGATCTGTTCGACAAGCTGCACGCCAGCGAAGCCCAACTCGACTTTCCGGTCATCTTCGCGTCCGGCCTGAACGGCTGGGCGTCGCTTGAGCAGGGCGTGGTCGGCAAGGACCTGGCGCCGATGTTCGATGCCATGCTCGAACATGTGCCGGCGCACGAGGGCTCGCCCAACGCGCCGCTGCAACTGCAGATCTGCTCGCTTGACTACTCGACCTATGTCGGGCGCATCGGGATCGGCCGCATCAACCAGGGCACCTTGAAGCCGATGCA
>CAVZYL010000008.1:0-94600 GCA_963779435.1 uncultured beta proteobacterium | reverse complement strand
CCGCAGCCGCGCCACGGTTTCGACGGGCCCAGCCGATACGGGTTGGGCGGAAGATGGACGGACTCAACCCTTATTCACTGACGACAGGAGACGAGAGATGAAGCGCATGTTGTTGAAGACCCTGCTGGCCGCCGCTGTGGTGGCAATCGTGATGCCCGTGGCGGCGCAGACCAAGTTGAAGTGGGCTCATGTATATGAAACCAGCGAGCCGTACCACACGCAGTCGGTATGGGCCGCCGAAGAAATCAAGAAGCGTACCAACGGCAAGTTCGAGATCCAGGTCTTCCCCGCCAGTTCGCTGGGCAAGGAGACCGACATCAACCAGGGCATGCAGCTCGGCACGGTGGACATGATCATCAGCGGCCCGAGCTTCGCCGCGCGCAGTTATCCGCGGCTGGGCATCGCCTACTACCCGTTCATCTTCCGTGACGGCGAACATCTGCTGGCCTACAGCAAGAGCGCGGTGTTCAAGGAAATGATCGACGGCTTCCGCGAGAAGACGGGCATTCAGATCCTGGCCTACACCTACTACGGCGCACGCCAGACCACCAGCAACAAGCCTTTCACCGACTGCGCCGGCATGAAGGGCCTGAAGATCCGCGTGCCAGACGTGCCGGCCTACCGCGCCACGCCCGAGTCCTGCGGCGCCAACGCCACCCCGATCGCCTTTGCCGAGGTCTACCTGGCGCTGCAGAACGGCACCGTCGATGCGCAGGAGAACCCGCTGACGACCATCGAGGCGAAGAAGTTCTACGAGGTGCAGAAGCACATCATGATGACCGGCCACATCGTCGATGGTCTGACCACGCAGGTTGCGCCGCATGTCTGGAACAAGCTCACCGACGCCGAGAAGAAGATCTTCTCCGAGGTCGCGCTCGAAGCCGCTGCGCGCGCCAGCGCGCAGATCAAGCAGCGCGAGAGCGAACTGGTCGACGAGTTCAAGAAGAAGGGCATCACCGTGCACCAGGTCAACCGGCAAAGCTTCGTCGACGCGGTGCTGAAGACCAAGAGCGTCGAGTCGATGGGCTTTGACAAGAAGGACTACGACCGCATCGTGGCCATCAAGTAGGCCGTCGGCGATGGACATCGATGCCCTGCCCCAGGTGATGGGCGATGACGGCGAGTTCCACGCCACCGACGATGCCGTGGACTTGTCGCACACGCACACCGAGGCATGGCTCGCCCTGGCGCTGTATTGGGCCCTCGGCGGCGTCGTGTTCTATCAGTTCTTCACACGCTATGCGCTCAACAACTCGGCTTCCTGGACCGAAGAAATCGCGCGCTACCTGCTGATCGGCACCGTCTTCGTCGGCGCGTCGATCGGCGTGACCAAGAACAACCACATCCAGGTCGATCTGATCTACCGCTACCTGGGCCGCAAGCTGGCGCGCGGGCTGGCGACCGCGGTTGATCTGCTGCGCATCGCCTTCTTCGCCTCGATGAGCGTATTCACGGCGCAGATGATGCAGAAAATGGGCAACTACCAGATGACCATCATCGATCTGCCGATGAACATCGTCTATGGCGTGGTGCTGTTCGGTTTCGTGATCATGGCGCTGCGTTCGGTGTGGGTCGCGCGCATTCACTGGCGGCGCGGCTACTCCGTGCTCGAGCGACCCGAGTCGACGATGGAAGACCGCTGAAATGAATCACCCCCGTAGCGGCTTCGCCGCTCCCCCTCGAGGGGGCACCGCTTGCGGACCGGCAAAGCCAGGTCCGCAGCGGTTGCTTGGCAAGGCAACGCATCGTGATTCCTGGATAGCGATCGCCAGCATGGAAAACTGAGATGCTCAAGATCCTGTTCCTGTTCCTGATGGCCAGTGGCCTGCCGGTGGCCATCGCGATGTCCGGCTCGTCGCTGATCTATATCCTGATCAGTGGCGACTTGCCGGGCTTTGCCGTGATCCACCGCATGATCGGCGGCATCGACAGCTTCCCTCTGCTGGCGGTGCCGTTCTTCATCATGGCCGGCAACCTGATGAACAACGCCGGCATCACCAACCGCATCTACAACTTCGCGCTCGCCCTGGTTGGCTGGATGAAGGGCGGGCTGGGCCACGTCAACATCGTCGGCTCGGTGATCTTCGCCGGCATGAGCGGGACGGCGATCGCCGATGCCGCGGGCCTGGGCACGATCGAGATCAAGGCCATGAAGGACCACGGCTACGAGCTCGAGTTTGCGGTCGGCGTGACGGCGGCCTCGGCCACGCTGGGGCCGATCATCCCGCCCTCGCTGCCGTTCGTGATCTACGCCATGATGGCCAACGTCTCGGTCGGCGCCTTGTTTCTGGCCGGCATCCTGCCCGGTGTGCTGATGGCCGTGCTGATGATGCTCACGGTGGCCTATTACGCGCACAAGAACGGCTGGGGCGGCGACGTCAAGTTCTCTGCCAGCCGGCTCGGGCGGGCGCTGACCGAGTTGCTGGTGGTGATCGTCTGGCCGGTCGCCACCTGGGCGCTGGTCGAGAAGGCGGGCCTGCCGGCGCAGCCGGTGGTGTTCGGCGCCATCGTCGTGCTGTTTGCACTCGACCGCTATTACCGCTTCCAGGCCGTGCTGCCGATCATGACCCCGGTGCTGCTGATCGGCGGCATGACCACCGGCCTGTTCACACCCACCGAAGGCGCCATCGCGGCCTGTGTCTGGGCCATGGTGCTGGGTCTGGCCTGGTACCGCACGATGAGCTGGAAGATGTTCGTCAAGGTCAGCCTCGACACGGTCGAGACCACGGCCACGGTGATGTTCATCGTCGCCTCGGCGTCGATCTTCGGCTGGATGCTCACCGCCACCGGCGTCACGGCGCAGATCGCGGAATGGGTGCTGGCGGTGACCAGGCAGCCCTGGCTGTTCCTGCTGATGGCCAACCTGCTGATGCTGTTCGTCGGCTGCTTCCTGGAGCCGACCGCCGCAATCACGATCCTGGTGCCGATCCTGATGCCGATCGCGCACAAGCTCGGTGTCGACCCGGTCCACTTCGGCCTGGTGATGGTGCTGAACCTGATGATCGGCCTGCTGCACCCGCCGATGGGCATGGTGCTGTTCGTGCTGGCGCGCGTGGCCAAGCTCAGTATCGAGCGTACGACGATGGCCATCCTGCCGTGGCTGGTGCCGCTGCTGGCCAGCCTGGTGGTCCTGACTTACGTGCCGGCGATCTCGCTCTGGCTGCCGCGCACGATGGGGTTCTAGCGATGACACGCATCGTTGCCATCGACATCTGGCGCGTCGACCTGCCGCCGCCGGTGCCGCGCAGCGACGCGATCCAGTCCTTCGTGACGCAGGAGACGCCGATGCTGCGTCTGAGCTGCGACGACGGCAGCCAAGGCACCGGCTACAGCTACACCATCGGCACCGGCGGCTCGAGCGTCGTCGCGCTGCTGCGTGACCACCTCGCGCCCCGCCTGATCGGCCGCGATCCGGCCGAGATCGAAGCGCTGTGGCGCGAGCTGCTGTTCGCCACCCACGCCACCAGCGTCGGCGCGATCACCAGCCTGGCCCTGGCCGCCATCGACACGGCACTGTGGGATTGGCGCTGCCGCCGCGACGGCCAGCCGTTGTGGCTGGCCGCGGGTGGCGCCAAGTCGCGCATCCCGGTCTACACCACCGAGGGCGGCTGGCTGCACATGAGCACCGAGACCATCGTGCGCGAAACCGTCGCCGCCAAAGAGGCCGGCTTCAAGGGTGCCAAGGTCAAGGTCGGCCTGCCGCACGTCAGCGACGACGTGGCGCGGCTCCGCGCCGTGCGCGCCGCGGTCGGCGACGGCTTCGAGATCATGGTCGACGCCAATCAATGCTTCACGCTCGGCGAAGCGTTGCGTCGCGCACCGCGCTACGCTGAGCTCGGCATCGCCTGGTTCGAGGAGCCGCTGCCGGCCGACGATATTGCCGGTCACGCGCGCTTGGCCGCCGCCAGCGAGGTACCGATCGCCGTAGGTGAGTCGCTGTACTCACCGAGCCAGTTCGCGGCCTATGTGCATCAGGGCGCGGCGGCCATCCTGCAACCCGACGTCGCGCGCATCGGCGGCATCACGCCCTGGCTCAAGGTCGCGCACCTGGCCGAGGCTTTCAACCTCGCCGTCTGCCCGCACTTCCTGATGGAACTGCACGTCAGCCTGACCGGCGCCGCGCCGGCGGCAGCGTGGGTCGAATACATCCCGCAGCTCGACGCCATTGCATCGAACCGCATGGCCATCGTCGATGGCCATGCCATCGTGCCCGCCGCTCCGGGCCTGGGCATCGAGTGGCAGTGGCCCGAAGTCGAACGCCGCGCGGCCGAGCGCTGCACGATACGCTGAACCCAACCCAAGGAGTCATCCCCATGTCCGCCCGCCTTTCCGGCAAGACTGCCTTCCTCACCGCCGCTGCCCAGGGCATCGGTCGCGCCACGGCGCTGGCCTTCGCCCGCGAAGGCGCCCGGGTGATTGCCACCGACGTCGACCGCGCCGGGCTCGATTCGCTGGCCCGCGAGTGCGGCGCCGTCGTGCGCGTGCTCGACGCGACCAACGCCGAGGCGATCGCCACCGCGGCGCGCGAGGTCGGCGACATCCAGGTGCTGTTCAACGCCGCCGGCATCGTCCACGCCGGCACCGTGCTCGACTACACCGAAGCCGACTGGGACCTGGCCTTCAACCTCAACGCGCGCTCAATGGCGCGCACGATTCGCGCCTTTCTGCCCGGCATGTTGGCGCAAGGCGGCGGCGCGATCGTCAACATCGCCTCGGTGGCCGGTAGCGTCAAGGGCGTGGCCAACCGCTTCGTCTACGCCGCGAGCAAGGCGGCCGTGATCGGCCTGACCAAGGCCGTGGCGGCCGACTTCATGACGCGCGGCATCCGCTGCAATGCGATCTGCCCCGGCACGGTGGATTCACCGTCGCTGGCGCAGCGCATCGCCGCCCAGGCCAAGGCCAGCGGCAAGAGCGAGGCCGAGGTCAAGGCCATGTTCATTGCGCGCCAACCAATGGGGCGCCTGGGCAGCGCCGAGGAAATTGCCGCGCTGGCGGTCTACCTGGCCAGCGACGAAGCCGCGTTCACGACCGGCAGCGTGATGATTGCCGACGGTGGCATGACCAACTGATTCACCTTTGTGGCGAGCCCCATGAATACCGACCCCGTCATCCGCATCCACCCTGCCGACAACGTCGTCATCGCGCGCCGCCAGTTGCTTGGCGGCACGCCGATCGCCGCCGAGGGCATCACCATCGCCGGCCTGGTGCCGCCCGGACACAAGGTGGCGACCCAGGCTATTCGCCAGGGCGATGCGGTGCGCCGCTACAACCAAATCATCGGCCACGCCACGCAGGCCATCACCCCTGGCCAGCATGTGCACACGCACAACCTGGCCTTCGCCGATTTCGCCCGCCGCCACGAGCCCGGCGCGGGCACCCACCCGACAGCCTACGCACAACAGCCCGCCACGTTCGACGGCATCGTCCGCGCCGATGGCCGGGTGGCCACGCGCAACTACATCGGCGTGCTGACCAGCGTGAACTGCTCGGCCACCGCCGCCCGCGCGATCGCCGACCGGTTCCGCCGCGACATCCACCCCGAGGCGCTGGCCGCCTACCCGAATGTCGACGGCATCGTCGCGCTGACCCATGGCATGGGCTGCGCCACCGACAGCGAAGGCGAAGAGCTGCGCGTGCTGCGCCGCACGCTCGGCGGGTACGCCAAGCACCCGAATTTCGCCGCCGTGCTGGTGGTCGGGCTGGGCTGCGAGACGAACCAGATCCAGGGCCTGATCGCGCAGGAAGGGCTGCAGGAAGGCGCGCGCCTGGTGACGTTCAATATCCAGGACACCGGCGGCACGGCCAAGACCGTCGCCCGCGGTGTCGAACTCATCAACCAGTTGCTGCCCGAAGCCAATCGCGTCAGGCGCCAGCCGGTGCCGGCCAGCCACCTCACCGTCGGCCTGCAATGCGGCGGCAGCGACGGTTACTCGGGCATCAGCGCCAACCCCGCGCTCGGCTCGGCGGTCGACCGCCTGGTGCGCCACGGCGGCGCGGCGGTCCTGTCCGAAACGCCCGAGATCTACGGCGGCGAGCACCTGTTGACGCGGCGCGCGGTGAGCCGGGCGGTGGCCGACAAGCTGCTGGCCCGCATTGCCTGGTGGGAGCAGTACACCCAGCGCAACGGCATGTCGATGGACAACAACCCATCGGCCGGCAACAAGGCCGGCGGCCTGACCACGATCCTGGAGAAGAGCCTGGGCGCGATCGCCAAAAGCGGCACCACCAACCTGGTCGACGTGGTCGAGTTCGCCGAGCCCGTCACCGCGCGCGGCTTCGTCTACATGGACACGCCGGGGTACGACCCGGTCTCGGCCACCGGGCAGGTCGCCGGCGGGGCCAACCTGATCTGTTTCACCACCGGCCGCGGCTCGGCCTACGGCTGTGCGCCGAGCCCGTCGCTGAAGCTCTCGACCAACACGGCCCTCTGGACCAAGCAACAGGAAGACATCGACATCGATTGCGGCGGCATCGTCGACGGCGCCGAGACGGTCGACGAAGCCGGCGAGCGCATTTTCAAGCTGATGCTAGAGACCGCCTCGGGCCGCAAGACCAAGAGCGAGTTGCACGGCTACGGGCAGAACGAGTTCGTGCCTTGGCAACTGGGGGCTGTGATGTGATGCGCCGTCCGGCCGTGCGGGCGCAGCCCGGACAGTGGTGGCGTCACCTAACCGCGCAAGGTGCGATTGAACAGGGCCAAGGTCCGCCCCCACGCCAGCTTCGCCTGCGCCTCGTCGAAGCGCGGCGTGGTGTCATTGTTGAAGCCGTGGTAGGTGCCGGGGTACTTGTGGGCTTCGAAGCGCACGCCGGCGGCCTTCAGTGCCGCCTCGTAGGCGGGCCACGAGGCATTGAGCCGATCGTCGTGTTCGGGGAACACGTGCAACAGTTCAGCCTTGATCGCGCCGACCTTGTCCAGCGGCGGCGGCGAGCCATAGAACGCGGCACCAGCCCGCAGCTCGGGCACCTTCGTGGCGATCAGGTTGACGACGCCGCCGCCGTAACAGAAGCCCACCGCGCCGACGCGGCCATTGCTGCCGCCCAGGGCGCGCGCGAGGTGCGTCGCGGCGACGAAGTCCTCGCTGGTCTTGGCGCGGTCGAGCGTGGCGAAGAGGGCGGCGGCCTTCTCCTCGTCACCGGGGTAGCCGCCCAGCGTGAACAGGGCATCTGGCGCCACGGCGATGAAGTTGTCGAGCGCCAGGCGGCGCGCGATGTCCTCGATGTGCGGGTTCAGGCCGCGGTTCTCGTGAATCACCACCACCGCGGGCAACGGCCCTGCGGCTTGCGCCGGGCGCACAACCAGCGCGCGGGCCTTGCCATTGCCGTTCGGCGAAGTGAATTCGACAAGTTC
This sequence comes from uncultured beta proteobacterium, assembly GCA_963779435.1. Lineage (GTDB taxonomy): Bacteria > Pseudomonadota > Gammaproteobacteria > Burkholderiales > Burkholderiaceae_C > CADEEN01. The sequence continues at coordinate 87,252 of CAVZYL010000008.1, read as the reverse complement.
GTTCTTGATGCGGGCGTCGGTCGGCGAGACTTTCTGCGCCGCGGCGAAGTTCGGGCTCAGCGCGGCGAGCAATCCGGCCGCGCCGGCGCCACCGGTCGCGAAGCGCGCCGCGCGGTCGAGAAAGCCGCGGCGGTCGAGCTGCCCGTGAACATACTGGTTGAACAGGCCGATGACTTCGGGGTCGAAATCGGCGGCGGTCAGACGCTTTGGCGTGGGCGACATGCGGGTCTCCGGCGTGCGGTTCGGTTCGCACTTTGTACCCAGCAATGTTTATCCGCGCAAGCAAGAGGGTTGTCGCCGTGAAGATCACCGCCGCCAAGGTCATCGTCTGCTGCCCCGGCCGCAACTTCGTGACCCTGAAGATCGAGACCGACCAGGGCCTGACCGGCCTCGGCGACGCGACGCTCAACGGTCGTGAACTGGCGGTCGCCAGCTACCTCAACGACCACGTGATCCCGTGCCTGATCGGCCGCGACGCGCACCGGATCGAAGACATCTGGCAGTACCTCTACCGCGGCGCGTACTGGCGCCGCGGGCCGGTGACGATGAGCGCGATCGCCGCCGTCGACACCGCGCTGTGGGACCTGAAGGCCAAGGCCGCGGGCCTGCCGCTGTACCAGCTGCTCGGGGGCGCGAGCCGGACGCGCGTGCTGGTCTACGGCCACGCCAACGGACGCGACATCGAGCACACCGTCGACGAAGTGCTGCGCTTCAAGGCGGCGGGCTATCAGGCCATCCGCGCGCAGAGCGGCGTGCCGGGCCTGGAAAAGGTCTATGGCGTGGCGCGTGGCACCCAGCCCTACGAGCCGGCCGACGCGGGCCTGCCGAGCGAGCACGACTGGGACACCGGCAAGTACTTGCGCCACACGCCCAAGCTGTTCGAGGCGGTGCGCGCCGCGGTCGGGCCCGACATCCACCTGCTGCACGACGTCCACCACCGACTGACGCCGATCGAGGCCGCGCGGCTGGGCAAGGAACTCGAACCCGCGCGCCTGTTCTGGATGGAAGACGCCACGCCGGCCGAGAACCAGGACGCCTTTCGCCTGATCCGCCAGCACACCACCACGCCGCTGGCGGTGGGCGAGATCTTCAACACCATCTGGGACTGCAAGGAGCTGATCGAGAACCAGTTGATCGACTACATCCGCACCACCGTCGTGCATGCCGGCGGCATCACGCACCTGCGCCGCATCGCCGACCTGGCCTCGCTGTACCAGGTGCGCACCGGCTGCCACGGCGCGACCGATCTGTCACCGGTGTGCATGGGCGCGGCGCTGCATTTCGATCTTTGGGTGCCCAACTTCGGCATCCAGGAGTTGATGCCGCACGGCGAGGCGACCGACGCGGTGTTTCCGCACGCCTACACCTTCGACGCCGGCTTTATGCACCCCGGCGAGGTGCCGGGCCATGGCGTCGAGATCGACGAGGCGTTGGCGGCGAAGTACCCGTACCAGCGCGCCTACCTGCCGGTGAACCGCCTGCAGCACGACGGCACCCTGTGGCACTGGTGAAGCCCGTCCTGCTCGCGGCCCTCTGCCTCTGGGCCGCTGCGGCGCAGGCCCAGGGTGAGGACGTGCCCTTCGTCGTCACGCCCGATCACGTCACGCGCGAAATGCTGCGCCTGGCTGAGGTCGGGCCGAATGACTTCGTGATCGACCTGGGTTCGGGCGATGGCCGTATCGTCATCGCGGCGGCCCGTTTGCACGGCGCGCGCGGGTTGGGCGTCGAGATTGTCCCGGCGCTGGTCGAGCGCAGCCTGGCAAACGCGCGCCGCGCCGGCGTCGCCGAGCGGGCCGAGTTTCTCGTTCAGGACCTGTTCGCCACCGACCTGGCGCGCGCGACGGTGATCACGATGTACCTGCTGCCCGAGGTCAATCTGCAATTGCGCCCCAAACTGCTGGCCCTGAAACCGGGCACACGCATCGTTTCGCACGACTGGGATCTGGGCGACTGGTTGCCCGACCGCACCCTGACGGTGGCGGTCCCGGAGAAGTCCGTCGGTCTCGACAAGCACTCGCGCCTGCACTTGTGGACGGTGCCGGCTGCGCTGCAGGGCAAATGGTGCGGCTCGGGCGGGCAGGTGTTCGATGTCACGCAGCGCTACCAGCAACTGCAAATCGACTTTGGCGGTGGGATGCCGTCGCTCGCTGCCTCGGTGCACGGCCGCGAGCTGCGCGCCGAGGCGCAGTTGTCGATGCGCGTCGTCGACGCTCCTGTGCCGCGCATGCAGGTCGGCACGGCGGCGGGCGCGTGGGCCGGGCTGGCCGGATCGAGCTTCACGCCGGCAGGCCCCGCGGGATGCCAAGGATGAGTCCGGTTCGCCTCGACCCTTCGCATGTCGCCACGCTGCCGGCTTCCGTCCAGTGCCCGCGATTCGACCGCGACGCGCTGCCGGTGGGAATCGTCCACCTCGGGCTCGGCGCCTTCATGCGTGCGCACCTCGCGGTCTACAACGACGATGCGCTCGATTGCAGCGGCCCGGGGTCCAACCGGGACTGGGGCCTTTGCGGCGTGTCCTTGCGCCACGCCGACACGCGCGACGCGTTGACGCCGCAGCGGGGCCTTTACACGCTGGCGCTGCGCGATGCCGACGAGCACGGTGCGCCACGCCAGCGCCTGCGCGTCATCGGCGGCCTGCGCGAAATGCTGGTCGCGCCCGAAGACCCGGCTGCGTTGTTGCGGCGACTGGCCTCACCCACGACCCGCATCGTCAGCCTGACCATCACCGAGAAGGGCTATTGCCACGACCCGGCGACGGGCGCGCTGCGGCTCGGGCACCCGGACATCGCTCACGACCTCACGCACGGCGATCCGGTCAGTGCCGTCGGCTTCATCGTGCACGGCCTGGCGCAGCGCCGCGCCAGCGGGCTCGGCGGCCTGGCACTGCTCTCACTCGACAACCTACCGGCCAACGGCCGCGTGCTTCGCGGCCTGGTGCTGGCGTTTGCGCAAGCCCTGGGACAAGCCGGCTTGGCCGACTGGATCGAGGCGAACTGCACATTCCCGTGCAGCATGGTCGACCGCATCGTGCCGCGCACGACCGACGCCGACCGCGAGCGCGTCGACCAGGCATTGGGCCTGCACGATGCCTGGCCGGTGGTGGCCGAGCCATTCATCGACTGGGTGCTCGAGGATCGCTTCGCAGCCGGTCGTCCCGAATGGCCGGGCGCGCGCTTCGTGGCTGCGGCCGCCGACGTGGCGGCCTGGGAGCGCCTGAAGCTGCGCATGGTCAACGGGGCGCACTCGGCTTTGGCTTACCTGGGCGTCGTCGCCGGTTGGGCCACGGTCGATGTGGCAATCGGCCAACCCACGTTGCACCGCTTCATCGATGCGATGCTGCAAAGCGAGGTCGAGCCGACGCTGACCGGCCTCACGGTCCCGCCCCAATACCGTGAGCGCTTGCTGCTGCGCTTTGCCAACCCTGCGCTCGCGCACTGCTGTGCCCAGATCGCGATGGACGGCTCGCAGAAGATCCCGCAGCGCCTGCTCGCCACCGTGCGCGACCGTCTCGCGGCCGGTGCGTCGATCGCACACCTGGCCCTGGCCCTGGCCGGCTGGCTGCACTTCTTGCGAGGTCACGACGAGGCCGGCAACCACTACCCGATCGACGACCCGTTGGCGGCGACCCTTCAAGCGCGGGTGCACGAGGGCCAGGCCTTGCCCGACGCCCGCGTGCGTGCCGAATACCTGACGTGCTTTGCACCGGTGTTCGGTGACCTGGCCGGCGAGCCGCGCCTGGTTGCAGCGCTGGCGCCGCTGCTGCAAAGCCTGCGCGAACGCGGCGTGGTGGCGACACTCGCCGCCTGACCCGGGCGGGACGGAACTTGTCGCATTGCGACGCGCTCAATGTGCTGTGCACAACAGCACATGAAAAGGTGCTTGCCAGCCGTGGAGCGGCGCACTACAAACAACACGCATCGCGTCAGCCAAACGACGTTGTGGTACGTTGAGGCACGACGCGTGGCCCGTGGCGTGAAATGTGGGCGAAAAGTGCTACACCTCAAGGCATTGGTCAAGACCGGCTGCGCGATGCTGCGTTCAATATAGTGTGCACACCATGTGCTCCTGGATCGGAAAGCTCTGATGCCGCCCGGGCCCGCAAAGCCGGGACTGCATCAGAACTTCCCAGGTATCCGCAAGTCACCCACTTGCGGGTTTCGAGCCCTTCCAAGGAGGTCGGTACATGGACGTGATCAAGAGCTACGCCGCGCGCTACGAGCGCACTCGCGAAGAGGAGTTGTCGCTGGAGGACTTCCTCGCCGAGTGCAAGCGCAACCCGCTGGCCTACGCCACCGCGCCCGAACGCATGCTCAAGGCCATCGGCGAGCCGCAGATGGTCGACACGCGCAACGAGCCCCGGCTGTCGCGCATCTTCGCCAACAAGGTCATCAAGATCTACCCGGCGTTCGCTGAGTTCTACGGCATGGAGGACGCCATCGAACAGGTGGTGTCCTACTTCCGTCACGCGGCGCAAGGGCTGGAGGAGAAGAAGCAGATCCTGTACCTGCTGGGGCCCGTCGGCGGCGGCAAGAGTTCAATCGCCGAAAGGCTCAAGCAACTGATGCAGGACGTGCCGTTCTACGCCATCAAAGGTTCGCCGGTCAACGAGTCGCCGCTAGGCCTGTTCGACCTGGTCGAAGACGGGCCGATCCTGGAGAAAGAGTACGGCATTCCGCGGCGCTACTTGAACCGGATCCTGTCGCCATGGGCGGTCAAGCGGCTGGAAGAGTTCGGTGGCGACATCCGCAAGTTCAAGGTCGTCAAGCGCCACCCGTCGATCCTGAAGCAGATCGGCATCAGCAAGACCGAGCCGGGTGACGAGAACAACCAGGACATCAGTTCGCTGGTCGGCAAGGTCGACATCCGCAAGCTCGAAACCTACGCGCAGGACGACCCCGACGCCTACAGCTACTCCGGCGGCTTGTGCCTGTCGAACCAGGGCCTGCTCGAATTCGTCGAGATGTTCAAGGCGCCGATCAAGGTGCTGCATCCGCTGCTGACGGCCACGCAGGAGAACAACTACAAGGGCACCGAGGGCTTTGGTGCGATCCCCTTCGACGGCATCGTGCTGGCGCACAGCAACGAAAGCGAATGGAAGGCTTTCCGCAACAACAAGAACAACGAGGCCTTCCTGGATCGCATCTACATCGTCAAGGTGCCGTACTGCCTGCGCGTGTCCGAGGAGGTCAAGATCTACGAGAAGCTGATTCGCAATTCGTCGCTGGCCGCGGCCAAGTGCGCGCCGGGTACGCTGAAGATGATGAGCCAGTTCGCGGTGCTGACACGCCTGAAGGAGCCGGAGAACTCGTCGCTGTTTTCGAAGATGCTGGTCTACGACGGCGAGAACCTGAAGGACACCGACCCGCGCGCCAAGAGCTACCAGGAATATCGCGACTACGCCGGCGTCGACGAGGGCATGAGCGGCATCTCGACGCGCTTCGCGTTCAAGATCATCTCCAAGGTCTTCAACTTCGACAGCCAGGAAGTGGCGGCCAATCCGGTGCACCTGATGTACGTGCTGGAGCAGCAGATCGAGCGCGAGCAGTTCCCGAAGGAGCTCGAGGAGAAGTACCTCGGCTTCATCAAGGAGCACCTGGCCACGCGCTATGCCGAGTTCATCGGCAAGGAGATTCAGACGGCCTACCTGGAGAGCTACAGCGAGTACGGGCAGAACATCTTCGACCGCTACGTCACTTATGCCGACTACTGGATCCAGGATCACGAGTACCGCGACACCGACACCGGCGAGGTGTTCGACCGCGGGGCCCTGAACGGCGAATTGGAGAAGATCGAGAAGCCCGCCGGCATTGCCAATCCGAAGGACTTCCGCAACGAGATCGTCAACTTCGTGCTGCGTGCGCGTGCCAACAACCACGGCAACAACCCGGTCTGGACCAGCTACGAGAAGCTGCGCACGGTGATCGAGAAGAAGATGTTCTCCAACACCGAAGAGCTGCTGCCGGTGATCAGCTTCAATGCCAAGGCCAGCGCCGACGAGGCCAAGAAGCACGAAGACTTCGTCACCCGCATGGTCGACAAGGGCTATACCGCCAAGCAAGTGCGCCTGCTCTGCGAGTGGTACCTGCGGGTGCGCAAGTCGAGCTGAGGGAGAACCGGTGCTGCAGTCCATCATCGATCGGCGGCTCTCCGGCAAGAACAAATCGATCGGCAACCGCGAGCGATTCCTGCGCCGCTACAAGGCGCAGATTCGCGACGCGGTCAAGCGCGCGATCGACGGCCGTGGGATCCGCGACATCGAACGCTCTGAGGATGTGACGATCCCGAAGAAGGACATCTCCGAGCCGGTGTTCCACCACGGCCAGGGCGGCACACGCGAGACCGTCCATCCGGGCAACAAGGAGTACGTTCGCGGCGACCGCATCGAGCGGCCCAAGGGCGGCGAAGGCGGCAAGGGCAAGGGCCAGGCCAGCGATTCGGGCGAAGGTGAGGACGACTTCATCTTCACCCTGTCCAAGGAAGAATTCATGCAGGTCTTCTTCGAGGACCTGGCGCTGCCGCACCTGGTCCGCACGCAGTTGGCCGAGATGCCCGAGTGGAAGAGTCAGCGCGCCGGTTTCGTCAGCGACGGCACACCGACCAACCTGCACATCGTGCGTTCGATGCGCGGCGCGATCGGCCGGCGCATCGCCATCGGTGCCGATGCCCGGCGCGAGTTGCGCGAGCTCGAAGAGGAACTCGAGGCGCTGCTGCGGGCCGCTCCGGTCGGCGACGCACCTTCGCGCATCAAGATCAACGCGCTCGAGGCCCGCATCGCCGAGTTGCGTGCGCGCGTCGGCCGCATTCCCTTCCTCGACCCGATCGATCTGCGCTTTCGCAACCGCGTGCGCGTCCCGGTGCCGACCTCGCGGGCGGTGATGTTCTGCCTGATGGACGTGTCGGGCTCGATGGACGAGGGCAGAAAGGATCTGGCCAAACGCTTCTTCATCCTGCTCTACCTGTTCCTGACCCGGCATTACGACAAGATCGACATCGTCTTCATCCGTCACCACACGCAGGCGGCCGAAGTCGACGAGCAGAACTTCTTCCACGCCACCGAGACCGGTGGCACGGTCGTGTCTTCGGCGCTGGTGCTGATGGAGGAAGTGATTCGCGCGCGCTACAACCCGAGCGAGTGGAACATCTATGGTGCGCAGGCCAGCGACGGCGACAACTGGCACCACGACTCGGGTCGCTGCCGCGAGTTGCTGGCCGAAAAGATCCTGCCGCTGACGCGCTACTTCGCCTATGTGCAGGTGGCCGAGGAGGAGCAGAATCTTTGGCAGGAATACTCGCAACTGGTCGGCGTGGCGCCGCAGTTCGCGATGCGCAAGGCGACCGAGGCGGCACAGATCTATCCCGTCTTCCGCGACCTGTTCAAGAAGGAAGGCGTCGAGCCTCGGGCCGCATGAGCAGCAGGAAGCACAAAGTACGCACGACCCAGGGCGAACCACTGCCGGCGGGGCCGCGCCCGGCCGAGCGCCTGCCAGCACCGAGCGACTGGAGCTTCGAGCTGATCGAGCAGTATCACCGCGTGATCCGCGAAACCGCGGCACGCTTTGGCCTCGACACCTACCCGAACCAACTCGAGGTCATCACCGCCGAGCAGATGATGGACGCCTATGCCAGCGTCGGCATGCCGGTGAACTACCGCCACTGGAGCTACGGCAAGGAGTTCATCGCCACCGAGAAGAACTATCGGCGCGGTCACATGGGCCTGGCCTACGAGATCGTCATCAACTCCAACCCCTGCATCAGCTACCTGATGGAGGAGAACACGATGGCGATGCAGGCGCTGGTGATCGCCCACGCCGCCTATGGCCACAACAGCTTCTTCAAGGGCAACTACCTGTTCCGCATGTGGACCGACGCGTCGTCGATCATCGACTACCTGGTCTACGCCAAGAACTACGTCGCCGAGTGCGAAGAACGCCACGGCCTGGACGCGGTGGAGGAGCTGCTCGACTCGTGCCATGCGCTGGCCAACCACGGCGTCGACCGCTACCGCCGGCCGAGCCGCAAGTCGCTCGCGCAGGAGCTGCGCGAGCGCAAGGAGCCGCGAGGAGTATGCGCAGCAACAGGTCAACGACCTCTGGCGCACCCTGCCCAAGCGGGTCGAGAAGGCGGTGCCGACGCGCCGAGGCCGAGCGCTTTCCCGAAGAGCCGCAGGAGAACCTGCTGTACTTCATCGAGAAGAACGCGCCGCTGCTCGAGCCCTGGCAGCGCGAGGTCGTGCGCATCGTGCGCAAGGTGGCGCAGTACTTCTACCCGCAGCGCCAGACGCAGGTCATGAACGAAGGCTGGGCCACCTTCTGGCACCACCAGCTGCTCAACACGATGTACGACGACGGCTACCTGACCGACGGCGTGATGATCGAGTGGCTGAAGTCGCACACCAACGTGGTCTACCAGCCGCCGGTCGGGCAGCGCGGCCTACAGCGGCATCAACCCGTATGCGCTGGGCTTTGCGATGTACACCGACATCAAGCGCATCTGCGACGCGCCCACCGACGAAGACCGCGCCTGGTTCCCCGACATTGCCGGCACGCCCTGGCTGCCGACGCTGCGACCACGCGATGCGCAACTTCAAGGACGAGAGTTTCATCGGCCAGTACCTGTCAGCCCAAGCTGATGCGCGAGTTGCGCCTGTTCGCGATCGTCGACGACGAGAAGCGAGAACGAACTCGAGGTCAGCGCCATCCACGACGACGCCGGCTACCGCCGCGTGCGCGAGGCGCTGTCACGCCAGTACGACCTGGGTTCGCGCGAGCCCAACATCCAGGTCTGGAACGTCAACCTGCGCGGCGACCGCGTCGCTGACGCTGCGCCACTTCCAGCACAACGACCGGCCGCTGGACGACAGACGCGCAGGAAGTGCTCAAGCACGTGGCGCGGCTGTGGGGTTTCGGCGTGCAGCTGGAGAGCGTCGACGCCGCGGCGATGCGACGCAGCGCTGGGCCGTCGAGACGCCGGCGGCCGTCTGACGCGGCGCCTGCGCCGCGCGGCGCAATGGTCAGCATCGAGAAGACCTTGCCCGGATTCATGATGTTCTTCGGGTCGAGCGCGCGCTTGATCGGCCGCATCATCTCGACCGCGCCGGCGCCGGCCTCGTCGACCAGGTAGCCCATCTTGTGCAGGCCGATGCCGTGCTCGCCGGTGCAGGTGCCGTCCAGGCGGATCGCGCGCTGCACCATCTGCTCGGACAGCCGCTCGGCGGTTGCCGCGCTCGACCGGGTCGTTCGGGTCGATCAGGTAGCTGAGGTGGAAGTTGCCGTCGCCGACATGGCCGACGATGTAGTACGGCAGGCCGGCCGCCTCGGCCTCGGCGACCGACTCGTTGATGCTTTCGGCCAGCCGCGAGATCGGCACGCAGGTGTCGGTCGACAGTGACGGCAGCCCGGTCGCATCTGCAGCGCGGCGAAGTAGGCATGGTGGCGCGCCGTCCACAGCCGGGTGCGCTCCTCGGGCGTGCTGGCCCACTCGAAGGCTTCGCCGCCGTGTTCGTGGGCGATGTCCTGCACCGTCTGCGCCTGCTCCTTCACGCCGGCCGCGCTGCCGTGGAACTCCATCAGCAGCATCGGCGCCTCGCGCAGCGTCAGCTTCGAGTGCTTGTTGACCGCGCGCACGGCGTTGGCGTCGAGCAGCTCGCAGCGCGCGATCGGCACGCCCATCTGGATGATCTGGATCGTCGTGTGCACCGCCGCGTCGATGCTCGGGAAGTGGCAGATCGCCGCCCTCACCGCCTCGGGCAGCGGATACAGCTTGAGCGTGACCTCGGTCATCACGCCCAGCGTGCCTTCGCTGCCGACGAACAGCCGCGTCAGGTCGTAGCCGGCGCTCGACTTCTTGGCCCGCGTGCCGGTGTGGATGACCTCGCCGGTGGCGGTGACCACCGTCAGCCCGAGCACGTTCTCGCGCATCGTGCCGTAGCGCACGGCGTTCGTGCCGCTGGCGCGCGTGGCAGCCATGCCGCCGAGCGATGGCGTTGGCGCCGGGGTCGATCGGAAAGAACAGCCCGGTGTCCTTGATCTCGCGGTTGAGCTGCTCGCGCGTCACGCCGGCCTGCACCGTGACCGTCAGGTCTTCGGCGTTGACGGCGCAGCGATCTGGTTCATGCGCGCGCAGGTCGATGCTGACGCCGCCCTGCACCGCCAGCAGATGGCCTTCGAGCGACGAGCCGACGCCGAACGGGATCACCGGCACCGCGTGCTGCGGCGGCCAGCGCCACCACGGCGGCGACGTCGTCGGTGCTCTCGCAGAACACCACCGCATCGGGCGGCGTCACCGGGTACGTCGATTCGTCGCGGCCATGCTGCTCGCGCACCGCGTGGGCCGTGGAGCAGCGCTCGCCGAAGCGCGCCGGCAGCGCGGCGAGCATCGCCGGCCGGCACCGGGCGCGACGCGCGGCGCGGGCAAGGAACGTCGTTGGGAGCGTTCATGGCGAGCACTCCGGCGCGCGCGGCTGCATTCTAGGCAGCCGATGTGTACGGTAGCATCGCGCCATGGCCAACCGACTGACGCAGATCGCCACCCGCACCGGCGACGACGGCACCACCGGCCTGGGCGACGGCACCCGCGTGGCCAAGGACCGCTTGCGTGTGCAGGCGATGGGCGATGTCGACGAGCTGAACTCGGCGCTCGGCGTGCTGCTGGCCGAGCCGCTGCCCGACGACGTGCGCGAGCTGCTGGTGACGATCCAGCACGAGCTGTTCAACCTGGGCGGCGAGCTGTCGATCCCCGGCTTCGAGCTGCTGAAGGCCGACGCCGTGCTGCGGCTGGACGAGGCGCTGGCGCACTACAACGCCACGCTGCCGCGGCTGAAGGAATTCATCCTGCCGGCGGGCACGCGCAGCGCCGCGCTGGCGCATGTCGGCCGCACCGTGGCGCGGCGCGCCGAGCGCGCGCGTGGTGGCGCTGGCGGCGACCGAGACGGTGCACGACGCGCCGCGCCAGTACCTGAACCGCCTGAGCGACCTGCTGTTCGTGCTGGCGCGCGTGCTCAACCGCGCCAACCTCGACGGCCTGGGCGGTGACGACGTGTACTGGCATTCCGAGCGGCTGGCCCGCTCGGCCGAGTGATGCCCGAGCGGCTTGCCCGCTCGGCCGAGTGATGCCCGACGGCGCGGCTCGCTGCGGCAGCGCTTGAGGAGCTAGCCCTTGCGCCGGGCCCGCACCGCGCGCTCAACAGATCCAGCACGGCGACCGAATCGTCCCAGCCGATGCAGGCGTCGGTGATGCTCTGGCCGTAGGTCAGCGCTGCCGGGTCGTCCTTGCCGGCGCTGAACTTCTGCGCGCCGGCGACGCAGGTGGCTCTCGACCATCACGCCGAAGATGCAGCGGCTGCCGCCGCTCAATCTGCGCCGGCGACGTCGCGCGCCACCTCGATCTGCCGCTCGTGCTGCTTGCTGCTGTTGGCGTGGCTGCAGTCGACCATCAGCGTCGGCACGGCAGCTTGGCCGCCTCGAGCTCCTTGCAGGCCGCGGCGACGCTGGCCGCGTCGTAGTTCGGCGCCTTGCCGCCGCGCAGGATGACGTGGCAGTCCTTGTTGCCGTTGGTCTCGACGATCGCCACCTGGCCGTTCTTGTGCACCGACAGGAAGTGGTGCGGCCGCGCCGCGGCCTGGATCGCGTCGATGGCGATCCGGATGTTGCCGTCGGTGCCGTTCTTGAAGCCGATCGGCGCCGACAGGCCCGAGGCCAGTTCGCGGTGCACCTGGCTCTCGGTGGTGCGCGCGCCGATCGCGCCCCAGGCGATCAGGTCGCCGATGTACTGCGGCGAGATCACGTCGAGGAACTCGCTGCCGGCCGGCATGCCCAGGCGGTTGATGTCGATCAGCAACTGGCGCGCGATGCGCAGGCCCTCGTCGATGCGATAGCTCTCGTCGAGGTACGGGTCGTTGATCAGGCCCTTCCAGCCGACCGTGGTGCGCGGCTTCTCGAAGTACACCCGCATCACGATCTCCAGCGTGTCGGCGTAGCGTGTCGCGCTGCGCCTTCAGCCGCTGCGCGTAGTCGAGCGCGGCCGCCGGGTCGTGGATCGAGCACGGCCCGATGACCACCAGCAGGCGGTCGTCCTTGCCTGCCATGATGTGGCGGATCGCTTGCGCGCGTGTCGCCGATCAGCGTCTCGACCGGCGTGCCGGCGATCGGGAAGAAGCGGATCAGGTGCTCGGGCGGCGGCAGCGGCGTGACGTCCTTGATGCGTTCGTCGTCGGTCTGGCTGGTCTTCTCGCTGAGCGCGTAGCCGTGGCCGATGTCGGTGGCTGTGGCCTGGCTGTTTGGTGCTCATCGGTGTCGTCTCCTTGTCGGGTGTCGTGAATTCGAACGAGGCAATAAAAAAACCGCCGGGGCTGCCGGCGGTTTGTTGAGTGCGTCTGCGCTTGCTTTGACCTACGCGCTTGCCTCTCGAGCCGCCGGGTGGGGCGAGAACCAAAAGTACGCAAAGTAAGAACGACGCAGGCAACGCATGGCGGCGAATGTAGCACGTGGCCCGGTCGCGGCTGGCCTTATGCGGTGCCGCCGACGGTCAAGCCGTCGATGCGCAGCGTCGGCTGGCCGACGCCGACCGGCACGCTCTGGCCTTCCTTGCCGCAGACGCCGACGCCGGTGTCGAGCGCCATGTCGTTGCCGATCATGCTCACGCGGGTCAGCGCGTCGGGGCCGTTGCCGATCAGCGTGGCGCCCTTGACCGGGTACTGGATCTTGCCGTTCTCGACCCAGAACGCCTCGCTGGCCGAGAACACGAACTTGCCGCTGGTGATGTCGACCTGGCCGCCGCCGAAGTTGGTGGCGTACAGGCCGCGCTTGAGGCTGGCGACGATCTCTTCCTTGCTGCGCTGTCGCCAGCCAGCATGTAGGTGTTGGTCATGCGCGGCATCGGCACGTGGGCATAGCTCTCGCGCCGGCCGTTGCCGGTGGGCTTGACGCGCATCAGCCGCGCGTTCATCGTGTCCTGGATGTAGCCCTTCAGGATGCCGTCCTCGATCAGCACGTTGCGCTGCGTGGCATTGCCCTTCGTCGTCGACATTGAGCGAGCCGCGGCGGTCGGGCAGCGTGCCGTCGTCGAGCACGGTCACGCCCTTGGCGGCCACGCGCTGGCCGATGCGGCCGGCGAACGCGCGACGAACCCTTGCGGTTGAAGTCGCCTTCCAGGCCGTGGCCGATGGCTTCGTGCAACAGCACGCCGGGCCAGCCGGGGCCGAGCACGACGGTCATCTCGCCGGCCGGCGCCGGCCGGCCTCGAGGTTGGTCAGCGCGGCATTGACGGCGTGGTCGACATACTGCTCGATGATCGCGTCCTGGAAGTAGCCCAGCCCGAAGCGGCCGCCGCCGCCGCCAGTGCCGACTTCACGGCGCACCACGCCGGCGATGGTCTGCTCGGCGATCACGGTCACCGACAAGCGCACCAGCGGGCGCACGTCGGCCGCGCGCGTGCCGTCGGCGCGCGCCACCAGCACGACGTCGTACTCGGCCGCCACGCCGGCCATCACCTGCACGATGCGCGGGTCCTTGGCCCGGGCCATGCGCTCGACCTTCTCCAGCAGCGCCACCTTCTGCGTGCTGTCCAGCGTGGTGATGGGGTCGGTCGGCGCATAGAGCACGCGGCTCCCGGCGACGCTCGATTTCACGCCGACCTTGACCCGCCGGCTCTGGCCGGCGGCGGCGATCGTGCGCACGGTGCGCGCAGCGTCTAGCAGCGCGGCCTCGGAAATGTCGTCGCAGTAGGCGAATGCGGTCTTTTCGCCGGCCACCGCGCGCACGCCCACGCCCTGGTCGATGCGGAAGCTGCCGCTCTTGACGATGCCCTCCTCCAGGCTCCAGCCCTCGTGGCGCGTGCTCTGGAAGTACAGGTCGGCGTCGTCGATGCGGTGTGCGGCAATGGTCTGCAAGGCGGCACTGAGGTGCGCATCGTTCAGTCCATACGGTTCGAGCAGCAGCGTCTGGGCCTGCGCCAGGCGTTCGATGGTCGGTTCGCGGGCAATCATGCGCGGCATTGTAGGAGTGCGACCGAAAGCGCGCCCGGCAAGCCAGGCCTCAACCGGCAACGCCATCCTCGTCGCGCCAGGCCAGCGCGTGTTCGTACAACCGGTTGCGCGGCGCGCCGGTCAGAGTGGCCGCCAGCGCAACCGCCTGCTTGAGTGGCAGTTCGGACAGCAGCACACGCAACGTGCGCTCGGTCGCCGCAGCCAGCGCGTCGTGCGCGGGCGTCGGCGCGCGCTCGGCATGCAACACGAGGACGAATTCGCCGCGCCCGCGGTTGGCGTCGGCGGCCAGCCAGGCCGGCGTCTGGTCCGCGGTCATCGTCGCCACGGTCTCGAACTGCTTGGTCAGCTCGCGGCCGAGCGTGACGCGCCGCCCGGGCATCGCCGCGGCCAGCGCATCGACCAATGCCGCGATGCGGTGCGGGGCTTCGAACAGCACCAGCGATTCACCGTGCCGCTGTGCCAGCAGGCCCAGCACAGCGTCGCGCTCGCCGGCCTTGGCCGGCAGGAACCCGATGAAGGCAAAGCCTTTCGCTTCGGCATCGCCGGCCACGCACAACGCGGCCAGCACGCTGCTGGCGCCCGGCAGCGGCACCGTGGCGTGCCCGGCCGCCTGGGCGGCGGCCACCAGTGCAGCCCCAGGGTCGGACACCACCGGCGTGCCGGCGTCACTGATGTAGGCCACGCGCTCGCCGCGCGCCAGCCGCGCCAGTACCTGGGCGGTGGCGCCCTGTTCGTTGTGTTGGTGCAGCGCGAGCAGCGGCTTGGACAGGCCGAGGTGGCCGAGCAGTGCGCCACCGATGCGCGTGTCCTCGCAGGCAACCGCATCGACCAGCCCGAGCACGTACACCGCGCGCAGCGTCAGGTCGGCCAGGTTGCCGATCGGCGTGGCGACCATGTAGAGCGTGCCGGCGGGATACTGCTGCGCACCGGCGGCGGCCGCTGCGGCCTGGGTGATGATCGCGGCAGTGGTGATGGAGGTGGCGACGATGGTCTCCGGCCGTGATGCGGCAACCGACAAGCAACTTCGCGGCGACGCCGCCGAGGCGCAGGCCCTCGCGCACCTGGTGCAACACGGCCTGACGCTGGTCGAACGCAATTATCGGGTCGCGCGCGGGCCCCATGCGCGGGGCGCTGAAGTCGACCTGATCCTGCGCGAGCGCGACGGCACGCTGGTCTTCGTCGAAGTGCGCTCGCGCGCCGATGCGCGCCACGGTGGCGCGGCAGCCAGCGTCGGTGCGCCCAAGCGTGCCCGCCTGGTGTTTGCGGCGCGACACTACGTGTTGCGTTTCGCGGCGCCGCCAGCCTGCCGCTTCGATGTCGTCGCCATCGAAGCCGGCGTCGTGCAGTGGCTGCGCGGCGCATTCGACGCCGAGTGACTGGCGACCGCGCGCGCGCCGCGCCGCTCGGAACCGATCGTCGCGGGCCGTGTCATATGATCCGTGATCATGCTCGAACAGCGCATTCAGCAGCAATTCTTCGAGAGCGCCGATCTGCTCTCGCAGACGGCCGAGGCGCTTTCCAAACCGATTGCCGATGCAGCACAGGCCCTGCTCGGTTGTATCACTGCCGGCGGCAAGGTCATTCTTTTCGGCAGCGGTGCGGCCGCGGCGCTGGCGCAACATGGTGCGTCGCTGATGATCGGCCGCTTCGAGCGCGAGCGCCCGGGGCTGGCGGCGTTGGCGGTTGGCAGTGAAGCGGAGATGCGGGCCCTGGGTGCGCCCGGGGACGTATTGCTGGTACTCAGCGCTGGTGCGCCGGGTACTGCGCTGGGTGCGATCGTGCTGGCCGCGCAGATCAAGGACATGACGGTGGTGGCGCTGACCGGCCGCGAAGGTGGTGGCGGCCTGGCCGGGCAGTTGAGCGAATCCGACGTCCACATCGCCGTACCGCACGACCGCGCGGCACGCATTCACGAAGCTCACCTGCTCGTCCTGCACTGCCTGTGCGACGCGGTGGACTTGCAGCTCTTGGGGGAACAGGAACCAACATGAAACAACGAAAAGCCCTTTCTTTGCTGCGCCGGGCGCTGTTGTCGACAGTCGTTGCTGCGGCGCTGGGCGGCTGCGCCGCGGCCGTGGTTGGCGGTGCGGCGGTGACCGCGATGGTGGCAACCGACCGTCGTACCACGGGCACCCAGCTCGAGGATCAGACGATCGAGTCGAAGATCGCGACGCGTACGCACGAAATCGTCGGCGATCGCGGCCATGTCAACGCCGTCAGCTACAGCCGCACGGTGCTGCTCACCGGCGAAGTGCCCACCGAGGCCGACCGCAGCAGCCTCGAGCAGGCGGTGGCGCGCATAGAGAACGTGCGCTCCACGGTCAACGAATTGGCCGTGATGGCACCGACCTCGATGTCATCGCGCTCCAGCGATACGGTCCTGACAAGCAAGGTCAAGGCCTCGTACGTCGATGCCAAGGACTTGCAGGTCAACAGCATCAAGGTTGTCACCGAGCGCGCCGTGGTCTACCTGATGGGCCGCGTGACCGAGCGCGAAGCGACCCGTGCCGCCGAACTGGCGCGCGGTGTCTCCGGCGTGCAGAAGGTGGTGCGCGTGTTCGAGATCCTCACTGAGGCCGAGCTGGCCGCCCTGGGCGGTACCACCCACTGATCGCGCGGATGGCTAGCGCAGTCTCTTGATCAGGCTCGACGTGTCCCAGCGCCGGCCACCCATCGCCTGCACGTCGGCGTAGAACTGGTCGATCAGTGCCGTCGTCGGCAGCTGTGCGCCGTTGCGTCGTGCCTCGTCGAGCACCAGCGCCAGGTCCTTGCGCATCAGGTCGACGGCGAAGCCGAAGTCGAAGCGGTCCTCGATCATCGTCGTGCCGCGGTTGTCCATCTGCCAGCTCTGTGCCGCGCCCTTGCCGATGACCTCGAGCACTTGGTTCATGGCCAGGCCGGCCTTCCGGCCGAAGGCGATCGCCTCGGACAGACCCTGCACCACCCCGGCGACGGCAATCTGATTGACCATCTTGGCCAACTGGCCGGCGCCCGACTCGCCAACGCGCGTGACGGCCTTGGCAAACGCCATCGCCACGGGTTGGACGGCCGCAAACGGCGCCGCGTCGCCGCCACACATGACGGTCAGTGCACCGTTGACCGCGCCGGCCTGGCCACCCGATACCGGTCCATCGATGAAGTTCAGGTCACGCGACCTGGCCGCCGCATGCAACTCGCGGGCCACCGCCGCCGATGCCGTGGTGTGGTCGACCAGCACCGCGCCTTTGTCCATCCCGGCGAAGGCGCCGTCGGCACCGAGCACCACCGAGCGCAAGTCGTCGTCGTTGCCGACACACGTGAACACGGCTGCTGCGCCCGCCGTCGCTTCACGCGGTGTGGCGGCCGACCGCCCGCCGTACTCCGCAGCCCACGCCGCGGCCTTCGTGGGATTGCGGTTGAAGACGGTGACGCGATGCCCGGCTCGCGCCAAGTGCCCGGCCATCGGATAACCCATCACCCCAAGCCCCAGAAACGCGACGCTGCGCGGTTCGATCGACGCGTATTCCTTCATCGCAGACCTCAAGCTACAACACGGGCGCCAGTTTACGGTGCAGGTCACATCAATCTGACTTGTCCCCCTGGGACAGGCCGCGAAGCGGCCAGGGGCAGTGCCGGCAAACGCTCGAACCGCGATCCGGGTCTCCCGGTCGCGGTTCGCAGCCCCCTCGGGGGGGCTGCCGCCAGGCGGCCGGGGGCTCACACGATCGTCAGGTGCTCGGTGCCCGATGCCAGATCGACCGTGCGCGCGCGCTTGCTGTGCAGCTTGATCTGCAGCCGCAGGTCGTTGAGCGAGTCGGCATTGCGCAACACGTCTTCGTAGGTGACCAGATTGGCCTCGTACAGATCGAACAGCGCCTGATCGAACGTCTGCATGCCCAGCTCGCGCGAGCGCTTCATCAACTCCTTGATGTTGCCGACCTCGCCCTTGAAGATCATGTCGGCAACCAGCGGTGTGTTGAGCAGGATCTCTACCGCGGCGATGCGACCCTTGCCTTCCTGACGGCCCATCAGGCGTTGCGAGACAAGCGCCTTCAGGTTCAGCGACAGGTCCATCAGCAATTGCGCGCGGCGTTCTTCGGGGAAGAAGTTGATGATCCGGTCCAGCGCCTGGTTCGAGCTGTTGGCGTGCAGCGTGGCCAGGCAAAGGTGCCCGGTTTCGGCGAAAGCCACCGCATGCTCCATCGTCTCGCGGTCGCGGATCTCGCCCATCATGATCACGTCGGGCGCCTGGCGCAGCGAGTTCTTCAGCGCCGGCGCCCAGTCGTCGGTGTCGATGCCGACCTCGCGCTGCGTGACGATGCAGTTCTTGTGGGTGTGCACGAACTCGACCGGATCTTCGACCGTGATGATGTGGCCATAGGAGTGCTCGTTGCGGTAGTCGACCAGCGCGGCCAGCGAGGTGCTCTTGCCCGAGCCGGTCGCGCCGACGAAGATCGTCAGCCCGCGCTTGGTCAGGGCCACATCCTTCAGGATCTGCGGCAGGCCCAGGCCGTCGATGGTCGGGACTTGCTGCGGAATCGTGCGCAGCACCAGGCCGACTTGGCCCTGCTGCACGAAGGCATTGACACGAAAGCGCCCGATGCCGGTCGGCGAGACCGCGAAATTGCATTCCTTGGTGCGCTCGAACTCGGCCGCCTGCTTGTCATTCATGACCGCGCGCGCCAGCGCCATCGTGTGCTGGCCGCTGAGCGGCTGCGGGCTGACCTTCGTGATCTTGCCGTCGACCTTGATCGCCGGCGGGAAATCGGCGGTCAGAAACAGGTCGGAGCCATTGCGGCTGATCATCAGCCGCAACAGGTCGTTGACGAACTTGGAGGCTTGGTCGCGTTCCATGACGGTCCTTGAATCGAAAAGGGGCTGTAGGGTGTGAACAGTCCCTAGCCGGGGAAGTTCTCAGGCATCTTGGCGCGGCTGCGCGCCTCGGCCGGCGAAACGATGTTGCGCTTGACCAACTCGCTCAGGGTCTGGTCGAGCGTCTGCATGCCCATGCTCTGCCCGGTCTGGATCGAGGAGTACATCTGCGCGATCTTGTTCTCGCGGATCAGGTTCTTGATCGCCGACGTGCCAAGCATGATCTCGTGCGCCGCAACGCGGCCCGAGCCGTCCTTCAACTTGCACAGGGTCTGCGAGATCACCGCGATCAGTGACTCCGACAACATTGCCCGCACCATGTCCTTTTCGGCGGCGGGGAAGACGTCGACCACGCGGTCGATGGTCTTCGCCGCGCTCGAGGTGTGCAGCGTGCCGAACACCAGGTGGCCGGTTTCGGCGGCGGTCAGCGCCAGGCGAATCGTTTCCAGGTCGCGCATTTCGCCGACCAGGATCGCGTCCGGGTCTTCGCGCAGGGCGGCGCGCAGCGCGTTGTTGAAACTCAGCGTGTGCGGGCCGACCTCGCGCTGGTTGACCAGGCACTTCTTCGACTCGTGGACGAATTCAATCGGGTCTTCGACCGTCAGCACGTGGCCGTATTCGTTTTCGTTTAGGTGGTTGACCATCGCTGCCAGCGTCGTGCTCTTGCCCGAGCCGGTCGGGCCGGTGACCAGCACCAGGCCGCGCGGCTTCAGGGCCAGCTCGGCAAAGATCTTGGGCGTGTTGAGCTGCTCGAGCGTCAGGATCTTGCTCGGGATGGTGCGGAACACGGCAGCCGCACCGCGGTTCTGATTGAAGGCGTTGACGCGAAACCGCGCCAGGCCCTGGATCTCGAACGAGAAGTCGCACTCCAGCGTGTCCTCGTAGTGCTTGCGCTGCGAGTCATTCATGATGTCGTAGACCATGTCGTGCACGTGTTTGTGCTCGAGCGGGTCGACATTGATTCGGCGCACATCACCGTGCACTCGGATCATCGGCGGCAGGCCGGACGACAGGTGCAGGTCGGAGGCCTTGTTCTTGACCGAGAAGGCGAGCAACTGGGTGATATCCATGGGCTGGGCTGGGGCTTGAGCTAGTCTCGGGGCATTATGGCGAGCATCGCATCGAAGTTACAACAAGTGCGACAGCGCATCGACGCGGCCTGCGTCAGCGCGCAACGCCCCGTGCAAAGCGTCACGTTGCTGGCCGTTGGCAAGACGTTCGACAGCCGGGTCCTTCGCGAGGCGCACGTCGCCGGTCAACGCGCTTTCGGCGAAAACTACGTGCAGGAGGCATTGGCCAAGATCCGCGCGCTTGGCGACCTCGAACCTGCCATCGAGTGGCACCTGATCGGGCCGCTGCAGAGCAACAAGACGCGCGAGGTGGCGGCCGCGTTCGACTGGGTCCACAGCGTCGATCGGCTCAAGCTGGCCGAGCGCCTGTCGGCCCAGCGTCCGCCCGGCCTGCCGCCCCTGCAAGTGTGTCTGCAGGTCAACATCAGCGGTGAAGCAAGCAAGAGCGGCGTCGCGCCGGCGGAATTGCCGGCCCTGGCGCATGCGGTGGCTGCGTTGCCCCACTTGCAGCTGCGCGGGCTGATGGCGATCCCCGAACCCGCCGCCGGAGCGGCCGCCCAGCGACGGCCGCACCGCGCATTGCGCGAGATGCTCGATGCCCTGCGCGCCGAGGGACTGGCGCTCGACACCCTGTCGATGGGCATGAGCGACGACATCGAAGCGGCGATCGCCGAGGGCGCGACGATCGTGCGCGTCGGCAGCGCGATCTTCGGCCAGCGCGCCTAGAGCCTGCTCATACTGCAAACGGCAGCGCTAACGGGCCCTAGATTGCCAGCGCGGTGCTGTTCTTGACCTCCTCCATCACCGCATAGGTGCGCGTTTCGCGCACGCCGGGCAGGGTCCAGATCACGCTGCCGACGAACTCACGGTACGCGGCCATGTCTGCCACGCGTGTCTTCAGCAGGTAGTCGAAGCCGCCGGCGACCAGGTGGCACTCGAGGATCTCCGGCCGCACCTGCACCGCGGCCTTGAACGCATCCATCACGTCGTGCATCGTGCGGTCGAGCAAGACCTCGATGAAGACCATCAGGCCGGCGCCGAGCTTGCTCGGGTTCAAGCGCGCCTCGTAGCCGAGGATGAAGCCATCGCGCGTCAGGCGCTTGACACGTTCCAGCACCGCCGTGGGCGACAGGTGCACGGCCTCGGCCAGCTTGAGGTTGGTGATGCGCCCGTCGGCCTGCAGGGCGCGAAGGATGCGGGCATCGATCTTGTCGATCGTCGTCATGGTGCAGAACTCTCTAGCATTATGCGAAAACTCGGAATCATTCGCGGCAACATGCCGCGTAAGCTGGCGATTATCCAACCGCAAGGGGGTGCTGTGAGCGCTCAAACCACGCCTTTCGATGCGCCGCCGGCGTGCGCCCGTCTGCCGTTTCCGTACCGACCCGAGGCCGCAGGGGTGAGCGCGTCGCTGGCCCGGCTGGGCGGCCTCGACTGGCCGGCGGTGATCGGCGTGGCGCGACCGTGGGTCGACGGTGTGCGCGCCCAGCCGGCGCCGTTCTGGGCGATGGAATCGCTGCTGCACGAGTACCCGATCTCCAGCGCCGAGGGCCTGGCCCTGATGCGGCTGGCCGAGGCGCTGCTGCGCGTGCCCGACGCCGAGACCGCGATCGCGCTCACGGCCGACCAGCTGGGCCGCGCCGACTTCGACGCCAATGACGCCGAGGGCCCGCACCGCATGCTGGCCAGCCTCTCGGCCAGTGCGATCGCCCTGTCCAAGAGCTTCCTGCCCGAAGGCGAGAGCCCGGCCGGGCTGCTGAAGCGGCTGGGCGCGAAGACCGTCGTCGCCGCCACCGTGCGCGCGATCCAATTGCTCGGCCGCCAGTTCGTGCTCGGCCGCACGATCGGCGAAGCGATGGGCGAGGCGTCCGGCCAGCGCAAGTCGAGCCCAACCTGCGTTTCAGCTACGACATGCTCGGCGAAGGCGCGCGCACCGAGCGCGATGCGCAGCGCTACCTCGCGTCGTACCGCCAGGCCATCGAGGCCATCGCGGCCGGGCGCGGCGCACGCCTCGCCGCACGGCGCGGACGGCATCTCGATCAAGCTCAGCGCGCTGCTTTCCGCGCTACGAAGACGCGCAACGCGAGCGCGTGTTGGCCGAGCTGCTGCCGCGCGTGTGGAGCCTGATCGAGCCGGCCGCGCGTGCCAACATCAACCTGACGATCGACGCCGAAGAGAGCGACCGGCTGGAACTCTCGCTCGACGTGTTCGAGGCGCTGGCCGCGCGTGTGCGCGACCGTGTTCCCGCAATGGCGCGGCTTCGGCCTGGCGGTGCAGGCCTACCAGACGCGCGGGCTGGACGTCGTCGACGAGGTCGCCGCGATCGCGCGCCGCCACGGTCTGCGGTTCATGGTCCGCCTGGTCAAGGGCGCGTACTGGGACGGCGAGATCAAGCGCGCGCAGGAGGTGGGCCTGCCGGGCTACCCGGTGTTCACGCACAAGCAGCACACCGACATCTCCTACCTGGCCTGCGCGCGCGCGCTGATCGGGCACCACGCGCTGATCTATCCCGCAGTTCGCGACCCACAACGCCGGCACCATCGCGGCCATCCTGCAGATGGCCGGGCGCAGCGGCGCGACGTTCGAGATGCAGCGCCTGCACGGCATGGGCGAAGGCGTCTACCGCGAGGTGCTGCAGGATCCGACCATCGCGCTGCGCGTCTACGCGCCGGTCGGCGAGCACCGCGACCTGCTGGCCTACCTGGTGCGCCGCCTGCTGGAGAACGGCGCCAACTCGTCGTTCGTGCACCAGCTGGCCGACGAAGCGGTGCAGCGTCGACGAGCTGCTGGCGCTCGCCGCTGCATGCGCGTGCCGGGCGTGCGGCCTGCCGCTGCCGGCTCGACCTGTACGGCCCGGCGCGCGCGCAACTCCACTGGGCGTCGACCTGGCCTGCGTGGCGATGCGCGAGCCTGCTGGCGGCTTAGGCGCATGGCGTCGGTGCCCGTCGAGCCTGCGCGAGGCCAACGCGGCCGCAGGTCGACGCCGCGATGCGCCGCCTGCATCGCGGCTGCCCGGCCTGGAACGCGCGCGCCGGTGGCCGAGCGCGCCGCGCTGCTGCGCCGCGCCGCCGACGCGCTCGAAGCGCGCCTGCCCGAGTCCTTGCGGCGCTGCTGGTGCAAGGAGGCGCACAAGACCTGGGGCGACTGCGTGGCCGAGGTGCGCGAGGCGGTCGACTTCTGCCGCTACTACGCGACGCAGGCCGAGCGCGCCTGGCGCCGATGGTGCTGCCCGGGCCGACCGGCGAGAGCAACGAGCTGCGGCTGCACGGCCGCGGCGTGTTCGTCTGCATCAGCCCGTGGAACTTCCCGCTGGCGATCTTCGCCGGCCAGGTGGTGGCCGCGCTGGTCGCCGGCAACACCGTGGCGGCCAAGCCGGCCGAGCAGACGCCCGCGGTGGCGCGCAGCGTTCGTCGAGCTGCTGCACGAGGCCGGCGTGCCGGCCGATGCGCTGGCGCTGCTGCACGGGCCGGGCGAGATCGTCGGCGCCGCGCTGGTGGCCGATGCGCGCACGGCCGGCGTGTGCTTCACCGGCTCGACGCAGGTGGCCAAGGCATCATCAACCGCACGCTGGCCGCCAAGGACGGCCCGATCGTGCCGCTGATCGCCGAGACCGGCGGCATCAACGCGATGATGGTCGACAGCACCGCGCTGCCCGAGCAGGTGGTCGACGCCGTGGTGCAGAGCGCCTTCCGCTCGGCCGGCCAGCGCTGCTCGGCGCTGCGCCTGCTGTGCGTGCACGAGGGCATCGCCGACGGCGTGATCGAGATGATCCGCGGCGCGCTGGCCGAACTGCGCGTCGGCGACCCGGCAGTTGCTGGCCACCGACGTCGGCCCGGTGATCGACGCCGAGGCGCACGCCAACGTCGCCCGCCACATCGCAGCGGCTGCGAGCGCGACGCCAGGCTGATCGCGCGAACGCCGCGCCGGCAGCGTCGGCGCCCGACCCACGTCGCGCCGATCGCCTTCGAGATCGACGCGCATCGCCGAGCATGCAGCGAAGAGATCTTCGGCCCGGTGCTGCACGTCGTGCGCTGGGGCGGCGAGGTCGACGCCGTGGTGGCGCAGATCAACGCGCTCGGCTACGGCCTGACGCTGGGCATCCAGACGCGCATCGACAGTCGCGCCCTGCGCATCGCCGAGCGCGCGCGCGTCGGCAACGTCTACGTCAACCGCAACATGATCGGCGCCGTGGTCGGCGTGCAGCCGTTCGGCGGCGAAGGCCTGTCGGGCACCGGCCCGAAGGCCGGCGGCCCGCACTACCTCGACCGTTTCGCGGCCTGGCCGGAATCCGCACCGGCCGCGGCGCCGCCGCTGTCCTGGCCCGAGGTCGGCCGCACGCCGACGCTCGATGCGCTGGCGGACGGCCAGGCCGCCTGGGCCGCCCAGACGCTGGCGGCGCGTGCCTCCGTGCTGCAACGCGCTGCTGCGCGGCTCGAGCCAGCGATTGCCGCGCAGTTGCGCCGGCATGCCGAGCAAGCGACCGTTGTGCTCGCCGACCGATCGCTGCCGGGTCCGACGGGCGAGAGCAACACACTGCGCCTGCATGCGCGAGGCATCTTCGCCGTGCTGGCGCAAGGCGCAGCTGGCATCGACGCCGCTGCCGCAACGGCGGCCGCCCTGCTGGGCGGCAACAGCGTGGCCCTGGTCGGCGCGGCCGACGGCGAGGCCTTGCGGGGCGCGTTGATCGAGGCCGGCCTGCCGGCGTCGGCGCTCGCCTTGTTCGACGCCGACGCAACCGGTGCCCTGCTCAGGCACGCACGCGTGGCCGGGGTCTGCGTGGCCGCAGCCGGCGACGCTGCGCTGCGGCCGGTCGCGCGTGCGCTGGCCGGCCGCGATGGCGCCATCCTGCCGCTGATCAGTAGCGGCGAAGCGCGCCGCGCCGAGCTACTCTGGCGTTTCTGTGCCGAACAGACGCTGACCATCAACACCGCGGCGGCAGGTGGCAATGCCGAGTTGCTGGCGTCCGCTGGTCGTACGGTCGACGCTGCGGCGTAGAAGCGTTGCCTTGCATTGCTCTGCGGTGCTTTGCCGGGCCCCGCCCCGGCAATGCACCGCAACGCAACGCAGTCAAACCAACTCAGTCGAGCTTGACACCGATCCTGGTGATGATCGGCCCCCAGCGCTTCGCCTCGGCGTCGAGCACGCGCCGAAAGTCGGCCGCGCTGCCACCGACCACCGTCAACCCCTGGGCGTCGAGTGCGGCCCGTACCGCGGGATCCTTGAGCAGCTCGTTGACATCAGCGTTGACCCGCGCCACCACGGTCTCGGGCGTGCCGGCTGGCATGAACAGGCCGTTCCAGGCCAGCGACTCGACATTCGCGTAGCCGGCGTCGGCCAGGGTCGGCAAGTCCTTCTGCGAATCGGGCCGCTGGGCGCTGCTGACGGCCAGCAGCCGCACCTTGTTGTTGCGCACGTGGGCCAGCAGGGCCGGTGCGACCATGAAGGTCGCGTCGGCTTCGCCCTGGGCCACGGCCATGGCCGCCGGCGGCGAGCCGTTGAACGGGATGTGCGTGGCCGTGATCCCGGCCTCGGCAAGGAACAGCTCCATCGTCAGGTGCGCCGAGCTGCCGTTGCCGAGCGACGAGTAATTCATCTTGCCGCTCTGCGCCTTGGCCCAGGCGACGAATTCGGCCACCGTCCGGGCCGGCACCTTGTCGACGCTGACGGCAAGCACGTTGGCCTGCGAGGTCGTCATCACCACCGGCACAAGGTCCTTCACCGGGTCGTAGGGCATCTTGCGGTAGAGAAACGGCGCGAACGCGACCGGGCCGTTGAAGCCGATCGCCAGCGTGTGGCCGTCGCTGGCCTTTGCCGCGACGTCCATGCCGAGCATGCCGCCGGCGCCGGGTTTGTTCTCCACCACCACCGGCTGGCCCCAGCGGGCACCGAGCTTGTCGCTCATCGCGCGCACGATCAGGTCGAGCGAACTGCCGGCCGGGGCCGGCACGACGATCCTTACCGGCCGCGTCGGCCAGGCAATCTGCGCCCATGCCGGGTACGCGGCGGCAACGGCGATCAGGGCAAGCGTCTCGCGTCGGTTCATCGACGACTCCCGTAAAGTGTCCAGCAAGGCTTGCATCGTAGCCGCGCCGGCAATGTGCGACGATGCGGCCCTTCGCCAACTTCCAAGCCTCAGGCCGCCCATGTGGATCAAGCGTCTTCTGATCGCCCTGCTTGTGGTCGCCGCCCTGACGCTGGCGTACTTCTGGCTCGCGCTGAGCTGGAGCTACTCGAGTGGCGAGCGCGCCGGTTGGGTGCAGAAGTTCTCTTACAAGGGCTGGGTCTGCAAGACCTGGGAAGGCGAACTGGCCCTGGTTTCGACGCCGGGCGCCACGGTCGAGAAGTTCTTCTTTACCGTGCATGACGAAGCCGCTGCCGCGGAAATCCAGCGCGCGGTCGGACTGCGCGCGATGCTGCACTACGAAGAGAAGGTCGGCCTGCCAACCAGCTGTTTCGGCGAGACGCGCTACTTCGTCACCAAGGTCGTGATCAGCCCCAGCATTCCGCTCGGGCCGGGCATGACGGTGACGACGCCGGTGGCGACCCCCATGCCGGCCTCGGCACCAGGGCCGGCGGCCTCTCAGTGACGGCAATGCGCCGCCGCCGACGGCGAATGCCGACGCCGGCCTAAACTGATCGCATGACCTACCCGAGCCTGGCCTTCGTCGGCGGTGGCAACATGGCCGGCGCCATCTTCGGCGGTCTGGTGCGCAGCGGCTGGCCGGCCACGTCGATCAGCGTCGTCGAGCCCGCGGCCGAACAACGCGCGCGCATCGCCACCGCGTACCCCAGCGTGCACCTCCTGGCGGCAGCCGATGCCACGCTGGCGTCGGCCCGAATCGTCGTCTGGGCCGTCAAGCCGCAGGCCTTCGCCGAAGCCGCCGCGCCCTGTGCGGGCTTCGTCGGCAGCGCGTTGCAACTGAGCGTGATGGCCGGCATCCGCAGCGAGGCCCTGCTGCACGCGACAGGCAGCCAGCGCATCGTCCGCGCCATGCCCAACACTCCGGCGCTGATCGGCCAGGGCATCGCCGGCTTGTTCGCGCGCGAGGCGGTCGGTGCGGCCGACCGTGTCGCGGTCGAAGCGGTGTTGGCGCCGACCGGGCAACTGTTGTGGTTCGAGCGTGAGGAGCAGCTCGACGCCGTCACCGCGCTGTCGGGTTCGGGTCCGGCCTACGTGTTCTATTTTCTGGAAGCCATGATCGAAGCCGGCGTGCAGCTGGGCTTGAGTGCGGAGCAGTCGCGCACCCTGGCCCAGCAGACCTTTGCCGGCGCCGTCGCGTTGGCGCAGCACAGCGACGAGCCCATTGCGCAGCTGCGCGGGCGCGTCACTTCCAAAGGCGGCACCACCCACGCCGCGATCACTGCGCTCGATGCCGCCCAGGTCAAGGCGGCCTTCGTGCAGGCCTTGCACGCCGCGCACGCGCGCGCGGTCGAACTCGGAAAAAGCTGATCAGGCGCAGAGTTCGCTGATGGCGTGGCTGTGGGGCGCCGTTGTCGCGCTCGCGACCGTCGTCGCCGTGCTGATCACCTGGACCATGGTGCCGGCCTTGAGCAGAGCCAGTTGCGCGGCGGTGAATGTCACGGTATGTGAGTGATCAGCCAAGTAGGTGATGTCGTAAGTCATGGGCTGCGTCGAATTGAGATCGGCCGCAGGGACCGTCAGCAGGTGCTGGTGATTGCCGGCAATCGTCGCGGCGCAAGCCGCGCTGCCAGGCGGCGCCGCCGGCGTGCTGTAGCCGCCACCCCCGCAGCCGGTCAACACCCAGCCGCCGCCCAACAGTTGCACCAGGAATGCCTTGCGCGTGATGGCCACACTCGCCTCCGTCAGGACGTCGATGTGTTCGGTATACGCGGCATGAGCAGGCGTTATTGCCTGTCGGGCCGCGGCATTGCAAGGCGTCACTGCCAGCGCCTGCAGTGGCGCCGCCGCGACACGTTCAGCGCGCGGCCAGGTCGATCGCGATGCCCGCGAAGACCGCGAATCCCAGCCAGTGATTCTGGCGAAAGGCCTTGAAGCAAGCTTCGCGAGTGCGGCCGCGGATCAGCGTGATGTGCCACAGCGCTTGCGCCGCCGCTGCGGCGATCCCGACCAGGTACCAGTCGCCGAGTCCGACCGCGCGGCCGAGCAGGGCCCACGACACGAGGTAGACCGCATAGAACGCGGCGATCGCGGCAACGTCGAATCGCCCCAGCGTGATGGCCGAGGTCTCGATGCCGATCTTCAGGTCGTCGTCGCGGTCGACCATGGCGTACTCGGTGTCGTAGGCCAGGACCCAGAACAGGTTGCCCAGCAGCAACGACCAGGCCGGCCAGGGCAGCGCGGCGCGCAGGGCGTCCGAAGACAGCTCGTTGCCGCCGAGCACCGCGGCGAAGGCCATCGGAATGCCGAAACTGAAAGCCACGCCGAGAACGGCCTGCGGCATCGCGAACAGCCGCTTGGCATAGGGGTAGGCCAGGGTGATGACCAGCGCCAGCAGCGACAGCGCGACGGTTGGCGCGTTGGTCGTCAGCACCAGCACGAAGGCCGCCGCGGCCAGCACCGCGCCCACGGCCAGCGCCTCGCGCACCGGCAAGGCGCCGCGGGTCACCGGGCGCTCGGCGGTGCGCGCCACATGGCGGTCGAAATCGCGGTCGGCGACATCGTTGATGCAGCAGCCCGCGCTGCGCATCAGCACCGTGCCGAGCACGAACACCGCCAGCAGGTGCCAGCCGGCAAAGCCGTCGGCCGCGATCCACAGCGCCGACAGCGTCGGCCACAGCAGCAGCAACCAGCCAGCCGGCCGGTTCCAGCGGATCAGGTCGAGGTACAGCGCGAGGCGATTCACGCCGACTCCATCAGTGGCGGACGAATTGGGTTTCCAGGTACGACAGCAGCGTGCGCAGCGTCTGCGCCTCGCCGCCGACCGGCCGGCCCGGCCGTGCACCATCGTTCCACGCGCTGAGGTCGATGTGCAGCCACTCGGTTTCGGCGGGCACGAAATCGGCCAGGAAGTTGGCCGCGTTGATGGCACCACCCATGGTGTTGCGCCCGGTGTTGACGATGTCGGCGATATCGCTCTCGATTGACGGGTGGTAGTCGCTCCACAGCGGCATGTGCCACAGCGGGTCGTGCAGCGCGAGGCCGCGATCGACCAGTTCGCGCGCCAGCTCCAGGCGGCGGCAGAAAAGCGCCGGCAGTTGCTGGCCCAGCGCCACGCGCGCCGCGCCGGTCAGGGTGGCCATGTCGATCAGCAACGCGGGCTTGCATTCGGCGCCGTAGGCCAGCGCGTCGCACAGGATCACGCGGCCTTCGGCGTCCGTGTTGCCGATCTCGATGTGCAGGCCGCTGCGCGTCTTGATCACGTCGCCCGGCCGGTACGCGTTGCCGGCGATGGCATTGTCGACCGCCGGGATCAGCACCTGCAGGCGCACCGGCAGGTCTAGCGCCATGACCAGCGAGGCCAGTCCGAGCACGTGGGCCGCACCGCCCATGTCCTTCTTCATCAGGCGCATGCCGTCGGCGCCCTTGATGTCGAGCCCACCCGAATCAAAGCACACGCCCTTGCCGATCAGCGTCAGCCGCGGGTCGTGCGGTCGGCCCCAGTTCAGCTCGAGCAGGCGCGGCGCGCGGGTCGATGCACGCCCCACTGCATGCACGGCCGGAAAGCCGGCGGCGAGCAGGGCGTCGCCGACCGTCTGCTTGAACTTCGCGCCATGCTGCGCAGCCACGACGCGCGCCGCCTCGGCCAGTTCGGCCGGGCCCATGTGTTCGGCGGGCGTGTTGACCAGGTCGCGCGTGGCAGCGATCGCGGTCGCCATCTGCAGCCCGCGCGTGGCGCCGGCGCCGGGTGCCAGCATCAACTGCGCGGCCTCTCGCCGTGCTGGCTTGTACAGGTCGAAGACGTAGGCACCGAGCTCCCACGACAAGGATGCGGCCTCAGCGTCGGCGGCCAGGCCGTGGTCGCCGAGTCGGTAGCGCCCGGGCGGCAACGCGCGCGGAAGGGCCGCCAGTGCGAACGGATGGTGAACATCGCTGACGCCGGCCCACACCGAGCGCAGGCGGCCGGCGGCGTCGGCGAGCAACACGTGGCTGTCGGGTGCGCCGTGGAAATTCACGGTGGCCAGCCAGCGGCGCGTGGCCGCCGGCAGCTTGGCAGCGACCTTGCCGAACGACGCGCGATCGATCAAATGGATCGCCACCGCGGCGGCGCTGGGCTTCTTCAGATGCACGGTCATGGTCGGTCGGGCCTGTCAGCCGTCGAGTTTGCCTTGGAACACCAGGCCCGCGTGCTCGCGCAGCGCGTGGAACCGGATCTTCGGCCAGTTGGCCTCGATCGCGCGCAGCTCGGGCGCGTACTCCACCAGCAGCGTGGGCGCGTCCACCGCATCGTAGGCCACGCGGTGCGCGTTGGCGTCGACGAAGCGCTGCAACTCCTTGGCCCCGCCATCTTCGTCGGCGCAGGTGACCCAGCGCGCGATCTGGTAGCGGCTCGGCAGGATGCGCGCCTTGCAACCGTATTCGTGCTCGAGGCGGTGGGCGACGACCTCGAACTGCAACTGGCCGACGGCGCCGAGCAGCAGCACGCTGCCCGAGACCGGGCGAAAGACCTGGATCGCGCCCTCTTCGCCGAGCTGGGTCAGGCCGGCTTTCAACTGCTTGGTTCGCAGCGGGTCGGCGACCTCGACGCTGCGGAACATCTCGGGTGCGAAGAAGGGCAGCCCGGTGTATTGCAGCGCCTCGCCTTCGGTCAAGGTGTCGCCGAGCTGCAGCACGCCGTGGTTCGGAATGCCGATGATGTCGCCGGCAAAGGCTTCGTCGAGCAGCTCGCGGCGCTGCGACAGAAAGCTCACCACGGTGTTGGGGCGCAACTCCTTGCCCGAGCGCACGACTTTCAAGCGCATGCCGCGCTCGAAGTGGCCCGAGGCGACGCGCACGAAGGCGATCCGGTCGCGGTGCGCCGGGTCCATGTTGGCCTGGATCTTGAAGACCACGCCGCTGAACTTGGCCTCATCGGGTTGCACCACCCGCTGCATCGCGGCACGCGGCGCCGGTGGCGGCGCCAGGTCGACCAGGGCGTCGAGCACCTCCTGCACGCCGAAGTTGTTGATCGCCGAGCCGAAGAACATCGGGGTCTGCCGGCCGGCCAGGAACTCGGCCTCGTCGAACGGCGGCGCGGCGGCCTGCAGCAACTCGATGTCGTGATGGGCCTGGCCCCACTCGGCGCCGAAACGATCGGCGTAGACCGGATTGTTCAATCCTCTCAGCACCTCGTCATCGTCGCGTTGGCGGTCTTCGCCGGGTGCGAACACGCGCATGCGCTGCTCGCGCAGATCCATCACGCCGTGAAAGCGTTTACCCATGCCGACCGGCCAGGTGAAGGGCACCACCTCCATGCCCAGCTCGCGCTCGATCTCCTCCATCAGAGTCATCGGTTCCTGCACCTCGCGGTCCATCTTGTTGACGAAGGTCAGGATCGGCGTGTTGCGCGCGCGGCAGACCTGCAGCAGGCGCCGCGTCTGCGGCTCGACGCCGTTGGCGGCATCGATCACCATCAGTGCAGCATCGACCGCGGTCAGCACGCGGTAGGTGTCTTCCGAGAAGTCCTGGTGGCCCGGCGTGTCGAGCAGGTTGATGACGCAGCCGCGGTACTCCATCTGCATCACCGACGAAGCGACCGAGATGCCGCGCTGCTTCTCGATCTCCATCCAGTCGCTGGTGGCGTGGCGGCTGGCCTTGCGCGCCTTGACCGAGCCGGCGATCTGGATCGCGCCCGAGAACAGCAGCAGCTTCTCGGTCAGCGTGGTCTTGCCCGCGTCGGGGTGGGAAATGATCGCGAAGGTGCGGCGGCGGCGCACTTCGCCGGAGAGGGCTGTGGACATGGCGGGGGGTGAACAAAACCTGCGATTATCCCGGCGTGCCTGAGTTGCCCGACATCGCGGTCTACGTCGAATCGCTGGCCGCCAAGCTGCGAGGTGATGCCTTGCAGCGCCTGCGCCTGCTCAATCCGTTCCTGCTGCGCACCGCGCTGCCGCCGATCGCCAGCGTTGAGGGCCGGCGCGTGCAGGGCGTCGAGCGGCTCGGCAAGCGGGTCGTGATCGAGCTCGATGGTGAGCAGTTTCTGGTGCTGCACCTGATGATCGCCGGCCGCTTGCACTGGTTCGCCGCAGGCGCCAAACCTTCGGCGGGCAAGGCCACGTTGGCGGTATTCGAGTTCGGTGCCGGCTCACTCGCCTTCACCGAGGCAGGCAGCATGCGCCGTGCGTCGCTGCACCTGCTGCGGGGACGCGAAGCACTGGCCGCCAGCGACCCGGGCGGCATCGACGTAATGACCTGCGATGGCGCCACATTTGCGCAACGCCTGCGCGCCGAGAACCACACCGTCAAGCGCGCCCTGACCGACCCGCGCCTGTTCAGTGGCATCGGCAACGCGTACTCCGACGAAATCCTGCACCGTGCGCGCCTGTCGCCGATCGTGCTGACGCGCAAGCTCGGCGAGGCCCAGATCGACACCTTGCTGGCGGCCACGCGCAGCGTGCTGCGCGAATGGACCGAGCGCCTGCGCCACGAAGCCTCACGCACCGGTTGGCCGGCCAAGGTCACCGCGTTTAGGCCCGAGATGGCCGTGCACGGCCGCCACGGCCAGCCCTGCCCCGACTGCGGCGCGCCGGTGCAGCGCATCGTCTACGCAAACAACGAAACCAACTACTGCGCACGCTGTCAGACAAGTGGCCGTTTGCTTGCCGACCGCGCGCTCTCGACGCTGCTCAAGGCCGGTTGGCCACGCCACATCGACGAGCTCGACGCGGGCTGAGCGACCGTGTCCTTCAAGCCATCGCCCGGCTAAGGCAGGCGTATGCCGCTTGTGCCCCGCAGTGGGTGAGCACGATCGCGCCTCAGGACAGGCGCTTCACGCCCTCGAGCGGGCAGGCGTAGACCGCATTGCGCAGCGCGGCGATCGCCTCGTAACGCGTGAAGCTGCGGCGCCAGGCCAGCACGACGCGGCGGCTGGGCACCGGGGCAGCGAAGCGCACGTAGCTCACATGCGGCTGCAGCTCGGCCGGCACGCTCAGCTGCGGCACCACGGTCACGCCCATGCCCGAGGCCACCATGTGCTTGATGGTCTCCAGCGACGAGCCCTCGAAGCTCTTGCGGATGCCCTCGGCCTCGCTGGAGAATCGCGCGTACTCGGGGCAGACCTCGAGCACGTGGTCGCGAAAACAATGGCCAGTGCCGAGCAGCAGCATGGTTTCCTGTTTCAACTCTTCGGCGCTGACGCTCTTGCGCCGGGCCAGTGGATGCGCCTTGGGCACCGCGACCATGAACGGCTCGTCGTACAGCGCTGCGATGGCCAGCCCGCCGTCGGGGAACGGCTCGGCCATGATCGCGCAGTCGAGCTCGCCGGTGCGCAACATGTCGAGCAGCCTGGCCGTGAAGTTCTCCTGCAGCATCAGCGGCATCTGCGGCGTTTAGCTCGATCGCGTGCCGCACCAGTTCGGGCAACAGGTAGGGCCCGATGGTGTAGATGATGCCCAGCTTCAGCGGCCCGGCCAGCGGGTCCTTGCCGCGCTGGGCGATCTCCTTGATCGCGGCGGCCTGCTCGATCACGATCTGGGCCTGCCGCACGATGGCGTCGCCCAGCGCCGTGACGCTGACCTCGCTGGTGCCGCGCTCGAACAACTTGACGTCGAGTTCCTCCTCGAGCTTCTTGATCGCCACCGACAGCGTCGGCTGCGAGACGAAGCAGGCTTCGGCTGCGCGGCCGAAGTGCCTCTCACGGGCCACGGCGACGATGTAGCGCAGTTCGGTCAGGGTCATGGCGGAGCCTCGAGACACAGGATAGCGCAGGGCCTTGCGTGGGTCAGCCTCTCGCTCGCAGCAGGGCGATGGTGCCGCCGTGGCCGGCGGCGCGGCTCACAGCCGGTAGATGCGCCTTGCGGTGCCGCCGAGCACGGCGGCGCGCTCGACCGCGCCCAGGCCGGCGAGCATGGCCTGCGTCTCGCCCCACCAGGTGGCATAGGTCGCGGCCAGTTCGAGCACCGGCCAGTCGCTGCCCCACATCACGCGCTCGGCCCCGAAGCACGCGAGCACATGCTGCGCCCAGCGCCGCGCCGCCTGTGGCGCGGGGGCGGCCCCGGCCTCGGTCAGCAGGCCCGACAGCTTGCACACGGCCTGGCTCTGGTCGGCGATGCGCGCCATCGCATCGGCCCAGGGCTGCCATTCGGCGGCGGCAATGTCGGGTTTGGCGGCATGGTCGACGACCACGTGCAAGTCCGGGTGCCGAAGGCACAGCTGCAGCAAAGGCCCGAGGTGCACAGGTCGCACCAACGCGTCGAACGCGAGCCCGTTCTCGACCATTGCGCGCAAGGCCGGGGCCAGCGCGGGCTGCAAGATCCACTCGGGGTCGGGCAGGTCGTGCAGCATCGGCCGCAAGGCCCTCAGTTTGGGCCGCGCGGCCAGACGCGCGATGCGCTCGGGCGCGTCGGTCGCCAGCAGGTCGACCCAGCCGACGACGCCGAGCACCGCGGCGTTGTGCCCGGCTTGCACCAACAGAAATTCGGTCTCGGCTTCGGTCGGGGCGGCTTGCACCAGCACGCCGGCCTGCACGCCGCAGGGTGCGGCCTGGGCCCGCCAATCGGCGATGGCCACGTCGCGATAGATCGGCGCCAGTGCCGGCGTCAGCCAGCCGTAGTCGGCGCGGGCCAGTTGCCAGCAGTGAAAGTGCGCATCGACGATCACGGCGTCGGCGCCTCGCCGGGCAGCAGTCCGGCCTGGCGCAGTTCGGCCCAGAACGCGGGCGCGATCGGGTGCCGGGCCATCGCCTGTGCGTCGCGCCACTCGTCGGCCGAGCGCGCGCCCAGCATGACGATCTCGACCGCGGGATGGGCCAGCGCGAACTGCAGCGCCGCCGCCCGCAGCGGCACCTGGTACTGCGCGCAAGTGGCTTCGATGCGCGCCGTGCGTTCGAGCCAGTCGCGCGTGGCGGGCTGGTAATTGAAGGTCGGGTTCGCGCCGCGTGAGCCGCCGGCCAGCAGGCCGGAATTGAAGACCCCGCCCACCGCCACGTGCACGCCGCGCTCGGCGCACAGCGGCAGCAGCTCGGGCATCGCGCCGTGGTCGAGCAGGCTGTAGCGGCCGGCGAGCATCAGCGCATCGAGGTCGGACTCGCGCAGCACGGCCAGCACCACTGCGACATCGTTGACGCCCAGACCGATGGCGCCAATCAGGCCTTCGGCCTTCATTTGCCGCAGCGCAGCCAGGGTCTCATTCAGCACCTGTCGCAGCACGGCGGCAGCCTGCGCGCCGTGCGTCGCGGCATCGCAGTCGTGCACATAGGCCACGTCGATGCGGGCCAGGCCCAGGCGCTGCAGGCTGTCTTCGATGCTGCGCCGCACGCCCGCGGCGCTGTAGTCCCAATGCTGGTCGAACGGCAGCACATTCACGTAGCCATGCTGGTCAGTGGCTGCGGCCGGGTTCGGCCGCAGCAGGCGGCCGACCTTGCTCGACAACACGAAGCTTTCGCGCGCCTGGGCGCCGCACAGGTCTCGCAGCGCGTCACCTAGCCGACGCTCAGACAGGCCGTGGCCGTAGTGCGGCGCGGTGTCGAAGCTGCGACAGCCGCCGGCCCACGCCGCGGCCACCGTGGCCAGCGCCTGCGCCGGCGCCACCGGCGCAAACAGGTTGCCCAGCGGCGCGCCGCCCAGGCCGAGCCGCAGGCCGTCGGTGGCGCAAGGCAGGAACAGGCCCGCGGTGTCGCTGATCACAGGGTTTCCTCGCGTGAATGCCTAGCATGTTATGACTAACATGTCAGACAGTCCATCAGGGCAAGCCCGACGCCACCGCCAATGCTCAAGAACATCCCACCGCTGCTGACGCCCGACGCCTTGCATGCGTTGGCGAGCATGGGACATGGCGACGAGCTGGCCATCGTCGACGCCAATTTTCCGGCCACGAGAGTGGCCGCAGCGCGCGGGGCGCGGCTCGTCGGCCTGCCCGGCGCGGACGCGCCGGCGGCCTTGCGCGCGGTGCTCGCATTGATGCCGCTCGACGATTTCGGGGCCGAGGCGGCATGGACCATGCAGGCGGTCGGCGACTCGGCCGCGGTGCCGGCCGCGGTGGTCGAGTTGTGCGCGGTGCTCGGCGACGCCGGCGAGAGGGCGCCACAGGCGCTGGAACGCTTCGCGTTCTACGAGCGCGCCGCGGCGGCCTTCCTGATCCTGCAGACCGGCGAGCGCCGCCGCTACGGCAACCTGCTGCTGCGCAAGGGCGTGATCAATTGAACATGGCCACCACCGTGCCACGCCCGCCCGCGCCCAACCTGCGGGCGCAGGCCTACGAGAACTTCCAGCAGCAGATCGCGCAGGCCAACATCCGGCCCGGTCAGTTCGTGTCGCAGCGCGAGCTGATGCAGCTGTTGGGCATGCCGCTGGGGGCCGTGCGCGAGCTGATCCCGCGTCTGGAGGCCGAAGGCCTGCTGCGCACCGTGCCGCAGCGCGGCCTGCAGGTAGCGCATGTCGACCTGAAGCTGATCAACAACGCCTTCCAGTTGCGCGGCATGTTGGAGCGCGAGGCGGCGGCGCACTTCGCGCTCAACGCCTCCGATGCCGACTTCGAAGCCATCGAGCAGGCGCACCTGCGCATCGTGCAGCGCGCCCGCCGCGGCCCAATCGACGACAACCTTCTGGCCGATGCGACCAGCGTCGACTGGGGCCTGCACGACCTGATGATCGATGCCCTGGGCAACGCGCTTATCTCGCAGATCTACCGCGTCAACAGCCTGCGCGTGCGGCTGATCCGCCTCGAGGGCTCGCTGCTCTCGGCCGATGCCCTGCTGCCGGCGATGGAAGAGCATCTCTGGTTTATCGATGCGCTCAAACGGCGCGACCCGCAACAGGTGGCCGAACGCCTTGGCCACCATATCGAGAGCGCGCACCGTCGCGTGCTCGGCCTGCCCCGGCCGCCGCTGCCGGCTGCAACAAAGGAGTCCCATTGAACGCTGCTGTTTCGCCCGGCATTGCCGGCATCTGGCCGGCCCTGATGACGCCGCTCGGGCCCGACCTCGGCGTCGATCACGCCCGCCTTGCGGACCACGCCCGTGCGCTGCTGACTGCGGGCTGCGCCGGCGTGACCCCCTTCGGCACCACCGGTGAGGGCCCGTCGTTCAGCGTCGCCGAGCGCCGCGAAGCCGTCGATGCGCTGATCGCGGGTGGCGTGCCGGCGTCACGCATATTGGTGTCGGTGGGTTGTGCGGCCGTGCCCGATGCGATCGCGCTGACGCGCCATGCCCAGGACATCGGCGCCTGGGGCGTGCTGCTGTTGCCGCCCTTCTACTTCAAGGGCCTGTCCGACGCCGGCATCGTCGACGCCTGCAGCCAGGTGCTCGACGCGGCGGCGGATCGGCCGCTGCGCGTGGTGCTGTATCACATCCCGCAGGTGACCGCCGTGGCCTTGTCGCACGCCGTGATCGCCGAGCTGCTGCGCCGCTACCCTAAGAACATCGTCGCCATCAAGGACAGCCAGTGCGACCGCGCGCATTCGCTGGCCCTGGCCAAGGCCTTCATGCCGCCGCTGGGAGTGCACGTCGGCAACGAGCTGGACCTGCCAGCGCTGGCGGCGTGCGGCAGCCGTGGTGCGGTCAGCGGGCTGGCCAACTTCATGCCGCGCACGGTGCACAGCCTGGCCACCGAGCCCGACGCTGTGCGCACGGCCAGCGCGCACGCGCGCGTCGCGCGGCTGCTCGACTGGCTCGGCGGCTACGCGCTGATCCCGGCCTTGAAGGCCATCATGGCCGCGCAGACCGGCGATGCGAGCTGGCTGCGCGTGCGCGCGCCGCTGGTGGCGCTCGACGCCGAGCGCGTCAAGACTTTCTCGCACGAACTGGCCGCCCATGGCCTGAATCCCGCCATCGATTGAACCCAAGCACACCAGGAGACCCCGATGAAACCCTCACTCTTCCGCCGCCACCTGATCGCCGCCACCGCCGTGCTGGCTGCCGTGTTCGTGCCCGCAGCAATGGCCCAGACCAAGGTGCTGCTGCGGATCTCGACCCCCGCGGTGCCCGACGACTGGCACGGCAAGATGTGGACCGTGTTCAAGGAGGCGCTGGACAAGAGCGCCCCGGGCGAGTTCGACGTCCAGATCAACCTCAACGCGACGCTATTCAAGCAGGGCACCGAGCCCGCGGCGATGGCCCGCGGCAACCTCGAGCTGTCGTCGATCTCGGCGTTCGACATCGCCAAGCTGGTGCCGGAGTTCTCGATCTTCACCGCCGGCTACGTGATCCGCGACCCGCAGCACCAGCAGCACGTGTTCAACGGTCCGATCGGCAAGGAGTTGTTCAAGCTGGCCACCGACAAGATGGACGTCACGCTGCTGACGCCGATCTACCTCGGCACGCGCCAGGTCAATCTGCGCGAAGTGCGCAACGTGAAGACGCCGGCCGACCTGAAAGGCGTCAAGCTGCGCATGCCGGGCAGCAAAGAGTGGCTGTTCCTCGGCGAAGCGCTCGGCGCCACCGCCACGCCGCTGGCCTTCGGCGAGGTCTACCTGGGCCTGAAGACGGGCACCATCGACGGCCAGGACAACCCGCTGCCGACGGTGCGCGCGGCCAAGTTCTACGAAGTCACCAAGCAGCTCGTGATGACCAACCACCTGGTCGACGGCATCTTCATCGCCATCGCCGACAAGGCCTGGAAGGCGATGACGCCCGCGCAGCGACAGAAGGTCCAGGCCGCCGCCGAGGCCGCCGCCGCGTTCAACAACGAGGACCGCCTGAAGGAAGAGGCGCAGATCGTCGACTTCTTCAAGCAGCAGGGCATGACAGTGACCACGCCCGACGTCGACGCCTTCCGCAAGTCGGTGCAGGCGGCCTACGCGGCGAGCGACATTGCCAAGACCTGGCCCGCGGGCCTGCTCGACCGCATCAACGACACCAAGTAAATGCGCGCCTGGCTCAAGCGTGGCGCCGACGTCGTTGGCGCCGGCTTGTTCGCGATCCTGTTCCTGGTCTTCATGGTCCAGATCGTCGCGCGCTTCGGCTTCAACCGGCCGCTGCCCTGGACCGACGAAGCTGGCGGTGATGCTCTACGTCTGGGTCATCCTGTGGGCGGCGGCGTTCATCGTGCCCGAGCGTGAGCATGTGATGTTCGACCTGGTCTGGAACATGGTCGGCGCGCGCACGCGCCGCGTGATGCGCCTGCTCGGGACACGCCATGATCGGCGGCCTCTGCGCCTGGGCCCTGCCGGCCAGCTGGGACTACGTGCACTTCATGCGCCGCGAGGGCACGCCGGTGCTCGGCGTGCCGTTCATGTGGGTCTTCCTGCCCTTCGTGCTGCTGCTGGCCGCGCTGGTCGTGCGCAGCGTGCTGGGCATCTGGCGCGCGTGGCGCGGCCTGGACCTGGAAGACGCGGGGATACCTGCGGCATGAACGACTCGCCTTGTCGGCCTTGGGCGGTGTGCTGCTGGCCGGCATGCTGATGCGCATGCCGATCGGCTTTTCGATGATCGGCTCGGGCATTGCCTACCTGGTGGTCAAGCAGCAGGACCTCGGCCTGGTGGCCGAGCAGGTCTGCAACGGCCTGTACAACAGCTACGTGCTGCTGGCGGTGCCGATGTTCGTGCTGGCGGCCAACGTGATGAATGCCGGCACGGTCAGCGAACGCCTGTTCGACTTCTGCCGCATCCTGGTCGGTCGCATGCGCGGTGGGCTGGCGCAGGTCGACATCCTGGTCAGCGTGATCTTCTCCGGCATGAGCGGCAGCGCCATCGCCGACGCCGCCGGCCCGGGGCTGGTGACGATCAAGCAGATGCTGAAAAAGCCCGAGTACTCACGCGGCTTCGCCGGCGCGGTGGTGGTGGCCAGCGCCACGCTGGGGCCGATCATCCCGCCGTCGATCCCGATGGTGATCTACGGCCTGGTGTCGGGCGCCTCGGTCGGCGCGCTGTTCCTCGGCGGCGTGATGCCCGGGCGTGCTGATGGCCCTCTTGATGATGGCCGTGGTGCAGGTCATCGCCGTGCGCCGCAACATGCCGCGCGAGGCGCCGGTGCCGCTGCGCGAATGGCCGGACATCCTGTTCCGCGGCGCGCTGCCGCTGTCGATGCCGATCGTGCTGCTCGGCGGCATCTACTCGGGCGTCTTCACGCCGACCGAAGCCGCGGCCGTGGCGGCGCCTGCATGCGCTGATCCTGGCGGTGATCGTCTACCGCGCGCTGAACCCGCGTCAGCTGTTCGCGGTGGTGCTCGAATCGGCGCGCTCCAGCGCCGTCATCACGCTGATCCTGGCCGGCTCGTTCCTGCTCAACTACGCCTTCACCGCCGAGGGCGTGCCGCAGATGATGGCGGCCTGGGTCGACGCGCTGCACCTGTCGCGCGTGCAGTTCCTGCTGCTGGTGAACGTCATGTTCCTGGTGCTGGGCTGCTTCCTCGACGTCTCGGTGCTGCTGCTGGTGTTCGTGCCGATGCTGCTGCCGGCGGTCAAGCTGCTGGGCATCGACCTGGTGCACTTCGGCGTGCTGGTGGTGCTGAACATGATGATCGGGCTGATCCACCCGCCGTTCGGCATGCTGCTGTTCGTGACCAAGGCCCTGACCGGCATCCCGATCGGCGAGATGATGAAGGAGGGCTGGCCTTTCATCGTCATGCTGCTGCTGCTGCTGCTGGCGATGACGCTGTTCCCGCAGATCGTGCTCTGGCTGCCGCAGACCATGGGCTACCAGACGCACTAGGTCACGCCCGATGAGCGAGGTCATCTGCCTGGCCAGCTGGAACGCCGACCTGGTGTCGCGCGTGCCGCGGCCGATCGCGCGCGGCGAAACGTTGCTGGCCAGCGGCTTCACGATCGGGCCCGGCGGCAAGGGCTCGAATGCGGCCATCGCCTGCGCGCGCCAGGGTGCGCATACGGCGGTCATCGCGCGCATCGGCCGCGACGACTTTGGACGCATGGCGCTTGCGTTGTGGGAGCGCGAAGGCATCGACGCGGCAATGGTCGAGGTCGTCGACGGCGAGCCGAGCGGCGTGGCGCAGATCCTGGTCTACGACGACGGCGACAACAGCATCGCGGTCGCGCCCGGTGCGGGCGCGGGCCTCGCGGCACGGCATGCCGATGCCGCCGCCGCGCGCCTGCGCCAGGCCCGCGTCGTGATGGCCTCGTGCGAAGTGCCGCTCGCGGCGACGCTGGCGGCGTTTGCCCACGCGCGCGCCGGTGGCGCTTTCACGCTGCTCAACCCGGCGCCGGCCCAGCCGCTGCCCGATGAATTGCTCGCGCTGTGCGACCTGCTGACACCGAACGAGACCGAGCTGCGCCTGCTGGCCGGCATGCCGGTGGGAACGCCGACGGCCGTGGCCGCCGAGGCGCTGCTCGGGCGCGGCGCTGGCGCCGTCGCGGTGACCCTCGGTGCCGCTGGCTGCGCGCTGTTTCGCCCCGGTCGGCCGGCGCTCGCGGTCGCGGGGCATGCGGTCCCGGTCGCCGACACGATCGGCGCGGGAGACACCTTCACCGGTGCGATGGCCGCCAGCATCGCACGCGATGAACCGATCGAGGCCGCGCTGGCCTGGGCCAACGCCGCCGCGGCGCTGTCGGTCGGCGCACGCGGCGCCATCACCGGCATGCCCGGGCTCGATGCAGTGCGTGCCCAGCTCGCCTCGCGCTGAGGCAGCGTCGTGCGGCCTTCTTTGCGCTGGCTCCACGAAGGCCGCGCGCTCTGCACGTGTTAGCGGCGTTAGTGGCGCGAGGATGTCGGCCTGCAAGGCATACCTATGATTGGCAAGCTGATCGCAGAAGGGCTGCGCTCCAAGCAGCCTGAAGGAGACAC
This sequence comes from uncultured beta proteobacterium, assembly GCA_963779435.1. Lineage (GTDB taxonomy): Bacteria > Pseudomonadota > Gammaproteobacteria > Burkholderiales > Burkholderiaceae_C > CADEEN01. Next base: position 45,561 of record CAVZYL010000008.1, on the reverse strand, counting down.
CCATGCAATTCCACGTCAACGGCTTCAAGCCCGGCGATCCCGATGTCCTCCCGGCGGCGCCGGGGCACCGTCGCGCTGGCGACCCGCTGCCCGAGACGGTGGACGTGCTGATCGCCGGCTCAGGGCCGGCGGGCCTGTGCCTGGCCGCCCAGCTCGCGCGGGTACCGCAGATCCGCACCATGCTCGTCGAACCCAAGGCAGGGCCGATGGAGAAGGGCCAGGCCGACGGCATCAGCGTGCGCTCGATGGAAATGTTCCAGGCCTTCGGCTTTGCCGAGAAGGTCATGCGCGAGTCGGTCTGGATCAACGAGACCACTTTCTGGGCTCCTGGTGCGCAGGCGCCTCTGACCCGAGTCGCGCGTGTACAGGACGTGCCCGACGGCACTTCCGAGATGCCCCACGTGCTGATCAACCAGGCGCGGGTGCACGACATGTTCCTCGACGTCATGCGCCACTCGCCTACCCGGCTGGAGCCCGACTACGGCCTGAAGGTGACCGACCTGACGATCGACAATTCCGCCGCCGAATATCCCAGTCACCGTCACGCTGGAGCGCACAGCGCCGGGCCGCGAGGGCCAGACCACGAAGCTGCGCGCCAACTATGTGATCGGCTGCGACGGCGCCCGCTCGAACGTGCGCGCAGCCATCGGCGGTGCACTGCACGGCGACGCGGCGCACCAGGCCTGGGGCGTGATGGACGTGCTGGCCGTCACCGACTTTCCCGACTGGCGCATGAAGTCCTTCGTGCGCTCGCAGGACGAGGGCATCCTGATGGTGCTGCCGCGCGAGGGCGGGCACCTGGTGCGCCTGTACGTCGAGCTCGACAGCCTGGGCGAGCACGAGCGCGCCGCCGACCGCGGCATGGGCGCGCAGGACATCATCGCCAAGGCACAGCGCATCTTCCGGCCGTTCGAGCTCGACGTGAAGGAGGTCGTCTGGTGGTCGATCTACGAGATCGGCCACCGCCTGACCGACAAGTTCGACGACGTGCCCGAAGACCAGGTGGCCACCCGCGCGCCGCGCGTGATGCTGGCCGGCGACGCCTGTCACACGCACAGCCCCAAGGCCGGGCAAGGCATGAACGTGTCGATGGGCGACACCTTCAACCTCGGCTGGAAGCTCATTTCGGTGCTGACCGGCCGCGCCGACCCGGCCCTGTTGCACAGCTATTCCGCCGAGCGGCGCGCCGCGGCCAAGGGCCTGGTGGAGTTCGACCACAAGTGGGCGCGCGTCGTCGGCGCGCGCGCCGACGACGACCTCACGGACGGCCTGCCGCGCGTGGCGCGCGAGTTCGTCAACAACCTGCCTTTCACCTGCGGCCTGACCATCCAGTACGAGACGCGGTTCGCTGACCGGCGCGCCCACATACCAGCACCTTGCGACGGGCTTCGACATCGGCAAGCGCTTCCACTCCGCGCCCGTCATCCGGCTCGCCGACGCCAAGCCCATGCATCTGGGCCATTGCATAGACGCCGACGCGCGCTTTCGCCTGTTCATCTTTGCCCCCGCGGACGATGGCGGCATCCCCGGCGGCCAGTCGCCACGCTTGTGCGACTGGCTCGAACACGACCCGGCCTCTCCGGTGCGCCGCCACACCGCGCCGGGCGAAGACGTGGACGCCGTCATCGACACCCGGGCGCGTCTTCCAGCAGGGTTTTCGTGCGCTCGACTTTGGTGCGATGCCCACGCTGCTGCGCCCGCACGTCGGACGCTACGGGCTGTGCGACTACGAAAAGGTCTTCTGCGCCGACTTGAAGTCGGGCGAAGACATTTTCGAGATGCGTGACATCGACCGGACCACCGGCTGCATGGTCATCGTGCGCCCGGATCAGTACGTGGGCCAGATCCTTCCGCTGCATGCCCGCGATGAGCTGGCGGAGTATTTCGCCGCCATCCTGCGCGTGCGCGCATGAGCTGCAAACGCAGCACTTCCGCGCCAGGCGGTGCCAGTGCTGCTCGTGCAGGCGCGGATTCCCGGCTGCTGGATGGCGCATGTGCACGTGCAGTGTGCCGCCGAAACCGTGTTGCGACCACGGGCCAAGTGTCGATTGATCATGCAAGGTTGAAGAATGGACTCCATGCGGCTACGCTGTCTGGCCAAGGTGTCCCCGCTGCGTACGTGTTGCGTACGCAGGCAATGCAGATAAGCATTCCTGTGAGCGTCGCACTGCTCCTGTGGGAATGCCCTTGGGCAGCGTGGTTTCATTCTCAGGACTCCCAATGAAGATCTCGAGACAGTTCATTTGCCTTTCGCTGATTGCCCTTGCGCCGGCCTTTGCCGCCGCGGTCCACGCGCAGGTGCCTTATCCGAACAAGCCGATCCGCTTCGTGGTGACGATCCCGCCCGGCGGTGCGCCCGATGTCGCGGCGCGTCTGATCGGCGCGAAGATGGCCGAGCAAATGGGCCAGGCGGTGGTGATCGACAACCGTACCGGCGCGAACGGCAACATCGCCGCTGATTCCGTGGCCAAAGCCGAGCCCGACGGCTACACCTTGCTGGTCGGGCAGGACAGCCTGATCACCGTCAATCCGCATCTGTATGTGAAGCTGCCTTTCAACTCGCTGAACGATCTCGTTCCGGTCGCATCGATGGTGGGCAATGAGTTCGTGCTGTCGGTCAACCCTTCGGTGCCGGCCAAGACCTTCCAGGAGTTCATCGAACTGGCCCGCAATGCCAACCCGCCGCTGAACTATGCCTCCGGTGGCAATGGCAGCCAGCACCAGCTGGCGATGGAATTGCTGATGAGGCGCGCCGGCATCAAGCTGGCGCACATTCCCTACCGCGGCGGCACGCCCGCGACGGCTGCGACGGTCGCGGGTGAAACGCAGGTGATGTTCGCCGGCAGTTCCACCGCGCCGATGATTGCGGCCGGCAAGCTGCGCGCGCTGGCCGTCACCGGCAAGACGCGTTCGAAGGCCTTCCCCGACCTGCCCCCGATCGCCGACACCTATCCGGGCTACGAAGTCTCGATCTGGATCGGGCTGTTTGCGCCGGCCGGAACACCCGAGCCGGTGCTGCAGCGCCTGCGAACCGAAATGAAGACCGCGCTGGCGTCGCCGGAGCTGCAGGCCCAGCTCAACAAGGCCGGGGGCCTGAGCGCGGCGAGCATGTCGATCGAGGACTTCACCGCCTTGATCAAGAGCGACTACGACAAGTACGGCAAGCTCGTGCGCGACGCCGGCATCAAGCTCGAGTGACGGGGCGACGCAGCATGGCCAATCTGAACCTCACGTTGGCGATCGGCGAATACGACCACGTTCGTGACGTGCTCGACGGCACGGTCCGGGTCGCGGGCGTCGACCTGACGGTGATGCGTCTGCCGATCGAGGAGATGTTCTACCGCGCCACCTTTTTCCGCGAATTCGACGTCTGCGAGATGTCTTTCGCCAAGGTGATCGGCCTGCACGCGGCGGGCGATCGCGGCCTCGTGCCGCTGCCGGTGTTTCCGTCGCGCGTGTTCCGCCATTCCTCGGTCTATGTGCGCAGCGACAGCAAGCTCACGCGGCTGGAGGAGCTGGCCGGTAAACGGATCGGCGTGCCCGAGTGGGCGCAGACCGCGTCGGTCTACTCGCGCGGGATGCTGGCGCACGACTGCGGCATCGATCTGCGCGCGATCCACTGGTTCCAGGCCGGGGTCAACCAGGCCGGGCGCAAGGAAAAGCTCAAGCTGGCATTGCCTGCCGGACTGGAGCTGAGCGTCGTGACCGACCGATCGCTGTCGCAGATGCTGCTGGATGGCGAGCTCGATGCGGTGCTGAGCGCGCGCGCGCCGCAGCCCTTCGTGAATGGCGACGGCACGCTGCGCCGCCTGCTCGCCAATTCGCGCGACGTGGAACTCGACTACGCGCGGCGCACCGGCATCTTCCCGATCATGCATGTCGTCGCGATGCGGCGCGACAAGTACGAAGCGCATCCGTGGATTGCGATGAACCTGTATTCGGCGTTCAACGAGGCCAAGCAGCGCAGCGTGGCCAGGGCCAGCGAGATCACGGCGTCCTTCTTTCCGATTCCGTGGACGCCCGAGCTGATGGCGGAGTCGAAGCAGTGGCTGGGCGACGACCCGTGGCCCTATGGCGTCGACGCCAACCGGGTTACGCTCGAAGCGTTCGCCAACTATGCATTCGAACAAGGCGTGTGCTCGCGCAAGGTGGAGCTCGAGGATCTGTTTCCGCGCGAGGTCCTGTCGAGCTTCAAGGTCTAGTCCTACCCATAACAGGAGACACGCATGAATCTGGATCGCCGCATATGGCTGGTTGCCGCCTGCATCACGACCGCGCTGGCGAGCCCGCTCGCGCAGGCGCAGGACTATCCGAACAAACCCATCAACTTCGTGGTGCCCTTCCCGCCCGGCGGCTCGAACGACGTGCTGGCGCGCGTGCTGGGTGAACACATGTCGAAGGCCTTCGGCCAACCGGTGCTCATCGCCAACAAGCCCGGCGCGGCGGGCAACATCGGCACCGACTTCACCGCCAAGGCCGCGCCCGACGGCTACACCATCGCGGTCGCGCCGAACCAGACCGTCTCGGTCAATCCGGTGCTGTATCCGAAGCTGCCGTTCAACGTGAGCAAGGACCTGCAGGGCATCACGCTGGTGGGCCGGGTGCCGATGCTACTGGTCGTGTCGCCGAAAGTGACCGCCACGTCGGTCGCCGACCTGATCGCGCAGATGAAGGCCAACCCCGGCAAGTTCACGTACGCTTCCGCTGGCTCGGGCAGCCCGCAACACATGGCCGCCGAAGTCTTCAAGTCGCTGACGGGAACGCAGATCACGCAGATCCCGTACAAGGGTTCAGCGCCGGCGCTGACCGACGTGCTCGGCGGCAATGTCGACGTGATGTTCTGCCCGATCAACTCGGCGCTGCCGCATGTGCAGACCGGCAAGTTGCGGGCGCTGGGCACCGCGGGCACCAAGCGGGTCTCGCTGCTGCCCGAGGTGCCGACGGTTGCCGAGACCGTGCCCGGCTTCGAAAGCGACATCTGGATCGGCATCGTCGCGCCGGCAGGCACGCCCGCACCGATCATCGGCAAATTGAATGCCGAGATCCATCGCACGCTGACCATGCCCGACGTGCGCGAGGCTCTGGCCAAGCAGGGCATCTACGCCGAGACCAGCAGCGCGGCCGATTTCAACAACCTGATCGAGAGCGACCAGAAGCGCTGGGGTGCCGTGATCAAGGCCGCCAACATCCAGCCCGAATAGCGCTGCCGCCGGCGCACCGTCAACGCAACTCCAGGACATCCAATGACCGCCACCACCGGCTCCGCGGTGCGCCGCGACATCCCTCGACCGTCCGCGCCCGACGACAGCGTCTGGGGCAGCGACGCGCTGGCCGACATGCTGCGCGCGATGGACATCCCGTACCTGCTGCTCAACCCCGGCGCGAGTTATCGCGGTCTGCACGACAGTCTGGTCAATCACCTCGGCAACGAGAAGCCGCAGATGATCGTGGTGCTGCACGAGGAGCATGCGGTAGCGATTGCGCATGGCTACGCCAAGGTCAGCGGCAAGCCGCTGGGCGCCATCTTGCACAGCAATGTGGGCCTGATGCACGGCTCGATGGCGATCTTCGATGCTTGGGTCGATCGCATGCCTGTCATCGTGCTCGGCGCCACCGGGCCGGTCGATGCCGCCAAGCGCCGGCCCTGGATCGACTGGATCCACACCGCGCAGGACCAGGCTGCGCTGATCCGGCACTTCATCAAATGGGATGCGCAACCGGCCTCGATCCCAGCGGCCCAGGAGGCGATGCTGCGCGCGGGGCAGATCGCGATGACCGCGCCCCGCGGCCCGGTCTACGTCTGCTTCGATGCCGCACTGCAGGAGGCCAAGCTGAGCGAACGGCCGCGGCTGCCTGAGATGGCCCGCTACCAGGCGCCGCCGCTGGCGCGGCCTTCCGACGAGGCGATCGCCCGGGCGGCGAACTGGCTGTCCGCAGCGAAGCGCCCGGTGCTGTTGATGGGCCGCGTCTCACGCAGTGAGAGCGCCTGGGCCGAACGGGTCAAGCTGGCCGAGACACTGAATGCCGAGGTGCTGACCGACCTGAAACTCGGCGCGGCCTTTCCGACCGACCACCCGCTGCATGCCGCGCCGAGCGGCACCTTTCTTTCGGCAGGATCGATGGCCGTGCTGAAGGCTGCGGACGTCGTGCTCAGCCTGGACTGGGTCGATCTGGCCGGCACCTTGAAACAGGCCTGGGGCAACGACCCGGTCGCGAGTCGGGTGATCCAGGTTTCGGTCGACCAGTACAGCCACAACGGCTGGAGCATGGACCACTATGGCCTGCCGCCGGTCGATCTGCACTTGCTGTGCGAGCCGGAGCCGGCCGTCACCCTGCTCAGCGCCGGCGTCAAGGCCCGCAAGACTCCGGCGCCGCCCAAGGTCCCGGCGCCCGCCGCGCCGAAGGCGAATGCCGATGGCTCGCTGACCGTGCCGCTGCTGGCGCAGTCGATGCAGCGGGTGCTGGCGCACGAGACCCTCTGCCTGATGCGCCTGCCCCTGAGCTGGAGCGGCGAAATGTGGGACTTCCGGCATCCGCTCGACTTCCTGGGTAACGATGGTGGCGGCGGCATCGGGTCGGGCCCCGGAATGGCGATCGGCTCGGCACTCGCGCTCAAGGGCAGTGGCCGCCTGCCGGTGGCAGTGATCGGCGATGGCGACTACATGATGGGCGTGAATGCACTCTGGACGGCAGCGAACGCGCGCATCCCGATGCTGATGATCGTCGCCAACAACCGCTCCTTCTTCAACGACGAACTGCACCAGGAGCGGGTGGCCCGCCAGCGCAACCGGCCGATCGAGAACCGCTGGATCGGCCAGCGCATCAGCGACCCGGCGCCGGACCTCGCAATGATCGCCCGCGGCCAGGGGCTGACCGGATACGGGCCGGTGCACGACGCCGGCGAACTCGAGCGCGTGCTGGCCACCGCCGTCGCGGACGTCAAGGCCGGCGGCGTCGTGGTGGTCGACGTCATCGTGCAGGCTGGCTACAGCCCGGCGATGACCGCGGGCCTGACCCGCTCGCAGGACTAGACAGCCGACGAAGGAGACTCGAATCCATGCGAGCCCATGAAATTCCCGCCGGCATCCTGCCGACGCAGCGCGGCCTCTATTACGGCGGCGCGTGGCACGCGCCGAAGGCCGGTGGCCATGCCGAGACCTTCAACCCGACCTACAACGAAGCCATCACCACGGCGCCGGTCGCGGACGCCGCCGACGTCGATGCGGCGGTTCGTGCGGCCCATGCGGCCTTCCCGGCTTGGGCCGCGACGCCGCCGGTCGAGCGTGGGTGCGTGCTGCGCAAGGCAGCGGCCGTGCTGCGCGAACACGCGATGCCGCTGGCCCAGCTCGATGCGCTGAACAACGGCAATCCGGTATCGGCGCTGGCGATGGACGCGGGCTTCGCCGCCGACTGCCTGGACTACTTTGCCGGTCTCGCCACCGAGATCAAGGGCGAGACGATTGCGATGGGCGACGGCAACTTCAACTACACCTTGCAGGAGCCGCTGGGCGTGATCGCCCGCATCGTTGCCTACAACCATCCGCTGATGTTTGCCGCGGCGCGCTTGGCCGCACCGCTGGCGGCCGGCAATACGGTGGTGATCAAGTCGCCCGATCAGGCGCCCTTGTCGATCCTGCGCTTGGCCGAACTCGTCGGCGACATCTTCCCCCCCGGTGTCGCCAACTTCCTGTGTGGCGGACGTGAGTGCGGCGAAGCGCTCGGGCGCCACCCGCTGGTGCGCAAGATCACGCTGATCGGCGGCGTGCCGACCGGCAAGGCCGTGATGAAGACGGCGGCGGACAACCTGAAGCCGGTGCTGCTCGAACTCGGCGGCAAGAACGCGCTGATCGCCTATCCCGACGCCGATCCGGACAAGCTCGTCAACGGCATCATCGGCGGAATGAACTTCACCTGGTCGGGCCAGAGCTGCGGCTCGACCAGCCGGGTCTTCCTGCACGAGTCGATCCACGACGCTGTCTTGCAGCGGGTGGCAAAACTTCTGCCCGAGCGCCACAAGCCAGGCATCCCGACCGATCCGAAGACCACGATGGGTTCGCTGGTTAGCCGTGCGCAGCTGGAAAAGGTCAAGGGTTTCGTCGTCTCCGCATTGACCGAAGGAGCCCGCCTGGTGTGCGGCGGCAAGCAACCCGACGACCCGACGTTGAAAGACGGCTTCTTCTTCGAGCCGACCGTGTTCGCGGACATGCAGCCACATATGCGCCTGGCCCGCGAGGAAGTCTTCGGGCCAATCATGTCAGTCTTCAAGTGGAGCGACGAAGACCGCTTGTTCGAGCAGGTCAACGGTGTCGATTTCGGCCTCACTGGGTCGATCTGGACTCAGAACGTCGACACCGCGCACCGCGCCGCCAAGCGCATCCAGACCGGCTATGTGTGGATCAACAATTCGAGCCAGCACTTCATGGGCGCGCCGTTCGGCGGCATCAAGAACTCCGGTATCGGACGCGAGGAGTGCTTCGCAGAGCTGCTCGAGTTCACCTACACGAAGAACGTGAATCTGAAGTTGAGTTGACCGGGCGGGTCTGCGGCGGGTCCTGGCAACTCGCTAGGCAGCGGTCTCTCGCCTCAGGCTTTCAGGTAGTCCACCCTCGACGCCAGCCAGCGCTGCACATGGGCCGCCGCCGCGGTCGGGTGTTCGGCCAGCAGCCGTGGCGCCACGCGACGGGCGTGGTCCAACAAGACGTTGTCGGCGCCCAGGTCGGCAAAGCGAAGCAGCGCATCACCGACTCTGGCGCGCGCCCATGAACTCGCCGGGGCCGCGGATCTCGAGGTCGCGGCGCGCGATCTCGAAGCCGTCGGCGGTTTGCGCCATCGCGCGCAGCCGGTCCTTGGCCGTCAGCGACAGCGGCGCGGTGTAGAGCAGCACACAGACGCTGGCGACCGCGCCGCGCCCGACGCGTCCGCGCAACTGGTGCAGCTGCGACAGGCCGAAGCGTTCGGCGTGCTCGATCACCATCAGGCTGGCGTTGGGCACGTCGACGCCGACCTCGATCACCGTCGTGGCCACCAGCAGCTGCATCTGCGCCGCCGACGAACTGGGCCATCACCGCGGCCTTTTCGGCTGCGGGCAGGCGCCCATGCAGCAGGCCGACGTTGACGCCGGGCAGCGCCGCGCTCAACTGCGCATGGGTTTCGGTCGCGTTGCGCAGGTCGAGCGCTTCGGACTCTTCGATCAACGGGCAAACCCAGTAGACCTGCTTGCCTTGCAGCACCTCGTCGCGGATGCGGGCGATGACATCGTCGCGGCGGCCGTCGGCGAAGAGCTTGGTCAGCACCGGTGTGCGACCGGGCGGTAGCTCGTCGATGGTGCTCACCGCCAGGTCGGCGAAGTAGGTCATCGCCAGCGTGCGCGGAATCGGCGTGGCCGACATCATCAGCAGGTGCGGCTCGAGATGTTGGCCCCCAAGGTCGCCGCTGCGCGGCGCCCGGCCCCCCGAGGGGGCGCTCGCCGGCTCGGTGCGGCCCGTCGCCGGAGGCTGTTCCAACTTGTCGCGCAAGGCCAGTCGTTGCGCCACGCCGAAGCGGTGCTGCTCGTCGACCACGGCCAGGCCGAGTTTGGCGAACACCACATCGTGCTGGATCACGGCGTGGGTGCCGACCACCAGGCCGGCGCGGCCCGACGCCACCGCTTCGAGCATCACCTTGCGTCCCTTGCCCTTGCGGCTGCCGGTGAGCCAGGCCACGGTCACGTCCAAAGGTTCGAGCCAGTAGACGAGCTTTCGGAAATGCTGCTCGGCGAGGATCTCGGTCGGCGCCATCAGCGCGCATTGCCAGCCGCTGTCGATGGCGATGGCCGCGGCCAGTGCCGCCACCACCGTCTTGCCCGAGCCGACGTCGCCTTGCAGCAGGCGGTGCATGGGCTGGCCACGCGCCAGGTCGGCGGCGATCTCAGCGCCGACGCGGGCCTGCGCGGCCGTCAGCCGAAACGGCAGCGCAGCCAGCAGCCGCTCGTGCAGGCCGCCGCGCACTGCGGCCAGCGCCGGCGCGTGCAGCAGGGCACGTTCGCGCTGCGCGCTCAGTTGCGACAACTGCTGCGCGAGCAGCTCGTCGAACTTCAGCCGCTGCCAGGCCGCGTGGCTACGGTCTTCGAGCGCGGCCAGCGGTGCGCCGGGCGGTGGCTGGTGCAGCAGGTGCAGCGCATCTTGCAGGCTCGGCAAACCGCCGGGAACCGTGTCCGGTGGCAGCACCTCGTGCAGCGCCGCGCGCGCCAAGGCCGAAGTCACCGCCTTGCGCAGGTAGGCCTGCGGCAGTTGCGCGCTGGTCGGATAGACCGGCGTCAGCGCGGTGGGCAGCGCGGCGCCGGCTGGCTTGACGACCGGGTGCACCATCTCGCGGCCGAGGAAACCGCCGCGCAATTCGCCGCGCACGCGCAGGCGCACGCCGGCGGCCAGCGCCTTTTGCTGCGACGGGTAGAAGTTCAGGAAGCGCAGCACCAGCACCTGGCCATCGGCATCGACCAGCCGCGCGACCAACTGCCGCCGTGGCCGGAACTCGACCCGGCATTCCGCGACCGTGGCCTCGACCTGTACCGTCTCGCCCTCGTGCGCGTCGGCCAGGCGCGTGACGTGTGTCTCGTCCTCGTAGCGCAGCGGCAGATGCAGCGCGAGGTCGATGTCGCGCAGCAGGCCGAGCTTGTGCATCGCCCGCTGCGGGGCCGACATTTCGCGCACGGCGTCGGGCATGGCGCCGATTGTCATCTGCCCGGGTCGGGATGATCGAAGTCGGGGCGCCCGGCGATGTGGTGCCGGCACTGGCGCCGCGATGGCATGGAACAATCCAACCCGTCACGCCCTTCATCAGGCCGGTCCAGCCTGATCGCCATGCACCACACCGTTGCCGACTTCGACTTCGCGCTGCCTCCCGAGTTGATCGCCCAGCATCCGGCGCCCGAGCGCAGCGCGTCGCGCCTGCTCGATGGCCGCGCCGCGGCACCGGCCGATCGCGTCTTTCGCGACCTGCCTTCAATGCTCGATGCCGGCGACCTGCTGGTCTTCAACGACACCCGCGTCATCAAGGCGCGCCTGTACGGGCGCAAGGCAAGTGGCGGTGCGGTCGAGGCCCTGGTCGAGCGTGTGCTGCCGGGGAATGAAGTGCTGGCGCACCTGCGTGCCAGCAAGGCGCCGCGGCCGGGCTCGACGCTGCGCTTCGCCGACGCCTTCGATGCCGAGGTGCTGGGCCGTGGCGGGCGTGACGGTTCGTTGTTCCATCTGCGACTGGACGATGAGCCGCTGACGCTGCTCGAGGCGCATGGCCACGTGCCGTTGCCGCCTTACATCACCCACGCCGACGACGCCGACGACGAACGCCGCTACCAGACGGTGTTCGCGGCCCGGCCCGGCGCCGTGGCCGCGCCGACCGCGGCGCTGCACTTCGACCCGCCGTTGCTCGAGGCGCTGCGTGAGCGCGGCATCGCGACGGCCCAGGTCACCTTGCATGTCGGCGCCGGCACTTTCCAGCCGGTGCGTGTCGAACGGCTCGAAGACCACCGCATGCATGGCGAGTGGTTCGAGGTCGGCGCGGCGGCCGTCGCGTCCGTGGCGGCGGCGCGCGCGCGCGGCGCTCGCGTGGTCGCGGTCGGCACCACCAGCGTGCGCGCGCTCGAATCGGCGGCGCGGGCCAGCGGCACGCTGCAGGCCGCCAGCGGCGAGACCGACATCTTCATCACCCCGGGCCACGAGTTTCGCGTCGTCGATGCCTTGTTGACCAACTTCCATCTGCCCCGGAGCACGTTGATGATGCTGGTCTCGGCCTTCGCCGGCCACGCGCAGGTGATGGCGCTGTACCGCCACGCGATCCAGTCCCGCTACCGCTTCTTCAGTTACGGCGATGCCATGCTGCTGGCGCGCGCAGTGTCGGCCTGAGCCGCGCGAAGACAATGCCACCGCGATGCTCGAATTCGAACTGCTGACGACCGAAGGCCGCGCCCGTCGCGGCCGCCTGAGCCTCACGCATGGCGTGGTGCGAGACGCCGGTCTTCATGCCGGTGGGCACCTACGGCACGGTCAAGGGGGTGCTGCCGCGCTCGCTCATCGAGATGGGCGCCGAGATCATCCTCGGCAACACCTTCCACCTCTGGTTGCGGCCGGGTCCAGAGGTGCTGCGTGCGTTCGGTGGCCTGCACCGTTTCGAAGGCTGGGAGCGCCCGATCCTGACCGACAGCGGCGGCTTCCAGGTCTGGTCGCTCGGCGAGATGCGCAAGATCAGCGAAGAGGGTGTCAGGTTCGCCTCGCCGGTGAACGGCGACAAGCTGCTGCTGACGCCCGAAGTGTCGATGCAACTGCAGACGGTGTTCAACAGCGACATCGTGATGCAGTTCGACGAGTGCACGCCGTACGAAAGCCACGGCAAGCTGACGAGCGAGGCCGAGGCCCGCGCGTCGATGGAGCTGAGCCTGCGCTGGGCCCTGCGCTGCCAGGCGGAGTTCGCGCGGCTGGAGAACACCAACGCGCTGTTCGGCATCGTCCAGGGCGGCATGTTCGAGCCCCTGCGCGAGGCCTCGATCGACGCCCTGGTGGCGATGGACCTGCCCGGCTACGCCATCGGCGGCGTCAGCGTCGGCGAGCCCAAGGACAAAATGCTGCGCATCCTGGCGCACACGCCGCACCGCCTGCCGGCCGACAAGCCGCGCTACCTGATGGGCGTGGGCACGCCCGAGGATCTGCTGCAGGGCGTGGCCGACGGCGTCGACATGTTCGACTGCGTGATGCCTACGCGCAACGCGAGGAATGGCCACCTGTTCACGCGCTTCGGCGATCTGCGCCTGCGCAACGCGCGCTTTCGCGACGACCAACGGCCGATCGATCCGACCTGCGCCTGCCACGCCTGCGCCGGCTTTTCCCGTGCCTATCTGCACCACCTCGACCGCTGCGGCGAGATGCTGGGGCCGATGCTGGCCACGATCCACAACCTGCACTACTACGTCAACCTGATGCGCGAGGTGCGCGAGGCGCTCGACGCCGGCCGCTTCGAGGTCTACCGTGCCCGCTTTCGCGGCGACCGCGCGCGCGGCGTCGATTGAGCATGCTGCGCTGGCTGCTGCGGGGCCTGGAAGCGCTGCTCGCGCTGCTGATCCTGTTCGAGGAATGGGGTTGGGAGTCGCTGCAGCGCCTGGCCGAACGCATCGCGCAACTGCCGCCGCTGGCCTGGCTCGAGCGGCGCATCGCGGTGCTGCCGCCGTACGGCGCGCTGGCCATCTTCCTGCTGCCGATGCTGGCGCTGTTGCCGGTGAAGATCGCTGCGCTGTGGTTGATCGGCATCGGCCGCGGCGGGCTCGGGCTGCTGTTGCTCGTGGTGGCAAAGCTGCTCGGCACCGCGCTGCTGGCGCGGCTGTTCCATCTGACGCGGCCGGCGTTGATGCGGCTGGCCTGGTTCGCGCGCTGGTATGGCCGCTGGTCGGTGTGGAAAGCCGGCGTCGTGGCGCGAGTACGGGCCTCATGGGCCTGGCGTGTCGGCCGCGTGGTCAAACGGCGTGTGGCTCGCTGGCGCGAGGCGCTTTGATGCCCAGGGGGCGGCGCGCACGCCCGGCTGGCACGCAGCGCCATGGCCGCATCACTGCGCAGCGGCGCGGATCGATTCCAGCACCTCGATCAGCCGGGCATTGAACCGCGCCGGATCTTCAATCTGCGGCAGGTGGCCGGCACCGGGCAGCATGACCAGGCGCGAACCCGGCGTCGCGGCCGCAATGTCGCGCGCCTGGCGCGGCGGCGTCACGTCGTCCTGCGCCCCCCACAGCAGCGTCAATGGCGGGCGCAGTCCGGCGAAACCCGAGCGCGACTGGCTGCGCGGCGCCTCGCAACTGGTGGCCAGCTGGTAGACCCAGTCGCCGATCGCCGCCGACGTGCCTCGTACCTTCAGTGGCCGGCGGTAGACGGCCGCGCGCTCGGCCGTGACCGCGTCGTGGCGATAGACGAACTGCTCGAGCCAGTACCGGGTCAGCAGCGGCTGGGTGCCGAAGGTGGCGACGACCGCGGTGCGCAGCGGTCGCCAGCCGAGCAGCGATTCGACCCACGGGTTGACGTCGCATGCCGGGTCGTTGGCAGCGTGCAATCCGATCGCCGCGTCGACCAGGATCAGGTGGCGGATCAACGTCGGGTCGAGCATCGCCGCTTCCGCGGCGGCCCCCCCGCCATACGAGTGCCCGAGCAACACCACCGGTGCTGCACCCAGCGAGCGGATGGCCGCGAGCAGGCGCTGGGCCTGCGCGTGGCGCGTGTAATTGGCGTCGAGCGGACGGGTGCTGAAGCCAAACGGCGGCAGGTCGACGGTGACGACGCGCCAGCCAGCAGCCTGCAATGCCTCGGTGTTGTCGGCCCAGGTGCCGGCCCAGGCCCCGGCGCCTGCCACCAGCACCAGCACCGGCGCAGCGGCCGGGCCTTGCGCGGTGACATGCAACTTCGCATCCTGCGCCAGGACCCAGCGGCCGCGGCCCGGTGCAGGCAGGTCAGGGGCCTGGTCTTCGAAGGACAGCACGCGCAGTCCGTTGCCGAGCAGCCATCCGACCGCGGCCAACAGCAGGGCCGCGAAGGCCGCTGCGGGCAAGACCCACCAGCGGTGTGGGCGCGGCGGCCGGCGTTTCATCGCCGGCGCCTCAGCTCGCCTGCTGCTCGAGCAGGAAGTTCGCGCCGTCGAACTGACCCAACTCCTCGACCAGGAAGGGCAGGACTTCGCCCAGTGTTTCGTGCAGGCCGTGCGGCGGGTTGATGACGAACATCGAACTGCCGGTCAGCCCATAACCGCGCGCATCGGTGGCTGCAACCGTCAGGCGCACATGCAGCCAACCTTTGGGGGCGGCTTTCGCGGCGCTGTTCTGCAGCCGTTGCGGCAGCTGCTGCGACTCGAGCGTGCGCAATTGCGGGACCCAGACCAGCACCACGGCCGAGGCGAACCGTTCGAGCACTTCACGCACGGCGGCCAGCACCTTGGCGTAGTCGGACTTGATTTCGTACGACGGGTCGATCAGCACCACGCCGCGGCGCGACGGCGGCGGCAGTTCCTTGTGCAGTGACGCGAAGCCGTCGCTTTGCGCGATCTCGGTGTGTGCGCGCTTGCCGAGAAAGGCGCGCAGGATGCGCTCGTCGGTCGGGTGCAGTTCGTACAGGTGCAGGCGGTCGTCGGCGCGCAGCAGCAGGTTGGCGATGGCCGGCGAGCCGGGGTACTGCACCAGTGCCGGCCACTCGTTGCCCTCGGCACCGTTGAAGCGGCGCACCAGACGGACGTAATCGGCGAGCGCGGCGGGCAGGTCCTCGCGCTGCCACAGCTTGCCGATCCCGCTCTGGAATTCGTCCTTGGTGTGCGCATAGCGGCCTTCGAGCGAGTAGCCGCCAGCGCCCGCGTGGGTATCGATCAGGGTGTAGGGCTTGTCCTTGGCAGCCATGTGCCCGAGCACCTGCGCGAGCACGAGGTGCTTGAGCACATCGGCGTGATTGCCGGCGTGAAAGGCATGGCGGTAGGCAAGCATGGCTGGCGCACTGTAGCGGCTGGCGCCGGTTCACACCACGCACGCCTGTGCGGGCAGGACGCTAAGGCAGGAGCCCGGTGGTGCGCAGGGTCTCGACCAGACCGACGGCAAAGGCGCGGTAGCCCGCGGCGTTGGCGTGGATCTGGTCGGACTTGAGTCGTTCGTCGCCGAGCACGCGGGACCAGCCTCCGGCATGCAAGGGCAGCGCCATCTCGCTGGCCAGTTTGGCGTAGAGCGGGTGGTCCGACAAGCCCGCGCCGACCGCTGCGGCCAGCGTCGGCCGCGGCACGGCCAGCAGCAACACCTGTGCCCCGGCCGCGCGTGTCAGCGCGACGATGCGGCGCAGGTTGGCCTCGGTGTCGGCGACTGGCAGGTGGCGCAGGAAATCGTTGCCGCCGCCACCGACGATCACCAGCGCCGGCCGGTGATCGGCCAGCAGCGCGGGCAAACGCTCCAGCATCTGTGCCGTGGTATCACCGGACACGCCGGCATTGATCACGTCCCAACCGGTCAGGCGGGCCAACTGCACCGGGTACGCGGCGTCGGGCGCGGCCCCGGTGCCGTGGGTGATCGAGTCGCCCAGCGCCAGCACCACCGTGCCGGCGGCCAGTGGCGTGGCCCGCGTGGCCCCGCGTTTGCCGCAGGCCGCGAGCGCCAGGCCCGCCACTATCAGCAAGAGGTGCCGCCGATGCAACCCGTCGACCGAAGCGCGGCCCGAATTGACACGGATCAATTGCATGGCGGGCATTGTCGTTCGACCCAGCGTTTGAGGGCATGTACCGGCGAACAGGGAGGTACAGCCTGACTACACTCAATTCACAATACGCCCCCCGTGCGCGTTGGCGCGGCACTCGTCACCTGCGTGGAATCGCGCGGCATTCGGAGAGCCCCGGCGCTGCGCCACCGGGGCTCTCCGAATCCCACTTTGATTGCCTTGCCATGAATGGAACTTCCGCGATGAACCGCCCTGCGCTCGCAAGCCCGCACCTGAACGTGCCCGGCCACGTCAGGCACGCCCGACTGGTCGCCTGGGTAGCGGAGATTGCCGCGCTGACGCAGGCGCGTGACGTGCATTGGTGTGACGGCAGCGTCGAGGAGTACGACCGCCTGTGCCAGCAGCTGGTCGATGCCGGCACGATGCAGCGGCTGAACCCTGCCTTGCGACCCAACAGCTATGTCGCCCGCAGCGACCCGGGCGACGTGGCCCGGGTCGAGGATCGCACCTTCATCTGCTCCGAACGCCAGCTCGATGCGGGTCCGACCAACAACTGGATGGCGCCGGCGGAAATGCGTGCGCTGCTGCAGACCGGCCGCGCCGACGGCACGCCGGCGCTGTTCAAGGGCTGCATGCAGGGCCGCACGATGTACGTGGTGCCGTTTTCGATGGGGCCGCTGGGGTCGCACATCTCGCACATCGGCGTCGAGCTGACCGACAGCGCCTATGTGGCGATCAGCATGCGCACGATGACACGCATGGGCCGGGCCGTATTCGAACTTCTGGGTGAGGACGGCGTCTTCGTGCCCTGCGTGCACAGCGTGGGTGCGCCGCTGCAACCGGGCCAGCCCGATGTGCGCTGGCCCTGCAATCCGACCAAGTACATCGTCCACTACCCCGAACAACGCGAGATCTGGAGCTACGGTTCGGGCTACGGCGGCAACGCGCTGCTGGGCAAGAAGTGCCTGGCGCTGCGTATCGCGTCGACCATGGGCCGCGACCAGGGCTGGTTCGCCGAGCACATGCTGATCCTGGGCGTGACGACACCCGCGGGCAAGAAGTACCACGTCGCGGCAGCCTTTCCCAGCGCCTGCGGCAAGACCAATTTCTCGATGCTGGTGCCGCCTGCGGGCTACGAGGGCTGGAAGGTCACCACCGTCGGCGACGACATTGCCTGGATCAAGCCGGGTGTGGATGGCCGCCTGCACGCCATCAACCCCGAGTCCGGCTACTTCGGCGTCGCTCCGGGCACGAACTACCACACCAATCCGAACTGCATGGATTCGCTCAAGCGCGACGTCGTGTTCACCAACGTCGCGCTCACCGACGATGGCGACGTCTGGTGGGAAGGCATGACCGAGACGGCGCCGGCGCACCTGATCGACTGGCAGGGCAATGACTGGACACCGGCAATCGCCAAGCAGACCGGCGCCAAGGCCGCGCACCCGAATTCGCGCTTCACCATTGCCTCGACCAACAACCCCGCGCTCGATCCCGAATGGGATTCGACCACCGGCGTCGCGATCGACGCGTTCGTCTTCGGCGGCCGCCGCTCGACGACCGTGCCGCTGGTGACCGAGGCCCGCGACTGGACCGAAGGCGTGTACATGGCCGCCACCATGGGCAGCGAGACCACGGCGGCCATCGTCGGCCAGACTGGCGTTGTACGGCGCGACCCGTTCGCGATGCTGGCGTTCATGGGCTACAACATGAGCGACCATTTCCAGCACTGGCTCGACATGGGCGCCAAGCTGGCCAAGGCCGGCGCCAGGCTGCCGAAGATCTACTGCGTGAACTGGTTCCGCAAAGGGGCCGACGGCAAGTTCGTCTGGCCCGGCTATGGCGACAACATGCGCGTGCTCGAATGGCTGGTCGGCCGCATCGAAGGCAGGGCCAACGGCGAGGACAACGCGTTCGGCATCAGCCCGAGCTACGACGACCTGCACTGGGGCGGCCTGGCGTTCGGCCGCGAGCAGTTCGCCAGCATCATCGGCATCGATCCTGCTGCATGGCGCGACGAACTGGCGCTGCACACCGAACTGTTCGAGCATCTGGCGTATCACCTGCCCGTGCCGTTGTTGGCGACAAAGGCCCGCTTCGAGGCCCGCCTGAATCGCTGATCGCACTGGCCGTCGCCTGGCGCCGGCACAATGGCGCCGATGAAGGCTGACCTCACCGATGCCGAGCTCGACGAGCTCGACACCCTGCTGCAGGCGGCGCCCGAACCCTGCGAACCGCTCGATGTGCTGACGCTCGACGGCTATCTGGTGGGCGTGCTGGTCCAGGCGCGTGTGGTGCCCAGTAGCGAGTGGCTGGCGCCGGTGTTCGATCTCGAGGGGCGCGCGTTGCCCGACGATGTCGATCCTGCGTGGCTGGCGCGTTGCCGGACCCTGATCGAGCGTCGGCAGCAGTCGCTCAACGCCGCGATCAGCGAAGACGGCTGGTTCGACCCCTTGATCGTCGACACCGACCGCGACCCGCCGGTCAGCGAGTACGACGCGGTGCAGTCGCCCGTTTCGCGCGCCCTGCTGCCCTGGGCTTCCGGCTTTCACTTGGCGCAGGAGCGCTTTCACGGCCTCGCTGATCGCGACGATAGCGCGGTCGCCAGTGCGCTGGCCCGCATCTACCGGCATCTGCCGGCCGAGACCGACCAGGACCGCGATGTCGTTGAAGTGCTCGACCGCGAGCACCCGCTGGCCACGCTCGACGACGGCATCGAAGACCTGGTGCACGCCGTGGTCGACCTGTGGGATCTGACACGCGAGCAGCGCTTTCACGTCGAGCCGGTCCGGCGCGACGGCCCGAAGGTCGGGCGCAACGACCCGTGCCCGTGCGGCAGTGGCAAGAAGTTCAAGCAGTGCCACGGCAAGGCATGAATGCCTAGCCGCTGCGCTCACCGCGCCGGCTGCCGCCGATGAACATCCAACTCCTGTCAGACCTGCACTTCGAGAGCGAAGCCTTCGATCCCGAACCTTCGCCGGCTGCCGAGTTGCTGGTGCTGGCCGGCGACATCGATGCCACGTGGCAGGGCTACGAGCGCTTTGCCGGCTGGCCGGTGCCGGTGCTGGCGGTCGCCGGCAATCATGAGTTCGACGGCCGTGAACTCGAGCAGGCCTGGCCGGCGCTGCGCGAACGTTGCGCTGTCCATGGCATCACGCTGCTGGAGCGCGACAGCGTCGTCCTGACCTCGCGCGCCGGACACAGGGTCCGCTTCCTCGGCACCGTGCGCTGGTCTGATTTCGATGCGCTCGGCGTCGCGCAGCGGCCACGGGCGCTGCGTGCCGGTGCCTACTTCCAGCGCGTGATGGGCGCGACTCAGGGCGGGGCGCCGTTCGACGCCGAGGCGGTGCGCTGCGAGGCGCTGGCGTGCGGCGCCTGGCTTGGCGCAGCGCTGGGCCGGCAGGCGCAGGGGCAATGGGACACGACCGTCGCGATCACCCACTTTGCGCCAAGCCTGCGCAGTGCCGATCCGCGCTACGGCCCGCTGCCGAGCACAGCCAGTTTCTGCAACGCCGACGATGCACTCCTGCAGGCAGCCGATGTCTGGCTGCACGGCCACCTGCATTGCCGCCACGATTATCGCGTTGTCCATGCCAACGGCCGCTCGACGAGGGTGGTCAGCCAGGCGCGCGGCCTGCAGGCCAAAGGTGAGACCGCGGGCTACGACGCGAGCAAGTTGATCGCGGTTTGAACTGTCTCGGCGGACCGCCGGCACAATAGGCCAACCCTGGCCCACCTCTTTTCAGGAGCGTAACGATGAAGATCCTGGTCGCCGTCGATGGCAGCCCCTATACCAAACGCATGCTCGCCTACCTGACCGCGCACGACGAGTGGTTCGGGCCGCGGCATACCTACACCGTGCTCAGCGTGGTGCCGCCCTTGCCGCCGCGGGCTGCCGCCGTATTGGCCAAGGATGTGTTGAAGTCGCACTACGAGGGTGAGGCCGAGCGCGTCCTCAAGCCGATTCGGGCTTTTCTGGGCAAGCAGGGGGTGGCGGCCGAATTCGTCAGCAAGACGGGGCTTGCCGCCGAGACCATCGCCGCCGCCGCCGAGAAGGGCAAGTACGACCTGCTGATGATGGGCTCGCACGGCCACAACACGCTCGGCAACCTGGTGCTCGGGTCGGTCGCGACCAAGGTGCTGGCCCAGTGCCGCACGCCGGTGCTGCTGATTCGCTAACGCGCACCTGCACAGGGCGTCGGAAGTCGCGGCGGCCCCACGGCGGGGCCACGTCGGGCACTCAGTTCTTGGGAGCTGCGTCGTCCGGCCAGCACGAAGCGGCGGCGTTGCGAGCGTCGTCGGTGCGGCCCTCGTGTTCGAGAGCCGCCAGGCTGCAGTCGAGGCCGAATGCAGTGCCCATGTCGGCCGCATCGGGCTCGACCAGGGTGCTTTCCCATTCACGGGCCAGCCGCTGCAGGGTCGAAGGCTTTTTCGTCGCTGGCATGCTGTTCCTCCCGGGCCCCGTTACGAGGCCTGTGTGAATTGGGCATCGACAGTGTCAGACGTAAGCGCTCGTTGCGGGCGCTGCATGCGATGCGAATGTGCGCCACAGTTCACGACCACGGTGTCGAACGTGGCGCTGGCACGACGTTTGCGTGCTTCGTTGTCGGGATGACTCCCGCACGCGGCCTGCCTGGCTTGCCACGGACGCTGCCCAGAAACGGTTCATACCGCCATGCGAAAGCCCGCTCTGAAAGCCATGACCTGGGTCACCGTCGCCGCCGCGGTGCTCAGCGCGGTGTGGTTGTCGGCCGTCGATACCGATACGGGTGCGGCGCTGCGCCAGCCAACGCCGCGCGCTGCGCCGGCCGCACCATCGAGCTGGCCGGGCCTGCCGCGCTAACGCTGCGGGCGCTGGCGCGGTGCCGGGCTGCGCGGGCGTGACACGTCGGCCAGCAGCAGCGTGCAACGCACCAGGTCCTGGACCGCATCGGACAGACTGTCGGGCGGCTCGATTTCGTCGATCAGCGGGCGCAGTTCGTCGGCGTCTTCGAGGTCGTCGGGGTCGAAGTGCGCGTACAGCACAGCCAGCGGCTCACGCAGTGCCGGGTCGTCGATCTGCAGCAAGGCCGGAAAACGCTCGAGCGCGGCGGCCAGGCCGGCCACCCACGGCAGCACGATCTGTGAGGGTGAAAAGTCGGCGACACCGGCTTCGGCTTCGAGCTCAAACACCCAGGGGTCGAACCAGGCGCGCGCGGAGATCGCGCGGTCGAGTTCGGCGTGGCGGCGCAGCACGAGGGCATTCAAGGTCTGCACGGGAATGCCTGCGGGCACGGCCCGGCCGTCGGCATCGGCGGCGTGGCGCAGCCAGATCTCGCGCGGCACCGGCCGCGGCTGCAGCAGCACGCCGACCAGAAAGCCATCGAGCGCCGACAGGTCCAGCGGTTCGAGCGGCGCGGGCAAGGCATCGAGCAGGGCCTCGAGACGGCCGCGTTCGGCGTCACTGAGCGGGCGCAAGGAATCGGCAGCGGCCATCCTGCGATTGTCGCGGCCCGGCGCCGCCGCGCCCTAAACTTGCACATTGGCTGCGCACCGCGCAGGGCACCGAGGAGTGAGCATGGGCGCGCCCGAAGCATTCATCACCAGCACCGACATCAGCCACTGGATCGCCGGCCGGCGCTACAGCGGCGCCGGCGGCCGCACGCAGCCGGTCACCAACCCGGCCACCGGGGCCGTGGCGCGCCACGTGCACCTGGGCGGCGAGCGCGAGGTCGCGGCCGCGGTTGCTGCCGCCGACGAGGCCTTCCCGGCCTGGGCCGACACGCCGCCGATCCGGCGCGCGCGCGTGCTGAACAAGTTCCTCGAGCTGATGAATCGCCACAAGGATCAGTTGGCCGCGATGATCACGGCCGAGCACGGCAAGGTCTTCTCCGACGCGCAGGGCGAGGTCATGCGCGGTATCGACATCGTTGAATTCGCCTGTGGCGCACCGCAGTTGCTCAAGGGCGACTTCACCGACCAGGTCTCGACCGGGATGGACAACTGGACGCTGCGCCAGCCGCTGGGCGTGGTGGCCGGCGTCACGCCGTTCAACTTCCCGTGCATGGTGCCGTGCTGGATGTTCCCGGTCGCGCTGGCCTGCGGCAATACCTTCGTCCTGAAGCCCAGTCCGCTCGACCCGCAGCCCCAGCCTGCTGATGGCCGAGCTGCTGCGCGAGGCTGGCCTGCCCGACGGCGTGTTCAACGTCGTGCAGGGCGACAAGGTGGCCGTCGAGGCGCTGATGGCGCACCCGCTGGTGCGCGCGCTCTCCTTCGTCGGCTCGACGCCGATCGCGCACGCGCTGTACCAGAGTGGGGCGCAGCAGGGCAAGCGGGTGCAGGCGCTCGGCGGCGCGAAGAACCACATGGTGGTGATGCCCGACGCCGACATCGAGCAGGCCGTCGATGCCCTGATCGGCAGCGCCTATGGTTCGGCCGGCGAGCGCTGCATGGCGATCTCGGTCGCGGTGCTGGTCGGCGACGTGGCCGATCGCATCCTGCCGCGGCTGGCCGAGCGCGCACGCTCGCTGAAGATCGGCAACGGCATGGATGCCGACGCCGAAATGGGGCCCGTGATCAGCCGCGCGGCCAAGGACCGCATCGAGGGCTACATCGCACTCGGCGTCGAGGAAGGCGCCAAGCTGGTCGTCGACGGCCGCGGCTTCACCGTCGCCGGGCCACGAGCAATGGCTTCTTCACCGGCGGCACGCTGTTCGACCATGTGACAGCCGACGATGCGCATCTACCAGGAAGAGATCTTCGGCCCGGTGCTGGCCTGCGTGCGCGTGAAGGACTTCGCCCAGGCCGTGCAGCTGGTCAACGACCACGAGTACGGCAACGGCGTGGCCTGCTTCACCAGCGACGGCAACGTCGCGCGCGAATTCTCGCGGCGCATCCAGGTCGGCATGGTCGGCATCAACGTGCCGATCCCGGTGCCGATGGCCTGGCACGGCTTCGGCGGCTGGAAGAAGCAGCCTGTTCGGCGACATGCACGCCTACGGCGAAGAAGGCGTGCGCTTCTACACCAAGCAAAAGAGCGTCATGCAGCGCTGGCCCGAGAGCATCGCCAAGGGTGCCGAGTTCGTGATGCCGACGGCGAAGTAAGCCGTTGCGCAAGGCGCCGCGCCATGTTGCCAACCATGCCGCCGGCGCCCGCGCTGTTGCCGATGACCCGGCTGCGCATCGCCGTCGCGCCGCTGGTCAGTCTAGGCCCCGCGCCGAGCGGCGAGCGCCGCTACGTGGCGCTTGGCAGCGGCAGTGCCGAGGGCCCGGAATTGAGCGGCCGGGTCGTCGAAGGCGGTGTCGATTGGCAGATCCTGCGCAGCGACGGCGTGCTCGACATCGCCGCGCACTACGTCGATCCGCACCGAAGACGGCGCGCTGGTCGAGATGCAAAGCGACGGCCTGCGCCACGGCCCGGACGAGGTGATGGCGCGGCTGGCGCGCGGCGAAGCGGTGCCGCGCGAGGAATACTTACTTTCGCACGCTGATGCGCTTTCAGACCGGCGCGCCGCGCGTGGCTGCACTTGAACAGGTGCTGGCCACTCGCGGTGGGGCAGCGTGTCGCCGACGAGGTGCGTGCTCGACGTCTATCGCATCACTTGAGCGCTCGCCGCACTACAGCTTCTCGGTCTGCGCCGCGCGCGGCTGCCACTTCATCAGCCGCCGCTCGACGCGCCCGACCAGCGCGTCGAGCAGCCAGCGCAAAAGCGGTCAGCACCAGGATGCCGGCCATCACGGTGTTGATGTCGAACGTGCCTTCGGCCTGCAGGATCAGGTAGCCCACGCCCTGGCTCGAGCCCAGGTACTCGCCGACCACCGCGCCGACGAAGGCCAGCCCGACGCTGGTGTGCAGCGAGCAGAACACCCAGCTCGTCGCGCTCGGCAGGTAGACGTGGCGCAGCAACTGCGCGCTGGCTCGGCGCCCGAGCATGCGCGCGTTGGCCAGCACCACCGGGCTGACCTCCTTGCACGCCCTGGTAGACGTTGAAGAAGACGATGAAGAACACCAGCGTGACGCCCAGCGCCACCTTGCTCGCGATGCCGAGGCCGAACCAGACCGCGAAGATCGGCGCCAGGATCACGCGCGGCATCGAGTTGGCCGCCTTGATGTAGGGGTCGAGGATCGCCGCTGGCCAGTCGGCGACAGCGCCAGCCACAGCCCGCAGCGCCAGGCCGAGCACGGTGCCGATGCCGAAGGCCAGCACGCGTCTCGAGCAGCGTGATCGCCAGGTGCGGTAGATGTCGGCGTTGGTCGACGAACCAGGCCCAGATGCGGGCCGACGATCTTCAACGGCTCGCCGAAGAAGAACGCGGCCTGGCGGTCGTTGTCGAAGAACAGCGGCGGCACCAGACCCGGCTTGGTCATCACGTGCCAGAACACGAACACGGCAACCAGCAACGCCGACCTGCCACAGCGCGGATTGCAAGCGGGCGTTGTTCGCTGGGCGCGTCATGCGGTCTGCTGGCCTGCAGCTGCTGCGCGTAGCCCTTCAGCACCTCGTCGCGCAGCACGGCCCAGATGGCGGCGTGCAGCTCGACGAAGCGCGGCGCTGGTCTCGACCTCGGCCACGTCGCGCGGCCGCGCGCAGGTCGATCGCGAACTCGCCGATCGGGCGCGACGGCCGGGCCCGCGCTCATCACGACCACGCGGTCGCTCATCGCGATCGCCTCGTCGAGGTCGTGGGTGATGAACAGCACCGCCTTCTTCTTCGCGGCCCACAGTGCCAGCACCTCGTTCTCCATCAACTGGCGGGTCTGGATGTCGAGCGCCGAGAACGGCTCGTCCATCAGGATGATGTCGGGGTCCAGCGCCAGCGTCTGCGCCAGCGAGGTGCGCTTGCGCATGCCGCCGGAAAGCTGGTGCGGGTAGCGGTCGCCGAAGCCGCCCAGGCCCACGCGCTTGCAGCCACTCGTCGGCCTGCGCGCGTGCATCGGCCAGCGCGACGCCGCGGAACTCCAGGCCGGCCATCACGTTCTGCTGCGCCGTGCGCCACGGCATCAGGCTGTCGGCCTGGAACATGTAGCCGGCGCGGCGGTTGATGCCTTCGAGCGCGGTGCCGAACACCTGCACCGCGCCCGCGCTCGGCGCCAGCAGCCCGGCGGCCACGTTGAGCAGCGTGCTCTTGCCGCAACCGGTCGGCCCGACCACGGCGACGAACTCGCCGGCACCGACGGTCAGGCTCACGTCGCTGACCGCGGTGTAGCGCTGACTTGCGTCGTCGCGGCTGGCGAAGGTGCAGGCGACGCCGTTGAGAGTGAGTGCAGCTGCAGCGGGCATGGCCCCGTGAGCATAGCGGCCGTGACGGTCGTACGGGCATTCAGGCCCGCCTGAGCCGCATTCAGGCGCAGTCCGGACGTGTTCGTCGCATCGAACTCGTCAGCTTGCGCACGCAAGCCTAGATTGCTTTCGCCGCCGCGCCATGGCTGGCGGCCTGCACAAGGAGTCGCCATGCACAACCCTATCGATCGACGCACCCTTCTCGCCATGTTCGCCTCAACCGCACTCGCCGCATGCGGCGGCGGAGGCGATACCGCGCCACGGACAGTGTTTTCGGCGTTGCCACCACCACCGCCACCACCACTGCCACCACCACTGCCGCCACCACTGCCGCCACCCGTCCTTCCCGCGGTCAACGCCGCGGTCGCTGTCAAGTGGAGCGAGCTCGCGACGAACGCCATGTTGGCCGACACGGCCGCACAGCCACCCGGCCTGTCGCCCATGGAACAGTCGCGAATCCTTGCCATGGCGTTCCTGGCCGGGCACGATGCCCTCAACAACATCGTGCGCGTATACCAGCCGTTCGCAAACGACGGGGAGTTGTACGTCGATGCGAATCCTGCGTATACGTACGAAGTTGCCGTGTGCAACGTGCTCACGTCGTTTCTGCCGCAGCATGCAGACGAATTCGATCAGGTGCTGCAGGCCTCATTGGCGGCCGGCCACATCTCCCCCTACGGGAGCGAGATCGAATTGGGTGAGGCGTGTGCAGCAGCGGTGCTCGCGCTCCGTGCTGGCGATGGCTCAGCCAATGCCCAGGGTCCTTACACGCCAGGAACGGCACCCGGCGACTACCTGCCCACGCCCCCAGTCAACGTTGCGACATTCGTGAACTGGGGTGCGGTGCAGCCGTTTGTGATGACCTCCGGCGACCAGTTCCGGGCGCCACCGCCCTACGACGTCACTTCTTCGGTGTACGCGAACGACTTCAATGAGGTCAAGTCGCTGGGGGCTGCGGTCGGGTCCACACGCACACCCGAGCAGTCCGAAATCGCGACCTTCTGGCTCGAGAGCACGCCGCTCTCGTGGCAGCGGATCGCAACCGGCGCAATGGCAGACCCCGCGCAATGGTCGCTCTGGAATCGCGGGAGGGCGTTTGCGGTACTGCAGATGGCACAGGCCGATGCGTACATCGCATGCCTGGAATCGAAGTACCACTACAACTTCTGGCGCCCGATCACGGCCATCCGCGCCGCCGCCGCGGACGGAAATCCGGACACAGTGGCCGACCTGGCCTGGGCGCCCCTCGACCCGGTGACCCCGCCTGTGCCCGAGTACCCCTCTGCTCACGCCGCCGCAGCCACAGCAGGGGCTAGAGTACTTTTCCAATTCTTGGCGGGAAGTGGCCTCACCTACCAGAGCAGCACGGCATCGACAGCCCGGACGTTTTCGACTCCTTACTACTTTCCGGACGACGCACCTCCAGGCGAGGATCTGTGGTCACAAGTCGCCCGCGAGATCGGCCTGTCGCGGATCTATGTCGGGTACCACTTCCGACACGCCGTCGAGGAGGGCTGGCACCAGGGACAAAGCGTGGCGGATTGGGTCGTCAGCCGCGCGTTGCCGCCGGCATGAGGTGCGGCCGCGTACGGACTTGAATCGATCACCGTTGTGTGCCACGCTGTACGCTCGCAGGCATACCTTGGAGGGGTGATTTCGTGGCGATTGCCGATGGGCCGGCCCTCGCTCCGTCCGACAAGCGTCGCGCTGGCTCGTCGATCGACAACGTGCGATTGGATCTCCCCATCCCGCTCATCCCGTCGGTATTGGCTGCCCTTGCAATTGCCTTGATCGTCTCGACCCAGTTCCTGTTCCAGCCCTTCGTCTGGCGCCACTGGCCGCTCGACGAGATCCTGCTTGGCTGGCTCGAGGTTCTGCGCGATCGAACGGTCGTGGCGGTGACCATCGCGCTGGCCTTCAGCGCGGCACAACAGCTGCTGCTGGCGAGTGACGTCAGCCGTTCGGCAGCCCTCGCCATGAGCATTGCCGTCGGCGCACTGCTGGGCGAATCGCTGCTGATGGGATTGGGCGCCCCGGCCGCGGCGTCGGGGGCTGCGGCACTTCTTGGCCGCGCGCTGCGCTGGAGTGTCGTTGCGGCAGCGGTCGCCGCCTTGATCCACATGTGGCTGCGCGCGGCGCGCTCCGTCGACACGCTTCGGCGCCTCGAACTGGCGCGCCTTGACAGCGAAGGCCAACTCACCCACTTGCGGCTGCAGACGCTGCGCACACAGATCGAGCCGCACTTCCTGTTCAACACGCTGGCCACCGTGCGCCGGCTGGGTACCACCGATCCGGCATTGCACACGCAATTGCTCGATCACCTGCACAACTTCATCCGCCTGTCACTGGCAGCGGGTCCGAACGAGCGGGTTTGGAGGCTCGGCCAGGAGATCGAACTGGTGCGTTCATACCTCGGTGTCGTCGATCTGCGCATGAACGGGCGCCTTGCCGTCGCCTTCGAGGTGGAACCCGGCGTGCAGTCCCTTTCGCTGCCGCCGTTGCTTGTGGCCACCCTGGTCGAAAACGCCGTCAAGCACGGCATCACCCCATCCACTGAGGGCGGCAGCATCACGGTCGGTGCCCGGCGCGACGGCGCCGGCCTCGAGGTGACGGTCGCCGACACCGGTGTCGGATTCCAGAGCAGCACGGGCAGCGGTATCGGGTTGGCCAATACGCGCGCCAGGTTGCGCACCCTGTACGGCGAGCGCGCGGTGCTGGATCTGCGCGCAAATCAGCCTTGCGGCGTGGTGGCGGTGCTGCGCCTGCCGATCGAAGTGGCGGCCCCGTGATGGCCGCGCTATCGTCGCCGCCACAGGTGCATCGGTGGGCGCGGGGCCAACCGCTGGTCTCGGCACTTCGCGCATCCGCACGAGTCGACTGGCGACAGGCCATCGCCTACGGCCTGCTGTGGGGGGTGGTGGTGGCGGCACTCGAGTCGATCAGCGCCACGGTCTACATGCCACCCGGGATCGACGCGCTGCACTACGTCGGCTCGCTGTTGCTGCTATGGACGTCGCGCGGCGTGGTGATCGCGTGGACGGCGCAGGCGAGCGAAGCTTGGCTGACCTCGCGTGCCGTCGCGGCGCTGTTCGCGTTCGAGTTGGTCCTGCTCAGCCTCAGCTGGGACGGTCTGACCAGCTTGTCGTTGACCAGCGAACGACTGTACGGCCTCGGTTTGCCCTTGCGTGCCAACTTTCTGTACAACTTCTGGATCCTGTTGGTTTACGGCGGGCCGTTCTTCTGGTTCTGCATGCTCGCGCATCGCGCCCGGCGCACGCGCGACGTGCTGGCCCGTGCCGAGATCGAACGCAGCCGCACCGACGGCTTGCTGGTCGCGGCGCAGCTCGAGTCACTCAAGGGCCGGATCGACCCCGCGTTGCTGTTGCGCGCGATGTCTGCGTTGCGTGAGCGTTACGGCCGGAGTCGCAAGCAAGGCGAGGCCCTGCTCGACGCGACGGTGGCATTCCTTCGTCACGCCATGCCTGGCGTGCGCACTGGTCGCTCGTCCATCGAATCCGAGCTCGCACTGGTGCGCGCGTACGCACAGCTGATGGAACTGCTTGCACCCGATCGCACCCTGTGCCGGGTAAGCGCCGGGCCACTGCCGCGTGACGTGCCGTTTCCTCCGATGCTGCTGCTTCCGCTGGTTGAACGGCTGCATGCGGCACAAGCGGTCGCGGTGCCGGTGGACGTCGAATTGACTGCCGACGCCCATTGCATGAAGCTTTGCCTGGCGGGCCAGGCGGTCGACGATGGTTGGCTGACGGACGAACTTGCGGCGCGCTTGCAGCACGCACTGTCGGGGTTATTTGGCCACGAGGGTCGGTGGATTGCCGGCGGACGACCCTCGCTGATGTTGTGGTTGCCGCTGCCGGCAGGCCAGAACGAGGAGGCTCACGATGCATGACGACGAGGTGAATGAATTGCGCCGCGCGCTGGCGGTGCTCGTACCGGCCATGACGCTGGTGTCGGGCGCCGACGCGCAGGACGCGGCAACGGTGCAGCCGCGCAGTTATCGCGTGGCCTTGGAGAACGACAAGCTGCGCGTGCTCGAATTCAACAGCCGGCCCGGCATGGGCATCTGCGGCAACGGCATGCACTCGCACCCGGCGCACCTGACCGTCGCACTGAGTGCGGCCAAGGCGCGGGTCACCTTGCCCGACGGCAAGGTCATCGTCGCCGAGAACAAGATCGGCGATGTGTTCTGGAGCGAGGCCGAGACGCACGAGGTCGAGAACATCGGCGGCCGTGATGTGCGCGCACTGATCGTCGAACTCAAGGGCCCTGGCAAGGCATAGGACATGCCGCACGAAGCGACTGCGCTGGTCGCCGAGGACGAATCCGTCCTGCGCGAGGAGTTGTGCGCGCGGCTGGGCGCGTTGTGGCCCGAGCTGCGCATCGTCGCGCGTGCGGCCAACGGCCTCGAGGCGCTGCAGCTGATGGAACGCCATCGCCCCAGCGTGCTGTTTCTCGACATCCAGATGCCGGGCCTGAGTGGGCTCGAAGTCGCGCAGCAGGCCGGGCGCGGCAGCCATCTGGTGTTCGTCACCGCCTACGATGCCCACGCGGTCGCGGCCTTCGAGCGTGGTGCCCTCGACTATGTGCTCAAGCCTTACGACACGGCACGCCTGGCGCTCTCGGTGGCGCGCATCAAGGAGCGGCTTGGCCAACAGGGTGACGGCGTGGCCGCGGTGCTGCGCGAGATTGTGGCTGGCGCGCCGCGCCGCGAGTACCTGCACTGGATCAACGCGGCCTCGGGCCAGGAGCTGAGGCTGATCACCGTCGACGAGGTCTGCTATTTCCAGGCCGACACCAAGTACACCCGCGTCGTCACCGCCGCGAGCGAGGCGCTCATCCGGCGTTCACTCAGGGAACTGGGCGACCAACTCGATCCGGGTCGCTTCTGGCCGGTGCACCGCTCGACGATCGTCAACGCCAATGCGATCGCCGGCGTGGTGCGCGACTTTCGCGGTCGGGTCAAGCTGCGCCTGAAGCAGCGCAGCGAGCAGTTGGCGGTGAGCGAGGCGCACGAGCACCTGTTTCGCCAGATGTGACGCGCGCGAGGTTCGCCGCGCGCCGCGGCGCGCGGATGACCGAGCCGCGTCAATCGCGCAGCGGCGCGAGCTGTGACGCACTGACCTGCTGCCCGACCGCCTGCCCCTGGGTGCGGCCGGCCGCGGTGGCCAGGCGGAAGTGGTAGCCGACGTAGACCCGCGAGGCGGCGATCTCAGCACTTGCCTGGGCAAAGCTGGTGAAGCTGCGGATCGGACCGGGCAAGGTCGCACTGCTGTGCGTGAAGTGCACCGTGTGGCGACCGAAGGCCGCGGCCAGTACCGCTTCACCGGCGCCACCCGATGCGGCGTGACCCGAGGGGTAGTCGGGGATCGGCGGGCACACCGGGTCGAACGATGTCCAGCCCGGGTCGGCGACGGTGTCCGGATTGCCGTCGTCGTCAGCCAGACGGATCGCGGTCACCGGCCGCCAGAAGTTGTAGTGATACTTCGACTCGATGCATGCGATGTAGGCGTCGGTCTGCGCCATCTGGGTCAACGCCAGCAAGCGCATCAATGCCCACCCAGGTATCCCGCGCGCATCGGCCACCTGCACCGCGATCTGCATCCAGGCTTCGTTCGTGCTCTCGAGCCAGAACTTGGCGATCTCCGATTGCTCGGGCGTGCGTGACGAGCCGGTGATCGCGCCCAGGGTCTTGACTTCGTTGAAGTCCGCCGTGTAGGCCGCATCGGTCACGCGGTAGGGTGCGGGCACGCGGTAGGCCGCACCGCTGGCGATCGAGAACGGCTTCAACTGGTCGCCCAGGTGCACGGCGTCGGCAAAGTCGAACGGGACCGTGAATCGATAGTCGCCAGGGTTCGATCCCGGTGTGTACGGGCCGTTGATCGCGGCCAGACCGTCGTCGGCTCGCGCTGCGAGCATGGCCGTGGCGCAGGCCTGTCCAATGGCGATGCCTTTGGTCTTGGCGCCGTCGGCGTCGATCGCGGCCAATGCAGCGGCGTACTCGCTGTCGAGCATTGGCTTGGCGAACGGGAACTCGTGCACCAGCACGTCGTGCACGGCGGCAGACACTGCGGCGTCGGCATGGGCGCCCGGTGCCGTCCGCTGGGGCGGCAGGTAAGTACGGAAGGCCGGTGCGATGGTGTTCAAGGCGTTGTGAGCAGCCAGAAAGGCGATCGCATAAGCGCGCGCGCTGATGAACGGCGGCAGCCCCGGCGGTGGCGCCAGTGCCGCGGCACGGATCGCTATCGCCGCCCAATTTGCCGGGGCGTCGGTATCGAAACGGCCGCCACCGCAGGCGGTGAGCCAAGGGGCCGTGGCCAAGGGTGCGGTGGCAAGGCAGAAGGTGCGACGAGAGAGCATGGCAGGCTCCATGGGTGACAAGGGAGCCGCAGGCTGCGCCGCGCGGCGCGAGCCGGCAACGGCGATGCGACGAAGGCGTCTGCCGGCGCCCCGAGCACGCTGTGACGCGATTGAATCCGCGCACGCCGCTCGCCGCGGGAGCGCGGGCCTTGTGCGAAAGCCGCGGGTCGGCGACCTTGCCAATCGGGCCGGATCGGCGGAGGATCGCCGCCTTCCTCGAGTCTTGAGTCAGATCAATCGGCATCCGCAGCAAAGGAAACGAACATGCGCAAGCCCTTCGCACGCACCGCCCTGGCCCTCGCCGCACTGTGCACATTCCCATTGGTACGGGCGCACGAGGGCGACGGCAAGCTCGGCACGGTGCACTTCGAGGTCGCGTGCAACGCGGCCGCGCAAACCGAGTTCGACTTGGCGATGGCGTATTTCCACTCGTTCGCCTGGGAGCAGATGAAGGCACCGCTCGACGCGGCCAGCAAGGCCGACCCGGCCTGCGGCATGGTTCATTGGGCGCGGGCCCTGGCCTCGCTCGACAACCCGTTCGGCTGGCCCGGCAACGTGTCGGCGAAGACGCTTGCCGACGGCGCCGCCTTGATGGAGCAGGCGCGAAAGACGGGGCTCGCGACCGAGCGCGAGCGCGACTACGTCGATGCCCTCGCCGCCTTCTTCAACAATGCCGACACGCTCAACCACCGCACCCGCGCCAAGGCGTTCGAGGACGGCCTGGGCAAGGTGGCCGCCAAGTTCCCCAACGACAGCGAGGCGACAATCCTCTACGGTCTGGTGCTGTCGGCCAACTTCGACCCGGCCGACAAGCAGTACGGCAATCAGTTGCGCGCGGCAACGCTGCTCGAACCGGTGTTCGCCAAGCAACCCGACCATCCCGGCGCGGCGCATTACCTGATCCATAGCTACGACTACCCGCCGCTGGCTACGCGCGGGCTGCCGGCGGCTCAGCGCTACAGCAAGATCGCGCCGGCCGCGTCGCACGCCCAGCACATGCCCTCGCACATCTTCACGCGCGTCGGGGCGTGGAGCGATTCGGTGGCTGCGAACACGGCGTCGGCCAAGGCCGACGCCGCGACCGGCCCGAACACCTTGCATGCCTTCGACTACATGGTCTACGCGCACCTGCAGATGGGCCAGGACCGCGCCGCACAAGGCGTGCGCGACAGCGCCAACGCCATCGCCAAGCGTGCCGACAACTTCGCCGTGGCCTTTGCCTACGGGGCGATACCGGCCCGCCTGGCGCTCGAGCGCGGCGACTGGGCCGCGGCGTCCAAGCTGGCCCTGTTCCCCGCGGCCGACGCCTACCCTTGGGCCAAGCATCCGCAGGGCGAAGCCAGCAACGCCTACGCGCGCGCGCTCGGCGCGGCGGCGTTGAAGGATGGCCCGGCGGTCCAGACCGAACTGGCGCGGCTGGTGCAATTGCAGGCTCGCGCCGGCGAGCTCAAGATGGGCTACTGGGTCGAGCAGATCGGGATCCAGATCGATGTCGTGCGCGGGTTTGCCGCCTTCAAGTCCGGTGCGGCCGAGGCCGGCCTGGCCTCCTTGAAGCAGGCTGCCGACCGCGAAGACGCCAGTGAAAAGCATGCCGTCACGCCCGGCCCCTTGCTGCCCGCACGCGAGTTGCTGGCGACCTGCCTGCTCGAACGCGGCGACGCTGCCGCTGCCTTGCGCGAGTTCGAGGCCGTGCTGCGCAAGGAGCCGAACCGCCTGCGTGCGATGGCGGGCGCGGCGATCGCGGCCGAGCGCAGCGGCGACGCGCAAAAGGCGCGCGAATTCGATGACCGGGTGTCGCGCCAGACCGCGCAGGCCGACACTGGCGTGCCCGGCCTGCAGCTGGCGCGGCTGTCGGTGACGCGATGAAGCCATCGCGGCGCCTGGCGTGCGCGGTGCTGCTGGCGCTGGCCGCCGCCACGGCCGGCGCGGTCGAGAACGACCCGCTGCCCGTGCCGCAGGGTGGGGCGCGCGAGCTCGCGGTGCGCAGCTACAACGACGGTGTCGCGTTGCTCGTGGCGCGCCAGTTCCAGCCGGCGCAGCAAAAGTTCGAAGCCGCCCTGGCGCTGGACGAGAGCCTGGCCGAGGCGCACAACAACCTGGCCTACGCGCTGCGCATGCAGGGGCGGCAGAACTTCGCAGCCTCGCTCGCACATTACGACCGGGCCATCGAGTTGAAACCCACGCTGGCCCAGGCCTACATGTACCGCGGCGTGCTCTTCGTCCAGCAAGGCGACATGGCGCGCGCGCGGCAGGACCAGGCCCGCCTGCGCGAACTCGACCCGAAACTCGCGGCCGAGCTCGAGCGCACCATCACCGGCGCGGCCGACGGCAGCCGCGGCGGCATTGCGCCGCAATACGAGTAGACCGCGGCGCCGATCAGCCTTTCGGATATTTCGCGTTGGCCTTCTTCACGAACTCGTTCGTGAAAACCGCGCCGAGGTCGAGCTTGGCAGCGGCGATCTCGGGGTCGATGCTGGCCAGCGCACGGAAGGCCGTGTCGGATCCCTTGTCGGGGAACATGCCGTCGGCCGACAGCGCGCCCTTGGCGGCGAGGAAGGCGTCGATGTAGACCGCGCGGTCGCCGAGCAGATAACTCTCGGGGACTGGCATTGATGATGTCGGTCGCGCCGGCCGACTGGATCCACTTGCTGGCCCGCACCATCGCATTGGCCAGGGCCTGCGTCGTCGCCGGGTTCTTGTCGATGAAGGCCTGCGGTGCGTACAGGCAGCCCGAAGGCATCGGACCGCCGAAGACCTTCTCGGCCTCGGCCACGATGCGCGTGTCGGAGATGACCTTCAGGTCGCCCGAGCGCTGCAGCAGCGTGATCACCGGGTCGAGGTTGCTGATGGCGTCGATCTGGCCGGAGCGCATCGCCGCCACCGCACCCTGTCCGGCACCGACGCCGATGATGCTCACGTCGCTGGGCTTCAGTCCGGCCTTGGCCAGGATGAAGTTGACCATCACGTTGGTCGACGAGCCCGGCGCGGTGACGCCGATCTTCTTGCCCTTCAGGTCGGCCACGCTCTTGTAGTTGGCCATCGTCTTCGGGTTCACGCCGAGCACGATCTGCGGCGCGCGCCCCTGCAGCACGAAGGCGCGCATGGGCTGGCCCTTGTGCTGCATGTTCACGGTGTGCTCGAAGGCGCCCGAGACCACGTCGGCGCTGCCGCCCACCACCGCCTGCAGCGCGCGCGCGCCGCCGGCGAAGTCGACGATCGTCACCTCCAGGCCCTCGGCCTTGAAGTAGCCGCGCTGCTCGGCGATCGTCAGCGGCAGGTAGTACAGCAGGTTCTTGCCGCCGACCGCGATGGTGGTCTTGGGTTTCTCCAGCGCCTGTGCGCGCGCGAGTGCGGGCAGGGCGATGGCCGCGGCGGCGGCGGCGGTTCGAACGATGAGGTGGCGGCGTTGCATGGCGTGTCTCCGAGGGTGATCGGCCCACTGTAACGGCGCAGGGCAATCCACGCCTGAGGGATGGCCCCAACGCCGGGTGGCGATGCCAGAATGCCACCACCATGCTCGAAGTCCTCGGCCGCACTTCGTCGATCAACGTGCGCAAGGTGCTCTGGACCTGCGACGAACTCGGCCTGCCGTATGGGCGAGAAGACTGGGGCATCGGTTTTCGCTCGACCCAGGTGCCCGAATTCCTGGCCCGCAACCCGAACGGGCTGGTGCCGGTGATCGTCGACGACGGCTTCGTGCTCTGGGAGTCGAACACCATCTGCCGCTATCTCGCTGCGCGCCACGGCCGCGTCGACCTGCTGCCCGCCGACGCGCGAGGCCGGGCCCGGGTCGAGCAGTGGATGGACTGGCAGGCCGGCGAACTGAACAACGCCTGGCGCTACGCCTTCATGGCGCTGGTGCGGCATAGCCCTGCGCACCGCGACGCCGCGGCCATCGACGCCAGCCGCGACAGCTGGAACCGGCACATGCAGATTCTCGA
The DNA here is from genome assembly GCA_963779435.1 of uncultured beta proteobacterium. Classification (GTDB taxonomy): domain Bacteria; phylum Pseudomonadota; class Gammaproteobacteria; order Burkholderiales; family Burkholderiaceae_C; genus CADEEN01. Next base: position 9,796 of record CAVZYL010000008.1, on the reverse strand, counting down.
AGCGCAACTCGTGCGCGCCGGTGCCTATGCCACCGGCGCGGCCTTCACGCTGGCCGATATCGTGCTCGGCCTGGCGGTGCACCGCTGGCTGATGACGCCCATCGCCCGGCCGCAGTTGCCCGCTGTCGCGGCCTATGTAGAGCGCCTGCGCGAGCGCCCCGCATTCCTTCAACATGCATCGAAAGGCACCCCATGATCCTCGGCCTGCGCACTGCGATCTATCCCGTCACCGACCTCGACGCGGCCAAGCGCTGGTACGGTGAGATGCTCGGCCAGGCGCCGTATTTCGACCAGCCGTTCTACGTCGGCTTCGCGGTCGGCGGCTTCGAACTCGGCCTGCTGCCCGAGGGCCAGCCCGGCACCGCGGGGCCGCAGACGCTGTGGGGCGTGGCCGACATCGAGGCCGCCTACGCGCGCCTGATCGCGCTCGGCGCGACCGCGATCGAGCCGGTGACCGAGGTCGGCGAGGGCATCAAGGTGGCCGCCGTGCGCGACCCGTTCGGCAACCGCTTCGGCATCATTCAGAACCCGCACTTCGACGCCAAGGCGGTGCGGTGATGGCCGCCGGCAGCGTGCTTGTCACCGGCGCCAGCCGCGGTATCGGCGCGGCGGCGGCCATCGCTTGCGCCCGCAAAGGCTGGGACGTCGCCGTCAACTACACCCGCGACCAGCCTGCCGCCGAAGCGGTGGCGGCGCAGGCGCGCGCGCTCGGCCGGCGCGCCATCGTCGTCCAGGCCGATGTGGCCGACGAGGCGGCGGTGCTGGCGATGTTCGCGCGCGTCGATGCCGAGCTCGGCACGCTCAGCGGCCTGGTCAACAACGCCGGCGTGGTCGACGTCAAGGCCCGCGTCGACGAGGTCAGCGTCGCGCGCCTGCAGCGCATGTTTGCGATCAACGTCTTCGGCAGCTTCGTCTGCGCGCGCGAAGCCGTCAAACGCATGAGCCGCAAGCATGGCGGCGCCGGTGGCGCGATCGTCAACCTGTCCAGCGTCGCGGCACGTCTGGGCGGTCCGGGCTGGTACGTCGACTACGCCGCCAGCAAGGGCGCGATCGACACCTTCACCACCGGCCTGGCGGTCGAGGTGGCGGGCGAAGGCATCCGCGTCAACGCCGTGCGCCCGGGCATCATCGACACCGACATCCACGCCTCGGGCGGACAGCCCGGCCGCGCGCAGGCGCTGGCCTCGCTGATCCCGATGCAGCGGCCCGGCACGGCCGACGAGGTGGCGGCGGCGATCGTCTGGCTGCTGTCGGACGCTGCTGCGTACACCACCGGCGCGATCATCGACGTCAGCGGCGGGCGCTGAGCGCAGGCCAGGAAGCGAGCGATGGCGACGAAGTCGACCAAGGCCGCGACGCGCAAAGCGAGGGCCCGGCAGATCCGCACCAGCTTCCAGGTTGCGACCTTCGACGCCCGCCCCGATCGGCTCGACTTTCGCGATCTGCCTTACGCGCCGCCGCTGCGCTCGCTGGCGCCGCGCTGGCCCGACGACAACGACTTGCGGGCCTTGCTGCCTTCGTACATCAAGGCCGACCTGATCCTCGACCAGGGCCGCGAAGGCGCCTGCACCGGGTTTGGCCTGGCCGGCGTCGTCAACTACCTGTTCTGGGTCCGCCACCTGGGCACGCCGTCGGCGCCGCCGTTCCGGCCGGTCAGCCCGCGCATGCTGTACGAGCTGGCACGCCGCTACGACGAATGGCAGGGCGACGGCTACGAAGGCTCGTCGTGCCGCGGCGCGCTCAAGGGCTGGCACAAGCACGGCGTCTGCGCCGAAGCCCTGTGGCCCTACCGTGGCAAGGACGGCGACGTGCGCCTGCTCCTGCCCAGGGAAGGCTGGGACGTCGACGCCGTGTCGCGACCGCTCGGCGTGTACTACCGCCTGAACCGCAAGTCGGTGGTCGACATGCAGGCCGCGATCGCACAGATCGGCGCGGTCTACGTCTCGGCGCGCGTGCACGACGGCTGGGACGCCGTGCCCGAAGTCGCCCGGCCGCCGCGCTCGCACGACGGGCTGCCGCTGATCGCAGCAGCGAAAAACCCGAAGAAGACCGGCGGGCACGCGTTCGCGCTGGTCGGCTATAACGAGCGCGGTTTCGTGGTCCAGAACTCCTGGGGCCAGGGCTGGGGCGCGCGCGGCTTTGCCGTCATGTCCTACGCCGACTGGGTGGCCTACGGCACCGACGCCTGGGCCTGTTCGCTGGGCGTGCCGCAGGAGCGTGCGCGCCAGCCGCGGCGCATCGATGCGCTGCGCTGGCCGTCGCGCAGCGGCCGCTCGCTCGGCTTCTTCGATTTCAGCCCGCGCAACCCGGACAACCCTCCCGACGACCCGTGGCCGATCGACCGCGACTTCGAGCACAAGCCCTACCAGCCCTGGACCACCGCCGAGGCCTACGCGCACACGCTGGTCACCGGCAACGACGGCCGAGTGAGCATCACCGACGTCACGGCCGGCGTCGACGGCGACGCGGCGCGCCTGGTGCGCGAGATCGCCGTCACGCGGCCCCGCCCCTGGCTGGCAGCGCAGGCCAAGCCCAGGCTGATGATCTACGCCCACGGCGGCCTGAACAGCGAGGCCGAGGCCATCGACCGCATCCGCGTGCTGGCGCCGTACTTCGAGGCCAATGGCATCTACCCGCTGTTCCTGGCCTGGCGCACCGGCCCGCTGGAGACGCTGAACGCGATGCTGGAGGACAAGTTCCGCTCCTACTTCGGCGCATCGACGGCCGACGAGATGCGCGCCGCCGGCTTCATCGACGAACTCGCCGACGCCCGCGACCGGCGCGTCGAAGAACTGGCCCGCGGCACGCTGAAGGGCGTCTGGTCGGAGATGCGGGAGAACGCCGAGCGCGGCGCCGAGGCCGGGCATGGCCTAGCGCTGCTGGCGCAATCGTTGCTGCAGCTGCGCGACGCCGTGCCCGGGCTCGAGTTGCACCTGGTCGGCCACTCGGCCGGCGCGATTCTGCTCGGCCACCTGCTCGGCGTGCTGGCCGCGCCGCCGGCGGGCGCTGCCGCGCTGAAGGTGGCCGGATGCACGCTGTTCGCACCGGCCTGCTCGCTGGCCTTCGCGCTCGACAAATACCTGGGCGCCGCAGCGGCCATCCTGGCCAGCCAGCGCATCACGCTGCACTGCCTGGCCGACCGCGAGGAGAAAGACGACTTCCTGGCCGGCGTGAAGGGCCTGCACCTGTACGGCAAATCGCTGCTGTACCTTGTCAGCCGCGCGCTCGACGACGAGCGCAAGATGCCGCTGCTCGGCTTGCAGCGCGCCGTCACCGCCGGGTGGGAGCACGATGCCGACCAATGGGCCGCCGCGCAACTGCCGTCGGTGCAGGCCTGGCTGGCGCGCTTCGGCGGCCGCGTGCAGGCGGTCGGATCGCCCAGCGTGGTGGTCAACAGGAAGGGCCAGACCGTGCAGGCGCAACATGGCTCGTTCGACAACAACGTGGCCTTGATGACACAGACCATCGAAGGCATGCGCGGCGGCAAGATCGTGCGGCCGATCGAGTGGCTGGATTACTGATTACGGCACCAGCGTCAGGAACAGGAAGGCCGCGAACAGCACCAGGTGCACGGCGCCCTGCATCACCGTGGCGCGGCCGCTGGCCAGCGTCAGGGTGGCGATGATCAGCGTCAGCGTCAGCAGCACGATCTGCATCGGCGGCAGGCCCAGCACCAGCGCAAACGGGAACCACGGCGACAGCGCCGCGACCACCGGAATCGTCAGCCCGATGCTCGCCAGCCCCGAGCCCAGCGCCAGGTTGAGGCTGCTCTGCATGCGGTTGCCGCGCGCCGCGCGCAGCGCCGCGCCGGTTTCCGGCAGCAGCACGATCATCGCGATCACCACGCCGGCCACGGCCTGCGGCAGGCCCGCGGCCGCGACGCCCACTTCCAGCGCTGGAGCCAGCGCCTTGGCCAGGCCGACCACGCCGACCAGCGACACCAGCAACAGACCCAGGCTGCACCAGGCCACCCAGTTCGGCGGCGGCGCGGCGTGGCTGTCGTCGTTGTCGTTGTCCACCGGCAGGAAGTAGTCGCGGTGGCGCACGGTCTGCACGAAGACGAACACGCCGTACAGCGCCAGCGAGGTGACGCCGGCAAACGCCAGCTGCGCCGGGCTGTAGGTCGGCCCCGGCGTGGTGGTGGTGAAGCTCGGCAGCACCATCGTCAGCCCGGCCAGCGCAGACAGCGAAGCCAGCGCCGGGCTCGTGCCCTCGACGCGGTAGGCCAGCACGCCGTGGCGCAGGCCACCGACCACCAGGCACAGGCCGACGACGCCGTTGCAGACGATCATCACGGCGGCGAACACGGTGTCGCGGGCCAGCGAGTTGGCGCCTTCCCCGCCGGCGACCATCAGGGCCACGATCAGCGCCACCTCGATCACCGTCACCGCCACCGCCAGCAGCAGCGTGCCGTAAGGCTCGCCGACCCGGTGCGCCACCACCTCGGCGTGGTGGATCGCCGCCATCACGGCGGCGAACAGCGTCGCCGACAGCAGCAAGCCCAGCGCCAGCCCGAGCGGGCGGCCCCAGCTCAGGGCCAATATCAAGCCGGCCAGCAGCGGCACCGCCAGGCTCCAGGGCGGCAGGCCGGGAATGCGGAGCCAGGTGGCGCGGTGGGGGGTGGCGTTGTTCGAGGGCATGCGTTCATGCTAGTCGAAGGCCGCGGTTGGCTGGCTGGACCCACCCACGGCACGACTGCTGGGTGCTTCTTCGCTAGCGCGCAGCGTCACCGCCGCTCGAGCACCATCGGCACCAGCAGCAACTTCTCGCGCACCCGCTCGGCATTGCGCTGCGCCTGGTCGCGCGTCGCGAACGGCCCGGCCTGCACGCGGTACAGCGACTGCTCGTTGAAGATCGCGAGCAGCGGCGCCAGGCCATCGACGGACTCTCCCGCCTGGCTCTGCAATTGCTCGGCGCCCTGGCGTTCGCGGAAGGCGCCGAGCTGGACCCAGAAGCCGCGGCCGGCCACGGCCGACGCGGGGGCCGCCGGCGCCGGCTGTGGTGGCGCGGTCAGTGCCGGCGGCTCGTCGCCGTTCTGCGCCGCGGGTGTGGCCGGTGCGCTGCGCTGCCACGCACCGCGGCGGATCTCGTCGGGCGTGATGCGCTCGATCTGCACCGGTGCCACGCCGCCGAGCACGCCCAGCTTCAGCGCCGCGGTGTAGCTCAGGTCGATGATGCGGCCCTTGACGAAGGGCCCGCGGTCGTTCACGCGCACGATCACCGTGCGGCCGTTGGCCGGGTTGCTCACGCGCACGTAGCTCGGCAGCGGTAGCGTGCGGTGCGCCGCGCTCATCGCGTACATGTCGTAGGCCTCGCCGCTGGCCGTTGGCCGGCCGTGGAACTTGCGGCCGTACCACGAGGCCAGGCCGCGTTCGGCGAGGGCCGCGTCGGCCGGCAGCGGGATATAGGTTTCGCCGAGCGCTTCGTAGGGCTTGTTCGGCCCGCCAGGGCGGATCGGCTCGACCCGCGGCACTGCGTCAGGCACCTGCGTCAGGTCTTGCGGCGGGCGAGCCTCGGCGCCGTCGACCGCCGGCGCGGGCCCACGCGTCGCGCAGCCGGCCAGCAGCAGCATCGCGGCCAGCCGCAGCAGCGTGCCTGACCAGGGGCGCGTGATGGACGTCGACATCGCGCCGCGAGCGTAGCAGCGGCGCGGGTGGCTATCATCGATGCAACATGATGTCGAGCCTGCGGTGTGCAATGTTGACGGCGCGGCGCGCATGAACGTGCCGCCCGCGATCCGCATCGAAGACATCGCCACGCAGCCGGCGTTTCGCCGCCTGGCCACGATCGCCAGGATCGAGGTCGACTTGCGCTACGCCGGCCGCAACAACTTCGAGGGCCGCGTGCTGTACCAGGGCATCGACTGCGCCTGGCTGCGCGCCGAGGCCGCCGCGGGCCTCGAGGCGGCGGCCGCCTGGCTCGCGCGCTCGCACGCCGGCCATCGCCTGCGCGTGCTCGACGCGCTGCGCCCGCAACGCGTGCAGGAGGCGATCTGGCGCCACGTGGCCGGCACGCCGGCGGCGCATTACTTCGCCGAACCGGTGCGCGGCTCAGTGCACTCGTTCGGCATGGCGGTCGACGTGACGCTCGTCGACGCCGCGGGCCGCGAACTCGACATGGGCAGCGCCTTCGACGCCATGACACCGGCCTCGCATCCGGCGCTCGAGGCCGGACAGCTCGCCGCCGGTGCGATCACGCGCGAACACATCGCCGCCCGCGCGATCTTGCGCGGCGCGATGGCCGCCGGCGGCTTTCGCGGCATCCCGACCGAGTGGTGGCACTTCGACCACGGCGACCGCGACGCCGTGCGGCGCGATCTGCCGCGGGTCTTGTGACACCGCACCTGCCGATGAGACTGCTGCTCGCGCCGATGGAGGGGCTGCTCGACCATTGCCTGCGCGATGTGCTGACGCGCGCCGGTGGCGTGGACCGTTGCGTGTCGGAGTTCATCCGCGTCACCGACCAGTTGCTGCCCTCGCGCGTGTTCCTGCGCCTGATGCCCGAGCTCGCACAGGGCAGCCGCACGGCGGCCGGCACGCCGGTGCGCGCGCAACTGCTGGGCTCGGACGCGGCCTGTATGGCCGACAACGCGGCGGCGCTGGCCGCGCTCGGCGCCGAGGGCGTCGACCTCAACTTCGGCTGCCCGGCGCCGTGCGTGAACCGGCATCGCGGCGGCGCGGTGCTGCTCGACGAGCCTGAGCTGGTGGCGGCGATCGTGGCCGCGGTACGCCGCGCGGTGCCGGACGGGCAGCCGGTCTCGGCCAAGATGCGGCTGGGCCATCGCGACAGCGCGCTGATGCTCGACAACGCCCGCGCCATCGCCGACGCCGGCGCGGACGAGCTGGTGGTGCACGCGCGCACCAAGCTGCATGGCTACCGGCCGCCGGCGTACTGGGATTGCATCGCGCAGATTCGCGAAGCGGTGCGCATTCCGGTGGTGGCCAACGGCGAGATCTGGAACGTCGACGATGCGCGTCGTTGCATCGCGGCGTCGGGCTGCGACGCGCTGATGCTCGGCCGCGGCATGGTCGCCGACCCCGGCCTTGCGCTGGCCATCCGCGGCCCGCACGGATCGGCACTCGGCTGGCCCGAGTTGCTGCCGCTGCTGAAGGCCTACTGGCTGCAGGTGGCGCTGGTAGTGCAGCCCAAGCACCGCGCCGGTCGCATGAAGCAATGGCTCAACCTGCTGCGCCGCCGCCACCCCGAGGCGCAGGCCGCCTTCGACGCCGTGCGCACGACGACCGACCCGGCGCAGGTCAGTGCGCGGCTGTTCGCTAGCGCCTGACGACGCGGAGCGCGCAAGCCCGATACCATCGGCGCCAGGATGCCCACTGAGGGCAGCGCGAAAGGTTCGCCATGCAATACCGCTCGCTGGGGAAAAGCCCGCTCAAGGTCTCGGCCCTGTGCCTGGGCACCATGATGTTCGCCGACCAGACCGAGCTGGCCGAGGCCAGGAACATCGTCGCGCATGCGCATGAGCATGGCGTCAATTTCATCGACACAGCGGACGTGTATGCCTACGGCAAGTCCGAGGCCATGATCGGCGAGGCCCTCAAGGCCACCCCGCGCCACGACTGGGTACTGGCGACCAAGGTCGGCAACAAGATGAGCGCGCGGCCCAACGAATCGCACTATTCGCGCAGCTGGCTCGAGCGCGAATGCGAGGCCAGCCTGCGCCGGCTGGGCACCGATCACATCGACCTGTACTACATGCACCGCGACATCGTCGGCATGGATCTGGAAGAGCCGTTGCGCGCCATCGAGTCGCTGCTGCGTGCCGGCAAGATCCGCGCCTGGGGCCTGTCGAACTTTCGCGGCTGGCGCATCGCCGAGGCGGTGCACATGGCGCGCGCGATCAACATGCCCGCGCCGGTGGCCTGCCAGCCGTACTACAACCTGCTCAATCGCCAGCCCGAGGTCGAAGTCCTGCCGGCCTGTGCCCGCTTCGGCATCGGCGTCGTGCCGTACAGCCCGATCGCGCGCGGCGTGCTGGTCGGCAAGTACGCACCGGGCGCCCAACCGGCCGCCGGCACGCGTGCCGGGCGCGGCGACGAGCGCATCATGGAGTCGGAGTTCCGCGCCGAGTCGCTGGCCATCGCGGCCACGCTCAAGGCCCATTGCGAGCAGAAGGGCGTTGCGCTGGCGCATTTCGCCTGTGCCTGGGTGTTGGCGCACAAGGCCGTCAGCGCCGTGATCGCCGGGCCGCGCACCCTCGCGCAATGGCAGGATTACTTCGGCGCGCTCGATTGCGTCATCAGCACCGAAGACGAAGCCCTGGTCGATTCGCTGGTCAAGCCCGGTCATCCGTCGACGCCCGGCTACACCGACCCGCAGTACCCGTTCGAGAGGCGTTGAATGAACGGCTCGCTGAACCGCCGCGGGCTGCTGCTCGGCTCGGCTGCCCTGTTGTCGCTGAAAGTCTCTGCCATGTCCAAGACAGCTGCCGATATCGATCTCGTCGAGGTCAGCGCCACCGCGCTGGCCCAGGCCATGGCTGCCGGCCGCACCAGCGCCGAAGCACTCGTGCAGGCCTGCCTGACACGCATGGGCGCCATCGACCGCCGCGGCCCGCACTTGAACAGCGTGATCGAGCGCAATCCCGACGCACCGGCCATCGCCCGCGCGCTCGACGCCGAACGCAGGGCCGGCCGCCTGCGCGGGCCCTTGCACGGCCTGCCCGTGCTGCTGAAGGACAATATCGCCACCGGCGACCGCATGAGCACGAGCGCGGGTTCGCTGGCGCTCGACGGCATGCGCGCCACGCGCGACGCGCACCTCGTCAAGCGCCTGCGCGAGGCCGGTGCCGTGGTACTGGGCAAGACCAATCTGAGCGAGTGGGCCAATATCCGCTCCACGCGATCGACCAGCGGTTGGAGCGGCCGCGGCGGCCTCACGCGTAACCCCTATGCACTGGACCGCAGTACCAGCGGCTCGAGCTCGGGCACCGGCGCCGCAATAGCGGCCAGCCTTGCCCCGCTGGGCGTCGGCACCGAGACGGACGGCTCGATCGTTTCGCCGGCTTCGGTGAACGGCCTGGTCGGGCTCAAGCCGACGCTGGGCCGCGTCAGCCGCGACGGCGTGATCCCGATTGCGCACAGCCAGGACACCGCGGGCCCGATGACGCGCAGCGTCGCGGACGCCGCGCTGCTCTACGCCGTGATGGCCGGGCCTGATGCGGCTGATGCCGGCACCGTCAACGCACCCGGCGCGCAGCCCGGCGATGGAGATCTGCCGGCCGACGCACTCAAGGGCGCGCGTCTGGGCGTCGCGCGCGCCTACTTCACCGGCTTCGACGAAGCCGACGCGGTGATCGAGCAGGCCATCGCCCGGCTGCGCGGGCTGGGCGCGGAAGTCATCGACGACGCCGGTCTACCGGCGGTGAGCTATGGCGATGCCGAACTCAGCGTGCTGTTGTACGAACTCAAGCACGACCTCGGCCCGTGGCTGCGCACTTTCATGCCGCGCGCCAAGGTGCAAACGCTGGCCGACGTGATTGCATTCAACAAGGCGCACAAGGCGCAGGAAATGTCCTGGTTCGGGCAGGAGCTGTTCGAAAAGGCGCAGGCCCTCGAAGACCTGGACAGCCAGGCCTACCGCGAAGCACTGGCGGCCTGCGTGAAGGGCTCGCGCAGCGAGGGCCTGGACAAGGTGTTCGACCAGCACCGGCTCGATGCGCTGATCGCCCCCACCGGCGGCCCGGCCTGGCTGATCGATCCGATTGCCGGTGACCATTACGGTGGCAGCTTTTCGACGCCGGCCGCAGTGGCAGGTTACCCGCACCTGACCGTGCCTGCCG
>CAVZYL010000007.1:0-8084 GCA_963779435.1 uncultured beta proteobacterium | reverse complement strand
ACCGCCGGTGCCTTCGTCAATGCCGAAGGCCGGCTGCAGAGCTTTCATGGTGTCGTGCGGCCGCTCGGCGAAACGCGTCCGGCCTGGAAGGTGCTGCGCGTGCTGGGCAATCTGCTCGGCCTGGCCGGCTTCGAGCAGGACACGGCAGAAGAGGTGCGTGCCGAGGCGCTGGGCGACTTGAGCACGCTCGCCGCGCGGCTGGACAACCGCGCCGGCGTCGCCTTGGCCACAGGGCCGGCGTCGACGGCGCTCGAACGCATTGCCGATGTCCCGATCTACCAGGCCGACGCATTGCTGCGGCGCGCACCATCGCTGCAAGCCACGACCGACGCCCGTGCACCCGCGGTGGGATTGCCCAGCGGGCTGTGGCGGCAACTCGGCTTGAAGGTCGGCGAACGGGTCCGGGTCAGCCAGGGCGCGGCCACAGCCACGCTGCCGGCGCGCGAAGATGCCACGCTGGCCGCCAACGCCGTGCGCATCGCCGCCGGCCACGCCAGCACCGCGGCGCTGGGCGCGATGTTCGGCGCGATCACGGTCGAAAGGGCGCAGGCATGATCGACTGGCTGCTCGCCGTACCCCAGAGCTACCCCAACAGCTGGTTGGTGTTGTGGAGCCTGATCAAGATCGTTGCGGTCTTGCTGCCGCTGCTCCTGTGCGTGGCCTACCTCACGCTGTGGGAGCGCAAGGCCATCGGCTGGACGCAGATCCGCCCGGGCCCCAATCGCGTCGGCCCCTGGGGCCTGCTGACGCCGATCGCCGATTCGGTCAAGCTGATCTTCAAGGAGATCATCCGCCCGACGGCCGCCAACAAGGTGTTGTTCTTCCTCGGCCCGGTGATGACCATCATGCCCGCGCTGGCGGCCTGGGCCGTGGTGCCGTTCGGCCCCGAGGTGGCACTCGCCGATGTCAACGCCGGCCTGCTGTACCTGATGGCGATCACCTCGATGGAGGTCTACGGCGTGATCATTGCCGGCTGGGCCTCGAACTCGAAGTACGCCTTCCTCGGTGCGTTGCGTGCCTCGGCGCAGATGGTCTCGTACGAGATTGCCATGGGCTTCGCGCTGGTGGTGGTGCTGATGGCCAGCGGCAGCATGAACATGACCGAGATCGTGATGAGCCAGTCGCGCGGTCACGCGGCATCGATGGGCCTGAGCTTCCTGTCGTGGAACTGGCTGCCGCTGCTGCCGATCTTCGTCGTCTACTTCATCGCCGGCCTGGCGGAGACCAACCGCCACCCGTTCGACGTCGTCGAGGGCGAATCGGAAATCGTCGCCGGCCACATGATCGAATACTCGGGCATGAGCTTTGCCATGTTCTTCCTGGCCGAGTACGCCAACATGATCCTGGTCAGCATGCTGTGCGTGCTGCTGTTCCTGGGCGGTTGGTTGCCGCCGATCGATTCGGCGCTGTTCAACGGGATCCCGGGCTGGATCTGGCTCGGCCTCAAGGTCTTCGTCGTGGTCACGATGTTCCTCTGGGTGCGCGCCACCTTCCCGCGCTACCGCTACGACCAAATCATGCGTCTGGGCTGGAAGATCTTCATCCCCATCACGCTGATCTGGCTGGTGGTGGTCGGGCTGTGGATCCAGTCGCCCTGGAATATCTGGAAGTAAGGAGCGGTCGAATGTCTGCCTTTACCGCCGTCAAGGATTTCACCAGCAGCTTTCTGCTGCTGGAGTTGTTCAAGGGCATGGCCATCACCGGCCGCCACTTCTTCTCGCGCAGGATCACGATCCAGTTCCCGGAAGAGAAGACGCCGATGTCGCCGCGCTTTCGCGGCCTGCATGCATTGCGCCGTTACGAGAACGGCGAAGAGCGCTGCATCGCCTGCAAGTTGTGCGAGGCGGTCTGCCCGGCACTGGCGATCACCATCGAATCCGATGTCCGGGCCGATGGCTCGCGCCGCACCACGCGCTACGACATCGACCTGACCAAATGCATCTTCTGCGGCTTCTGCGAGGAAAGCTGCCCGGTCGACTCGATCGTCGAGACCCACATCCTCGAGTACCACGGCGAGAAGCGCGGCGACCTGTACTTCACCAAGGACATGCTGCTGGCGGTCGGTGACCGCTACGAAAAAGAGATCGCCGCCGCCAAGGCGGCCGACGCGCCGTACCGCTGAATCGCATGAACACCACCACCCTTCTGTTCGATGTCTTCGCCGCCGTGCTGCTCGGTGCGGCGCTGGGTGTCATCACCGCGCGCAGCACGGTGCATGCCGCGCTGTTCCTGGTGTTGGCTTTCTTCAGTGCGGCCTGTGTCTGGATGCTGCTCAGGGCCGAATTCCTGGCCATCGCGCTGGTGCTGGTCTATGTCGGCGCGGTGATGGTGCTGTTCCTGTTCGTCGTGATGATGCTCGACATCAACACCGACAGCATGCGGCACAACTTCTGGCGCCACTTCCCGCTGGCCGGGCTGGTGGGCGCGCTGATCGCGCTGGAAATGACCCTGGTGCTGCGCGGGGGCTTCGACCTCGCGCTGGCCAAACCCTTCAGCGCCGCCGAACTCAAGCTCGGCAATACCAAACAGCTCGGCGTCGAGATCTACAGCAACTACCTCTACCCCTTGCAACTGGCTGCCGTGCTGCTGCTGGTGGCCATCATCGCGGCCATCGCCTTGACCCTGCGCGAGCGCAAGGACTCGCGCCACCTGGATGCCTCGCAACAGGTGCGTGCGAAGAAGGCCGACCGCGTGCGCCTGGTCAAGATGGCGGCCGTGGTCGCCGACAGGCAGGAGAAGACCTGATGTTGGGCACGCTGACCCTGTCGCACTTCCTCTCGCTGGGCGCGATCCTGTTCGCGCTGGCTGTGATCGGCATTTTTCTCAATCGGCGCAACCTGATCGTGCTGCTGATGGCCATCGAGTTGATGCTGCTGGCCGTGAACCTGAATTTCATCGCCTTCTCGTATTACCTGGGTGACATGGATGGCCAGGTCTTCGTCTTCTTCATCCTCACGGTGGCCGCGGCCGAATCGGCCATCGGCCTGGCGATCCTCGTCGTGTTGTTCCGCAGTCGCGAGTCGATCAACGTGCAGGAACTCGACCGCTTGAAGGGCTAGAGCGCGCATCCATGGCTACCCCCCTGTCCCAATCCCTCCTGCTCGTGGTGCCGCTGGCGCCGCTGCTCGGCTGCCTGGTCGCCGGCTTCTTCGGCCAGGCCATCGGCCGCCGCGGCGCGCACATGGTCACCATCCTCGGCGTGCTGGTTTCCTTCATCGTCTCGGCAATCGTGCTCAAACGCGTGGCGCTCGACGGCGCCCGGTTCGACGCCACCGTCTACGAGTGGATGCTGCTCGGCGGCCTGAAGATGGAGATCGGCTTCCTGGTCGACGGCCTGACGGCGATGATGATGGCGGTGGTGACCTTCGTCTCGCTGATGGTGCACATTTACACCATCGGCTACATGGAGGAGGACGACGGCTACCAGCGCTTCTTCTCCTACATTTCGCTGTTCACCTTCAGCATGCTGATGCTGGTGATGAGCAACAACTTCCTGCAGCTGTTCTTCGGCTGGGAGGCGGTCGGCCTGGTGTCGTACCTGCTGATCGGCTTCTGGTTCAAGCGGCCGAGTGCGATCTTCGCCAACATGAAGGCCTTCATCGTCAACCGTGTCGGCGATTTCGGCTTCATCCTCGGCATCGGCCTGATCGTCACCTACGCCGGCACGCTGAACTATGCCGAGGCCTTCGCCAAGGGCCCTGAACTGTCGCGCATGGTGTTCCCGGGCAGCGATTGGATGCTGATCAGCGTGGCCTGCATCTGCCTGTTCATCGGTGCGATGGGCAAGAGCGCCCAGTTCCCGCTGCATGTCTGGCTGCCCGATTCGATGGAGGGCCCGACGCCGATCTCTGCGCTGATCCACGCCGCGACCATGGTCACGGCCGGCATCTTCATGGTCGCGCGCATGAGCCCGCTGTTCGAGTTATCGGACGCGGCGCTGTCGTTCGTGCTCGTCATCGGCTCGATCACGGCGCTGTTCATGGGTTTCCTGGGCGTGATCCAGAACGACATCAAGCGCGTGGTCGCTTATTCGACGTTGAGCCAGCTCGGCTACATGACGGTGGCCCTGGGCGTGTCGGCGTATTCGGTCGGCGTCTTTCACCTGATGACGCACGCCTTCTTCAAGGCCCTGCTGTTCCTGGCCGCCGGCTCGGTGATCATCGGCATGCACCACGACCAGGACATCCGCAACATGGGTGGCCTGCGCAAGTACATGCCGATCACCTGGATCACCTCGCTGGTCGGTTCGCTGGCGCTGATCGGCACGCCGCTGTTCGCCGGCTTCTACAGCAAGGACAGCATCATCGAGGCCGCGCACGCCAGCCATTTGCCAGGCTCGGGGTTCGCGGCCTTTGCCGTCACCGCCGGCGTGTTCGTCACCGCGTTCTACTCGTTCCGGATGTACTTCCTGGTCTTCCACGGCGCGGAGCGCTTCCACCACAAGCCCTTCCCCGGCGCGCACGACCATCACGACGACGATGCGCATCACGACGCGACGCCGCACGAATCGGCATGGGTCGTGACCGTGCCGCTGGTGCTTCTCGCGCTGCCATCGGTGTTCATCGGCTACGTGACGATAGGCCCGATGCTGTTCGGCGACTTCTTCAAGGATTCGATCGCTGTCGATGCCGCACACCACCCGGCCATGCGCGAGCTGGCCGAGTCGTTCCAAGGCGCCGGCGCGATGGCATGGCACAGCCTGAGCTCGCTGCCGTTCTGGTTGGCCCTGGCCGGCGTGGTCACCGCCTGGTGGTTCTATCTCGTGCAGCCGGCCTTCCCGGCCGCGATCAAGGCCCGCTTCGCCTGGGTCTACACCCTGCTCGAAAACAAGTACTACATGGACTGGTTCAACGAGCATGTGCTCGCCGCCGGTGCGCGTCTGGCGGGCATGGGCCTGTGGAAGGGCGGCGACGTCGGCCTGATCGACGGCGCGCTGGTCAATGGCTCGGCCCGCGCGGTCGGTGCGGTGGCGCAACTGACCCGGCTGTTGCAGACGGGTTATCTGTATTTCTACGCGCTGGTCATGTTGCTGGGTCTGTTCGGCCTGATGACGTGGCAGTTGTGGCCACAGGTGCGCCATCTGTTCGGTCAATAAGAAGAGCATTCGAAAGAGACGACGATGGGCTTGTTGAGCATTGCGATCTGGCTGCCGATTCTGGTCGGCTGCGTCCTGCTCGCGCTCGGCCGCGACGAACACGCCGGCACCGTGCGCTGGATCGCGCTGGCCGGCGCGCTGGCCGGCCTGCTGGTCACCGTGCCGCTGATCACGCAGTTCGACGTCACCAGCGCCGCGATGCAATTCCAGGAGAAGCTGCCCTGGATTGCCCGCTTCAAGGTCTTCTATCACTTGGGCGTGGACGGCATCGCGGTCTGGTTCGTGCCGCTCACCGCCTTCATCACGGTGGTCGTCGTGATCTCGGCCTGGCAGGTGATCACCGAGCGCGTGAACCAGTACATGGGTGCGTTCCTGATCCTGTCGGGGTTGATGGTCGGCGTCTTCTGCGCGCTCGACGGCCTGCTGTTCTACGTCTTCTTCGAGGCCACCCTGATCCCGATGTACATCATCATCGGCGTCTGGGGCGGGCCCAAGCGCGTCTACGCGGCGTTCAAGTTCTTCCTCTATACGCTGCTCGGCTCGCTGCTGATGCTGATCGCGCTGCTGTACCTGTATTTCAAGTCGGGCGGCAGCTTCGCCATCCTCGACTGGCACAAGCTGCCCCTGCCCTTGTCGGCGCAAAGCCTGCTCTTCTTCGCCTTCTTCGCCGCCTTCTCGGTCAAGGTGCCGATGTGGCCGGTGCACACCTGGCTGCCCGACGCCCACGTCGAGGCTCCCACCGGCGGCTCGGTGGTGCTGGCGGCCATCATGCTGAAGCTCGGTGCCTACGGCTTTCTGCGATTTTCATTGCCCATCACACCCGACGCCAGCCGCGAATGGGCCTGGTTCATCATTGCGCTGTCGCTGATCGCGGTGATCTACATCGGCCTGGTGGCGCTGGTGCAGCAGGACATGAAGAAGCTGGTGGCCTACTCGTCGATCGCGCACATGGGCTTCGTCACGCTGGGCTTCTTCATCTTCAGCGAACTCGGTGTTTCGGGCGGCATCGCGCAGATGATCAGCCACGGCTTCATCTCGGGCGCCATGTTCCTGTGTATCGGCGTGCTCTACGACCGCATGCACTCGCGCGAGATCGCCGACTACGGCGGCGTGGTCAACACCATGCCCAAGTTCGCCGCCCTGGCGGTGTTCTTCGCCATGGCCAATTGCGGCCTGCCTGGCACCAGCGGCTTCGTCGGCGAGTGGATGGTGATCCTGGGCACCGTCAGGGCCAATTTCTGGCTGGCTGCGCTGGCCGCGACCACGCTGGTGTTCGGCGCCGCATACACGCTGTGGATGGTCAAGCGGGTGTACTTCGGCGAGGCTGCCAACGAACATGTCAAGGCCCTGGCCGACATCAATGCCCGCGAGTTCCTGATGCTCTCGCTGCTGGCCGTGGCCGTGTTGTGGATGGGCGTCTACCCCAAACCCTTCACCGACGTGATGCATGTGTCGGTGACCCAGCTCCTGCAGCATGTGGCTCACAGCAAGCTCAATTGACGGGTCAAGCAAACCATGAACTGGCAGGTGATTTATCCCGAGATCGTGTTGCTGGCCATGGCCTGCGTGATTGCCATCGTCGATCTGTTCGTCAGCACACGGCGCATCACCTTCTGGCTGACCCAGGCCACGGTGGCCACGGTCGGTCTGATGCACCTGGCGGCACTCGATGCCGGCCAGTCGCTGTACGGCATGCAGGGCATGGTCGTGGCCGACCCGCTCGGCAACCTGCTGGCCTTCTTCGCCGCGCTGGCGGTGATGGTCACCCTGGCCTACGCCCAACCCTACATCGCGCCGCGCGAGTTGCAAAAGGGCGAGTTCTACACACTGTCGCTGTTCGTGCTGCTGGGTGTGGCGGTGATGGTCTCGGCCAACAACTTCCTGGTCGTCTACCTCGGTCTGGAGCTGATGAGCCTGTCGCTGTACGCGCTGACGGCCCTGCGCCGCGACCAGGCCATGGCCACCGAGGCGGCCATGAAGTACTTCGTGCTCGGCGCGCTGGCCTCGGGCTTCCTGCTCTACGGCCTGTCGATGATGTACGGCGCCACCGGCAGCCTGGAAATCCCCAAGGTGTTCGACGAGATCGGCACCGGCCAGGCCAACAGGCAGGTGCTGGTCTTCGGCCTGGTCTTCATCGTCGCCGGGCTGGGCTTCAAGTTCGGCGCCGCACCGTTTCACATGTGGGTGCCCGACGTCTATCACGGCGCGCCGACGGCGGTCACGCTGCTGATTGCCGGCGCGCCCAAGCTGGCGGCCTTCGGCATAACGATTCGCCTGCTGGTCGAGGGCATGCTCGGGCTGGCCGCCGACTGGCAGCAGATGCTGGTGGTGCTGGCGCTGGCGTCGCTGTTCATCGGCAACCTGGCGGCGATCGCGCAGACCAACTTGAAGCGCTTGCTGGCCTATTCGGCGATCGCGCAGGTCGGCTTCGTCGTGCTCGGCATGACCGCCGGCGTGATCAGCGGCAGCACCAGCGCAGGCGGCATCGCCTACAGCTCGGCCCTGTTCTACATGGTGACCTATGTCCTGACCACCCTGGGTTCGTTCGGCGTCATCATGCTGTTGGCGCGCCAGGGCTTCGAGAGCGAGGAGATCAGCGACCTGGCCGGTCTCAATCAGCGCAGCCCGTGGATGGCTGCCGTGATGGCCTTGTTCATGTTCTCGCTGGCCGGCATCCCGCCGATGATCGGCTTTTACGCCAAACTCTCCATCCTGCAGGCCGTGGTGGCGACCAATTTGCCCGGCTACCTTTGGTTGGCCGTGATCGCGGTGCTGCTGTCTCTGATCGGCGCGTTCTACTACCTGCGGGTGGTCAAGGTGATGTACTTCGACGAGCCAGCGGCCGATGCCCGGCGCATCTACGGCGAGCGCGGCGTGCAGGCACTGCTGGCCGTCAACGGTGCCGCTGCGCTGCTGCTGGGCCTGTTGCCTGGCGGTCTGATGGAAATGTGCAAGAGCGCCATCGTCCGCGCGCTGGCCACTTGAACGA
>CAVZYL010000006.1:0-146817 GCA_963779435.1 uncultured beta proteobacterium | reverse complement strand
CGCTGTCGCTTCGCGCCTTCGCTGCCCCCCGAGGGGGCGCAGTCCGGCTTGGAGCGGCCCGGCGCCGGACTGACTCGGAGACCCTCATGCGCTGTTTCATCGGCATCGATCTAGGCTCGACGACCACCAAGGCGGTGGTGATCGACGAGCAGCAGAACATCC
This sequence comes from uncultured beta proteobacterium, assembly GCA_963779435.1. Classification (GTDB taxonomy): domain Bacteria; phylum Pseudomonadota; class Gammaproteobacteria; order Burkholderiales; family Burkholderiaceae_C; genus CADEEN01. The sequence goes on along the minus strand of CAVZYL010000006.1, from coordinate 146,655 downwards.
TCGGCCGCGGCATCACCAACTCGCGCTCGAACTACGACACCGCGGCGGCGATCGCCAAGCAGGAGGCGCTGGTCAACAGTCGCTTCCACCTGTTCCGGCAGGCGCTGGGCAACACCAATGCGCTCAACGGCAGCCTGGACGCCTTCATCGGCCAGCTCGAACGCGACTTTCGCGCCGAGCAGTATCTCGAGCAGCTCGGCGACCTGGCGGCCACCTGCCGGCGCAGCCTGGCCACGGCCCATTTCGGCGACCAGAGCAAGGCGGTCGGCGAGGCGCTCGACGAAGTCTTTCGCCAGCTTTCGGCCGAAGCGCACACGCTGTTCGCACCCGGCGCCAAGCGCAAGTCGGACTTCTTCCGCGACATCGCCGGCGCCCAGTACCTGGCCACCGGCGAGGCCGTGGCCAAGGCTGCGGGCGTGCGCTACGACTTCCTGCTCAATCTGTTCGATCGCTCGATCATCGAGGTCGAGAACCGCGTCTACGGCGATTCGATCAAGCGGCATCTGCTCGCCGCGTTGGAGCGCAGCTTCATCGCGCTGCCCGAAACCGCGGCACGCCGGGCGCAGGTCGAGGCGCCGATCAAGGGCATTCTCGACACCGAGCTCGAAGAGACCTATGTCGTGGGCACCGGCTACGGCCGCGCGCGGCTGCCGTTCTCCAAGGAGCACATCCGCAGCGAGATCCTGTGCCACGGCCTGGGCGCGCACGTGATGTATCCCGGCACCGCCACCGTGCTGGACATCGGCGGCCAGGACACCAAGGCGATCCAGGTCGACCCGGCCGGCATCGTCGAGAGCTTCCAGATGAACGACCGCTGCGCCGCCGGCTGCGGCCGCTACCTCGGCTACATCGCCGACGAGATGAACATGGGCCTGCACGAGCTGGGCCCGATGGCAATGAAGTCCACCAAGACCATCCGCATCAACTCCACCTGCACCGTCTTCGCCGGCGCCGAGCTGCGCGACCGCCTCAGCCTGGGCGACAAGCGCGAAGACATCATGGCCGGGCTGCACCGCGCGATCATCCTGCGCGCGATGTCGATCCTGGCGCGCTCGGGCGGCATCCGCGACCAGTTCACCTTCACCGGCGGCGTGGCCAAGAACGAGGCCGCGGTCAAGGCGCTGAAGGAACTGGTGCGCGAGAACTACGGCGAGCTGACGCTCAACATCGACCCCGATTCGATCTACACCGGCGCGCTCGGCGGCGCGACGTTCGCCTGGCGCGCGGTGGTCGAGGACGGCAAGAACATCGAGGCACGGGTATGACGACAACGATAGGCATCGACATCGGCTCGGGCGCCGTCAAGAGCGTGCTCTTTCGCGTCGACGGCAATGGCCAGCCGCAGTGGCTGGCCAAACGCTGCGAGCGCATCCGCCGGCGCGACCCGATGACGCTGGCCCACGAAGGCCGCGACGGCGTGCTGCAGGACGCCGGGCTGGCGGCCAACGACATCGACTACATCGCGACCACCGGTGAGGGCGAGAACGTGGCGTTTGCCACCGGCCACTTCTATTCGATGACCACCCACGCCCGCGGCGGCGTGTTCCTGAGCCCGGGCATCAATGCGGTGGTCGACGTCGGCGCGCTCAACGGCCGCGCGATCTATGTCGACGAGCGCGGCAAGGTGCTGGCCTACAAGATGACCAGCCAATGCGCGTCGGGGTCGGGTCAGTTCCTGGAGAACATCGCGCGCTACCTCGGCGTGGCGATCGAGGAGATCGGCGCGTTGTCTGAGAGCTCGAAGACGCCGGAGAAGGTCAGCTCGATCTGCGCCGTGCTGGCCGAGACCGACGTCATCAACATGGTCAGCCGCGGCATCGCCACGCCCGATATCCTCAAGGGCATCCATCTGTCGATGGCCTCGCGGATCGTCAAGCTGCTCAAGGTCACCGGCATCAAGCAGGGCAAGGCGCTGATCACCGGTGGTTTGGCACTCGACAGCGGCCTGCTGGCCGCGATCCAGGAAGAGATGGTCAACGAGAAGGTCAGCGTGACGGCCGCCAGCCACCCCGATTCGATCTACGCCGGCGCGATCGGTGCCGCGCTGTGGGGTGCCTACCGGCATGAGAAGCTCGCCGAATTGCAGCAACGCGCGGCGGCATAGTCCCAGTCATCCAGGAGAGCGAAGACCATGGCCCTGCTGATCAACAGCGACTGCACCGCCTGCGATGCCTGCAAGCCGGTGTGCCCGAACGATGCCATCGGCGTCGGCGACCCGATCTATCTGATCGATGCGCTGCGCTGCACCGAATGCGTCGGTGCCGAAGACGAACCGCAGTGCAAGCTGGTCTGTCCGGCCGACTGCATCGTGCCCAACCCGGACTTCCAGGAAAGCAACGACGAGTTGATGGCCAAGTACGAAGGCCTGCACGGCTGAGACATCCGGCGCTGCGCGACGGCGCTGCAAGAGGGTGCCCGACCCGATACGCCTTGGCTGCGTGGCCGCGCAGCAAGGCGGGCCGTGAATGGCCCGCCGCAACCAGGCCATAAACTCCTTGATGTATGTTCGTGCCCCCGGCACGGATCTGGCCTGCGCTCGTGCGCGGGCCGGACTCGGCATGCCGCCGATGGCGCCTGCAGCCGCGGCGCCGACCACCACGTCAGGATTGCGAGGATTCCCCTGTGACACGAGCCCCTCTTGGAGCGGTTGACGGCGTGCGCTGCGGCCGACCGGCGCGCACGATGCCGTTCGTGGCTGCCGCCGCACTGCTGCTCGGCCTGGCCGGCTGCGGCGACCGATCGGCGGGCGCCGCCGCTCCGGGTGGCGCGGCGCCGCCGCCACCCGAAGTCGGCGTGGTCACCGTCGCGACCCAGACCGACGCCGCTGATCACCGAATTGCCCGGCCGCGCTCGAAGCCTCGCGCGTGGCGCAGGTGCGCGCACGCGTCACCGGCATCGTGCCAAGCGCCTGTTCCGCGAAGGCAGCGACGTCAAGGCCGGCCAGGCCGCTGTTCCTGATCGACGCCGCGCCGTACCAGGCCGCGGTCGACAGCGCCCAGGCCAGCTGGCCAAGGCCCAGGCCAATGCGATGCAGGCCGAGGCCCAGGCCGAACGCTACAAGCCGCTGGTCGAAGCCAATGCCATCAGCCAGCAGGACTACGTCAACGCGCTGGCGGCGCAGAAGCAGGCCGAGGCCGATGTGGCCGCGGCCGGCGCGGCGGTGCAGACGCGCGCAGATCAACCTCGGCTACGCCACGGTCACGGCGCCGATCTCCGGGCGCATCGGCCGCGCGCTGGTGACCGAAGGCGCGCTGGTCGGCGCAGGGCGAGGCGACGCCAGCTGGCGCTGATCCAGCAGATCGACCCGATGTACGTCAACTTCACGCAGTCGGCGGCCGAGGTGCTGAGCTGCGCTGCGCGATGGCGGCCGGCCAGTGCAAGCGCGCGGCGGCCGCCGATGCGGCCAGCGGTGCGCGTGCGTGCTCGAAGACGGCAGCGAGTACGCCGCAGCCGGGCAAGCTGCTGTTCTCCGACCTGACGGTGGACCCGACCTCGGGCCAGATCACGCTGCGCGCCGAGGTGCCCAACCCGGAGGGCGCGCTGCTGCCGGGCCTGTACGTGCGCGTGCGCCTGGAGCAGGCGCAGGTCGCCAACGCGATCGCTGCTGCCGCAGCAGGCGGTGACGCGCTCGCCCGCAGGGCGACACCGTGATGGTGGTGGGCGCGGACGGCAAGCTCGGCACCGCGCCCGGTCAAGGTCGGCGGCGCAGCAGGCACGACCAGTGGGTCGTGCTCGACGGCCTGAAGGCCGGCGAGCAGGTGATGGTCGACGGCTTCCAGAAGCTGCGCGCCGGGTGCGCCCGTGAAGCCGGTGCCGTGGCAGGCCGCAGCGCCGCGCCGCGGCGCCGCGCTCGGCCGCTGCCGCCGCCGCGCCGCTGCGGCCAGCCGCTAAGGAGCCGCCCGCATGGCCCAGTTCTTCATCGACCGGCCCATCTTCGCCTGGGTGATCGCGCTGTTCATCCTGGTGATGCGGCGGCGTGGCGATCACGCAGCTGCCGATCGCGCAGTACCCGCCGGTGGCGCCGCCGTCGATCGTCGTCACCGCCGTCTACCCCGGCGCCTCGGCGCAGACGCTGGAAGACAGCGTGCTCAGCGTGATCGAGCAGGAGATGAACGGCTCGCCCGGCCTGATCTACATGGAGTCGGTGGCCCAGGCCGACGGCACCGGCACGCATCACGCTCAGCTTCGAGCCCGGCACCAACCCCGATCTGGCGCAGGTGGACGTGCAGAACCGCCTGTCGCGCGCCACGCCGCGCCTGCCGGCGGCGGTCACGCAGCAGGGCGTGCGGGTCGACAAGTCGCGCTCCAACTTCCTGCTGTTCACGATCCTGTCGTCCGACGACCCGGACTTCGACCCGGTCGCGCTGGGCGACTACGCGTCGCGCAACGTGCTGCCCGAAATCCAGCGCGTGCCCGGCGTCGGCCAGGCGCAGCTGTTCGGCACCGAGCGCGCGATGCGCATCTGGATCGACCCGGCCAAGCTGCGTCGGCTTCAACCTGTCGACCAGCGACGTCACCAACGCCATCCGGGCGCAGAACGCGCAGGTCGTCGTCGGGCACGATCGGCGACCTGCCCAACGTCGCCGGGCCAGGCGATCGTCGCCACGGTGGTGGTCAACGGCCAGCTCGCCGACGTCGAGCAGTTCGGCAACATCGTGCTGCGCGCCAACACCGACGGCTCGACGGTGCGCCTGCGCGACGTGGCGCGCATCGAGCTCGGCGGCCAGAGCTATGCCACCTCGGCGCGCCTGAACGGCAAGCCGTCCACCGGCATCGGCGTGCAGCTCTCGCCCACCGGCAACGCGCTGGCCACCGGCGCAGGCGGTGCGCGCCGCGCATGGACGAGCTGTCAGCGCTATCTTCCCGCAGGGCGTGAAGTACGACGATTCCCTACGACAGCTCGCGCTTCGTCAAGATCTCGATCACGCAAGGTGGTCGAGACGCTGATCGAGGCGGTGGTGCTGGTGTTCCTGGTGATGTTCCTGTTCCTGCAGAACTTCCGCTACACCATCATCCCGACCATCGTGGTGCCGGTCGCGCTGCTGGGCACCTTCGGCGTGCTGCTGGCGCTGGGCTTCTCGATCAACGTGCTGACCATGTTCGGCATGGTGCTGGTGATCGGCATCGTGGTGGACGATGCCATCGTGGTGGTCGAGAACGTCGAGCGCATCATGAGCGAGGAAGGCCTGCCGCCGCGCGAGGCCACGCGCAAGGCGATGGGGCAGATCTCGGGCGCCATCATCGGCGTCACGGTGGTGCTGATCTCGGTGTTCGTGCCGCTGGCCTTCTTCGCCGGCTCGGTCGGCAACATCTACCGCCAGTTCTCGGCGGTGATGGTGGCGTCGATCGGCTTCTCGGCCTTCATGGCGCTGTCGCTGACGCCGGCGCTGTGCGCCACCCTGCTCAAGCCGGTGCGAGGCCGGCCACCACCACGCGAAGACGCGGCTTCTTCGGCTGGTTCAACCGCGGCTTCGCGCGCACCGCCAAGGGCTACGAAGGCGCTGGTCGCGCGCATGCTGCAAGCGCGCCGGCGCGCTATCTGGTCATCTACGTGGCCATCATCGGCGGCGGTGGTGCTTGCTGTACCTGCGCGCTGCCGACCTCCTTCCTGCCGCAGCGAAGACCAGGGCTACATCATCGTCAACGTGCAGCTGCCGCCGGGCGCGACGCAGGAGCGCACGCTCGACGGTGATGGAGCAGGTCGAGGGCTTCATCCTCAAGCAGCCCGAAGTGCAGAGCATGGTCGGCGTGCTCGGCTTCAGCTTCTCGGGCCAGGGCCAGAACGCCGGCGCTGGCCTTCGTCACGCTGAAGGACTGGGACGAGCGCAAGGGCCCCGAGCAATCGGCGCAGGCCGCTGGCCGGGCCGCGCCTTCGGCGCGCTGATGGGCATACGCGACGCGTTCATCTTCCCGCTCAGCCCGCCGCCGATTCCCGAACTGGGCAACGCCACCGGCTTCACCTTCCGCCTGCAGGACCGCGGCGGCAACGGGCCACGAGGCGCTGCTGGCCGCGCGCAACCAGCTGCTGGGCATGGCCGCGCAGAGCAAGGTGCTGACGCAGGTGCGGCCCGACGGCCTGGAAGACGCGCCGCAGCTGCAGCTCGACATCGACCGCGACAAGGCCAACGCGCTCGGCGTGAGCTTCGACGCGATCAACGCCGACGCTCTCGACCGCGCTCGGCTCGGCCTACGTCAACGACTTCCCGAACCAGGGCCGCCTGCAGCGCGTGGTGGTGCAGGCCGACGCGCCGGCGCGCATGCAGCCCGAAGACCTGCTGCGACCTGAACGCGATCAACGCGCAGGGCAAGCCGGTGCCGCTGTCGGCCTTCGCCACCACGCGCTGGATCACCGGCGCGATGCAGACCGTGCGCTACAACGGCTATCCCGCGATGCGCATCGCCGGCGATGCCGCGCCCGGCTACAGCACCGGCGAGGCGATGGCCGAGATGGAGCAGCTGGCCGCCCAGCTGCCGCCGGGCTTCGGCTACGAATGGACCGGCCAGTCGCGCGAGGAAAAGCTCGCCGGCGCGCAGGCGCTATCATCCTGTACGGCTTCGCGATCCTGGCGGTGTTCCTGTGCCTGGCGGCGCTGTACGAGAGCTGGTCGATTCCGCTGGCGGTGATGCTGGTGGTGCCGCTGGGCGTGCTCGGCGTGCTGCTCGGCGACCATGCCTGCGCGGCTACTGCCAACGACGTGTACTTCCAGGTCGGCGCTGATCACCATCATCGGCCTGTCGGCGAAGAACGCGATCCTGATCATCGAGTTCGCCAAGGACCTGCAGGCGCAGGGCAAGAGCGCGATCGAGGCGGCGCTCGCGGCCGCGCACCTGCGCTTCCGGCCGATCGTGATGACCTCGATGGCCTTCATCCTGGGCGTGCTGCCGCTGGCGCTCGCCAGCGGCGCCGGCTCGGCCAGCCAGCGCGCCATCGGCACCGGCGTGATGGGCGGCATGATCACTGCGGCGCGTCCTGGCGGTGTTCTTCGTGCCGGTGTTCTTCGTCGTCGTGCGCGCGCTTCTTCAAGGGCAGCGAACGCCAGCGCAAGCATGTACGCGCACGAGCTCGATGCCGCGGCCGCAGCCGCGGCCGCCACCGGCGACGAGGAGGGCACGGCCATGAACGCGCCGCTGCAGCCATCGCGCCGCGCCGCTGCCTGCGCTCGCCGCTGGCGCGCGCTGCTGGCCGGCTGCGCGCTCGATGGCGCCGACCTACGAGCGCCCGGCGGCGCCGGTGGCGGCAGGCCTTCCCCGGCGACGCCGGCGGCGCGGCAGCCGGCCGCGGCGGCGGCCGCCGACATCGAGTGGCAGCAGCTTCTTCAGCGACGCGCGGCTGAAGCGCCTGATCGAGCTCGCGCTGCAGAACAACCGCGACCTGCGCGTGGCGGTGCTCAACATCGAGCAGGCGCGCGCGCAGTACCAGATCCAGCGCGCCGACCAGTTGCCCACCGTCGTGCGTCGGCGCCACCGGACTGCGCCAGCCCAACGCCGGCGGCAACGGCATCGATCAGCATCTACACCGCCGGCCTGAGCGTCACCGCCTACGAGCTCGATTTCTTCGGCCGCGTGCGCAGCCTGAGCGACGCGGCGCTGGCAGCAGTATCTGGCCACCGAAGAGGCGCGCAAGGCGGTGCAGATCAGCCTGATCGCCGCGGTGGCCAACGGCTACCTGGCGCTGCTGGCCGACGACGAGCTGCTCGAGGTGACGCGCGAGACGCTGGACACGCGCGAGCGAATCGCTACAAGCTGACGAAGCTGAAGTTCGACAACGGCGCCGCGTCCGAACTCGACTTCGCGCAGGCGCGAGTCGCTGGTCGAAGGCGCGCGCGCCGCGCTGGCGCTGCTGCAGCGCCAGCGCGCGCAGGACGAGAACGCGCTGGTGCTGCTGCTCGGCCAGCCGCTGCCGGCGCGACCTGCCGGCCGGGCCTGCCGATCGACAGGCCAGGGCCTGCTCGCCGAGCTGCCGGCGGGCTGCCGTCCGAGCTGCTCGAGCGCCGGCCCGACGTGCGCCAGGCCGAGCAGCAGCTGCAGCGCCGCCAACGCCAACATCGGCGCGGCGCGCGCCGCCTTCTTCCCGCGCATCACGCTGACCGGCAGCGTCGGCGTGGCCAGCGAGGAACTGGGCGGCCTGTTCAAGACGGACCGTCGCCTGGCAGTTCGCGCCGCAGCATCACGCTGCCGATCTTCGACGCCGGGCGCAACCAGGCCAACCTGGAAGTCAGCCAGGCGCAACCGCGACATCGCCGTGGCGCAGTACGAGAAGGCGATCCAGACCGCGTTTCGCGAAGTGGCCGACGCGCTGGCCGGCCGCGCCACGCTGGGCGAGCAGCTGCGCGCGCAGCAGGCGCAAGCCCAGGCCGAGGAGACGCGCTACCGCCTGGCCGACCTGCGCTACCGCAACGGCGCGTCCAGCTACCTCGACGTGCTGGACGCGCAGCGCTCGCTGTTCGTCGCGCAGCAGGCGTGGTGCAGCCGCAGGCGCTCGCGGTGCAGAACCTGGTGACGCTGTACAAGGTGCTGGGCGGCGGCTGGAAGTGAATGAAAGTCATGGAACCTCGCTGGCTTTGCGCGGAGTTACGCCTCACGGCGCGACGCTGGTGGTGCAGGAGAGGAAATGCAACACCTCGAAGCCCGCAAAGTTGCTCCGGCAAGCTGCGCGTCCGACCGCAGAACAGGTGCGGCACGAGGGACGCGCGTTATTGCACGCTTCCGACTGGCACCAACGTCAGCGTGGCGGCTGTGACGCCGAGACCGTAGTCATAAATGGGGCCTGATGAATCGATGGTTCCCCAGCACACCATTCGCACCGACGCGCCGAGCGCACCGGCAGTGAAGGGCGCCTGCATCGAGATCGAGACACCGGTCGCCGTCGTGTTGTTGCCAGACCCGTCCTTGCCAGTGCGCCAGCTGACCTCGCGGCGCGTGCCAGGCAGGTCGGTGTACGGCATGCCCACAAACGCCGGGTAGGCGAGCGCCTGCAGTTTGCAGTGATAGTCGAACCAAAGGGCGCCGAAGTTATTGAGCTCGGCGTCAAGCCGCGAGAGATATGTGCCTGGCTGGCTGACATCCTTGCCGACCACCTGCTTGGCGTTGGCTTCACCGATTGCAGTGTTGGCGATGGCCGTGAACGCGGGGAGCGTCGCCAAGAAGACAGGGCCCGCCACGCCGCCGGGGCCCGCTGGTCCCTGAGGCCCTTGGGGACCTGCTGGACCGATTGCCCCAGCGGGGCCGATTGGGCCGGCGGATCCGGGTGGGCCAGCGGGGCCGGTGGGTCCGGGTGGACCGGCGGGGCCGACGGTTCCCGCACCATCGTTCCAAGAAATCTTGGTTTCCCAACGACTGCAGTTTGTAGCTTCAGTGACGATCCTGATCGACCCGATTACGTTCAACTGGCAGGCGTAGATCGTGTTGGCACTTGCGGTGATTGGGACAACAAGTGTTGCTGCGAATGCAGCAAACAAGTAGGCCGAATTGAGATGGTTCTTCATCTTGGTTGCTCCGATTTCGCGTCGTCCGCCGCTCCAGAGATCGGCTGCGCGAAAAACTGGGGACCAGCGCGCATCGGCTTGGAACGGAATCTAGTCGATCAACGACGAAGTTGAACGGCCGTGCGGCGTGTAACAAGTTTGGTTGTGTCTGTCAAGTTGTGGGTTCGGCATGGGTTCGGGGTCGGGTTCGCACGGGTTCGCGGGTTCGGGGGTCAGGTCTTCCATTTCCCCTCATTATTCCAACGCGAAGTGGCGTGCAAATTCGGTCGACGATTCCGCTTCGACTCGCGATGAGCAACAGGCGTCGCACGGCGGGAGCCCAGCTATGGATGAGAAGAACGACAAGGGCGCGTCACATCACTTCGCCGGAGCGACGTCGGTCAGGTCCTGGAAGGTGAACAGCTTGGCCTCGACGAACTTGATCCACGGCATTGCCGCTATAGGTCTTGCCGCCCGCCAATTCCAGCTTCTTCACCGGCGCACCCGGCTTCAGGTCGAGCTCGTCGAGCTTCACCCAGAACGTCGCCGGAGTCATCGCCGAGTCGAAGATCACCACGCGGTTGGTGCTGTCGCTCACGGTCCGCCAGATGGTCGACGAGACCCAGGGCTGTTCTTCGAGGGAAAAGCCCAACGGCGTGCCGACGCTGCGCATCAGCGACAGCACCGACATCGGGGCCTGGAACTTGAAGTTCTGCTGCGGCGTGCCGCTGATGTAATTCTTGGACGTCTCGGCCGGCAGCGCGTCGAGCAGGTACGTCGTCCGAACGAAACGGTCGGCGGCGCGCGAGGTGCCGGGCAGGGACTTCTCCAGGCCGCCGGCTTCCTTCCAGTACTCCATGATCGCCAACTGCTTGTCGTAGGTGGGCGAGTTGGTCACGACCTTGTACTGCTTGCCGTGGTGGATGACCAGCTTGCCGTCGATGTACTCGAACACGGCCGAGTCGCCGGTGGCATCCGAGATCACCAGGTGCATGTTGGCCGGCCGGCCGGTGCCCAGCACCACGGTCTGCACGCGGAAGGTTTCCTTGCGCAGGTCGGCGACGGCCTCGGCGACGGTGGCGAAGTTGTCCAGCACGTACTGCGGCCAGGTGCTCAGCGAGATCACCTTGGCGCCCTCCGGCGGCTTGCCGTAGTTCGACTCGACCAGCGCGAGTTCGTTGACGACGAGCCCCTTCTCGTTCATCCCCTCGGCGGTGCCGATGTCGTAGGCCGTTGACGATCAGGCTGCCGTACTTCGATTCCCACGAGATCGTGTTCTTGCCGCCGCGTGCCGTCGCGCTTCATGCCGCGCGGCAGCACCCACATGTTGGACGACATGTCCTCGCCCCAGTCCATCGAGCGGCCGACGATGACGGTGCCGTCCTTGGCGACGTAGAGCGCTCGCGTGCACGCCAGTGCCGGGCTGGCCCATACAAGGGCCGCGGCCATGAGAGTGGCCAGCGTGCGGCGGTAGGGCCTGTCAACGTGCATCGAAATCTCCGTGGGAAGGGTTGGGTATCGCGCTCACGCCGTGGTCTGCACTCGCAGGGCGACGACGAATTACGCAGGCACCATTGCGGCCGGTTCCTGAACGTCGAACCAACCCGCGACCAAGGCCTCGACCGGTGCCGGCCCGCCGACATGCTCGTAGTCGTTGAGCCGCGGGATGTGCCGGTAATCGGCGGCCCAGTCGTCGCCGTGCAGCGCGATCTGTTCGATCGCGTCGCACACGGCAGCGACTTCGGCATCGCTCATCGCCGGGTGGAACGACACCCGCACCCAGCCGGGCTTGTCGGTCAGGTCGCCTGCGTCGATGCGCGAGGTGATGCGTTGTGAATGATCGACATCGACGTTGAGCAGGTAATGCCCGTAGGTGCCGGCGCACGAGCAGCCGCCACGGGCCTGGACGCCGAAGCGATCGTTCAGCAGGCGCACCACCAGGTTGTAGTGCAGGCCCGGCAGGTAGAACGAGAACACCGGCAGCCGGTCGCGGTGTTGCCCGGCCAGCACCACCACGCGCGGCATGCGGTCCAGCCGCTCGAACACCTGGCGCACGATCGCGTGTTCGCGCGCGGCGATGCGCGGCACGCCAAGCGACTCCTTGAGCTGCACCGCCAGCGCGGCGCGGATGAGTTGCAGGAAGCCCGGCGTGCCGCCGTCCTCCCGCACTTCGATGGCGTCGTGGTAGCGGTGCTCGTGCCACGGGTTTGTCCAGGTCACGGTGCCGCCGCCCGGCTGGTCCGGCACCTGCGCCGAGTACAGCCGCGGCTCGAAGACCAGGATCCCGCACGACCCGGGCCCGCCGAGAAACTTGTGCGGCGAGAAGAAGATTGCATCGAGCGCGCGCGCCGGGTCCGTCGGGTGCATGTCGATCACCGCATAAGGGGCCGAGCAGGCGTAGTCGACGAAGCACAGCCCGCCGTGTTCGTGCATCACCGCCGCGATGTCGTGCACCGGGGTCTCGATGCCGGTAACGTTCGAGCACGCCGTGATCGACGCAATCTTCAGCCGTCGCTCCGGGTAGCGAGCCAGGATCGCAGGGATGGCTTGCACGTCGACCAGGCCCTGCGCATCGGGCGGGATCACTTCCAGATCGACCTCGCACTCCAGCCAGGTGGTGTGGTTCGAGTGATGCTCCATGTGCGTGATCAGCACCAGCGGCCGCTCGGCCTGCGCAACCGTGGTCGTGCCGATGAAGTTGGACGGCACGCGCAGCCCGAGCATGCGCTGCAGCTTGTTGATCGCACCGGTGCAGCCGGTGCCGGTGGCCAGCAACACGTCGCCGGGCGCCGCGTTCACATGCTGCTTGATCAGCGCGCGCGCGCGCTGGTACGCGGCGGTCATGGCGTGCCCGGTGAAGCTGGTCTCGGTGTGCGTGTTGGCGATGTAGGGGCCGAAGTCGCGCAACAGGCGCTGCTCGATTGGTGCGTAGGCGCGCCCGCTGGCGGTCCAGTCGGCATAGATCACGCGGCGCGGACCGTACGGCGTCGGGATGCTGAGGTCGCGCCCGACGATGCCCTGCTCGAGCCGCGCGAAGGGGTCGGCCGCAGGCAGGCCTGGTTGTGCGTTCATGCTTGCTCCTGTTGCGCCACTGCAGCTTGCAGCCGGCGACCCGCCGCCACGGTCCTATTTCGATTCGAGGTAGGCGGCGAGGGAAACGATCTCGTCGTCGGTGAGGTTCTTGATCAGGCCGTGCATCACAGGAGAGTCGCGCAGCCGGTTACGGATCGACTGCATCTGGATGAACAGGTATTCGCCGTGCTGTCCCGCGAGGCGAGGGAACACGGCCAGCCCTTCGGCGTTGGCGCCATGGCAACCGGTGCAGGTCGGCAGGCCACGCTCCGGGCTGCCCTTTTCGAACAGCTCGCGGCCGCGCGCAGCGGCAGCCGGATTGCTGGCCACGATGCCGGCGGCCGGCTTCTGCGCGGCGAAGTATTCGGCCAGCGCGACGACGATGTCGTCGCTCAAGGTCGAGGCGATGCCCCACATGTATTCATGCGCGGCATGGTCGCCCCGGTTCTGGTTGCGAAAGGCCTTGAGTTGCACCTCGATATAGGCCCGTTGCTGGCCGGCCAGGCGCGGCACCCGTGTGTTGTCGCCCCGGCCCTCCGGCCCATGACACGTGCCGCAGACATTGGCCGCCAGCTTGGTCGCCGCCTCGCGCGTCGCCGCGTCGGGCGCCGCCCGCACGGGCAACGCCGAAAAAACGAGCAAGCCGAGCGCGAGCCATACCACGCAGCAGCGCGAAGAAGCGATCATCGTGTAAGGCCAACTGCCCCCGTAACGCATGTCGCGCCGATCTTACGTCGGCTCTTGTTTCCGAGGCAGGGCGGGTCGTCGATGGTGCCGGCGTGCAACAAGCAGTGCATCATTGGCAGCGTCGTCGAGGCGCAACCACCCGGCGAAGAGGAGTCCCCCATGGTCTTGCTCGAATTTTCGATGTCCCCGGTCGGCGTCGGCGAAAGCGTCAGCGCGCAGGTCGCGCGCATCCTCGACGTGATCGACCGCAGCGGCGTGCCCTACCAGCTCACGCCGATGGGCACCATCCTCGAAGGCGAGTGGGCCGAGGTGATGGCCGTCGTCACGGCCTGCTTCGAGACCCTGGCGGCCGACTGCCCGCGCATCGGCGTGCACGTCAAGATCGACTACCGCGCCGGGCCGGGCGGGCGCATGCAGGCCAAGACGGCCACGGTCGAGCGGCATCTCGGGCGCAAGCTCAAGACCTGAGCCCAGCGCGGCACCGACGCGCGGCCACAGGTCGCGCTGGTTCAGCGGTACGCCGCGGCGGCCATCGTGTACTCGACCCGCGCATCCAGTGCCTTCAACTTGCCGTCGACGCCTCGCATCGGCGGCACCCGCCCCTCGTAGCGCACGACGTTGCGCGTCGCAGAGTCGAAGGTGACTGTCAAGGGCATGAGTGCCAGGCGCACGAGCCAGTCGCTCGGCGTGATCGAGAACGACGTGCGGCCGGCTTTCGTATCGGCCCGGCGGATCTCGAAGCCGTAGGTCTGCGTTTTCGCCATCACGATCATGCGCACCGGCAGGCGGTCGCCACGCGCGAGCGCGTCCCAATGCTGCAGGATGAAGCCGTGCAAGGACGGTCCGCTGACGACCGGGTCGCTGACGTCTTCAGCGGCGGTCGTGACCACGCCATCCCGTAGCAGGCGATAGTCGAGGCGGCGCCCGTCGTTGCTGAGCACGACCGAGCCGCTGTAGCCCAGCTGCCGGTTGGTGGCGTCGAAGCGTTGCAGCGCGTAGCCCGGGCCGAACGTCGGCTTCCTCGACGATGACGACGTCGCCGTTCGGCGCGTGCGTGATGTGCGCCGCGGACTGACCCTTTGCGTGCGGGCCGACACGCCGCTCGTAGCTGAACAGCGCAGATGCACGCGGCTCGTGCTGGTCGAACACGGCTCCGCGATAGATCAGCTCGCCGGCCGCGTCGGGCGCGTGGCGATAGGCGTCCAGCCGGGCGGCGCCCGCGGCGTCGAGAGCGGCAGTCTTGGCGCTGGCGAGACCGGCAATCAATGCGAGCGCGGCAAGGGTCAGGGCGGAGGGGGTGGCGGTCTTCAAGGTGGTTCTCCTGTGTGAGGGTGGGTACCGAGGCGCCGCGGCTTGCGAGATTCGGGAGACGGCGCGTCGATGTGCAGACTCTAGAAATCCGGGCCCGGCGCGCACAGCCGTACGCCGCGCACGGACTCTTGCGCCAGATGGAACAATCCGGCGATGGACCAGTTGCGCGCGCTGCGCGTCTTCGTTCGGGTGGTTGCCGAAGGCAGCCTGGCCGGCGCTGCGCGGGCCCTCGACATGGCCCCGCCGGTGGTGACCCGAACCGTGGCTGAGCTCGAACAACACCTCGGTGCGCGCCTGCTCAACCGCACCACGCGGCGGATTGCCCTGACCGAGGTGGGCCAGGCCTACCTGGAGCGCGCCCACCATGTGCTGGCCGAACTCGACGACGCCGATGCACTGGCCGGCGCCGCGGTGGAGCAACCGCGCGGGACCCTGCGCATCCTGTGCCCGCCGGCGTTCGCCGTGCATCAGCTGGCGCGGCATCTGCCGCGCTTTCAGGCCCGGCATCCGCAGCTCGGGCTCGAGATTGCCGCACCCGGTGCGGTCGACGTCGCCGACCAGAGCTTCGACGTGTCCATCGTGTCCGTCGGCGAGCGAGCGCTGAACGGGGACTTCGTCGCCCGGCCGATCGCACGTTCGGCGTTCGTCATCTGCGCCGCGCCGGCGTACCTGCAGCGGCGCGGGCATCCGCAACAGCCGGACGACCTGCTGCAACACGATGCGCTGCTGCCTGCCGTCGCGGCCGTGCGGCGCGAATTGACGCTGTACCGGGATGCCGATGCCACTGACGGCGGCGCGACGCCGACCGTGGTCACGCTACCGGCGCCCGAGCCCGTGCTGTCGACGGGTCACATCGACCTCCTCCTCGCGGCCGCGCTGGCCGGGCTGGGGATCGCGGGTCTGCCCTCGTTCGTCGTCGACGAGCCGTTGCGCGAGGGCCGCCTGGTGCGCGTGCTGCCGCAGTGGCGCGGCATCACGCTCACGCTGTATGCCGCGATGCCCACGCGCAAGCATGTGCCGGCGCGCACGCGGGCGTTCGTCGACTTCCTGCTCGCCAGCTTCGGCGGTGGTGCGGTCGATCCCTGGCTCGGTTCGCCCTGAGGGATCGGTCGGCAGGCGCTAGGTGCCGGCGCGCCGCCCGGCACGTCGGCCGCGCACGACCGCGCTCACGGTGCCAAGGATGAAAGCCACCAGCGCCAGCGCGTTGCCCAAGGCGCCCGCGCGCACCGCTTCGAACTGCCCTGTTGCGTCGCCGAGCAGACGCAACGCGAGCGATGCGTGCAGCAACGCCAACGGTGCGTAGAACAGCGGGTGGTAGGGCACCGCGCACGCGCAGCACGGCGGGGAAGATGATCGGCGCGTGGCCGAAGACCATCGAGAAGACGAACCCGAGCGCGATGGCGTGCAGCGCCGCGTCGTAAGAGGGGCTGCCGGGTGTCAGGCCACCGGCGGCCAGCATGACGACGCTGCCCAGGGCCAGCCAGGCGTAACCCGACAGCAGGCAGACGGCGATGAAGCGCGTCAGGCCGCGCCCGCGCACCGTGCGCCGCGCCAGGTCCTGCTTGACCAGCCACAGTGCCAGCCCGAGCAGCCCGGCGGCGAACAGCGGCGGACCCCAGATCCAGCGCAGGCCGACGAGTCCGGCCACGATCAGCACCAGCAGCAGCGCGAACACGCGGCTGGCCGTCGGCGACGGCGGCAGCAGACGCGACAACTCGAGCCGTTCACCGGCGATCGTGAGGACCAGGAAGGCGAGCCACCAGGGCACGATCTGGTGCACTGACCAGCCCGCCAGCCACAATCCGTTGCCGGCCATCCAGCAGGCTGCGCCGAGCACCAGCGTGAAGGTGAACAGCGCCGTCTGCCGGCGCAGCACGTCGATCGATGCCGCCAGCAGCACGCCGCTGCCGGCCAGGAAGAGCCACGCTGCAGGCGTCGTCGCAGCGTGGACCGCCGAGGCGCCTCCGAGGCCCGCCAGCAGCGGCCCGGCATAGGCCCAGCCGCGGCCGATTGCGACCGCGCGCTCGAGCGCGATCACCACCCCGAAGAAGCCGCAGATCATCAACGGCCCGTGCAGCGCGGCGGCCGACGCCAGCAGCGTGGGCATGCTCCAGCCCAGCCGTGCGAGCCCGGCACCGGCACCGGCGAACAGGCCGACGAAGCCGAGCATCAGCAACGGCACGCGCCATGCTGGCGGCAGCCCGCCGGCTGCGGCCTGGGCCGGCGCCGCGCTCAAAACGTCCAGCCGAAGTGTTCGCGTGCGATGCCCGACATCTTGTCCGGCGTCCACGGCGGGTCCCACACCAGCCGCACCTCGACCCGCGAGCCTGGGGGCAGGATGGCCGTGACGGCGTCGCGTGCCTGGTCGACGATCATGTCGGCCATCGGGCAGGCGGCGGTCGTCATCGTCAGGTCGATCGAGACCGCGTCGGCCTCGACCTCGATGCCGTAGACCAGCCCGAGTTCGACGATGTTCATGCCGGCCTCGGGGTCGTCGACCTGGCGCAGCGCGTCGCGCACCGCTTCGTCGTCGACGGTCATGCCAGCCCCTCGGCGCGCGGACGCGCTGCGTTCATTCCCAGCTGCCGAGCTGGCGCACGAAGGCGCAGCCGCTGCGACGGCACGAAGCCGACGCCGTAGAGGAAGCCGAGCAAGGCCAGGTCGTTCGCCGCGACGAAGGTCTCGACGCGCTCGACGCGCAATGCGCCGAGATTGACGAACAGTTGCGACAGCAGCGCCCGGCCGATGCCGTGGCGCATGTATTCGCGGTCGACGCCGATCGTGTCGATCACCGCCACCGGCTCGGTGCGGCCGAAGTCGCCGCGGTCCACCCGCGCCATCAGGAAGCCGACGTTGGCATCGTCGCGCCGCGCGCACAGCGACACGCGCACCGTCGAATCGTCCATCGCCTCGGCCAGCTTGGCTTTGAGGTAGGTGCTGCGGTCGCGGCCGGTGATGCCGCGGTCGATGCGCACGATGCCCGGCAGGTCGGCCGCCGTCATCGAGCGCACGTCGGCACTGTCGCGGGCCAGGCGCTCGAAGTCGTTGCCGGCGCTGGCGCCATCGAAACGCATCTCGTTGGCGGGGCCGTCGCCAGGCGCCAGCGCGAGAGCGTCGTCGCGCTCGGGGCGGTAGTCGCCGCCGGCGACGGCGCATTCGACGCACCAGCGCCGGCGCCAGCTCGAAGCCCATGCCGGCCAGCCAGTGCAGCATCGCCGCGTCGGACCAGGCGGACTGCGTGCGCAGTTCGGTCACGGCGTGGCGGCCGGCCCATTGCGAGAGCGCGTCGAACAATTTTCGGCCCACGCCGTGGCCACGGATGTCGGCGCCGCACGCCGACCAGCTCGATGCGCATGCTGCGCGCCTGGCTGCCGAATTCACCCTCGAGCATGCGCGCCAGGATGTAGCCGGCCAGACCATGCTCGTCGACCGCAGCGAACTGCGCGTGCAGCGCCGGATCGCGCCGCGCCGCCGCCAGGCGCCGCTCGGCATAGCCGCGGCGCGAGCGCCCCTCGAGGGCACTGTCGATGGCGATCACGTCCGCCAGGTCGGCGGCAGTGAGGGCGCGCACCACGGGCGGCGGGGTGGCTACTTGATGCATCCGTGTCTCCTATCGTGGCCGGTCAGCTGCCGCTGTAGGCCAATGCCAATGCGCTGTCGGTGTCGTCGTCGAGCAGTTGGTCGTCGAGCATCGGCAGCAGCGCCATCGTCTCCTTCTGGATGTGCGCCACCTGGCGCTCGACCATCTCGAGCACGCCGCGCTTGAGCTCGCTCCAGCCGCGCTCGTCGAGCGTGCCGGCCGCGGCGGTGCGCGCCAGCGGCAGCAACTCGGCCGCCACCGCGCGGATCGCGTCGTGCTCGTCGCGCAGCAGCCAGGCGATGTCGCCTTCACCGGCCTCGGTCATGCGCGTGAACAACTCGCCTTCCTCGAACTCGAAGTGGCGCGAGATCTCGTGTTCGATCAGGCGGATGAAAGCCGGCGCCAGCGGGGTGAAGCCGGCTGCGCTCTGCGCGCGCACGAAGGCCTGTTCGACGCGGCCGAGCAACTCGAGGCTGCTGCGGTGTTCGTTGTCGAGGAGTTGGCTGACTTGGTGCATGGGGCCCGGTGACGATTGAGGGTTGCACTCCAGAATACCGGCGCCGGCGCGGTTGCCCTTGATGTCAGTCAAGCAACTGGCGCTGCGTGCATGCGCCGCAAGACGGTCACGAAGAAGGCGCAGAAGGCTGCCGCGCCGACCGCCCCGACGGCGGCGGCCAGCATGAGCAGCCAGGGGCTGTCGATGACGACCGCCAGCGCCAGACCCGCCAGCGCCGCGACGTGGCAGGCGAAGTGGATTGCCAGCGGCCGATCGGCGCTGAGCGACGACGGCGTCGGCGGCCGCCGGCTGTCGTGTGCTGCATGCATGGCCGCCAGGAACGGCACGATGCGCTGCAACATGCCGAGCAGGAAGCTCAGCAGCCAGCCGACGATCAGCGTCAGCCCGAACAACGTGGCCAGGCCGGGCAAGGGCGCATCGAGAACCATCGCCAGCGCCAGCAGCAGGCTGGCCACCAGCATCGCCCAGCCCAGCCGCACCAGCGTGAACGACCGACCGAGTTCGCGCCGCATGCCGCTGCGCAGCGCCACGCGCATCAGGCGCAGGTGCAGTGCCACCGCGCCGGCTGCCGAGCACGAGCGCCACCACGCGCAGCGGCTGCGGCGCGATGCCGAAGGCCGCCAAGGCCGCCAGCACCAATGCCGCGACGGCGATGCCGCACGACGCGAGGGCGCGCCGCCGGTCGGGTGCCGCGGCCAGCGCGAACATCGGCACCAGGATGCACGACAGCCCGAGTGCCAGCAGGCCCATGAAACCGTAGGCCGCGAAGGCCAGGTGCAGCGCCAGCGCGGTCTGACGGGCGATCGTCGGCACGCCGAGCCAGGCCAATACCAGCGCCAGCGCGCTGGCCAATACGACGAGCAGGCTGACCAGCGCGGCCCAGCCGTGCGCCACCACCTCGGGCATGCCACGCGCACCGGACAGGTTGAGTGCCAGCAGCACTGCGAACATCAGCAGCGCCAGCAGCACGGCCGCGGCGCCAAGACCGAGCAGGCCCGGCAGCGCCAGGCCCATGCCCAGCGTGACCGCGGCCACGCCGGGTGTGTACAGCCACCAGATCGCCCGTGGCCAGAACGTCGAGGGCACCGGCTGGCGGGTGGCGATCGGCAGCAACTGCAGGCCCGCGCCGATGGCGGTCATGACCAGCACGCCGAGTGTCACCAGGTGCAGCGCGGCCAGCGGCCAGCCCGGTGCGGCGACGAACGGCGCCATGCGGTCGGCCCCGGCCAGCAGCGCCAGCCAGGCCAGCAGATGAAAGAGCACCGCGGCGGCGAAGAAGCGGAACGGAATCGACGCCGGCAGAAGGCGGCTCGTCGCCCCGAGCAGGAATCCGCCCGGGACGGCCATCAAGCGCGGCGGCTGAGCCGCAGGCGCACGCTGCCCGGCTCGGCGGCGATGCGCTCGGCCGCCCAGCCGATCTCGGCCAGCTCGCCATAGAGCAGCAGCGGATCGCGGTCATGGTGCACGATCACCGCAGCATCGCCGTCGCGCTGCTCGCGCACCAGACGCAGGATAGCCACCAGTGGCTGCGGCGGCGCCAGCCCGCGCACGTCGATGTGCACGCCGTCGGCGTCGCTCCAGCGACGTGGCTCAATGGTCATATTGCTGGATCATTGCACGCGCGTCATTGAGCAACGCGCTGCCGTTGCCGCCCTTGGCACCGACCTCCTTGACCCACTGGTCATCGACGTCGGCCGAGGCCTTGATCCAGCGCTGATACTCGGGATCGGTGAGCGTGAGCAGCGCATTGCCGCGATCGCCGGCGAGCTTGTGGTTGGCTGCAACCACGGCATCGAACTTCTCGCCGGCCCAGGCCGACACCGCAACGCCACTGTTGGCGTCGATGACCTTCTTCAGGTCAGGTGCCAGGCCGTCGTACCTGGCCTGATTCATGACGAAGGCGAAGATCGAGTTGGCGAACTTGGGCTGGCCGGCCGGCGCGTCGAGGTGGCTCTTGGAGATCTCCTGCAGCTTGGCCGCCGGCACGCCTTCCCACGGCACCATCGCGCCATCGATCACGCCTTTGGACATCGACTCGGGCACCGAGGGCAGTGGCATCTGCACCGGCGTGGCACCCAGCGCAGCCAGCATGCGCGAATTCAGGCGCGTTGCAGCGCGGATCTTCAGGCCCTTCAGGTCTTCCAGCGTGCGCACGCCCTTGGCGCTCGTCAGGTGGAACGACGAGCCGTCATTGGTGTGCAGGAAGATCGGACGCACACCCTGGTATTCGTCGAGTGCGTTCTTCTGCACGAAGCTCCAGTAGGCCTGGCTCGATCCCTTCGCACTGCGCGTGAAGAAGGGCAGCTCGAAGACCTCCGACTTGGTGAAGCGGCCGGCCGAGTAGGTCGGGATGGTCCAGACGATGTCGGCCACGCCATCGCGGGCCTGATCGAACAATTGCGCCGGCGTGCCGCCGAGCTGCATGGCCGGGTAGATCTGGCACTTCAACTTGTCGGCCGATTCCTTGCCGACCTTGTCGCACCAGGCCTGGATGATGTTGACGTGCACGTTCGAGGTGCCGGGCAGGAAATGGTGCACCTTGAGCACCACCTGCTGGGCCTGTGCGGGCAGCGCGGCGGTGAACGAGACGATGGCGGCGGCGACGAGGCCGAGCGAGTGATGCAGCTTCATGGTTTGTCTCCTTGCGGGTGGATGGACTCAGGTCTGAAAGGTCCTGACCAGGACCAGTGAAAGCGATGGGAAGAACAGCAGCACGGTGATGCGCACGAAGTCGGACAGCAGGAACGGCATCACGCCCTTGAAGGTCTCGACCAGCGGCACCGTCTTGGCGATGCGGTTGATGACGTAGACGTTCATGCCGACGGGCGGGTGCACCAGGCCGATCTCGACCACCATCAGCGCCAGGATGCCGAACCAGATCGACTTGTCGGTCGCGCCCAGGCCCCAGAAGTCCAGACCCATCACCACCGGGTAGAAGACCGGAATCGTCAGCAGGATCATGGCCAGCGAGTCCATCACGCAGCCGAGCAGGATGTAGGTCACCAGGATCGCGACCATCACCAGCAGCGGCGAGAAGCCGCTGCTCTTGACCCACGCCGCCAGTTCGGCCGGCATCTGCGACAGCGCCAGTGCGGTGTTGAGTTGATCCGCGCCGAGCAGGACCAGGAAGATCATCGCGCTGGCCTGGGCCGTGCCGAGCGCGGTGTCGACGAGGCCCTGCAGGCGCATCTTGCCGCTGGTCAGCGCCAGGCCACCGCAGGCGGCGGCACCGATCGCGGCGGCTTCGGTCGGATTGGCCCAGCCGCCGTAGATGCCGACGATGACGACCAGGAACACGCCGAGCACCGGCAGTACCGCGACCAGTGCGCGCAGGCGTTCGGGCCAGGCCACACGCGGCCCGGCCGGGCCCATTGCCGGGCGCCAGCTGACGACGATCTTGATCACCAGCATGTAGCCGAGCATCGCGATCACGCCGGGCAGCACGGCGGCCATGAACAACTTGCCGATCGACTCCTGGGTCAGGATGGCGTAGATCACCAGCGGCACCGACGGCGGGATCATGATGCCCAGCGTGCCGCCGGCGGCCAGCGTGCCGGTGGCCAGGCTGCCGGCATAGCCCAGGCGCTTGAGTTCGGGCAGCGCCACCTGGCCCATGGTGGCGGCGGTGGCCAGCGACGAGCCGCAGATCGCACCGAAGCCGGCGCAGGCGCCGACGGCCGCCATCGCCACGCCGCCGCGCCAGTGACCCATGAACGCGCTGACGAAGCGGAACAGCGCGCGCGACAGCCCGCCGTGGGTGGCGAACTGGCCCATCAGCAGGAACAGCGGGATCACGATCAGGTCGTAGTTCGACAGCCGCGCATAGGCCAGGTTCTTCAACGAGTTGAGCAGCGGCGCCCATTGCCCACCGGTGAGCCAGACGTAGCCGCCGGCGCCGACCGAGAACATCGCGATGCCGATCGGCACGCGCAGCACCAGCAGCAGCATCAACAGGCCGAACAGGACCAGCCCGGCGCTGATGCCGGTCACACCGGTCCCCTGACGCTGCGTGCGTGCCAGGCCGCGCGGTACAGCCCGACCAGCGCGAGCAGCGCGAAGCCCGGCACCATCAGCGCCTGCCCGAGCCACACCGGCAGGCCGAGGATCATGGTCGTCTCGCCGCTGGCCCACAGCGACAGCGCACCGGCGCCGGTGCGCCAGGCGATCAGCGCGCCGAAGGCGGCGACCAGCAAGGAGCCGACACAGTCGAGCGTGTGCACCTTCGACGCGGCCATGTGCTCGGTGAAGAAGTCGACCTTGACGTCGCCGAGGTTGAGGTGGCACCAGGCGAAGAACGACGACGACGCGAACGCCGCGCACAGCTGCAGCAGCTCGACGTCGCCGGGCACCGGCGCGGAAAACAATTTGCGTCCGCTGATCGAGACGATCGACATCGCGACCAGCGCAACGAAGACCAACGCGCCGGCAATCGCCGCCGCCTTGCACGCGACCTGCAGCGCGCGGCCGCAGCGCGCCATCGCGCCAGCGCTCGCGTCGCCGTCGGTCGCAGGCTGCACTTCAATTACCTTCGAAGACTGGCTTGCCCTTGGCTGCAAACGCGTGGTACGCGCGCTCGAAATCCTGCGTCTGCATGCAGATCGCCTGCGCCTGCGCCTCGGCCTCGATGCATTCGCCCAGGCCCGAGTTCCACTCCTGCCAGAGCATGGTCTTGGTCATCGCGTGGCCGAAGGTCGGGCCGTCGGCCAGGCTTTGCGCCATCGCGGTGGCCTCGTCGAGCAGCGACTCGGGCGTCGACCAGCCGGTTATGAAAGCCCATGCGTTCGGCCTCCTCGCCATCGACGACACGCCCGGTGTAGAGCAGGTCGGCGGCGCGCGACAGGCCGATCAGCCGCGGCAGCAGCGTGCACGCGCCCATGTCGGCGCCGGCCAGGCCGACGCGAACGAACAGGAACGCCAGCTTGCTGCGCGCGGTGGCGAAGCGCAGGTCCGAGGCGCAGGCGATCATCGCGCCGGCGCCGGTGCACACGCCGTCGATCGCGGCGACGATGGGTTGCGGGCAGGCGCGCATGGCCTTGACCAGGTCGCCCGTCATGCGCGTGAACTCGAGCAGCTCGGGCATCTCCATCTTGACCAGCGGGCCGATGATCTCGTGCACGTCGCCGCCCGAGCAGAAATTGCCGCCTTCGCCGGCGAAGACGACCGCCTTGACGTCGGTCGCGTAGACCATCTCGCGGAACAGGTCGCGCAACTCGCCGTACGAGTCGAAGGTCAGCGGGTTCTTGCGCTCGGGCCGGTTCAGCGTGATGGTGGCGACCTTGCCGCTCACGCTGTAGCCGAAGTGGGTGGCGCGGTACTTTGCGAGCTGAATGCGTTTCATCGTGTTCTCCTTGGCAGTCATGTGATCGTCCGGAGGGAGCAACGCGGGCTTGCATGCGGATCTCGCCGTGTCGACAGTGTCCGGGTCAGCCGACCATCGTCAGGCCGCCGCTGACGCTGAGCACCTGACCGGTGATGAAGGCGGCGCGGTCGCTGGTGAAGAAGGCCACCGCGTCGGCCACCTCCTCGGGTTTGCCGAGGCGGCGCATCGGAATCGCCTTGGTCAGCGCCTCCTTGACCTTGTCCGGCACCGCGGCCATCAGCGGCGTGTCGGTCGGGCCCGGGCAGACGCAGTTGACGTTGATGCCGTAGCGCGCGGTCTCGCGCGCGAGTGACTTGGTGAACGCGATCAGGCCGCCCTTGGCGCCGGCATACACCGTCTCGCCCAGGCTGCCCACGCGACCGGCGTCGCTGGCGATATTGACGATCTTGCCGCCGCCGCGTTCCATCATCGCCGGCAGCAGCGCCTTGCACAGCGTCATCGGGCCGACGAAGTTGAGCGCGACGAGGCGGCTCCAGAACTCGGGCGTGCCCTCCCAGAACGGCGCCGTGCGGCCCCAGCCGGCCCCGTTGACCAGGATGTCGACGCTGCCGAAGCGTGCCTGCACGGTCGCGGCGAAGGCGACGATCGAGGCGGTGTCGGTCAGGTCGACGGCGACGAAGTCGGCCCGATGTCCGAGTTGACGCAAGGCCGCTGCGGCGGCCTCGCCCTTGTCGGCATCGATGTCGGCCACGACGATGGTCGCGCCCGCGGTGGCCAGCGCCTGTGCGGTGGCCCGGCCGATGCCCGATGCGGCACCGGTGACGACGGCGATCTTGCCTTGAGTGCTCATGTGGGTTCCTTGTGCATGGTCTTGGTCGGTCTTGAACTTGGTTTGCTGCGGGCGAGGAAGGCCTGCACCTTCTTGCGCGTCTCTGGATGGTCGTACAGGGCGCGGGTCTCGAGCAGCTCTTCGGCATAGCCGTCGCGGCCCGCGTCGCTGGCGGCAGCGATGCAGCGCTTGTTGGCGGCCAGCGCGGCCTTGGGCATGGCGGCCAGGCGCACCGCCAGCTCGCGTGTCCAGGCCGCCAGCTCGGCACGGGGTCGGGCCCACTGCACGATGCCCAGTCGCTCCGCCGCCGCGCCGTCGATGACTTCGGCACCCAGGATCAGGCGCTTGGCCACGCCCGGCCCGCACAGCCGCGTCAGCCGCTGCGTGCCGCCCGCGCCTGGCAACAGGCCGAGCGAGGCCTCTGGCAGGCCGATCGGCGCATCCATCGCCGCGACGCGAAAGTCGCAAGCCAGGGCCAGCTCGAGCCCGCCGCCGAGCGCGGCACCGTCGATCTCGGCCAGCGTCGCCAGCGGTGCGGCCTCGAGGCGTTGGTACAGACGCTGCATTTCGCGCACCACGCTGGTCATTTCATCGGGGCCCTGCGGCGTGGCGAAGCAGTTGCGGATCAGCGCCAGATCGGCACCGGCGCAGAACACGCGCTGGTCGCTGCGCAGGTGCAACAGTGCCACGCCGTCGTCGGCAATCACGCGGTCGAGCACGGCATGCAGTTGCGCGATCAGGGTGTCGTCGAGCGCGTTGACCGGCGCGCGCGACAAGGTCGCGACCAGGACGCGGCCGGTTTGTTCGGTGCGCACGACGCTGTTCATGGCTTCAGG
The DNA here is from genome assembly GCA_963779435.1 of uncultured beta proteobacterium. GTDB lineage: Bacteria > Pseudomonadota > Gammaproteobacteria > Burkholderiales > Burkholderiaceae_C > CADEEN01. The sequence goes on along the minus strand of CAVZYL010000006.1, from coordinate 121,039 downwards.
CCAGCGTGCGATGCAGGTCCTGCAGCTTGCGCCGCAGCAGCTTGCCGGTCGGTGTGCGCGGCAGTGCCGAGAGCGGATGCAGCCAGCGCGGTCGCTGGTAGTGCGGCAGGCGTTCGGCACAGGAGCGCAGGGCGACGTCGGCCGCCGCGGCGTCGCGCGCGACGAAGAACAGCGCCACCGAGTCGACGCCGTCGCTGTCGGGCACGCAGACCGCGGCGGCTTCGAGGATGCCCGTGGCCTGCGCCACGAGTTGCTGCTCGAGTTCGGCCAGGTTGACCCAGCGGCCGCGGATCTTGACCAGCGAATCCTCGCGGCCGGCAAAGCCCCAGCCGCCGCCGGCGTTGCGCCGGAACAGATCGGCGGGGCAGAACAGCGTGCCGTCGCGAAAGGTTTCGGCCTGGGCCTGCGGCCGATCCAGGTAACCGAGCGCCAGCGTCGGCACGCGAAACGCCAGCCGCGTCGGTGCATCGGCCGGTGCGTCGCCGAGGGTCTGAACCTCGATCCCGGGCGACGGCGTGAAGCCCTCGCCGTCGCCCTTGTCGAGCATGACCAGGACCAGCACTTCGGAGGCGCCGTAACCATCGACGATGGCCAACCCCGTCTGCTCGCGCCAGGCCGCGCGCAGACTGGCCGGCAAGGCTTCGCCGGCCGACACGCACAGGCGCACGCCGGCGCTGGCAATCGTGGGCGCGAGACCCTCGTGCAGCAGGTTGCGGTACAGCGACGGCACGCAGAACAACACGCTCGGGCGCAACGTGCGCACGCTGTCAGCCACGCTTTGCGCCGTCGGCCACTGCGGATCAAGCAGCACCGTGGCGCCGAGCTTCAGGCCGGCGCACAGGCTGTTGGTCTGCGGGTAGGAGAAGAACAGCTTGGAGCTGGCGAACAGGCGGTCGTCGGCGCCGATGCCCAGGCCTTCGCGCGAGACCTGCTCGATGCGCAGCGCAAAGCGCTGCGGGTGCACGACGGCCTTGGGCTTGCCGGAAGTGCCCGACGAATGGCACCAGAACGCCGGCGCGTCGGGTGCCAACGCCGCGGGCATGATCGGCGCTGCTGCATCGACTTCGCGCCGCCAGTCGTCGAGCCGGAGCACGCGATCGCGCCAGGGCAGCGGTGTTTCGTCGGCCGACTCGGCCAGGATGACGCGAAAGCCGGCTTCGTCCACGATGTACAGCCACTCGGGCGCCGGAATGCGCGGGTTCACCGCAACTGCGACGGCGCCGGCCCAGATCGCGCCCAGGTAGGCGCAGACCCAGTCGAGGCCATCGGGCAACTTGATCGCCACCCGGTCTCCGGCGGCGACGCCGTGCGCGCGCAGCGCCGCGGCCGTGCGCGCGGCGCGCTCTCGCAGCGCGCCGTAGCTCAGGCTCTGCTCGCCGCAGACGAGCGCGGTGCGCGCCGCGTCGTGGCCTTCGAGCAGCAAGGCCGCGGCGTTCATCGTGCCGGCTTGTGCCGCCGGCACGCTGTGCAGGTGGTCACCCAGGAACAGGTCATCGTGACCAGCGAGCCAGCGGGCGTGGGCCGTCGTCAGCCAATTCGCGTGTTCGGCTTCCTCCTGCGCCAGCTCGCGGTACAGCTTCTGTTCAGCCGAGCCGGCCACAGCGTCGGCGGCGCGTTCGGCAAAGAAGTCGGCAGCGCGCCGCTCCCATGCGGTCGCGATGCGAAACAGGTTCTCGGGGTCCCGCGGCCGGTTCTCGACACCGGCGAAGATGGCCGCCAGCTCAACGCTGAAGGCCTGCGAGGGGGCCGGCACGTCGACGTGGTAGCGCCGCGCCAACGTCTCCATGTGCGTGCCCTCCATCACCGCGAAGCGCCCGAACAGTTCCTTCAGCGCAGCGTCGGCGCTGTCGGCCGCGGCGCGCTGATAGAAGGCGCGCGCGCCGAGTTCGATCTCGAAGGCCGTGCGGATGCCGGCCAGCGCCGCGGGCTCGCTGGTGCGTGGCACGTCGAGCAATTCGAGCATGCCGCCGCAATGCGGGCAGCTGCCATAGGCAAAGGCGAAACCGGGGACGACCCTCGCGCACAGCGTGCAGCGCCACTGCACGCTGGCGTGGGCGCAACACAGGGCGCCGGCGTCGTCACGCGCGTCCATGACCGGGCGATGGCACTTCGGACACAGCATCTTCAGTCTCCTGTCACCGCGAGGTCGCGCAGCAGGCGTTGCGCCAGCGCCGCGGCGGCCAGGCGGCGGTAGTTCGATGGCGTGACGGTGCTGCGCATCGGGCTGACTTGTTTCTGCACGCTCTTGCCGAGCAGGGCCAGCAGTTCGGCATCGACGCGCCGACCGGTGAGTGCATCGCAGCCGGCGAGCAGCAGCGGGTGGGAGTTGGTGCCGGTGATGGCGATACGCAATGCGCCGATCGCGCCGTCCTGCAGCGCCAACGCACAGGCGACACCGGCGAGCGGGAAATCCATCGCCGCGCGGGTTCGGGCCTTGCGGTAGCCGCAGCGCAGCCCGGCCGGTGCGATCGCCGGCACCTGAACGCGGGCCAGCACCTCGCCCGGCGCCAGCAGCAGGTGCGCCGCGCCGTCGTCGTGGTACAGCGCGGCCAGTGGAATGCGGCGCACGCCGCCGCGCGAGAGCAGCTCGACCTGTGCGCCGAGCACCAGCAACGCCGGCGCCATGTCGCCGGCGTACGCCGCGTGGCAACGCTGGCCTTGCGGCGCGACATGGCAGGTGTCGCCGCCGCGCTTGAGGCAGTGGTCGTTGGCGGCGCGCCACCAGGCACTCTGGTTGTAGTACACGCAGCGCGTGTCCTGGCACAGGTTGCCGCCCAGCGTGGCGGCGTTGCGGTGCCCCGGCCCCGCGACCGAGGCCGCGGCCTCGGCGATCGCCGGCCAGTCGCGCGCGATGCGTGCATCGCCGGCCAACTGCGCCAGTGTCACGCCGGCACCGATCGAAACCCCGCCGCTGTCGAACGCGATCGCGCCGATGTCGCGCACGCCGTCGAGCGCGATCAAGGTCGGCGGCTGCTCGATGCCGCGGCGCAGGTTGGGCATCAGGTCGGTGCCGCCGGCGAGCAGGCGTGCGCCCGGTTCAGCCGCCAGCAGCGACGCGGCCGCGAGCACGCTGGCCGGACGGTGCAAGACGAAGGCAGGCAGGCGTTGCATGCTCACTCCAGCAGCGTGGATTCGGGCACGCCGGCTGGACGGCCGGCGCGCAGGCGCTCACGCCGGCGGCGCGCGCCGATCGCATCGAGCACGCGGTCGGGCGAGGCGGGCAGCTCGGTCAGCCGGATGCCGATCGCGTCGCAGATCGCGTTCGTCAGTGCCGGCGCGAAGCCGTGCAGCGAACCTTCGCTGGCCTCCTTGGCGCCGAAAGGCCCGAGCGGGTCGTGGCTCTCGATCAGCTTGACCTCGATCGGCGGCGACTCGACGCTGGTCGGGATGCGGTAGTCGAGCAGGTTGGGGCGCAGCGGCAGACCCTCGTGGTACTGCGTCTCTTCCGACAGGGCCTGGCCCATGCCCATCCACACCGCGCCCTGGACCTGGCCGACGACGGCCAGCGGGTTGATCGCGAAGCCGCAGTCGTGCGCGACCCAGACCTTCACCACGCGCACGACGCCGGTGTCTTCGTCGACCGCGACTTCGACCACCTGCGCACCATACGAGAACCCGGCGGTCGAGCCGACCGCAGCGCCGCGGAACTTGCCACCCTGGGTTTCGGGCGGCGCCGACCAGGTGCCCTTGACCGTCAGCGTGCCGCTGTCGGCGAGGGCAGCCGTGACGACATCGGCGAAGTCCAGGCCATCGTCGCTGCCGACCACGACGCAGCGCGCGCCCAGCCACTCGATGCGCTCGACATCGACCTTGAGCTTGTTCGCAGCGGCGACAATCAGCACGCGGCGAAGCTCCTGCGCAGCGCGCAAGGCGGCGTTGCCGACCATGAACGAGACGCGCGACGAATACGAGCCGTTGTCCTTGGGCGTCAGCGCGCTGTCGGCCGCCACGACGCGGATGCGCGACAGCGGCAGCATCAGCACTTCTGCGACCACCTGCGCCAACAGCGTCGACGAGCCCTGGCCGATATCGGCCGCTCCGGTCAGGACGGTGATGCCGGCGTCGAAGTCGAGCTTGAGATTGACCACCGCATGCGGCTCGCCGCTCCAGTGCACCGGCTTGGCCGAGCCCGACACGTAATGCGAGCAGGCCAGGCCCAGGCCATGGCCGCGCGGCAGTTGGCCGCGCCGTGTCTTCCAGTCCGAGGCCTGTTCGACCCAATCGAGCGCGGCGGGCAGGCCGCAGGAATTGACCTGCAGGTCATTCGCGCTGCGCCAGGGCGGCGTGATCAGGTTGGCGCGGCGCACCGCGAAGGCGTCCAGGCCGAGCTCGCCGGCCATGCTGTCGAGCAAGGCTTCGAAGGCGTGCCGTGCATCGACCGCGCCATGCCCGCGCATCGCGCCGCAGGGTGGTGTGTTGGTGTAGACGCGGTGGCCCCGGTAGTTGACGGCGGCAAGCCTGTACAGCGCGTGCAGCAGGGCGCCGGCGTACAGGATCGTCACCAGACCGTAGCCGCCATAGGCACCGCCGCGCTGGGTGATCTCGCAATCGACGGCGGTGATCTCGCCGCTCGTCTTCATGCCGAGCTTCAAGCGGATGTCGGTCTCGGGCCGGCCGCGGTGGGTGAGGAAGCCGTCCTCGCGCGTCAGCTCCATCTTCACCGTGCCACCGGCCGCACGGGCCAGCGCAGCGGTCACCATCTCGAAGTTCAGCGGCTCGACGCGATGCCCGAAGCCGCCGCCGACGAAGGGCTTGACGACGCGGATCTGGGCGCTGTCCAGGCCCAGGCATTGGGCCAGCGTGAGGTGCAGGTAGTACGGCACCTGGGTCACCGAATGCGAGGTCAGCCGGCCGTGCTCGGGCTCCCAGCTGGCCACGGCCGCGTTGAGCTCGATCTGCCCGTGCGCGACCTCGGCGTAGTGGAAGGTCTGCTCACGCACCAGATCGGCCGCGGCAAAGCCGGCCGTGACATCGCCGAAGGTCTGCTCGACCTGGCGTTCGAGGTTGCCGGGCTTGTTGTCGTGCAGCGCGACGGCATCGGCGGCGCGCGCGTCGGCGGCGTCGAAGTAGGCCGGCAAGGACTCGATGTCGAACACGATCGCTGCCAGCGCGGCCTCGGCAGACGCCTCGTCGACCGCCGCCACGGCGGCCAGCGGCTCGCCGCGGTAGCGCACCTTGTCGCGCGCCAGCGGCCATTCGTTCTGCGCGATCGGAATCACGCCATACGGCGCGCTGAAGTCCGCGCCGGTGATCACCGCGCGCACGCCCGGCAGCGCACGTGCCTTGCTGGTGTCGATGCCGCGGATGACGCCATGCGCAATCGGGCTGCGCAAGATGCGCCCGACCAGGGCACCGGGGAACGGCAGGTCGGCCGTATAGCGTGCACGGCCGGTGACCTTCTCGATGCCGTCGATCAGCGGCGTGTCCTGGCCTACCACCGACGTGCTCGGCTCGGCAACGGCGCCGGCCTCGACGGCGAACGCCGCCTGCACCGACTCGACGATCTTCACGTACCCGGTGCAGCGGCACAAGTTGCCCGACAGCGCCTCGCGGATCTCTCCTTCGCTGGGCGCCGGGTTGCGCCGCAGCAGGGCCTCGGCGCTCATGATCACGCCGGGCGTGCAGAAGCCGCACTGGGTGCCGAGCTTCTCGTGGAACGCGCGCTGCAACCGGTTCATGCGCCCAACGGTAGCCAGGCTCTCGATCGTCTCGATCTGCCGGCCCTCGCAGTTCGCAGCCAGCGTGATGCACGAGACGCGCGGCAGGCCATCGATCAGCACGGTGCAGGCCCCGCACTCGCCACCGTCGCAACCTTGCTTGGTGCCGGTCAGACCGACGCTGTCGCGCAGGTAGTCGACCAACAGCATGTTGTCGGCGACCGCGTCTTCGCGCTCGCGGCCGTTGACCGTCAGTTTGAGCAGACGTTTGCCGGCCATTTCAGTTGCTCCAGTCCGGTCGGGGGTTCAGCGCGTCGCGGCAGGCGGCACCCGGCAGGGGCTCATGCTGGGGCGCTCGGTGCGCAGCACCGACCGCTCCGGTGAAGCGCTGCCGCCTGCCCGGGCGCGACTTTGCCGCGCCGGCACTCGTGCAGCAACTCAACAGTTGACGCAGGGGAGACACACGCTTCATTGCGGCGATTCCTTCGGCCGCAGGTCCCGCACCCGCACCGCCTTGCCCTGCGAGCGCGGGATCGTGCCTGGGGCCTTGACGCTGACATCGGTCGTGATACCGACCATCGACTTGATGTGGTGCGCCACGTCGTGCGCCACGCCTTCGTAGCTGTCGGCGGCCACACCGGGCAGAGCCTCGACTTCAACGCTGACTTCGTCGAGCTTGCCGCGGCGCTGCACGACGAGCTGGTAATGCGGCGCGATGCAGGGCCGCCCGACCAGCACGGACTCGATCTGCGACGGGTAGACGTTGACGCCGCGGATGATCAGCATGTCGTCGTTGCGACCTGTGATGCGCAGGATGCGCAGGTGGGTGCGGCCGCAGTCGCAGGGTGCGCTGGTGATGCGCGTGATGTCGCGTGTGCGGTAGCGCAGCATCGGCAGCGCCTGTTTGGTCAGCGTCGTGATCACCAGCTCGCCGGCCTGGCCCTCGGGCAGCACCTGGCCAGTTTCGGGATCGATGACTTCGAACAGGAAGTGGTCTTCCCAGCCGTGCAACCCGGCGCGGCAGGCGCATTCGCAGGCCACGCCAGGGCCCATGATTTCCGACAGTCCGTAGATGTCGACCGCCTTCAGACCCAGGCGCGCCTCGATTTCGCTGCGCATGGCCTGGCTCCAGGGCTCGGCGCCGAACAGGCCGACTTCGAGTGCGCTCTGGCGCAGGTCCACACCCTGGGCGTCGGCAACCTCGGCGATCGCCAGGGCGTAGGACGGCGTGGCACACAGCACGCGGGCGCGAAAGTCCATGATCAGCGCCACCTGCCGCTCGGTCGATCCGCCCGACATCGGCACCACCGTGGCACCCAGGCGCTCGGCACCGTAATGTGCACCCAGACCGCCGGTGAACAGGCCGTAGCCATAGGCGTTGTGGATCATGTCGCCGGGCCGGGCACCGGCGGCCGTGAACGAGCGTGCCATCAGATCGGCCCAGGTAGCGATGTCGTGGCGTGTATAGCCAACGACGATCGGCTTGCCCGTCGTGCCCGACGAAGCGTGCAGGCGCGCCAGTTGATGGTTGGGCCGCGCAAACAGGCCGAACGGGTAGTGGTCGCGCAGGTCGGCCTTGACGGTGAACGGCAGGCGCTGCACGTCGGCCAGCGTGCGGATGTCATCCGGGCCGATACCGGCCTGGTCGAACCGCGCACGCTGCATCGGCACATGCTGATAGGCGTTGCGCACGCTGCTGCGCAGGCCGGCGAGTTGCAGCGCTGCGAGCTGCTCGCGCGGCATGGTCTCCAGTGCCGGGTGCAGGCACTGCCCACCGTCGGCGCCAACTTCAGCCATTCTGAGCGTACCCATGTCGAATCCTTCCCTGTGCGCGCCGCTCAGCGGCGCGTGCCGCGAACCGGCAGATGCAGCAGCGCGAAGCCCTGGTTGAAACCGGCACGCGTCACCAATGCGTACTTCAGGGCCGCGCCGGTGGCGGCCAGCAGCAGACCCAGGCTGGCAATCAAGGGCAGCGCGGCCGTGCCGGTGGCCGCGAGCGTGAGAAGGATCAACACCGCGGCCGCATCGGCGAGTTGCATCCAGCGGATCGGGGCCTCGAGCGCCGCCAGCGCGCGCGTGCCCAGGCGGCGTTGGTAGGCCCACGAGACCGCCAGCCTGGCGAGCGCCACCGCGCAGGCCAGGGCCCACAGACGCGGTTCGTTGAAAGCCTGCGCCGGCTGCAGCAGCAGTGCCAGGCCGGCGCCTTCGGTCAGACCGGTCAGCACGACGATCGGCACGACCAGTGGCTCGCGCCAGGCCGGGATGCCCCTGGCGCCGAACAGGATGCGTGCACTGGCAATAGACGAAGGCCAATGCCAGCGCGCCGGCCAGCCAGCGAGTGCCGGGCAGGCCCACGGCGGCAGCCAGCGTTACCGGCATCAGCAGCGTGGCGACGATCGCCTCGCGCGACATCCACGAACTGCGCGGGTTGACGAAGACCCGCAGCGCGCGCAGCGGGCGGCCGAGTTCGAGCGCGACGCAGAACAGCCCGGTACCGACCAGCGCGACGCCGGTCAGCAGCAGGACACCACGAGGCCTCGGTGCCCGCCAGCACGGCGAAGACGATCAAGCCTGCACCGGCGCCGCCGCCCATGAAGTTGCCCGCGGCACGCCAGTCCCATTGGGTCTGCTGCCAGGGATTGGGACCGAAGCTCATGGCCGATCCTCCTTGTCCCACAGGTAGATAGAAGCCCGGCCCGGTGCCCAGTTCTTCGTGCATGCGGAAGTGCTGGTTCTCGGCCAGCAACTTCGAGACATTGCTCTGCGGGTCGTCGAGGTCGCCGAAGCTCATCGCCTCGGAGATGCAGGCGTTGACGCAGGCCGGCGTGGCCGCAGGTTCGACGCCGGGCTGTCAGGCCCTGGGCCAGGCCGGCGTCGATGCGCTCGACGCAGAACGTGCACTTGGTGGCCACCGCGAGGCGCTCGTCGTGCGGGCGCTGTCGTCTCGTTGTCGCTGGCCGTGCCGTAGGCGAAGCTGGCGTGGTTTGTCTTGTAGCGCGCTTGGTAGGGGCAGGCCACGGCGCAGTAGGCGCAGCCGATGCACAGGTCGTAGTCGATGGTGACGATGCCGTCGGCGCGCTGCTTGGTTGCCGTGGTCGGGCACACCTCCATGCACGGCGGCTCGTCGCAGTGCTGGCAGCCCACCGGTACGAAAGCGCGCTGCACGTCGGGGTATTCGCCGAATTCCATGTCCAGCACGCGGCGCCACTGCACCCCGGGCGGGGTGGCGTTGGCGTGCTTGCACGATGCGGTGCAGGTCTGGCAGCCGACGCAACGCCGCAGGTCCGCGACCATCGCCCAGCGGGTCATGACTGCCAGCTCCTGCGCCCGCCCGACTTCGCACGCGAACGATGTCGGCGCCCGAACCGGTGGCATCGGTCAGCGCCAGCGACATCGTCGCCAGCGAGTTCATGCTCGGCACGCCGAAGTCGCTCGCCACCGGCGTGGCCCAGTGGTCGAACTGGCCGATCAGGAGCAGTGTGTCGGGGCGGATGCCCTGGCGCACCACCGCTCGGCCGCGCACGCTGCGCTTGGGGGTCGCGATCTCGATGGCGTCGCCGTCGGCGATGCCGAGCCGCTCGCGCCGCGCCGGTGTTGATGATCACGCCGCGGTGGCCGCTCACGTTGTCGGCCACCTCCTTCATCAGCTGCATGCCGGCGTTCGCACCCCAGGCGTACTGCATGCTGCGCGCGGTGAGCAGCCAGAACGGATAGTCCTCGGCGCGGCCACCGGTCTGGCCGATCAAGGCCTGCCACAGCGCCGGGAAGTCCTTCCACACCGGCAGCCCCTGGTATTCCTTCAACTGCTCGTCCCACCAGTGCATGTCGTGCTCGTGCAGGCGGCGGCCGAGCTCGGTGCCGACGCGCAGCAGCCGCTCCTGGTACGGCAGCTCGAAGCGCAGTCCATGCTCGACGAGCTTGGGCAAGAGGTACCAGTCCCGGCGCGCGAACGGCTTGGTCGCCAGGCCATGCTCCTTCCACCAGTCCAGGCCATGCGCATGCGCGCCGTCGCTGATCTCGGCGCTGGCGGCGCGGCAGACCGCGTCCCAGATCTGCTTCGCGGCTGTGGCTGGCGCTGCGGGTCGAGCGAAAAATCGCCGTGCTCGCCCTTCAACGGCACGCCGCCGGCACCCTTGTTGATGGCCGCGACGTATTTCTCGGCCAGGCCGGTGCGACGCGCCAGCTCCGACGCGATGTCGGTGAAGTCGCGCGCCTGACCCTGCGTGGCCACCACCGGCTGGCGCAGCGCGTAGCCCTGGTGGTCCCAGAACTGCTCCTGGTACTTGGTGCCGCCGATGCGCCACAGTTGCAGGCTCTCGAGGTCGGTCGCGTCGGGCAGCAGCAGGTCGGCGAAGTGATTCGTCTCGTCGAAGGTGTAGGCGAAGGCCACCACGAACGGGAAGCGGGCCATCTTCTCGCCGACGGCCTTGGTGTCCCAGAACGAGATCGCCGGGTTGGTGCGGTAGACGAACCAGACGTCGGGCAGCGTGACGCGCGGCAGGCCCTTGGGCGTGTCGTCGAGGAACAGCCAGGAGAAGTGCGTCGGCCCGAGGGCTTGGCTCCAGGGACCGTCGGCGGCCAGCGGCACCATCGTGCGGTAGGCGTTGCGGATGTTCGGGCTCGGCGACCAATGCGCCTTGTCGGTCGGGTTGAGCGGGAAGTGCATGAAGCCGTCGGGGCCGGCCTTGACGCTTTTCAGCCGCTCGGCCATTGGCCGGCTCAGGCGCACCGTGGTGCCCAGCGTGCCGCCGGGCACCTCGAGCCCACCGACCAGCGTCGCGAGCATGCGTGCGCGCCCAGCAGCACTCGAAGCCGCCCCAGCCGTTGTTGACCGTCTTGCCCAGCGTGACCGCGACCGGGCGAAACGGCATCGTCTGGCCTTCGATCTCGATCGTCTGGCCGACGCAGGCATGATCGATGAACTCGTTGGCGATGCGGCGCATGGTGGCGGCCGGCACATCGCAGATCGCGGCCGCCCATTCGGGCGAGTAGGGCCGCATGTGCTCGACCAGACGGGTGAAGGCGGTGCTGCCTTGCAGCGGGCCGTCGGCCAGCACCTCGTCGTCGGGGCCGACCTCGATCGCGTCGACCACGTGGCTGCCTTCGAGCGCCTCCTGCAGTCCCGGACTGTCGTGCAGCGCGCGCGGCGGCCCGGCCCGAGTCCCAGACCAGCGGCTTGCGGCTGGTGCGATCGCGCAGGTAGTAGCCGTGCGGCCCGACCAGGTACGGCGAGGCCGTGCGTGCAGCCAGGAACGGCAAATCCAGCCGCTCGCGCGGCACTTCGTGCAGCAGCACGTGGATCAGCGCATAGAGGAACGCTGCATCGGTCTTCGGCTTGATCGGCACCCATTCGCGCCGAGCAGGCGCCGGTCACCGACAGGTGCGGCTCGACTTGCACGCGCTTCATGCCGCGCACGCGCGCCTGCGAGTGGCGCCAGACGCCGGTCACGCCGCCCGAGGCCTCGATGTTCGAGCCGCAGGAGATCAGGTAATTGCACAGCGGTGTGTCGGGCGTGACGATGAAGGCGCGGTGCCAGAACTCGCCGTACAGGTGCTCGGAGTGGTAGCACTTGACGCCCTGGCCGGAGCCGAAGCCCATGTCCATCGGGCCCCAGGCCGAGAGGAACGCCGGCAGGGTGCCCATGTACGACTGCGGCGTGCCGCCGCCGCCGAAGCTGGCCGCCACACGCGGATAGCCGCTGGCGTCGAGTCAGGCCCTCGGCGCGGATGGCATTCAGTTTCGCGGCGATCAGTGTCGAAGGCCTCGTCCCACGAGATCGGTACGAAGCCTGGGTCTTCGTCGCGCCCCTTCTTCGGGTTGCTGCGCTTCATCGGCGTCAGCACGCGGTTCGGGTTGTAGGTCTTCTGCACCAGGCCGTAGGCCTTGACGCAGACCTTGCCGCCGCCCGGGTGCACGTCGGCGGCGCAGAAGTTCGGCTCGACCTCGGTGGCCACGCCGTCCTCGACCTTCACGGTCAGCAGGTCGGGGCCGGCCACGCACTGGTAGCAGTAGGTCGGCACGCGCTCGGTGCGCGCGGCGACGGTCTTCATGTCAGCCCCGCCTTGTGCGCCTTGGCCGCCAGGCGCGACTCGGTCGTCGTCACGTCGACGACGAAGCGCTGGTGGTGGCCGCGGCAGATCGGCTCGACGTTGTCGCGGCCGGTGAACTCGAAGCTGACCAGCGCGGCCCTTGACCTCAGCTGATTGTCGCCGTGAGCTCGACCTTCATGCCCATCAGCGTGGCCGCCAGATGGTCGAGCTCGACCCGCGTGCCGACCGAGTCCTCGCCGGGGTCGAGGTGATCGAGCAGCAGGTTGCGGCAGGCGATCTCGATGTCGCGCACCAGCATCGGGGTGGCGTAGACGCGCGCCTTCTCGCCCATGAAGTCGATCGTGCGCTCGCGGTCGACGGTGATCGTGCGGTGTTGGCGGTGGCGCCGGCTTGCAGGGTGTTCTTCATCGGGACTCCTCGTCGTTGGTCACAGCCCCAGGTAGGCCTGTTGAACCTGTGGATCGCGCAGCAAATCACCCGCCACGCCGTCGAGCACGACGCGGCCGGTCTCCATCACGTAGCCGCGGTCGGCGATGGCCAGCGCGGCGCGGGCGTTCTGATCGACCAGCAGGATGGTCGTGCCCTTTGCCTTCAACGCGGCGATGGTGGCGAAGATCTCGGCCACCAGCTTGCGGTGCCAGGCCCATGCTCGGCTCATCGAGCAGCAGCAGCTTGGGATCGGCCATCAGCGCGCGGCCGATGGCCAGCATCTGCTGCTGGCCGCCCGACAAGGTGCCGGCGGACTCGCGCCGCTTCTTGTCCAGGGCCGGGAACATCGCGTACACGCCTTGCAGGCCATCGCGCGAGCCGCGGGCAAACGCGCCCAGCAGCAGGTTGTCCTCGACGCTCAGGGGCCCGAACACCTGGCGACCTTCGGGCACCTGGACGATGCCGAGCTGCACGCGCTGACGGGCCGACAGCCGCGCCAGATCGTGGCCGTCGAAGCGCACGTTGCCGCCGCTGCAGGCTGTACGCCCGAGATTGCGCGCAGCAGCGTGGTCTTGCCCGCGCCGTTGGCGCCGACCAGTGCCACCAGCTCGCCACTGGCCACGCGCAGATCGACGCTACGCAGGGCCGGGATGCGGCCGTAGCGGCTGTCGAGACGGACCACGTCAAGCATGGCCAATTCCAACTCCGCCCTCGCCGGGCCGCCCCAAGGGCGGAGCTCCCCTCGGGCGACGCCGCAGGCGTCTTGGGGTCGTCATTGCTGCCAAGATAGGCTTCGATCACGCGCGGATCGCTGGCGATCTGTGCCGGTGTGCCCTCGGCCAGCTTCTTGCCGTGGTCGAGCACCAGGACATGGTCCGACACGTCCATCACCAGCTTCATGTTGTGCTCGACCAGGATCACCGTCGTGCCGTCGGCGGCCAGCTTCTTGATCAGCACGTCGATCTCGCGCGCTTCGCTCTGGTTCAGGCCGGCGGCGGGCTCGTCGAGCAGCAACAGCTGCGGCTCGGCGGCCAGCGCACGCGCAATCTCCAGGCGTTTGAGCGCGCCGTAGGGCATCGCGTCGGCGAGCGTCGTCGCGTAGTCGGCCAGTCCGACCAGATTGCAGCAGACGCTGCGCGACCTCGCGGCAGGCCGCCTCGGCGCGCACCAATGCCGGTGTGCGCAGCAGCGCGTGCAGCAACGAGCAGGGCTCGCGCAGGTGGCGCCCGGTCATCACGTTCTCCAGCGCGGTCATGTTGAAGAAGACCTGCAGGTTCTGGAACGTGCGGCCGATGCCGGCGGCCGCGAAGCGGTGCGTCGGCTGGCCGGCGAGTTGCCGCCCATTCGAACCGCAGCTGGCCGGCGTCGGGAACGTAGATGCCGGTCAGCATGTTCAGCAGCGTGGTCTTGCCCGCGCCATTCGGGCCGATGATCGAATGCACCGCGCCGCTCTGGACTTCGAACGACACCGCATCGATGGCCTGCACGCCGCCGAAGGCCTTGCTCAGTTCGCTGACGGCCAGCAGCGCGCTCATCGCGAACTCCTGGCCAACCAGCGTGCCAGCGTCGGCACGATGCCCTGCGGCAGGAAGACCATGGTCGCGATCAGCACCGCGCCGAAGACCATCATCTCGTAGTCCTTCAGCACGGTCAGCAATTGCGGCAGCATCGTCAACACGGCGGCGCCGACCACGGCGCCGAAGATCGACGCCATGCCGCCGAACACGACCATGATCACCAGTTCGACCGAGTGCATGAACGAGGCCTTGGCCGGCGTGATGAAGCCGGCGTAGTGCGCAGTCAAGGCGCCGGCGACGGCGGCGAACACGGCCGACAGAACGAACACCATCAGCTTGGTGCGCGCACTGGCGATGCCCAGTGTTTCGGCGGCGATCTCGGAGCCGTGCAGGGCGCGCAGCGCGCGACCGACGGGCGATTCGATCAAGTTGATCGCCAGCCACACTGCCACCAGCAGGCAGGCGCCGGCGACCCAGTACCAGGCGCGCTCGCCCTTCACGACCCAGCCGAACAGCGCCAGCGGCGGCACCGTCATGCCGTCGGGCCCGCCGGTGACGCGGTCCTCGGTGGTCAGCACGATCGAGATGATGATGCCCAGCCCGAGCGTGGCCATCGCCAGGTAGTGACCCCTCAGGCGCAGCGTCGGCCGCCCGACGACGAAGGCCAGCAACCCGACCGCCGCGCAACTGGCGAGCAGCGCCAGCCATGCCGGCCAGCCGTAGGCTGCCCGACAGCATCGCCGACCCGTAGCCACCGAGCGCGAAGAAGCCGGCGTGCCCGAGGCTGATCTGGCCGGCATAGCCGATCAACAGGTTCAGTCCGACGCAGACGATGGCGTTGAAGGCGACGACGATCGCCACCTCGTAGAAGTAGTTGTTGGCCAGGGCCAGCGGCAGCAGCGCGATGACCGCAGCCAACGCGAGCAGGCCGCCGGTACGCGGGGCCATCAGCCAGCGCCGCAGTCCGAGGCTGACCGGCTCAGACACGCTCGGTGCGGCGGGCGCCAAGGAGGCCTCCCGGCATGAAGAACAACACCGCGAGGATGATCACGAAGGCGATCGCGTCCTTGTAGGCGGACGAGACGAAGCCGGCGCCGAGCCCTTCGGCGACACCGAGCAGCACGCCGCCGAGCACCGCCCCGGCAAAGCTGCCAAGGCCGCCGAGCATCGCCGCCGCGAAGCCCTTCAGGCCGAGCATGATGCCGCTGTCGTACGAGGTGAACGTGATCGGTGCGATCAGCACGCCGCCGAGCGCTCCGAGCATCGCTGCCAGGCCGAAGCTGGCGAACAGCACGGTGCGTGTATTGATGCCCACCAGGCGCGCGGCCAGCGGGTTGTACGAGGTGGCCAGCATGGCCTTGCCGAACAGCGTGCGATCGAAGAACCACGACAGGCCGGCCACCGCCAGTGCCGCGCCGCCGAGCACCCACAGGCTTTGCGGCAGCAGCGTGGCGCCGAAGAACTGAAGCGGCGCGTCGCCGGAGAAGGCGGGCAGGGAATGCACGCGCTTGTCCCAGACCAGCTTGCGCCAGCCCGCGCAAGAGCAGCGAGGCGCCGATGGTGATGATGATCAGCGTGACGGTGTCGGCATGGCGCGCCGGCTCGATCGCCAGCTTCTCGAGCAGCAGCCCGACGATCACTGCGGCCAGCACCGCCATCGGCACGGCGGCCAGCAGCGGCAACCCGGCGCCGACCAGCGTCACCGCGCTCATGCCGCCGATCATGACGAACTCGCCCTGCGCGAAATTGATGGCGCGGCTGGCGTTGTAGATGATCGAGAAGCCGAGCGCGACGAGCGCGTAGATCGAGCCGGCGGTCAGCCCGCCGGCTACGATACTGGAGCCACTGGCTGGCCATCGCGACGGCTCGGCCGGGGTCGCTGCGCTGAGGAGCGCTACTCGGCCATTGCCCAGTTGCCGGCCACGACCTCGAGCATCACGAAGGCGCTCAGGTCCAGGCCCATGTGGTCGCTCGGCCGACATGTTGACGACGCCGGCGGTGCCGACATAGCCCTTGGTCGCTTCGATCGCGTCGCGCAGCTTGGCCTTGTCGGTCGAGCCGGCGCGCTTGATGGCGTTGACCGCCAGCATCAGGCCGTCGTAGGCATGGCCGCCGAAGGTCGAGACATCGCTCTTGTAGCGCGCCTCGTAGTCGCGCTTGTAGGCCGTGACGACGGCCTTCTGCGGGTCGCTGGCCGGCAACAGGTCGGGCACCAGCAGGGCGGCTGCGGGCAGGCGCACGCCGTCGGCGGCCGGGCCCGACAGCTTGACGTATTCCTTCGAAGCGACGCCGTGCGACTGGTACAGCGGCAGCGTCAGGCCGACCTGGCGGTAGTTGCGCGTGACGATCGCCGGGCCCTGGCCGAAGCCGGCGTTCAGCACCGCCTGCGCGCTGCTGGCGCGGATCTTCGTGAGCTGCGCCGTCATGTCGGTGTCGGTCGCGCCGTAGGTCTCGTCGGCGACGAACTCGATGCCGTACTTGGATGCGACCTTCAGGCACTCGCCGCGCATCGACTTGTCGAAGCCGCCGGTGCCCGAAATCAGCGCCACCTTGGACAGCTTGCGCGCCTTCAGGTCGGCGAAGATCTTCTCGCAGGCCATGCGATCAGTGTGCGGCGTCTTGAAGACCCACTTCTTGACCGGCTCGACGATCACCGACCGCCCCGGCGAGCGAGACGAAAGGCACCTGCGCTTCCTCGACCAGCGGCACCGCCGCCATCGTCGTGCCGGTGGTCGAGCCGCCGACGATCACGTCGACCTTGTCCTGCTCGAGCAGGCGCTTGGCGAAGGTGCGCGCCTTCTCGGCGTCGCCGCCATCGTCGTAGCGACGAGCTGCAGCTTGCGGCCGAGCACGCCGCCCTCGGCATTGATGCGCTCGACCACCATCTCGAGCGTCTTCTGCTCAGGGTCGCCGAGGAAGGACGCCGGCCCGGTGACCGAGAGGAAGGCGCCGATGCGAATCGGCTCCTGCGCCAACGCGCTGCCAGCCGTGCCGAGCAGCATGCCGGCCACGACCAACGCGCAGTGCGGGGGAACTTGATGAATCTCATGTCTGTCTCCTGTTGCTCGTGACCCGGCAAAAGCGCCTGGAATGCAGCGGCTCGAGACTTCACCGCCTATAAAATCATTCTGGTACCGGAATGCAGGTATTTCCTTGATCTGGCTCATGTCCAGAGGGCACGTCCCGATGCCAGTCGAGCGCGCGACAAGCATTCGAACGCCGACGCCCTCGTCGATCCGCCCGGTGCGCCGAGGCGACCTCGACGCCGGTGATCGCGATCGACGCCACCGTGACCGGCCTGGCGAAGCGCAAGTACTGGTTGTCGGTCTATCGGCGCTACGGCGGCGGCGCGGCGCAGCGAGCAGCAGTTCCTGGTCGCCGTGGCGCAGGGCCGCGTCGATCGGCTTCGTCATCGGCGAGGTGCGCGACTGGGAGTTCGGCTCGCCGCCCTGCGGCTGGGTCTTCGCCATCGACGTCGATCCCCAGCGCGCCTGGACGGCGTCGGCACGCAACTGCTCGACGCCATCAGCGCAGGCTTCCAGCGCGCCGGCGTGCGCAAGCTGCGCACCATGCTGGCGCGCGACAACACGCTGATCCTGTCGTTCTTTCGCAGCCAGGGGCATGATGGCCGGCGCCGCTGATGTCGCTGGAGATGGACCGAGATGCGGAGACGAGCCGATGAGGCTGCAGAAGAACACCTCGCTCGCGCTGTACAGCGTGCTCGAGTTCGCGAGCGACCCGGGCGCCACATCTCGGCGGCCGAGATCGCCGACAAGCACGGCGTGTCGGCGCACCACCTGGCCAAGGTGCTGGCCGAACTGGCGCGCCGGGGCATCGTCGAATCGGTGCGCGGCGCTGGCGGCGGCTACCGCTTTGCCGGCAACGCGCGGCGCCTGACGCTGATGGACGTGATCCAGATGTTCGAGGTAATGGAGCCGCCGGCCGCCGAACGCGCCGCGCTCAACGGCGATGCAACGCCGGTCGATCGGGCGCTGGGCGCAGTGCTGGCCGAGATCGACGAGAACGCCAAAGCCACCTTCAGCTCGATCACGCTGGCGACGATGCTGCGCCTGATCGAGCGGCAGCAGGCCGCCGCGGCGCCGAGCGCTGCCGCGCAGGGGCCCACGCCGGCGCGCAGCTGATCACGCCGTTGCGTTGCTCGCCGCCACACGCTGCAGCAGGCGAGTCCAGCCGCTGTCGATCTCGGCCTGCAGGGTCGCGGTGTCGGTGGCCGACAGGTGCCGGTAGCGCCGCTGCAGCGCCAGGTAATCGGCCACCGGCCGACTGCGTCGGTCGACGTTGAGGGTGTAGCGCTGGCCGTCCTCGACCTCGTAGAGCGGGAACGCGCCGCATTCGACTGCATGACGCGCGGCGGTCAGGCCACCGTCGTCGGCCAGGCCCCAGCCGTCCAGGCAGGGAATCAGCAGCGTGATGATGCGCATGCCGTGCAGCGCTTTGGCCTTTTGCACCTTGCGCCGCAGGTCGTCGAGGTGGCCGACGCTGGCGGTAGCGACATAGGGCACGCCGTGAGCGGCCATGATTTCGGTCAGGTTCTTCTTGCGCGAAGTCTTGCCCGCGGGCGTCGAGCCGGTGCGCGCGAAGTGCGGGGTCGACGACGACTTCTGCGCCCCGGTGTTCATGTAGCCCTCGTTGTCGAGGCAGAAATAGATCATGTTCTCGTTGCGCTCGGCGGCCGACGACAGGCACTGGAAGCCGATATCGTAGGTGCCGCCATCGCCGGCCATGACGATGACCTGGGTCTCGTGCCGGCCCTGCGCGTCGAGTGCCCGGCGCAATCCCGAGGCGGCCGCGGCGCTGGCCTCGAGCGTGGGCTGGTAGACCGGTATGCGCAGCGAGCTGAAGGGTTGCGGCCCGGCGATGATGGCCATGCACGAGGGCGGGATCACGGCCATCGTGTCGGGCCCGAGCACGTCCAGGATATGGCGTGCCGTCAGCGGCTCGATGCAACCGGGGCAGGCCGCGTGGCCGGAACAGAGCAGCGGCTCGGCGCCGTGGTCCTGAGCGATGGCGATGGTTTGCATCGGTGCTACCTGACCCAGACCGATTCGGTCGCGGCCGGGCCCTGCAGCGCCTGCTGGACGAAGGCCGCGATGCGCTCGGGCGAGACGTTGACCCCGCCGACGCCGGCCAGCAAGCCGTGCACACGCGGCGCATCGGTCATGCCGTACAGCGCGGCGCGCAGTTCCTGGTGCAACACGCCGCCGCAACCCGGCGAGTGGTTGCGGTCCAGGACCACGATGTCGGCCGTGCCGGCAAGCGCGGCGCGCAAGGCCTGTACGGGCAGGGGTCGGAACAACCTGATCTTGAGCAAGCCGACGGGCAGACCCTGCTCGCGCATCGCGTCGACCGCTTCACGCGCCGTGCCGCACATGCTGCCCAGGCTGACGATCACCGTGTGGGCACCGTCGCAGCGATAGCGCTCGAGCACGCCGTGGCTGCGGCCGGTGCGCTCGGCCCAGGCGCGATCGGCCTCGGCAGCCAGTTCCGGCACGCGGCCCATCGCCGCTTCGACATCCTGGCGGTGGCGGTAGAACATGTCCTGCGTCACCACGTTGCCCCACGACGAGGGTGCCGCGGTGTCGAGCCGTCGCGCGGGAGCGAACGGCGGCAGGTAGGCGTCGACCAGGGCCTGCTCGGGCACGGACACGGGTTCCAGCGAATGCGAGACGTAGAAGGCGTCGAGGTTGACCAGTACCGGCAACAGTACCTGCTCGGCCACGCGAAAGGCCTGGATCACCGTGTCCAGCGCTTCCTGCGCACTCTCGACGTAGAACTGGATCCAGCCGGTGTCGCGCTGCGCCAGGCTGTCGGTCTGGTCGGGCCAGAAGGCCCACGGCGACGCCACGGTGCGGTTGACATTGGCCATCACGATCGGTGCCCGTGCGCCCGAGGCGTAATGCAGCAGTTCGTGCATCAGCAGCAGGCCCTGCGAGGCGGTGGCGGTGAACACGCGCACGCCGGCCAGCGAGGCCGGGATGCATGCCGACATCACCGAATGTTCGGATTCGGGGGTGATGATCTCGGCCGGGAAGCTGCCTTCGGCCTGGAACTCGGTGAGCTTTTCCAGCACCGGCGTCTGCGGCGTGATCGGGTAGACCGGCACCACCTGCGGCCGGGCCAGCCGCGCCGCCCAGGCGACGGCGTGATTGCCGGTCAGCAGCACATTCGCCGTAGCAGCATTCACCGCAATTCCTCCTGCATCTTCATCGAGCCGGTCGGGCACTCCTTGACGCACAGGCCGCAGCCCTTGCAGTAGTCGGTCAGCACCGCGTAGCCCGTGGCGACGCGCCGGACCGCGACGTCGGGGCAGTAGGTGACGCAGTTGTCGCAGTGGGTGCAGGTGCCGCAGGAGAAGCAGCGTTCGGCTTCGGTCAATGCCAGTTCGATCGCCAATCCGAGTTGCACCTCGCCGCTGTGCGCCAGGCGCGCGGCAGCAGGCAGGCGTTGCTCGGCCGGGCGCGCCGCCACCGGGTGGTAGTGCAGGTTGATGGCGTCCAGCGAGACCAGTGCTTCTTCGGTCAATGGTTGCGCTTCGTTGCCGGCGAAGCGGCGGTCGATGGCCAGCGCGGCTCGCTCGCCCATCCCGATCGCCTCGGTGACGAAGCGCGCCATGCTCGCCAGATCGCCGCCGGCCCACACGCCTGCTGCGCTGGTGGCGCCGCCGGTATCGATCTTGAGCAGGGCATCTCGTGCTTCGAGCGCAGCGAAGGGCGCGAGCTCCGGATCCTGGCCGATCGAGCTGATGACGGCGTTGGCCCGCAGAGCGAACTCGCCGTCGGCGATCGGCGTCGCCTTGAACTGGCCGCGCCGCGTGCCGGGCTCGAAATGCACGCGCACGCAGTCCAGGTGCACGGCGCCGTCGTCGGTTTCGTGGCCGCCGCGCAGCATGGCCGAGTGCAGCAGGGTGATGCCTTCTTCGCGCGCCTCGATCAGCTCCTCGGGTTGCGCCGGCATGCGGCCTTCGGCTTCCAGCGCGAGGATCGTCACCTCGTGGCCGGCGCGGCGTGCGCTGCGCGCGGCGTCCAGAGCCGCACTGCCGCCGCCGATGACGACCACGTGCTGCCCCATCGCCGGCGGGCTGCCGCGGCTGCAGCGCGCGAGGTAATCGGCGCCATCGAAGACCCAGTCGCGCTGGTAGTCGAGTTGGGGCAGGCGCTTGGGTCGCTGGGCGCCGAGCGCCAGGTAAACAGCGTCGTGTTCGGCACGCAGACGGGAGAAATCTTCGGCGCTCGCCAAGGGTTGACTGCAGCGCACGTCGATGCCGAGCGCCAGGATGCGGGCGATCTCGCCATCGAGCACATCGCGTGCCAGGCGGTAGGGCGGAATGCCATAGCGCATCAGGCCGCCGAGTTCGGCTTGCGCCTCGATCAGGGTGACGCGGTAGCCGCGCAGGCGCAACTGGAACGCGGCAGACAGGCCCGCGGGTCCGCCGCCGACGATGGCGATGCGCTCGCTGCGCTGGCGGTCGGGCAGGGGGTACGTCCATCCATGTTCGAGAGCCTGGTCGCCGACGAAGCGCTCGAGCTTGCAGATCGCCAGCGCCTCGTCGAAGCTACCGCGGTTGCACGCGCTCTCGCACGGGTGGTGGCAGATGCGCCCGGCGATCGCGGGGAACGGGTTGTGGCGCGTCAGCGTCTCCCATGCGGTGCGGAAGTCGCGTGCGCGGGCGTGCCCGATCCACTGCGCAATCTCGCCGCCGACCGGGCAAGCCGCGTGGCACGGTGAGGGCGCCTGGATGTGCCGCGCCAACGCGGCGCGCCAGGTGCCGGTCTTGATCGACGCTGTGCTGCCGGTGGTCCAGGTGGCAGGGATCGGCAGGGGTGCGTTCATGTGGTGGCCGCTGACAATTGCGCATCGACGGCGCGGTAGCCTTCGGTGCAGGCGGCAATGTTCTCGGCGCGCAGCTTGGGTACCTGGTCGCCCAGTGTCTGCGCCAGGGATTCGAGCGTCGGCGCCGCAACGGCCCGTGCGAACGCGCCCAGCAGGGCCGAATTGACAATCCGTCCAAGGCCATTGCGGCGGGCGATGGCCAGGCCATCGACCGGGATCACGCGGTAGCCCGGTAGCAGGCGCGCGAAGTGCTCGCCGGCCTGCGCCGAATTGACGACGATCAGCGTGCCGGCATGAGCCCGCCGGGCCGCCCCAAGGGCGAGTTCCGGAGCGCGCAGCGCGAAGGATTCCTGACTCGCGGTCGCCAGCAGCCGGCCTTCGAGCAGGCTGGCGTCGAAACACAGAATCGCATCGGCACGCTCGATGTCGCAACGCAGGCGCACGGGCCGGTCATCGACGCGCAGGTAGGAACTGACGGGCGTGCCGCGGCGCGCACCGCCGTAGCTGGCGAAACACTGCACCTGGCGCCCTTCGGCGAAGAAGGCGCTCGCCAGCAGGTTGCCCGCCGTTTGCGCCCCTTGGCCACCGCGGCCCTGGATGATGAATTGCAGCACGCCGCACCTCCTTGACTGCAATCTAGTCTCCGGCTTGGCATTCGTCGAATTGATTGTCAGAATCCGGAGCATTCACGAATCAGATACAGATGAACTTTCGCCAACTCGACCTCAACCTGCTGCGCGTGCTCTGCGCCGTCCACCGCTGTGGTTCAGTGACCGAGGCGGGGCGACAACTCGCGCTGTCGCAGCCGGCGACCAGCAACGCGCTGGCGCGGCTGCGGCGCTTCTTCGACGACGATTTGTTCGTGCGCTCGCCCAGCGGGCTGCACCCGACGCGCCTCGCACAGCGCATCGCGCCAGCAGTGGCAACCTACCTGCACGCCCTCGAGGCCCAACTGTGCCGTGGCGAGAGCTTCGATCCAGCCAGCGCGCAGGTGCACTGGCGGCTGTCGCTGTCGGACCTGGGCGAGATGATGTTTCTGACCCCGCTGGCGCAGTCCATGCGCACTGAATCGCCGGCGAGCCAGGTGTCGAACGTGGCGGTCGAGTCCGCGCGGCTGAGCGCCGCACTCGAAGCGCGCGACATCGATCTGGCGATTGGGATCCTGCAACCCGAGCACGCCGGCATCGCCAGTGAAGCGCTGTTCCACGAGCAGTTCGTGGCCATCACCGGCAGCCACTGGCGGCCCGCCGTCGGCCGCGCCGGCAAGTCATTGACGACGCAGCAACTGTCACGCGCTGCGCTGGCGGTCGCGGCACCGACAGCCACTTTCCATGGCAGCGTCGAACAAATGCTGACCCGGCTCGGGCTCAACGAGCGCGCCGTCGTTCGGGTGCGCCACTACGCTGCGCTGCCGGATCTGGTGACCTGCACCGACCTGCTGGCCATCGTGCCGAAGATGTTCGCCGACTCGCTCGCGGTGCGTTGGCCGGTGCGGGTGTGGGAATTGCCAGGTCACGGCCCACGCTACGCCGTGCGCATGGTCTGGCACCAAAGTGCAACCAGCGATGCGGCACACGCCTGGCTGCGTACGCGGGTGCGGGAGTTGTTTGCGCGTGAGCAGGGCAATTCACCCGACGCTGGACGGCACGTTGGTTCGGAGGCGCTGCGTGTTGTGTGACACGGGCAGCTTGCAATCGGCCCAGTGTGGCTGGTCGCGGCTGCCTGTTCTTGCGTTGGTCCTGCGCATCGCGGCAGGCGGCACCCGGCAGGGGCTCATGCTGGAGCGGTCGGCGCTTTGCGCCGACTTCGCTGCGGTGCTCGGCCTGGGTCGCGCCGCACAACTCGCTACGTTCGCTGCGCTCACTGCGCTTGGACAACCGCGGCGAGTCAGTTTACGAAGCGCGCTGCGCGCGCCGACCCCAGGCCTGGCCTTGCAGGCCGCGCCGGGCCGGGAGGCCCGGCCGTTCGCAAGGCACAAACGGTCCACTGGACCGTTTGTGTCCCTGCTCACCTCCTCGCCGCCCCACAAATCGCCCCTGCCGGGTACCGCCCGCCGCGAAGGCCAACTGCAGTGGTGGTCCACCGCGCAACACCCTTGGTCCCGCAAAGGCGCGCCCGCCCGGGTGCGCCTTTGCCGCGCCACTGTTGCCACAGTGATTGAACCTGAATGCGTATCAGACGCCGAGGTAGGAGGCCAGTCGGTCGCTCTCGCGCAGTGCCTGCGCCGGACCGGACAGCACGACGCTGCCCTTTTGCAGCACCATGGCCTGGTCGCTCTGCGCCAGCACCTTGCGGTAGTCGCGGTCGACGATCAACGTGGCGATTCCGCTGGCACGGATGGTGCTGATGACGCGCCAGATGTCGGCCACGATCTGCGGTGCCAGGCCCTCGGTGGCTTCGTCGAGGATGATCAACTCGGGGTGCGTCATCAGCGCGCGGCCGATCGAGAGCATTTGCTGCTCGCCACCCGACAATTGCGCGCCGAGGTGCGTCAGTCGCTCCTGCAGGCGCGGAAAGGTTTCGAGGACGCGGCCGATGGTCCAGTCGTTGCGGCCATCGCGGCCGCGGCGCGCGGCCATCACCAGGTTCTCGCGCACCGACAGGTTGGGAAACACACCGCGGCCCTCGGGCACGTAGGCCACGCCCAGCCGGGCCACCTGATGCGGGCGAGCTGTGGACATGTCCTGCCCGAACAGATGGATGCGGCCTTCGCGCTGAGTCACGTGGCCCAGCAGCGTGCGGATCAACGTGCTCTTGCCCATCCCGTTGCGGCCGAGCAGGCCGACGGTCTGGCCGCGGTGGATCGTCAAGTCGACGCCGCGCAGCACGTGGCTGGCGCCGTACCAGGCGTGGATCGCGCGGGCGTCGAGGATCAGGTCAGCCGCCACCGTCGTCGCCTCCCAGGTAGGCCGCCTGCACCTCGGGACTGGCGCGCACCGCTTCGGGCGTGTCCGATGCGATCACCGCGCCGTTGACCATCACGGTGATGCGGTCGGCGATGCGAAACACCGCGTCCATGTCGTGCTCGACGAGCAGGATCGCGTGGCCGGATCGCAGGTCGGCCAGCAGCGCCAGCATGCGCTCGGTTTCCTCGGCACCCATGCCGGCCAGCGGTTCGTCGAGCAGCAGGACCTCGGGCTCGGTGGCCAGGCACATCGCGATTTCGAGCTGGCGCTTCTCGCCGTGTGAAAGCAGGCCCGCGGGCCGATCGAGCAGGCCGGCCAGGCCGGCGCGACCGGCTGCGGCCCGGGCCGCAGCCGTGCTGACATCGCAGCGTTGCGCGTCCTGCCACCAGTGCCAGGGCTTTTGCGCACGCGCTTGCGCGGCGAGACGGCAGTTCTCGAACACCGAAAAGCTCGGGTAGATGGTGCTGCGCTGGTAGCTGCGGCCCAGGCCGGCGCGCGCGCGCCGGGGTTGCGGCCAGGCGGTCACATCCTTGCCCAGCAGTTCGACCTGGCCGGCCGATGCCGCGATCTCCCCCGAAAGGATGTTGACCAGCGTGGACTTGCCCGCGCCGTTGGTACCGATGACCGCGTGCACGCTGCCGCGGTCGAGATCGATCGACACGCGATCCACGGCCACCAGGCCGCCCCAGCGCCGCGTGATGGCGCGTCCGCGCAGCAACACGTCACTCGTAGGCATCACGCACCGCCCCGTGTGCCGCGCAAGGTGCCGCGCCTGCCGAGCAGCCGCTCGCGCAATTGCGCCGGCACCCCGACCAGGCCGCGCGGCAACAGGGCGACGCTGGCGATGATGGTCAGGCCCAGGCCGAGCAGCCAGTGTTTGGCGAACGCGCCGAAGATCGCCTCCGACTTGAACAGCTCCTGCAGGAGGGCGAAGGCGAAGGCGCCGATCAGTGCGCCACGCAGGTGACCGAGGCCGCCGAGGATGATCATGATCAGCACCGCGCCCGACAGGTGCCAGCTCATCAACTCGGGATTGACCAGGCCGTCCTTGACCGCGAACAGGAAGCCCGCCAGCCCGGCGATGCCGCCCGAAACGGTGAACGCCGCCAGCTTGTACGGATAGGTCGAGAAGCCCGTCGCGCGCATGCGCTGCTCGTTGACGCGAATGCCGGCCAACGCACGGCCCAGGCGCGAGCGCAGCAGCAGTGCCAGACCGACGAACACGCCGGCCAGGCAGGCCAGCGTGAAGCCGTAGAGCGGCAATGGCTTGCCCAGGTCGAGCCAGCCGCCGATCACGGGTCGGGCGTTGAGGTAGATGCCGTCGGTGCCGCCGCCGAGCGGCGTGTCGTGGACCACGTAGTACGCCATCTGGGCAAAGGCCAGCGTGACCATGATGAAGTACACGCCGCGGGTGCGCACCGACAGTGCGCCCACCGCCAGCGCATACAGTGCCGCCAGCAGCACGCAGGCCGGCAACAGCCACAGCACCGAGGCCGCAGCGTCGGCGGGTGACAGCAGCACCGTGGCATAGGCCCCGACACCGAAGAACGCTGCCTGGCCGAAACAGACCAGGCCAGTGCCGCCGACCAGCAACTCGAGGCTGAGGGCGAAGATGGCATAGATCATGATCTTGGTGACCAGGTCGATGCCGTAGTTGCCGGCCGCCAGCGGCCACAGCGCGAGTGCGCCGAAGGCCAGCGCGACGAACAGCAGCTTGGAGCGATTCATCGAGGGTCATCGCCGGCCTTGAACAGGCCGTCGGGTTTCCAGAGCAGGATCAGCGCCATCAGCACGTACACGAGCACGCCGGCCGCCTGCGGCACGAAGACCTTGCCGAAGGTGTCGACGACACCGATCAGCAGCGACGCCAGCAGCGCGCCGCGGATCGAGCCGATGCCGCCGATGACGACGACGACGAAGCAGATGATCAGCACCGTGCCGCCCATGCCGGGGTAGACCGACGACACCGGCGCGGCGACCATGCCGGCCAGCACGGCGATGGCCACGCCGGCGGCGAACACCACGCGGTAGAGGAACTTGATGTCGATGCCGAGCGACTGCACCATCTCGCGGTTCGTGCTGCCGGCGCGGATCATCATGCCCAGCCGCGTGCGCGTGAACACGAAGTACATGCCCAGTGCCAGCGCCAGGCACACACCGGAGATGAAGAGCCGATACACCGGGTAGGTCATCAACTCGCCAAGCGGCAATGTGCCGGCCAGCAAGGGGGGCGGCGCCACACCGTGCACGTCGTCGCCGACGATCAGGCTGCGCAGTTCCTCGAATACGAGGATCAGGCCGTAGGTCATCAACACCTGCTGCAGGTGTTCACGCTCGTAGAGAAAGCTGAAGAACGCCCACTCGAGCAGATAGCCGAACAGGACCGCGAGCACCAGGCCGACCGCCAGCGTGGCGAAGAAGCCACCACCGAACGTGGCGCCGACGAAGGGTGCCAGCGCATAGGCCATGTAGGCGCCGATCATGTAAAAGCTGCCGTGCGCCAGGTTGATGACGCCCATGATGCCGAAGATCAGCGTCAGGCCCGAGGCGACGAGAAACAACAGCAGCCCGTACTGCAGCGCATTCAGGCACTGGATCAGGAAGGTGGCAAGGCTCATCGACGGGCGCGTTGTTGTTGCATGAATTGCGTACTGGCGGCGATCACGCGTTCGGGTTGGTCACGCTGCGGCGAGTGACCGCAATCGGGTAGCTCGAGTACTTGCGTCGGTGGTACGCGCCGCGCGATGCCGTGAATCTGCTCGAGTGTGCCGTACTCGTCGTCGCGGCCCTGTACCGCGAGCAGCGGGCATCGTATCGCGCCGATCTCGTCCTCGATCGACCAATATCTGAATTGCGGCTGCAGCCAGACGTCGTTCCAGCCCCAGAACGCCGAGTCGGGGTCGTCGTGATGGCGCGCCAGGCGTGCGCGCAGGTCGGTGTCGCGGTAGGCATCGCGGGCCTTGGCGATGCTGGCTACCGAGAGTTCTTCGACCAGGATGTGCGGCGCCAGCACGATGGCCCCCGCAATGCGTTCTGGCCAGCGGGCGGCATACAGCAGCGCGATCGACGCACCGTCGCTGTGGCCGAACAGCCAGGGTGGCGCGGCCGCGCTGTCCACGCCCAGGCCGGCCAGCAGCGCGGGCAGGACCTCATGCGCTTGGCGGTGCATGAAGTCCAGGCCCCAGGCTTCATCCGCAGCGCGCGGCGTGGAGCGGCCGTAGCCGGGGCGCGAGTAGACCAGGCCGCGGCAACCGGCGGCGTCGCACAGGCGGCGTGGAAAGTCGCGCCACATCGCCAGCGAGCCGAGGCCTTCGTGCAGGAAGACGATCAGCGCGGCATCGCTGCGCGCGCGCGCGATCCATTGATATTCGATCCGAACCGGGCGACCGGCCCAGTCGATCTCGGCGAATGCGGCGGTGTCGCTCAAGGCGCTGGGCCGGCCCGTTCACTGGGTCGGTTTGACGCCGTTGGTGCTGACCTGGATCCGCGCCGCGGTCAACTTGCCGTCTGGGCCCGGCCGGGCGGCGATGAACACGGTCTCGCCGGGCTTGATGTCGGAGCGGTTGCCAGGGATCGCCTGCGACATTGGCGTGCCCGCCGGGACCAGCACCTTGAGCGTGCCGTCCTTGTAGTTGAGCGTCAGTTCGGTGCCGGTCATCGATGCAATTTGGGCGTCGAGGATGGCATTCGTCATCGTCGAGTCGGGCTGCAGGTCGAATGGCGACAAGCCCAATCGGGCCGTGGCCGGGATCGGACGAACATCGATGGCCACGATCTGGCCGTCGGCGCGCTTGACCGTGGTGACACCCAGCGACATGCCCGGCTTGAGATCGGCCAGCGTGATGGCCTTGGTGCCCGATACGGCAAGGCCTTCGGGCAGCAACACCTCGAGCGCGCTGCCGTCGCGAGCCTTGAGCGCGACGGTATTGCCGTCGAATGCCGTGACCACGCCTCGGATATTGGTGTTTTGCGGCACTTGCGCCATCACGATGGGGACAACGATCAAGCCGAGCAGCATGCCGAAACCGATTCTGGTTCTTCCCACGAAGATTCTCCTGGTGATCACGCAACAAAAGCCGGCGAAAGGCGACGCGCATTGCACCACGAACCCGCCGGCCGCATGGCGCAAGCCCCGTTCGCTGCCGGCCCGAGGGCCGGACTCACGCCTTGGCTTCCAGCTCGCGCAGCTTGAAGCGCTGGATCTTGCCTGTCGCGGTCTTGGGCAACTCGCTGATGAACTCGATCGCGCGTGGGTACTTGTAGGGCGCAAGGCGGTCTTTCACGAAGGCCTTGAGCTCGGCCTCGGTGCTGGTCTGGCCGGCTTTGAGCACGACGAAGGCCTTGCTGCGTGTCAGGCCCTCGGCATCGGTCACGCCGATCACGGCCGCTTCGAGCACGCTGGGGTGCTGCACCAGTGTCGCCTCGACCTCGAACGGCGAAACATAGATCCCGCTGACCTTGAGCATGTCGTCGCTACGGCCCGAGTAGGTGTAGCTGCCGTCGGCATTGCGCACGTACTTGTCGCCGCTCTTGGTCCATGCGCCCTGGAACGTCTCGCGCGACTTTTCGCGGTTGCCCCAGTACATCAGAGCCGCGCTGGGGCCGCGGATGTAGAGGTCGCCGGTCTCGCCGTCGGCGACCGGGCTGCCGTCGTCGCCGCGCAGCTCAATCTCGTAGCCCGGCACCGGCCAACCGGTGGTGCCGTAGCGCACGCGATCGGGCAGGTTGGACAGGAAGATATGCAACATCTCGGTCGAACCGATGCCATCGACGATGTCGACGCCGAAGTGCGCGCGAAAGCGCTGACCGAGTTCGGCCGGCAGGGCCTCGCCGGCCGACGACGCGAGGCGCAGGGCGACGGCCTGCCTGGCTGGCAGGTTGGGCGCGGCCAGCATGCCGGCGAAGCCGGTCGGCGCGCCGAAGAACAGCGTCGGCTTGTGCTCGGTCCAGCGCTTGAAGACGGCGTCGGGCGTCGGCCGCTCGGCCATCAGGATCGTGGTCGCGCCGACACTGAGCGGAAAGCTGAGCGCGTTGCCCAGGCCGTAGGCGAAGAACAGCTTGGCCGCCGAGAAGCAGACGTCGCTCTCGCTGACGCCGAGCACCGCCGTGCCGTACAACTCGGCCGTCCAGTAAGGGTTGGCGTGAGTGTGCACGGTGCCCTTGGGCCGTCCGGTCGAACCCGACGAGTAGAGCCAGAAGCCGGGGTCGTCGGGGCCGGTGTCGGCAGCCTCGGCGAGCGGGGCGTGGCGATCGATGAAGGTGTCCAACGCAATCGCGCCCTGCGGCAGGCCCGCACCGGATCGCGAGACGATGACCGTCTTGACCTCGTGCGTGCCCTGTTCGAGCGCGGCCTGCAGCGTCGGCAGCAGGGCAGCGGACACCAGCGCGGCCTGCGCGCGGCAGTGGCGCAGCATGTAGGCCACGTCGTCGGTAGTGAGCAGGGTGTTCACCGCGACCGGGACGATGCCGGCATACATTGCGCCAAGAAATGCCACCGGCCAGTCGTTGCAGTCGTGCATCAGCAGCAGCACGCGCTCTTCGCGCCGGATGTGCGCGGCGCGCAATGCCGCAGCGAGGCGGCGCACGCGCGTCTCGAGTTCGCCAAAGCTCAGGCGACCCGCATCGTCGATATAGGCCACCTTGTCCGGCCGCACCGCATTGCGACCGAGCAGATGCTGCGCGAAGTTGAATGGGGTCGGCGGCGGCGGTACGAAAGGTGTCGCGCTCATCTCGGTGTCTCCATCAGGGCGTTGCAGCGCCGTCACTGCGGGTGAAGTCGATGCGACCTTCGGGCAACAGGTACAGCACCAGGGCGCGGCCGTTCGATACCGTCGGGCGGTGTGCGCTACCCGGCGCGCACACCAGCCAGCCGGCGGCGCGGCCATCGAACAGCGCATCGCCCGCGATCGGCATGATCAGGTCGATCTCGCCGTTGGGGTGGCTGTGGTGTGGACCCGCGATGTCGCGCATGTCGACCACGTCGACCGAATAGCCGTGCAGGTCTGGCGCCGGTTTGAAGATCCGCCCGTAGCGGATGCCGTCGCCTTCTCGCATGCACAGCCAACCTTCGGCCACGCCGGCCTCGCAGGCCTGCTTGAGTTGCGCAAAGGTGGTGCTCGCGGCGCCGAATTCGCGGTTAAGCCAGGCGTCGAGTTCCGCGTCGAGCGCGCGACCCGCGATGCGTCCGGTCAAGTCGGCAAGCTGTTGGCGCAAGTCACTGGCGGGCACGCTGGCTCCTGGGTTGCGAATTCTGGATGGATGAATTATTGTGCCTATACTCACCGTAATTGGAATGCATTGCAATGTCAAGCACGATAGTGCGTGATTCGGTCTCAGCGCCCGCCTCGAAGTTTGAGCCCGCCAGCGCCGACGCCGAATCGAAGAACCCCTTCCTGGTGGCGCTCGGCGAGCGGGTACGCGCGTTGCGCTCGCGCCGCGGCATGACACGCAAGGCGGTGGCACTGGCAGCCGACGTGTCCGAGCGCCATCTGGCCAACCTCGAGTACGGTGTCGGCAATGCCTCGATCCTGGTGCTGCTGCAGGTCGCCGGTGCATTGCAGTGCGCGTTGGCCGAACTGCTTGGCGACGTGACGACGTCGTCGGCCGAATGGCTGCTGCTGCGCGAGTTGCTGGAACGCCGCGACGAGGCGACGTTGCACCGGGTGCGGGTGGCCGTCGGCGAGATGCTGGGTACCGGGGGCGGCAATGCGGCGCGCAGCCCGCGGGTGGCGCTCATCGGCTTGCGCGGCGCCGGCAAGTCAACCCTCGGACAGATGCTGGCCGAGGACCTGGGTTTCACGTTCGTCGAACTCAGCCGCGAGATCGAGAAGTTTGCCGGCTGCAGCGTGGCCGAGATCCAGGCGCTGTACGGTCAGAATGCCTACCGCCGCTACGAGCGCCGAGCGCTGGAAGAGGCGATCCAGATCCATCCCGAGGCGGTGATCGCCACACCCGGCGGCTTGGTCTCCGACGCGGCCACCTTCAACCTGCTGCTGGCCCATTGCACGACCGTCTGGTTGCAGGCCGATCCCGAGGACCACATGAAGCGCGTCACGGCCCAGGGCGACCTACGGCCGATGGCCGCCAGCAGGGAGGCAATGGCCGATCTGAAGGGCATCCTGTCGGGTCGCGCGGCGTTCTACTCCAAGGCCGAGTTCAGGCTCGATACCAGCGCGCAGCCGCTGCAGCCGACGTTTCTCGCGTTGCGCGATCTGGTTCGGCGTGCGCTTCGGATGCATGGCTGAAATTCGGCCGCTTATGCAAGAAAATGCTTGTTTCCGGGATAATATGCAGTATGATGCAGTAATTGCATGCGCGGCTTGCCGCCATTGCGCACTCATGTCGAGGAGAGTCCTTTGAACGCGCCCCCCATCGTTGACTACCAGACCCACCCCTCGAAATACCGGCACTGGAAGCTGCGGGTCGAGGGCCCGGTGGCCACGTTGGCCGCCGACTTCGACGAAAACGCGGGCCTGGCGCCGGGCTACAAGCTCAAGCTCAACAGCTACGACCTGGGCGTGGATATCGAACTCAACGACGCCATCAACCGCGTGCGCTTCGAGCACCCCGAGGTGCGCACCGTGGTCCTCACCAGTGCCAGGGACAAGGTCTTCTGTTCTGGGGCCAACATCTTCATGCTCGGTGTCAGCAGCCATGCCTGGAAGGTCAACTTCTGCAAGTTCACCAACGAAACACGCAACGGCCTCGAAGATTCGTCGAAACACAGTGGCCTGAAGTTCCTGGCTGCCGTCAATGGCGCCTGCGCCGGCGGCGGCTATGAGTTGGCGTTGGCCTGCGACGAGATCATCCTCGTCGACGACCGCGCGAGCGCCGTCAGCCTGCCCGAGGTGCCGTTGCTAGGGGTACTGCCAGGCACCGGCGGCCTGACCCGCGTCACCGACAAACGCCACGTGCGGCACGATCTGGCCGATCTGTTCTGCACCAGCGTCGAAGGCGTGCGCGGTCAGAAGGCGAAGGACTGGCGTCTGGTCGACGACATCGCCAAGCCGCAGGACTTCGCGAGCAAGGTGCAGGAGCGTGCACTGCATCTGGCCGCGCAAAGTGATCGACCCACCGATGGCAAGGGCGTGGCACTGTCACCGCTCGCGCGAACGGGCGAGGCCGACGCGCTGCGGTATGTGCATGTCGAGGTCGAGATCGACCGCGCCAAGCGCGTCGCGACATTCACCGTCAAGGCGCCGACGCTCGCGCAGCCGTCGGACGTTGCCGGAATCGAAGGCGCCGGCGCCGCCTGGTACCCGTTGGCCATGGCGCGCGAACTCGAGGATGCCATCCTCTCGATGCGCACCAACGAGCCCGGTATCGGCACCTGGTTGATCAAGACCGAAGGCGACGCCGCAGCCGTGCTGGCGCTGGATGCGACCCTGCTGGCGCACAAGCATCATTGGCTGGTGCGTGAAACGATCGGCCTGCTGCGTCGCACCTTCAGCCGCCTCGACGTGTCCTCGCGCAGCCTGTTTGCACTGGTGGAGCAGGGCTCGTGCTTTGCCGGCACGCTGCTCGAACTGGCGCTGGCCTGCGACCGAAGCTACATGCTGGCCATGCCCGACGACGAAGACAGGGCACCCAAGCTCACGCTCTCCGATGCCAATTTCAGCCTCTACCCGATGATCACGGGCCAGAGCCGCCTGCAGCGCCGTTTCTACGACGAGCAGCCGGCGCTGGACGCCGTGCGCGCCAGGATCGGACAGGCACTGAACGCCGATGCGGCGTTTGCGATCGGTCTCGTGACGAGCAACCCCGACGATATCGACTGGGCCGACGAGGTGCGCATCGCGATCGAGGAGCGGGTCTCGATGTCGCCCGACGCACTGACCGGCATGGAGGCCAACCTGCGCTTCAACGGTCCGGAGAACCTGTTTACCCGCGTCTTCGGCCGCCTGACCGCGTGGCAGAACTGGATCTTCCAGCGCCCGAATGCGGTCGGTGAGAAGGGCGCGCTCAAGGTCTATGGCAAGGGCGAGAAGGCCGCCTTCGACTGGAACAGAGTGTGACCACCCCCGTAACGGCTTCGCCGCGCCCCCTGTGGGCCGGAACGGGCCACTGCGTGGCCCTCGGGGCGCCGCCAGCGGCCCGGCAAAGCCGGATCCGCGGCGTCTGCTTGGTAGGCGAGCGCGACCCAATCTGCATTTGATTTGGAGAGACCAATGACCACCATCGACTACAGCGAGAAGATCCCCAACAACGTCAACCTCGGCCAGGACCGTGCACTGCAGCGCGCCCTCGAGGGCTGGCAGCCGAATTTCCTGCACTGGTGGGCCGACGTCGGCCCGGAGGGCTCGACCGATTTCGATGTCTACCTGCGCACCGCGGTCAGCGTCGACCCGCAGGGCTGGGCCCAGTTCGGCCACACCAAGATGCGCGACTACCGCTGGGGCATCTTTCTCAATCCCAGTGACACCGAACGCAAGATCCATTTCGGCGACCACAAGGGCGAGAAGGCCTGGCAGGACGTGCCCGGCGAACACCGCGCCAACCTGCGCCGGATCATCGTCACGCAGGGCGACACCGAGCCGGCGTCGGTCGAACAGCAACGCCACCTGGGCCTCACGTGCCCGAGCCAGTACGACTTGCGCAATCTGTTCCAGGTCAACGTCGAGGAGGGCCGGCACCTGTGGGCCATGGTCTACCTGCTGCACAAGCACTTCGGCCGCGACGGCCGCGAAGAGGCCGAAGCCCTGCTCGAGCGTCGCAGCGGTGACGCGAACAACCCGCGCATCCTCGGTGCGTTCAACGAACAGACGCCGGACTGGCTGGCGTTCTTCATGTTCACGTACTTCACCGACCGCGATGGCAAGTTCCAGCTTTGCGCGCTGGCCGAGAGCGCATTCGACCCGCTGGCCCGCACGACCAAGTTCATGCTCACCGAGGAAGCGCACCACATGTTCGTCGGCGAGAGCGGCGTGTCGCGCGTCATCGCCAGGACGGCCGCGGCAATGAACGAACTGAAGACCGACGACGTCACACGTCTTCGCGCGGCCGGCGTGATCGATCTGCCGACGATCCAGCGCTACATCAACTTCCATTACAGCGTGACTATCGACCTCTTCGGTGCCGACCAGTCGAGCAATGCGGCCACGTTCTACTCGAGCGGATTGAAGGGGCGCTTCGAGGAAGGCAAGCGCGACGACGATCACCTGCTGAAAGGCCGCACCTACCCGGTGCTCGAGGCCGTCGGCGGGCAACTGGTCGAGAAGGAAGTGCCGCTGCTCAACGCGCTGAACGAAGTCCTGCGCGACGACTTCATCAAGGACTCGGTGGCCGGCGTGGGCCGCTGGAACAAGGTGCTCGAGAAGGCCGGTCTGCCGCACCGCCTGACGGTGCCGCACAAGGCGTTTCACCGCAACATCGGCGCGCTGTCCGGTGTGAAGGTCTCACCCGACGGCCGCGTGGTGGGCGAGGCCGAGTGGCAGGCCAATGTCGACAAATGGCTGCCGAGCATCCAGGACCGCGCCTTTGTCGCATCATTGATGGGTCGCGTCGTCGAGCCTGGCAAGTTCGCGAACTGGATTGCGCCCCCGGTGATGGGCATCAACCGCCAGCCGGTCGACTTCGAATACGTCAGATTCAATTAGGATGAAATTCTCAAGCGCGTTGAACGCGTTTCCATCGACGCTGCGCAGTGGCCCAAGTGGGCAACCGCTGTCCGTGATCGTCGCATCGGCGAACTTTCGGGTGCTGGTTGCGAGCCATGGCGCGGCAAAGTCGCACCCAGGCAGGCGGCAGCGCTTCGGCGGAGCGGTCGGTGCTGCGCACCGACTGCCCTGCGGTGCTCGGCCTTGTGGCCCGTCGCACAACTCGCTGCGCTCACTGGCGTTCGCTACGCTCAGACAGGGTGCGACAAGGCAGTTGACGTGGCGCGCTTGCGCGCGCGGGCCACAAGCCCTGGCCTTGCAGGCCGCGCCGGGCCAGCAGGCCCGGCCGCTCGCCAGGCACAAACGGTCCCTTGGACCGTTTGTGCCTGGGCTCGCCTCCTCGGCGCCCCGCAGGCGCGCTGCCACCCACCCGGGCGCGCCTTTGCAGGTTCGACGGTGGATTGCAAACGCACACCACCGCAGTTGGACTTCGCGGCAGACGATGCCCGGCAGGGGCGATTTGTGGGGCGGCGAGGAGCACAGGGCTGGGGTCGGCGCGCGCAGCGCGCTTCGTGGACTGACTCGCCGCGGTTGTCCGAGCGCAGTGAGCGCAGCGAACGTAGCGAGTTGTGCGGCGCGACCCCAGGCCGAGCACCGCAGCGAAGTCGGAGCGAAGCGTAGACCGCTCCAGCATGAGCCCTTGCCGGGTGCCGCCTGTCGCAACGCGCTGAATCTGCGAACGGTGTGGAAGTGTCATTGAGATGGGCGCACCCGAACCCGCTGTCATCAAGCAGCATCTGATCGATCCCGAGATCTGCATCCGCTGCAACACCTGCGAAGCGACTTGTCCGGTCGGCGCGATCACGCATGACGACCGCAACTATGTGGTCGATGTCGGCAAGTGCAACCTGTGCATGGATTGCATCACGCCGTGCCCCACCGGATCGATCGACAACTGGCGCATCGTGTTGCGGTCCGAGGCCTACAGCGTCGACGCGCAGCTCGGCTGGGACGAGCTGCCGCCAGCGTCGAATGCTGCGCCGCTGGGACCGCCCGGTGTGGCGGCCGTGCAGGACTTCGCACTGGCCGCGCCAGCGCTGCCGGCCACAGCAGACGGCCCGGCGGACGTCGGCAGCCCGAGCTATGGCGCCAAGCTGCCGCCATGGTCTGCTGCGCACGCCTACACCAACCTGTATGGGCCGAAGGCGCCCGAGAAGTCGATCAGCGCCACGGTGACGGGCAACGCACGGGTCACCGCAGTCGGGCGTGAATACGACACCCACCACATCGTGCTCGACTTCGGCGCCATGCCGATGCCGCTGCTCGAAGGGCAGTCGATCGCCATCGTCGCGCCCGGGATCGACGCCAACGGCCGCCCGCACCATCCAAGGCAGTATTCGATCGCCAGCCCGCGCAACGGCGAGCGGCCGGGCTACAACAACGCCTCGCTGACCGTCAAGCGCGTGCTCGAGGACCACCAGGGCCGGCCGGCACGCGGCGTCACCAGCAACTACCTGTGCGATCTGAAGGTCGGCGACAAGGTGCAGGTGATTGGCCCGTTCGGCGCCAGCTTCCTGATGCCCAACCACCCGAAGAGTCACATCGTCATGATCTGCACCGGAACGGGCAGTGCGCCGATGCGGTCCATGACCGAGTGGCGCCGGCGCCTGCGCGCTTCGGGCCGTTTCGAGGGCGGCAAATTGATGCTCTTCTTCGGCGCCCGCAGTCAGCAGGAGTTGCCTTACTTCGGTCCGCTGCAGAACCTGCCCAAGGATTTCATCGACATCAACTTCGCCTTCTCGCGCGAGCCGGGCAAGCCCAAGCGTTACGTGCAGGACGTAATGCGCGAGCGCGCGGCCGATCTCGCCGCCTTGCTCGCCGATCCGAACGCCTACTTCTACGTCTGCGGCCTCAAGGCCATGGAGGAGGGCGTCGTGCAGGCGCTGCGCGACGTGGCGGAGCAGGCCGATCTGTCGTGGGATGCGATCGCCGCGGCGCTGAAGTCCGAAGCCCGCTTGCACCTGGAAACCTACTGATGGCTGCTTTGACAATCACGATGCGGGCCGAAGGCGTAGCCCAGGTGACGATGGTGCGCCCGGCACTGTTCAACGCCTTCGACGAGGCCATGATTGCCGAGCTCGACGCGGCCTTTGCGCGCCTGGCCGAGGATCGCGCCGTGCGGGTGATCGTGCTCGCTGGCGAGGGCAGGCACTTCAGCGCCGGTGCCGATCTGCAGTGGATGCAGCGCGCCAGCCGCGCGTCACGCGAGGCCAACCTCGACGACGCGCGACGTTTCGCGGCCATGCTCGCGCGAATCGAATCCGTACCCAAGCCGACGATCGCGCGTGTGCAGGGCGCGGCGCTGGGTGGCGGTGTCGGCCTGGCCTGTGTCTGTGACATCGCGATCGCCGCCGAGGACGCGGGTTTCGCCGTCAGCGAAGCCAGGTTCGGCATCCTGCCCGCCGTCATCGGGCCTTACCTCGTCAATGCCGTCGGCAAGCGCCACGCCGGGCGACTGGCGCTCTCGGGCACGCGGATTGGCGCCGCCGACGCGTTGGCGATCGGCCTGGTGCACAGGGTCGTGCCGCTGGCCCAACTCGACGCGGCGGTCGACGAGGCCGTCAGCGAACTGCTGGCCGGTGGTCCCGACGCCCAACGCGAGATCAAGCAACTCTTCGCCCAGCTCGAGGTCGGGCCGATCACGACCACGGTGCGCGAATTCAGTGCACAGACAATCAGCCGCGTTCGCGCCGGCGACGAAGCACGTGAGGGCTTTGCCGCGTTCCTGGGCAAGCGGTCGCCACCCTGGAGCCTGCCATGACCGCCACCAAGCTCGATGGCGTCGATCTCCTGATCGTTGGCGCCGGCATCATGGGTGCCGGCATCGCACAAGTCGCGGCGCAGGCCGGGCACCGTGTGAAGCTGTTCGATGCGCGGCCGGATGCCGCACGACAGGCGGCTGCCAAACTCGGTGTCACGCTTGATGGCCTGGTGTCCAAGGGCAAACTCAAAGCCGCCGCGGCCAAGGCGGCGCTGGCCCGCATCGAGCCGATCAACGCGCTGGAAGGCATCAGCGGTGTCGGCATGGTCATCGAGGCGATCGTCGAAAAGCTCGACGCCAAGCGCACCCTGTTCCAGCAACTCGAACCGCTGGTCAAGCCCGATTGCGTGCTGGCCACCAACACGTCGTCGATTTCGGTCACGGCCATCGCCAATGGCCTGCGGCACCCGGGCCGCGTCGTCGGCCTGCACTTCTTCAACCCGGTGCCGCTGATGAAGCTGGTCGAGGTGGTGACCGGCCTGCACACCGACACGGCGGTTGCGCAGGCGACGTTCGAGCTGGCCGGTGCCTGGGGCAAGACGGCGGTGCATGCACGCTCGACACCGGGCTTCATCGTCAACCGCATCGCCCGACCGTACTACGCCGAGACATTGGCGCTGCTGCACGAACAGGCCGCCACGCCGCAGGTGCTCGACGCCTGCCTGCGCTCGGCCGGCTTTCGCATGGGCCCATGCGAGCTGATGGACCTGATCGGACACGACACCAATTTCGCAGTGACGCAGGCGGTGTACGAGGCCAACTTCTTCGACAAGCGCTACGTGCCATCGCCACTACAGCGCGAGATGGTCGACGGCGGCCTGCTCGGTCGCAAGAGCGGGCGGGGCTTCTATCGCTACCAGGGCGAGGCTGCGGGCCCGCCGATGCTGCCGGTCGCCGTGCACGAAGCGCCCGCAACGGCGCGCGAGGTGTCGGTGCACGGCGAGGGCCCGGTGGCCGACTGGCTCGAAAAGGCGACGACCGTGGCCCTTGCGGCGCAGGGCTGGGGTCCGGCGCGTGTGGCCGGCAGCGGCTGGACCGGCTTGGCCGTCGACGGCGCGCGCTTGGTGCTCACCGATGGCCGCACCGCGGCCGAGTGGGCGTCATCAATGGGCAGCGCCGATGTGGCTGTGTTCGACCGTCCGCTGGTGCTGCCCGCGCCGGCCGGCAGCGCGCTGGCCTATGCCCTGCCCGAGGACGCAAGCGGCATCTGGTGCAATCAGGCGCCGGCCTGGCTCGCCGCCATCGGCTTCTCGCCGCAGCGCCTGGCCGATACGCCGGGCCTGGTGGTCGCGCGCACCGTGGCGATGTTGATCAACGAAGCGGCCGATGCGGTGCAGCAGGGTGTATGCACCCCGGAGGGCGCCGACGCCGCGATGAAGCTCGGTGTCAGCTATCCGTGCGGCCCGTTCGAGTGGCTCGCGTCGTGGAGCCCGAACGGTGTCGTGGCATTGCTCGACGCACTCGATACCTGCTATCGCGGCGAACGCTATCGCGCCAGCCCGTGGCTGCGTCGGCGTGTGCGGGCCGGATAGGCGGCTCCGGGGCAATCGCGCGGGTGCCGCGGATGAAACCGTCCGTCGCCAACGTATCCCGCATGCAAGCGCCGCTTGTCCAAGACCCAAACTGATCAAGGAACCACCATGAGCGTTAGTTTTCGTGCCCAGATCCTGACCGCCGCGACGGCCATGCTGATGCTGGCCGCATGTTCGAGCATCGATCTCGGCGGCGGCATGAACTCCGGTCTGCAACTCTCCGGCGCTCAGGAAGTCCCGCCGGTGAGCACGACGGCCGCGGGGACCAGCACGATCAGGATCGCCGCCGACGGTGCAGTCAGCGGCGCCGTGACCACGAGCGGCCTGGATGGCACCATGGCCCACATTCACATCGCACCCGCGGGCAAGAACGGGCCGGTGATCGTGCCCTTGACCAAGACCGGCGACGGCGTCTGGTCGGTCGCGGCCGGCGCCAAGCTGACGCCTGAACAGCTCAAGGCCTACCAGGCGGGCGAGCTGTACGTCAACGTCCATACCGCGGCCAACAAGGGCGGCGAGATCCGCGCCCAGCTCAAACCGTAGGCCAGGCCGCCGCTGCGGCGGCGGGTGTGCTTCAGCCTGGCGCGCCGGCCACCGCGACCCACGTGCCGCGCGCCTGCGACGCAATGCAGGCCTCGATGAACGCCATCGTGTGTGCGCCTTCTTCGATCGTCGGGAAGGGGCGCGCAGGCGAAGGCTCGCCCAGCGCGTGTGCCATGCGCGCCTGCGCCACTTCGGCATAGATATTGGCAAAGGCCTCGCGCAGGCCCTCAGGGTGCCCGCGCGGCGTGCGCCCGGCGGCGATGATTTCCGGCGGCAGGAACGCGCTGCCACGGTCGATGCTCCGCAGCGGCTCGCCCTGCAGCGCGAGCCCGAGCTCGCTCGAATTGCGGTGGCACCAGTCGAGGTGGCCTTTCTCCCCGTAGATACGCAGGCGGATGTCGTTGGCAGCGCCGGCCGCCGCCTGCGTCACGGTGAACGTGCCGCGCGCACCGCCGGCAAACTCGAGCAGCGCCGATACGTGATCGACCACCTCGCGACCGGGCATCAGGGTGCCGACGTCGGCGGCAACGCGGGCCACCGGCAGGCCCGCCACGAAGCAGGCCAGGTGCTGGGCGTGGCAGCCGATCGCGCTCAGCACCAGTGCCTGGCCGCTGCGTTCGGGTGTCGAGCACCCAGCGCAGCCGCGCGGACCGCGCGCCGTCTTCGACCCGCGTCGCCAGACCGCTCTGGATGTATTCCACCTGCACCAGCCGGACCGCGCCGATCGCGCCCTCGCGCACCAATTGCCGGGCGTGGCGGATCATCGGGTAGGCCGAGTAGGCGTGCGCGATGGCGAAGATGCGACCCTGCGCGTGCGTTCGCGAGACCAGGTCGAGCGCCTGCGCGTGGGTGTGAGTGACCGGCTTGTCGCAGACCACGTCGAGGCCGGCGTCGAGCGCGGCTGCGGCATACGGGTAGTGGGTGTCGTTGGGCGTCATGATCGCGACCGCGTCGATGCCATCGCCGCGCCCGGCTTCGGCACGCAGCATCTCCGCCACGTCGCCGTAGCTGCGCCCGGCATCGATGCCGCACCGCAGCCCTGCCGCGCGCGAACGCACCGGATCGCTGGAGAGCACGCCTGCCACGACGCGAAACCAGCCGTCCATTTCGGACGCATTGCGGTGCATCTGGCCGATCCAGGAACCGGGCCCGCCGCCGATCACGCCCAGCCGTAACGAGCGTCCGAACCGTTCGCGTAAGTCCATCGTGCCCTCCGAGCCACCCGGCCGTGAATGGGGAGGACATGCTAACGGCTGGATCCGCGGTCGTGCGCCACACCGGCGCGTGACGGCGCGTGGGCCTATGCTGCGGGTTGTTCTGTGGCGATCCCGCCCGGCCTGCAGACAGACCCATTGAGGTGCCGACCATGCGCAACCACCCCCTCGGCCGCACCGGCCTGTTCGTCTCCGAGCTCTGCCTGGGCACCATGACCTTCGGCGGCGGCGACGGCATCTGGGGCAAGATCGGCGACGCTGCAGCAGGCCGACGCCGAGCGGCTGGTCGGCCAGGCGCTCGACGCCGGCATCAACTTCATCGACACCGCCGACGTCTACGCCGGCGGCGCTGTCGGAGCAGATCACCGGCCAGGCGCTGAAGAACCTGAAGGTGCCGCGCGAGAACGTGGTCGTCGCCACCAAGGTCTTCGGCGAGACCGGGCCCGGGCCGAACGCGCGCGGCGCCTCGCGCGGCCACATCCTCGACGGCGTCAAGGCCAGCCTGAAGCGGCTGCAGCTCGACCACATCGACCTCTACCAGATCCACGGCTTCGACCCGGCCACGCCGATCGAGGAGACCGTGCGCGCGCTCGACCAGCTGGTGCGGCAGGGCCACGTGCGCTACGTCGGCGTCTCGAACTGGGCCGCGTGGCAGATCGTCAAGGCGCTCGGCATCGCCGAGCGGCTGGGCCTGGCGCGCTTCGAATCGCTGCAGGCCTACTACACGATCGCCGGCCGCGACCTCGAGCGCGAGCTGATCCCGATGCTGCAGCAGCGAAGGCGTCGGCCTGATGGTGTGGAGCCCGCTCGCCGGCGGCCTGCTGAGCGGCAAGTACGGGCGCGAGCAGCAGGCGAAGCGGGCAGCCGGCGCACCAGCTTCGACTTCCCGCCGGTGAACCGGATCGCGCCTGACGACTGCATCGACGCGATGCGCCCGATCGCGCAGGCGCACGGCGTGTCGGTGGCGCAGGTCGCGCTGGCCTGGCTGCTGCACCAGCCGCAGGTCACCAGCGTGATCATCGGCGCCAAGCGGCCCGAGCAACTGGCCGACAACCTGGCGGCGACGCAGCTCACGCTGAGCGCGGCCGAGCTCGCAGCAGCTCGACGAGGTCAGCCGCCTGCCGGCCGAGTACCCGGGCTGGATGTTCGAGCGCCAGGGCGAGTTCCGGCGCAAGCAGATGCTCGAAGCGCAGTCGCGCCGTAACGGCGAGACACGCTGAGCCCGGGTGCCTCAGCGTCCGGGCTCAGCCCCAGACTTCGTCCGCCGTCTCGACCACCAGCCTCAGCTTCGCGCGCTGGGCCTCGACCGCGATGTTGTTGCCATGCACGGTGCTGGAGAAACCGCACTGCGGCGATAGGGCACAACTGCTCGAGCGGCGCGTATTT
Source organism: uncultured beta proteobacterium (assembly GCA_963779435.1). Taxonomy (GTDB): domain Bacteria; phylum Pseudomonadota; class Gammaproteobacteria; order Burkholderiales; family Burkholderiaceae_C; genus CADEEN01. The sequence goes on along the minus strand of CAVZYL010000006.1, from coordinate 78,537 downwards.
CGCCGCCTCGTCGATGCGGCGCTTCAGGGCGTCCTTGCTTTCCATCTCGCCGAACTTGGTCGTCACCAGGCCGAGCACGACGATCTTGCCCTTGGGCAGGTAGCGCAGCGGGCGGAAGTCGCCGCTGCGCTCGTCGTCGTATTCCATGAAGTAGGCGTCGAGCTTCATCTCGGCCAGCAGCGCCTCGGCCACCGGCTCGTAGTTGCCGGCCGCGGCGTGCGTGCTCTTGAAGTTGCCGCGGCACAGGTGCATCGCCAGCATCATGCCCGGCGGCTTGTGCGCGACCACCTTGTTGATGAACGTGGCATAGCGGTGCGGCAGCTCGTTGGGGTCGTCGCCGCGCTGGCGCGCAGCCTCGCGCATCTTCTCGTCGCACAGGTAGGCCATGTTGGTGTCGTCCATCTGCACGTAGCGGCAGCCGGCGTCGTACAGCGAGCGCAACTCGTCGCCATAGGCGTCGGCCACGTCGTCGTAGAACGCGGGCTCGAGTTCCGGGTAATGCTCCCTGCTGATGCCGGCGCGGCCGCCGCGAAAGTGCAGCATCGTCGGGCTGGGAATCGTGACCTTCGGCGTACCTGTCTGGCCGACCTGGCGTCTTGAGGTACTCGAAGTCGGCGCGCTGGATGTCCTTCACGTGGCGCACCTTGTCGATCACGCGCATGACCGGCGGCGCCAGCTCTTCGCTGCCGTCGGGCTTCTTGATCGTGACCGGGATGTCGGTCTTGACGCCGCCAAGCTGTTCAAGGAAGTCGATGTGGAAGTAGGTGCGGCGGAACTCACCGTCGGTGATGCTCTGCAGCCCGACGTCCTGCTGGAACTTGACGATCTCGGCGATCGCCTTGTCTTCGACGCTGCGCAGTTGCGCGGCAGTGATTTCGCCGCGGGCCTTCTGCTCGCGGGCGTCGAGCAGGAACTTCGGGCGCAGAAAGCTGCCGACATGGTCGGCGCGAAACGGCGGTGCAGTGCGGGCGGTCATGGGGTGTCTCCTAAGGGGGTCAATGGCTGGCGACGCCGAGCCAGGTGTCGAGCGGCGTGGGGTCGGCCAGCAGCCCAGCGCTGGCGGCCCGGTAGGCGATGCCGCCGCGATCGAGAACGATCGCGTCGTCGGTCACGCCGAGCACCATGTGCGGGTGCTGCTCGACGACGATCGACGGTCAGCCCTTCGTCGCGGGTGACGCGGCGGATCGCGCGCAGCAATTCCTCGACGATGATCGGTGCCAGCCCTTCGAGCGGCTCGTCGAGCAACAGCAGCCTGGGGTTGAGCACCAGGGCCCGACCGAAGGCCAGCATCTGCTGCTCGCCGCCCGAGAGCTGTGTGCCGAGATTGCGCTTGCGTTCGGCCAGGCGCGGAAACAGCTCGTACACACGCGCCTCGGTCCACGCGCCGGGCCGCGCGACGACGGTCAGGTTTTCGTCCACGGTGAGCGACTTGAAGATATTGCGCTCCTGCGGCACCCAGCCGATGCCGGCGGCCGCGCGCTCGTGCGACCGGCAGCGCATGGATTGCGCGCCCGGCCAAGGTGATGCGTCCCGGCGTGGCGACGGGTGACGCCGACCAGGGTGTCGATGCAGCGTGGTCTTGCCCGTCCCGTTGCGACCAAGCAGGGCCAGCGAGTGGCCGGGCTGCAGCGTGAAGCTGACGTCGGTCAGCACCACCGCGTCGTCATAGCCACAGGTCAGGCCGCTGACCTCGAGCAATGCGTCAGGCATGTGTTCACCACCGTCTGGCCCAGATAGACCGCCTTGACCGCGATCGTCGCGGCGATTTCGGCCGGCGTCGCCTTCGGTCAGCACCGCGCCGTTGACCAGCACGGTCATGCGGGTGGCAAAGCTGAAGACCAGGTCCATGTCGTGTTCGATCAGCAGCACCGACACATCGGCCGGCAGCGCCGCGACGGTATCCAGAATGTCCTTGCGCTCGCCTGCCGGCACGCCGGCCACCGGTTCGTCGAGCAACAGCACGCGCGGCTCGCAGGCCAGCGCCATGGCGATCTCGAGCAGGCGGCGCTTGCCGTAGGGCAACTACGCGAGTCGGCCGGTCGGCGTGACGTCGGTCAGGTGGAATTGGTCGCAGCAATTGGCTCGCACCGTCTGCGATCGCGGCTGTCGCTGCCCAGCGGTTGCCACCAGCGTCGCGCCGCGTCGTGACGGCTGCCGACGGCCAGTGCCAGGCGTCTGCAGCGGTGTCAGATTGCCGAACAACTGGTTGATCTGGAAGGTGCGCACCAGCCGCGGCGCGACCCGCTGGTGCGGTGCCAGTTCGGTGATGTCGCGGCCACTCGAGCAGAATCCGGCCCTCGGTCGGCTGCAGCACGCCGGTCAGCAGGTTGATCAGCGTGGTCTTGCCGGCGCCGTTGGGGCCGATCAGCGCATGGCGCGCGCCGCGGGCGATGCTGAGCGATGACGTTGTCGGTGGCGGTGATGCCGCCAAAGCGCTTGACCAGGCGCTCGGTCTGCAGACACGACTCTCGCTCATCGAGCGGCCCCGCTTCAGCCATTGGCCAGGTCCAGGGCCGGAGCAGTCGTTCGCGCCCGACCAGCACCAGCACCACCAGGAACAGGCCGATCCAGAATGTCCAGTACTGCGGCGTGAGCGTCGAAATCAGGTCCTGCAAGACCTTGAAGACGATTGCACCGACCACGCCGCCCTACAGCCAGCCCGCGCCGCCGATCACCAGTGCCAGCATCACATCGGCCTAGCGGTGGAACTCGAACACGTCGAGCGAGGCAAAGCCGGTGGTCTGTGCCAGCCAGCGCGCCGGCAGCGCCGGCCAGCGCCGCGCCGCAGCGTGTAGACCACTGCGAGCCGGCCGTTGACGGACAGGCCGATCGCCGTCGCACGCAGGCGGTTGTCGCGAATCGCCTTCAGCGTGATGCCGAACGGCGAGTGGACCAAGCGGCGCAGCACCAGGAAGGCGACAAACAAGACGGCCACCGAATAGATCGAGGCCACGCGGGCCCGCAGGTCGAATTCGAACTGGCCCAGAAGCGGCCCCATCGACCACGCCCTGCAGCCCGTCGGCTCCGCCGGTGAGCTCGCGTACTTGTTGGCCAGCTCCATCAGAGCATCAGGGCCACGCCCAGCGTCACCATCAGGCGCGTCAGGTCGGTGCCGCGCACGATCGTCGGGCTGGTCAACGCGCCCAGCAGCGCGCCCAGCAGCGTGCTGGCGGCCAGCCCCAGCAGCGGATCGGGCATGCCCTGCTTGGCGAACAGGCCGGCGGCATACGCGCCGATGCCGAAGAAGGCGGCCTGACCGAGCGACACGATGCCGGTATAGCCCAGCATCAGGTCGAGCGACATCGCGAACAGGGCGACGATGGCGATCTCGTTGATCAGCGCCGCGTGCTGCGGCATGGCCACCGGGGCGGCCCAGTATCAGCAACCAGACGACGACCTCCCACGCCCGCCAGCGCGACGGTGCCAGCAGCCGTGCCGCGACGCCTTTGCTCTCGGTGCTCATCGGCGCGACTCGCGGGTGAACAGGCCATGCGGTCGCCACATCAGGATGGCGATCATCAGGACGTAGACGATGAAGCCGCCCAGCTTGGGGATGTAGTACTTGCCCACCACATCGGCCACGCCGAGCACCAGTGCAGCCAGCAGCGGGCCGGTGATCGATGGTGTGCCGCCGACGGCGCACGACGATCAGGAAGTAGATCATGTACTTGAGCGGAAAGTTCGGATCCAGGCCCAGCATGTCGGCGCCCATCGCCCCGCCCAGGCCGGCCAGTCCGGAACCGACGGCAAAGGTCAGCAGGAAGATCTGTTTCACCGTGATGCCCAGGCCGGTCGCGACGCGCGGGTCGTCGACCGCGGCGCGCAAGGCGGCTGCCGAAGCGCGTGTGCGTCAGCACGCCCTGCAGGCCCAGCGTCAGCGCCGCACAGACGGCGATGATGAACAGCCGGTAGTCGCCCATGCCGAGCTTCAGTGAACCCGAGCCGATCTCGAAGCGCTGGCGCAACCACTCGGGCAGTTCGACGATCTGCGGCGACGAACCCATCGAGTAGTCGATCATGGCCACGGCCATGAAGGTCAGGCCGATCGAGAACAGCACCTGCTCGAGGTGCGGCTTGGCGTACATGCGCCGGTACAGCGTGGCTTCGAGCAGCGCACCGGCCGCGGCCGTGACGACGAAGGCCGTGGGCAGGCACAGCAGGAACGGCCAGCCGGCGCGCTGCATCAGCACGATCAGCATGTAACCGCCGACCATCGCGAAGGCGCCATGGGCCAGGTTGATGAAGTTCATCAGGCCCATGGTCACGGCCAGCCCGAGGGCCAGCACGAACAGCAGCATGCCGTAGGCCATGCCGTCGAACAGCAGGGTCAGCATGCGGGGTCGTTCAACGTGGCCCAGTGATGCGGTGCCGGGCGGGCGGCGGCTGCGGCTCGCCCGGCGTGGTGGGTCACTTCGACTTGCCGGGGTCCTTCACGGCCTTGATCGAATCGAACTCGACGTTGTACAGCTGGCCGTTGACGCGCTCGACCTTGCGGATGTAGATGTCCTGCACGATGTCGCGCGTCTGCGCGTCGATCAGCACCGGGCCGCGCGGGCTCTCGAAGATCTGGCCCTTCATCGCCGCCAACAGCGCCTCGCCGCTGCCGCCCTTGCTGGCGTTGAGCGCGTTGTAGATCACGCGCATGCCGTCGTAGCCGCCGACGGCCATGAAGTTGGGGCGGAACTTGTTGGCGGCCTCGAAGGCCGTCGACGAACTTCTTGTTTGTCGGGCTGTCGTGGGCCGCCGAATAGTGGTGTGAGGTGACCACGCCCAGCGCCACGTCGCCCATGTCGTTGAGTTGGTCGTCGTCGGTCACGTCGCCGGTTGCGATCAGCTTGATGCCGGCCTTGTCCAGGCCGCGCTCGGCAAACTGCTTCATGAACTGAGCGCCCTGGCCCGACGGCAGGAAGACGAACAGCGCGTCCGGGTTGATGTCGCGCACCTTCTGCAGCACGGGGGCGAAATCGGGTGCGCAGCGGTGTGCGCAGCTTTTCGAGCACCAGCCCGCCGTTGAGCGTGATGCGGTCGGCGAAGTACTTCTCGGCGTCGATGCCGGGGCCGTAGTCGGCCACCAGCGTGACCACCTTCTTGATCCTGTTCTTGGCCGCCCATTCGGCCAGCGCGACCGCGGCCTGCGGCAGCGTGAAGCTGGTGCGCACGATGAACGGCGAGGCCTCGGTGATCGCCGACGTGGCTGCCGCCATCACCACCATCGGGGTCTTGCTCTGGGTTGCGATCGGCGCCGTGGCCATTGCCGAGGGCGTGATGCCGAAGCCGGCCAGGACCGCGACCTTGTCGTTGACCACCAGCTCCTGCGCCAGCCGCCGTGTGTTATCGGGCACGCGGGCGTCGTCCTTCAGGATCACCTCGACCGTTCTTGCCACCCGCCTTGTTGCCGTTCTGCGCCTGCCACAGCTTGACGGCGGCCTCGATCTGGCGGCCCGTCGAGGCCTGCTGGCCGGTCATGGGCAGGATCAGGCCGATCTTGACCGGGCCGGTGTCGGCGGCGTATCCCGGCAGGGCCAGGCTGGCCAGCGCGGCCATCGCGAGAGCCTGGATCAGGGGGCGTCGTTGCATCGTTGAATCTCCTGGGGCGGGTTGGGGAATCCTCATGGGTAACCACATTGTGTGGCAGCGGACGGCGCTGCGTCATGCTGGCAGACCATTAGCCGGGTGCGTCCGGAGGGCACGCTGCTACGTGCGACGAAGATCCAGGCCGTGGCGCGCTCAGTCGACCGGCGCCGGCGCGTCGCGCACCGGATCGCGCGGCGGCGAGCCGAACTGCGCCAGGGCCACGCCAGCCAGCGTCAGCGCCGCGCCGCCGAGTTTGACCGCGCCGTAGCGCTCACCGGTCAGGGCCCAGGCGATCAGTCCGGCGACCGGTGGCATCAGGTACATCAGTGGCGCCGTGCGTGCCACGCCGCGCACGGCGTTGACCCAGCCCCAGACCAGCCAGCCCAGGAACGCCGAGACCAGCGAGGCCCACAACGCGCCGGCCCAGACCAGCGCGCTGACCTGCGACCAATCCACGGCCAGCCCTGCCGGTGCGCTGATGGCCACCACCGGCGCGCTGCCGAGCAGCATCGCGTAGGCCATCACCAGCACGCCGCCATGGCGCTCGATCAGTGGTTTGGAGGCCACCGTGTAATAGGCGAAAAACGACGACGCGATCAGCAGCGTCAGGTCGCCGCCGCTGGCCCGCCACTGGCCGCCGAGCAGCTTGTCGGACAGGAACACGAGGACCCCGGCCATTGCCACCGTCACGCCGGCCACCTGGGCCCGGGTCAAGGTCTCCAGGCCGTGCCAGCGCAGGATCAGCAGTGTGAAGATCGGCCCGCAGGCCAGGATCAGCGAACTGGAGAACGCGGTCGACCAGTGGATGCCGTAGGTGACCATCGTGACGTGCAGCAGATGCCCGGCGATGCCCAATCGCAGCAAGGCCCACAGATCGGCGCGCGGCACGCGTGGCCAGTGAAGGCCGTGGTACCAGCACAGCAACAGCGTCGCCGCGGCGGGAAGCAGCAGGTAACGCAGGAACAGGAAGCCGCCCGGCTGCAAAGCCTGGAAGACGGCCTTTTGCACGCTGAAATTGGCGCCCCAGATGACGATCAGCACGAGCGCGGCCCACAGTGCATGGCGACTGCGGCGGGATTGGGCATCGACGTCCATGCGCCCAGTGTCTCTCACGCCGGTACCGACTCAGGCCGCTCGTCGCACAGGGCCCTTCAAGACGCCGGTGGTCAGTGCCGTGCCGAGCAGGATCACTGCACAGCCGAACACCATCGCCGGCGTCAGCCGCTCGCCGAGAAAGATTGCGCCCCAGATCAGGCCGAAGACGGGGATCAGGAAGGTGACCGTGATCGCCCGCGCGGCGCCCAGGTGTGCGATCAGGCGAAAGTAGAGCAGATAAGCCACGGCGGTACACAGCAAGGCCAGGCCGATGACGCTGGCCCAGGCCGTGGCGCCTGGCGCTTCGGCCGGCCACAGCCACAACGCTGGCAGCACAAGGGCCACACTGGCTGAGATCTGGCTGCCGGTGGCCACCGCCAGCGGCGGCACCCGGTCGAGCTTGCGCTTGGCATAGTTGGCGCCGAAGCCGTAGCACAGGGTCGCGGCCAGGCAGGCGACGATCGCCACCACTGTACTGACACCATGCTCGCCGGGTTTGAAACTGGCCTTGTCCCACGCCAACCAGACGACGCCGGCAAAGCCGATCGCCAGGCCGACCACCCGCATGCGGCTCAGCCGGTCGCCGAGCCAGGCCCATGCGATCAGCGCACCCCACAGCGGCGCCGTGGCGTTGAAGATCGCTGACAGGCCGGCATTGATGGCCAGCGCAGCGACGCTGAAGAGGACGAATGGAAACGCCGAATTGACCACGCCGACGATCGCGATGGCGCGCCAGTTCGCGCGCAGTGCGCCGGCCTGGCCCTGCCACAGCAGCAGTGGCAGCAGGGCCAGCGCAGCGATGCCCACCCGCAACGTCGACAGCACCACCGGCCCGAATTCGGCCGCGCCCAGGCGCATGAACAGGAACGACGCCCCCCACAGCGCAGCCAGGGTCACGAGTTCGACCAGGTCAGAGGCTTTCATGCCAACCACGCACCCTCGAGTTGCAGCAGCGCCAGCTTGCGCTCGAGCCCAGCGGCATAGCCGGTCAGTGAACCATCACGGCCGATGACGCGGTGGCAGGGCACGATGATGCCAACCGGGTTGCGACCGATCGCTGCGCCGGCGGCGCGCACTGCAGCGGGCGAGCCGACTTGGGCCGCGATTTCGCCGTAGGTGCGGGTGTGGCCGCGCCCGATCGTCAGCAGCGCCCGCCACACCGCGCGCTGGAACGCGGTGCCGTGCAAGTCGAGCGGCACGTCGAACGCTGCCTCCTCGCCGCGCCAGTACGCAGCCAGCCCGCGCGCGGTGGCCTGCAGCCAGGGATGCTCGTCATTGCGCGGTGCGTCGAGCACGCCCGGGTGGTGGCTTTGGGCGTCGAACCACAGGCCGGCCAGCCCGCGTGCGGTGACGACCGCGGCCAACGGGCCCAGCGGCGTGTCGATGCGCGATTGCGCGACGTAGCTCGGGGTTGAAATTTCGCTCATGTTCCGGTCTCCAGGGAATGCCACAACCGCATCACGGCGTAGGCGCGCCACGGCCGCCAGGCCTCGGACTGCTCGGTGACGGCCTTGGCGTCGCGCGTGCCGAGTGCGTTCAGCACACCGATATCGCTCGCAGGGAAGGCATCGGGCCAGGCCAGCGCACGCATCGCGATGAACTGTGCGCGTCCAGTCGCCGATGCCCGGCAGCGCGTGCAACGCCTCGAGCGTGGTCGCCAGGGGCGCACCGCGGTGCAGGCACGAGCGGCCGGTGTGGACTTCGCGCGCCAGCGCCTGCACCGCCCCGACGCGCTGGCGCACGATGCCCAGCCGGCCAATCGTGTCGGGCGCAGCGTTCGCGATCCGCTCGGCGGATGGGAACAGGCGCGACAGGTCGGCGAACGGCGTGACGATCGGCTCGCCGAAGGCATCGACCAGCCGCCGCGTCAACGTGCGCGCCGCGGCCACGGTGACCTGCTGGCCGAGCATCACGCGCACCGCGATTTCGAAGCCGTCGAGGCCGTTGGGCACGCGCATGCCGGCGGTGCCGGGCAGCGCGGCCAGCGCGGCTGTCGATCGATGCCGGGTCGGCATCGAGGTCCAGCGCTTGGCGCAGGCGCTGCGCCACCGCGCCGAGCACGGCCGCGAGCGACGGTGAAACCACGACCTCGACCTCGTGTCGCGCAGCGACGATAACGCCAGGCCAGCCAGCCGCTGACCAGGCGGCCCGGTGTGTAAGAGCCAAGGTGCGGCGCAGTGTCCGCTGTGCGGCGTCGACGGCCTCGACGCCGGCCACGCGCGGGCAGCGAAGAAGCCGAGCATCGCCGTCGATGTCGTACGGCGGCCGATAGGCCAGCCGCAGCGTCGGGCCGGCCAGGCGTCGCGCGGCGCCAGTGCACTGCCGCGCGACTGCGGCGCAGGGCCGTCGGGTTCAGCCGGTAGTGCTCGGCAAACGCCGCGTTGAAGCGGCGCAGGCTGGCAAAGCCCGCTGGCCAGCGCGACCTGCGTCACGGGCAGCCCGGTGTCGGTCAGCAACTGCTTGGCCAGCAGCAGGCGCTGCGTGGTCAGGTAGTCGATCGGCGACACGCCGTGCGCGGCCAGAAGATGCGGCGCAGGTGGCGGTCGGTGACGCCGAGGCGGGCGGCGATCGCGCGGCAACGCGACCGTCGTCGCCATCGTGCGCGGCACGCCGAGCATGCGCGCCGCCTGCTGGGCCAGCACGCGTCGAGCGAGTCGACCAGCGCCAGGCCCGGCGCCAGTTCGGGCCGGCAGCGCAGGCAGGGCCGGAAGCCGTCGCGCCTCGGCCTGCGCGGCGTTGCCGAAGAAGCGGCAGTTCTCGCGCCGCGGCAGGCGCACGCGGCAGACCGGCCGGCAGTAGACGCCGGTGGAGGTGACGCCGACGAACAGGCGTCCGTCGAAGCGCGCGTCGTGCGCTTGCAGTGCGAGGTAGGCGGCGTCGGCGTGGCGAGTGTCATGGCACGCATGATAGGCGCGCCGAACCACGCGACTGGCCGTTTTCGGACCTGTGCCTGCCGCTCCATTGCCTCGCCTTGAATCGCACGGCGCCGGTGCAGGCGGGCTGCCTACAATCGGTCGCGCAGCAGAGGAACCCGCAGCCATGAAACCCAACGCATCGATCTTCAAGGCCTACGACATCCGCGGCGTGGTCGGGCAAACCATCGACGAGACACTCGCCGAGCACCTGGGACGCGCGTTCGGCAGCGAGGCCGTGGCGGCGGGCGAGAAGGCCGTGGCCGTCGGGCGTGACGGCCGCCTGTCGGGCCCGGCGCTGGTGGCGGCGCTGGTGCGCGGGCCTGGCTTCGACGGGCCTCGATGTGATCGACGTCGGCGCGGTGACCACGCCGATGCTGTACTACGTGGCCGCGACGCGCGGCATGCACGGCTGCCGCTCGGGCATCCAGGTCACCGGCAGCCACAACCCGAAGGACTACAACGGCTTCAAGATGGTGCTGGCCGGGCGCGCGATCTACGGCGACGAGATCCAGGCCGCTTGCGCCAGCGCATCGAGGCCGAACGCTACACGAGCGGCAAGGGCCGTACCGCGAAGATGAACATCGCGGCCGAGTACAAGCAGCGCATCGTCGGCGACGCGAAGCTGGCGCGCCGCATGAAGATCGTGGTCGACTCTGGCAACGGCATTCCTGGCGCGTCGGCGCCCGGCATCCTGCGTGCGCTGGGCTGCGAGGTGACGAGCTGTACTCCGAGGTCGACGGCGACTTTCCAAACCACCACCCCGATCCGAGCAAGCCGGAGAACCTGACCGACCTGATCGCGCGCGTGAAGAGCACCGACGCCGAACTCGGCCTCGCCTTCGACGGCGACGGCGACCGCCTGGGCGTCGTCACCAAGGACGGCCAGATCATCTACCCCGATCGCCAGCTGATGCTGCTGGCGACGCGACGTGCTGTCGCGCAATCCGGGCGCGACGGTCATCTTCGACGTCAAGTGCTCGCAGCGTCTGGCGCCGGCGATCCGTGCCGCCGGCGGCGTGCCGATGATCTACAAGACCGGCCACTCGCTGATCAAGGCCAAGATGGACGAGATCGACGCGCCGATCGCTGGCGAGATGAGCGGCCACATCTTCTTCGACGAGCGCTGGTACGGCTTCGACGACGCAACCTACTGTGCGGCGCGGTTGCTCGAGATCCTGTCGCGCAGCGCGAATCCGAGTGCCGTGCTCAACGCCCTGCCGCACAGCTTCAATACGCCCGAGCTGAACGTGGCCTGCGCCGAGGGCGAACACCATCGCCTGGTCGCCGAGTTGCAGGCCCGGCTGGCCGACGGCCGCCTGGCCTTTGCCGGTGCCGAGGTCAACACGATCGACGGCCTGCGCGTCGATTGGCCTGACGGCTTCGGCCTGATCCGCGGCTCCAACACGACCCCGGTGATCGTGCTGCGCTTCGAGGGCCACACCGCGGCGGCGCTGCAGCGCATCGAGGCCGTGATGATGGCCGCGCTCAGGAGCGTCAAGCCCGACGCGACGATCTCGGCCGCGTCGCATTGATGGCGTCGTTACTGGCCCGTTGGCTGTATTCGCTCGCGCTGTGGCTGTTGACGCCGCTCTACCTGGTGCGGCTGTGGCGACGCGGCGGCGCCGAGCCGGCCTACCGGATGCGCCTGGGTGAACGCCTGGGCTACTACAAGTTGCCACCGCGGCGCGGCCAGGGTGGCGTGGTCTGGTTGCATGCCGTGTCGCTGGGCGAAACCATCGCCGCGGCGCCGCTGCTGGCGGCGCTGCGCAGCGAACTGCCGCAATTGCGCCTGCTGTTGACCTGCAGCACGGCGACCGGGGTCGCCGCCGGGCGCGGCCTGCTGCAACCCAACGACGATCAGACCTGGCTGCCCTACGACACGCCCGGCGCGGTCGGTCGGTTCCTGGAGCGCTATCGTCCGGCCGTCGGTGTGATCATGGAGACCGAGGTCTGGCCCAACGTCATGCACGCAGCGCAGCGCGCGCAGGTGCCGATGGTGCTGGCCAATGCGCGCCTGTCGGCCCGCAGCGAACGCAAGGGCCGGCGCCTGAGCGTGCTGCTGCGGCCGGCCCTGTCGTCGTTCACGCGTGTGCTGGCGCAGACCGCCCGTGACGCCCAGCGTCTGCGCGAATCGGGGGCCAGGTCGGTGGAGGTCTGCGGCAACACCAAGTTCGACATCACGCCGCCGGCCAAGCTGCTGGCGCGCGGCCATCAATGGCGCGAGGCGCTGGCGCGACCGGTGGTGCTGATGGCCGTCAGCCGCGAGGGCGAGGAACAGATCCTGCTCGAAGCCTGGTGCGCGTTGGCGCAGCCGCGGCCGCTGCTGGTCGTCGTGCCACGCCATCCGCAGCGCTTCGACGAGGTGGCCGCAATGATCGAGCGCAGCGGCTTGTCGCTGCAGCGGCGCAGCCACTGGGTCGATACGCCACCGGTGGCCGCGGCCAATGCCGACGTGTGGCTCGGCGACACACTGGGCGAGATGCCGCTGTACTACGCCGTCGCCGACGTGGCCCTGCTCGGCGGCAGCTTCGCGCCGCTCGGCGGCCAGAACCTGATCGAGGCCGCGGCCTGCGGCTGCCCGCTGGTGCTGGGCCCGCACACCTTCAATTTCGAGGACGCCGCTCTGCTCGCCATCGAGGCCGGCGCGGCGGTGCGCATGAACGACCTGCATCACGCCGTGCGCCGGGCGGTCTCGCTGGCCAATGACCCACGACGCAATGATTGGGTCGAGGCCGCGCTGGCCTTTGCCGGCAGTCACCGCGGCGCCACCGAGCGTATGGCCAAGCGCATCGCCATGTTGTTGACGGGACTCGATTCGATCTAGCTGTGCTGTGTCTCGCCGGCGCGGCGACCGGGATGATCAGCCGCGCGCTCGCTGCGCCAGTTGCTTCCACAGATTCCACGGCCGCTCGGCCTGGCCCTCGTTGGTGATGCGCGTTGCATCGGCCTCGGCCGGGGTCAGGTAATTCACCTCGCCCAGCGGCAGGGCCTGCAGCAGCAGCTTGGCATTGAGTTCGGTGTACACCGCACGGTAGATCGCCACGCGCAAGGATTCGGCGACGATGGTGCAGCCGTGGCCGCGCATCAGGACCACGCGACCATCACCCAGGCTGCGCGCCAGCGCTGCGCCGAGCTCGCGGTTGCGGATCAACAGGTCGCTCGCCTCACCAGCGCTGTCGCGGATCTCGAACAGCGCCGGCCCTGGGCCCGCCGCCGAGGAAGCCGCACATGTGGCACACCGGCTTGAGGCTTGGCTCCCTTGACGAAGCCAAACGGCAGCACGGCCGGCGAGTGGTTGTGGACCACGGCCATGACGTCGGGGCGTGCCTTGTAGATTTCGCTGTGGATGTGCCGCTCGAGGTACAGCCGTGGTGGATCGGCGGCGACCGGCTCGCCGGTGGCCACCTCGTACTCGAGGATGTCGGCGGCGCTGACCACGCCCGGCGCCAGGTTGCGCGAGAGCAGGAACCGGTCATTGCGCTCGCCGTGCCTGGCGCTGACATGGCCGAAGGCATCGACGATCGCCCTGATGGAACAGGATGTGGTTGGCGTCGACCAGGTCGGCAATCAGTTGCGCATGCGGTGTCGGCATCGTGATGGCTTCCAGGGTATACCGAATTGTGGGCGACCACCCGTGCAGCTACGCTTGCGGCTCGAACCCAAGGAGACGACTCATGCATGGTACGCAATTCGGTGCCGCGTTGTTGCTGGCGATGGCCGCTTCGGTTGCGCAGGCTCAGGCCGACTGGCCGACCAAGACGGTGACGGTGGTGGTGCCGTCGTCGCCCGGCGGCGGGACAGACACCTATGGGCGCCTGCTGGCACAGGCGCTGACCGAACAGCTGAAGCAGAGTTTTGCCGTCGACAACAAGCCCGGTGCCAGCGGCGCCATCGGTGCGACTGCGGTGGCTCAGGGCCGACGGCGACGGCTACACGCTGCTGGTGGCGTCGAACTCGTCGCTCGGCATCAACCCGGTGCTGTACAAGAACCTGCAGTACGACGTGGCGCGTGACTTCGCGCCGGTCACGCGTGGCGTGATCGCGCCGATGGTCATCGTCGCCCACCCCGACGCCAAGGTGAAGACGCTGGCCGAGTTGATCGAGCGCGGCAAGCGTGAACCGACGGCAGCTGTTCTACGGCACTGCCGGTGTCGGCAGTCCGCTCTACATCGGCATGCGCATGATCGAGGTAGGCCACGGGTGCGCGTTTCGCGCATGTGCCCTACAAGGGCGCCGGCGCCGCCTATCAGGACCTGCTGGCCGGTCGCCTGCAATTCATGCTCACCGATCTGGCCAGCGTGCGCCAGTACATCGACGCCGGCAAGTTGCTGGCCCTGTCGGTCACCGACAAGACCAACTTGTTGCCGGCGGTGCCGACACTGACCGAGGCCGGAGTTCCCGGCATCAAGGCCTTCACCGCGTTCTCGGTGCTGGTGCCCGCCAAGGTGCCACCGGCGCTGGTCAAGCGCATTGCCGATGAGATCGCCAAGGCCATGAGGACCCCGGCCCTGGCCGCCCGGCTCGAGCAACAGGCGCTATTGCCAGTGTTCGACACGCCCGAGCAGTTTGCAGCCTCGCTGAAGGAAGAGCAGCAGAACTGGGGCTCGTTCATTCGGCAGCACAACATCCAGCCCGACTAGTCGCGGCTTGCTCAGCCCAAGGCGTACGTCGCAACTACCCGCTCACTTCTTCGACCTGCGAATCGCGGCAGGCGGCACCCGGCAGGGGCTCATGCTGGGGCGGTCGGCGCGTTGCGCCGACTCCGCTGCGGTGCTCGGCCTGGTGTCGCGCCGCACAACTCGCTACGTTCGCTGCGCTCACTGCGCTCGGACAACCGCGGCGAGTCAGTTTACGAAGCGCGCTTTGCGCGCCGACCCCAGGCCTGTGCTCCTCGCCGCCCCACAAATCGCCCCTGCCGGGTACCGCCTGCCGCGAAGGCCACCTGCATTGTTGTTCGCAACGCCAACCATCGCTGTATCTGCGAAGGCGTGCCCGGGCAGGTGGCAGCGCGCCTGCGCTCCGCCGAAGCGCTGCCGCCTGCCTGGGTGCGACTTTGCCGCCCCAATGCTCGCAAAGAGTGTCCTGCCGCTCGACGATGCGCCGTTGCAGGCGCGCCGATTCGCGCAACTGAAAGTGGACCCGCCTCAGGCGCGCAGAAGTGGCGTTGCGCGCACTGAGCCGGAGCCAGGAAAGATGGTCTGCTCGATCACTGCATTGGGCAGTTGCAGGTGGTCGCCGAGCACGCCCTTGAGCACGGCGCGCAGGTCTGTCGTCACGCGCAGGTCGCGGCCTTCGTAGCGTTGCGCGCGCGACAGGCCCGGCCAGTCGGCGAGCACGCGGCCGCCGTGTACCGCGCCGCCGAGAACGAAGGCCGCGCCGCCGCTGCCGTGGTCGGTGCCCTGGGTGCCGTTGACGGCGACTTCGCGGCCGAATTCGGTTGCCACGACGACCACGCTGCGCTGCCAGGCCGCCGGGGGCATTGCCTCACGCAGCGCGGCCAGGGCCGCGTCGAGCGTGCGCAGGTTATTGGCCAGGGCACCCACCGGTGCTGCCTGATTGGCGTGCGTGTCCCAACCCCCCATCTCGAGCACCGCCACCCGCGGTCCTGGTGCGGCGCCGACCATCTCGCCGCACTTTCTGGCCAGTGCGATGGCCGCCGCGCGGCCAACGGCGTTGGCGCCTTCGTTCATGCCCGGCATTGCATGCAGGGCCTTGGCCCGGGCAAGCGCCTGCGCCAATGGTGCGTCCTCCACATACAAGGATTCGAGCCGTGTCAGCAGGTCGTGTGACGGCTCGGGCAGAGTCGAAGGGGCCCAGGTGTCGACCCGCTCGCTGCCGCGCAGCACCAGCGGCACAGCGGTGGTCAATGCCAAGCCGGTGCGATGGCCACCTGCGGCGAGCGCGCGTCCGAGCCAGCCGGTGGTCAATTCATGCGGCCTGCTGCCACCCGACTCGAGCACTTGTTGGGCGTCGAAGTGCGAGCGTTCGTTGTAGATCAGACCGGTGGCGTGCACGATGGCCAATTCGCCACCGCGGTACAGGCCATGCAGCGCCGTCAGCGCCGGATGAAGTGCGAACGGGGTTCCATCGAGCGGTAGCGGCGCCGCGCCGAACTGGGCCAACGGGCCGCGCGCGGCGGCGAAGTCGGCGTCTCCTATGGCCGGCACCGCGGCCAGGCCGTCGAGCCCGCCGCGCAACAAGACGAAGACGAAGCGCGCGTCGCCTGGCGCGGCATCGGTGCTTGGGGCTGCCAGCGCCAGTGCCGTCGGAGCACCGAGCGCCGCGGCGCCGAGCAGCCAGTCGCGACGGGAGAGCCGTATCATCGTGGTGACCTTCAGCGACGTTGGAATTCGGGCGCCAGCAGCAGCAGGGCCAGGGCCTGCGGGGCATCGGCCGCGCGTTCGATCTGGCGTGCCGAGCCCGCACCGAGCAACGGGCCGAGACTGGTCTGGGCAAGGGCGCGGGCATCGAACTGTCTGCCGACACGCTCGGCCACCCGATGGGCCCACTCGACGCGTTTCCACACGGCATCGGGCCCAAGCCATTCCTCGGCCTTGTCAGGCCAGCCGGCCGGTGAGGGCGCTGCTTGCACGCGTTGCCCGAGCGCACCGATACCGCCGTCGGGAATGCGCTCGAAGGCCACGCGGCCCAGCTCGAGCACGCGCACGCAGCACAGCACCCATTCCTCGGGGCTCTTCAGCTTGGCGGCGCCGGGTGACCAGGCCTCCGGTGCGTCGAGCAGCGTGCGATACAGGCTGGGCAGATCGCCGTCACTGGTGCGCCAGGTCTGCACCATTCGATCGACAAGCGCCGGTGGCGGCTCGTCGGCGACGAAGTGGCGTGCCAGCTTGGTGGCGATGAAGTGCGCGGTGGCTGGGTGTTGGGCCAGGTCGTGCAGCACCTGACCCAGCGCGTCGCTGCCTTCGCGGTAGCGGCGGCCGAGCACGGTCTTGTCGCCGGGTTCGTGCCATGCCGGCTCGAACCGGGTCGGGCTGGCGGCGCCGGCCGCGGCGATCGAGGTGCCTGGGCGCGGCTCTGGCAGCCCCGCCATGTAGGCCGTTGCCGGTACGCGCCAACCCGTGAGCACCGCGGCGAATGCGCTCACGTCGGCTTGCGTGTACGTGCCCGCGCGGGCTGCTGCCGCGCCCAGGGTGTGCAACTCGAGCACTTCGCGGGCCAGGTTCTCGTTCAATCCCGTGACGCGCGGGAGCGGGACCGATTCGGCACCGTCGGCAGCCGGCACACGCTGTGCACGCCGCCGCACGACTTGCGAATGCGGTCCGGCCGAGCGTTCGTTGTCCAGGTAGCGCAGCATGGCCGGATGTGTCACGGCCGCGCGCAGCAGGTCTTCGAAGCGTCCGCCGATGAGCGGCCGGATCGCCTCACGCTCGAAGGCGCCGACCAGTCCACGCGCAACGGGCTTGGCCACCGAGACGGTGAAGTGGTTGGCCCAGAACAAGGCCAGGCGCTCGGTGAAAGGGCGCTTGGTGAGTGAAGCGGTGCCGAGCCGCGCGCGGGTATCGGCTTGCACGAGGGCGCGAAAATGCTCGCCGAACTGGCGCTCGGCCGAACGCATTTCGGCGTCGTTCAGGCTCGGCGACACGGCCGCAGCGCGCCGCTGCTGCAGGAACTCGGCAAAGCGGCGCAGGCCGTCGGCCGCGGTGGGCAGGACCTGGCCGGCGAGGTCGCGCTGCGTGTCGGCGGCACCGATCTGGCCGGCCAGCCATCCACGCGGGTCGCCGCGCACTGCCGCGTCGACGTTCGCTTCGCCGAGGCCGAAGCGGTGCGCCGCGATCGCAGCAACGGTGGCGCCGGACGAAGTCATGCCGAGTTCGCGCATTCCATGCGCAGCCTAACGGCCGCCGCCCGGCGCGGTTGATGGCGGCGTGGGTGTTTACAGAGCTTTACTTCGCCAGCATGGCGTTGACGGCATTGATGTCCGTCGTGCGCAACGTGCCGGAGGACTGGCGCAGCCGCAGGCCATTGATCAGCACGTCGTAGCGTGCCTTGGACAGGTCGCGCTGGGTCGAGAAGAGCTGTGTCTGTGCATTGAGGACGTCGAGGTTCACGCGCACGCCGACGCGGTAGCCGAGCTGCGTGGCCTCGAGCGCGAGCTTGCTCGACGATTCGGCAGCCTCGAGCGCAGCCACCTGGGCTTGCCCCGACTGGTAGCCGAAGAAATTGATGCGTGTCGCCTGCGCAACGGCACGGCGCGCGGCGTCGAGGTCGTTGCGCGAGCGCTCTTCCAGCGAAAGGGTCTCCTTGATGCGGTTCTGCACGGAATACCCCGAGTAGATCGGCATGTTGAATTGCACGCCCAGGCTGGCGGTCGATGAGGTACCGGGCGCACTGCCGCCGCTGACGTGGGTGGCACCGGCACGCGCGACCGCGTCGAGTGTGGGCAGGTGGCCGGCACGCGCCCGCTCGGTCTCCAGCTTGGCGACCGTCAGCGCGAGGTCGGCCTTGCGAACGCTCGGATGGATCGTTTGCGCCTGCGCGACGAGCTCGTCGATCCCGCTCGGTGCGAGCGCCGGCAACGACACCGGCACCGACAGTGGTTTGGGCGCGACATTGCTTCGCCCCACCAGTTGGTCGAGCGCGACGCGTTTGGTGCTCAGATCGTTGTCGGCGGCAATCTCGACCGCGGTGCCGAGGTCGAATCGGGCCTGTGCTTCACGCGTGTCGGTAATGGTCGCCGTGCCGACCTCGAAGTTGCGCTTGGCCGACGCCAGTTGCTCGGCGTTGGCCAGTCGGTTGGCCTTGGCGGCGGCCAGCGCGTCCTGTGCCACCAGCACGTCGAAATAGGTCTGCGCCACACGCACCAGCAACTCGTCTTCCGCGATTTGCAGGTCGGCCAGCGCCGCCTGAAGTTGTGCTTCGGCCTGGCTGATCCGTGCCGAATTGTCACGGTTGAACAGCGGCTGGCGGGCGACGATCTCGGCGTTCGCAAGGGTGGTGCCGACCGTCGCACCGGTGGGATTGGTGAGCAGGTTCGTCGGCAGATCGGTTTCGACGCGCGAGGCGCTGCCGGCGGCGGCCACATTGGGCCTCCGCAAGGCATCGGCCTGCGCTGCGCGGTACTGGGCCGAATCGGCTTGGGCACGCGCCGCGAGGTAGGTCGCGTCATAGGCTCGCGCCGCCTCGTAGATTTCCTGCAGGCTCTGGGCCCAGCCGCTGGACGCGGCTGCGAACATCAATGGGGCCAGCAGCAGGTGGCGCAATCGGGGCATGAAGGCTTCTCCGGTCGTGAGAGTCGTGTCAGGTCAGGCGGCAGCGCGCTTTGTAGCTGCAATGCACCGGCCAATGTGCCGGATTGCGACGAGCGGGCGGAAAGCGGGCTCGAATTGCATCCACGGTGTCAGAAGCGGAATGGCGGCGGTTCGGCAAAGCCCTGCAGCCGCGGCGCGACGGTGTCGAACAATTCCTCGCGTTTGACCTGGCCCGCCGCCACACGGGTGATCAGCGTGGCCCGCATCATCGGTTCGTGGCCGACGACGGCCACCAGGCGGCCGCCCACCTTGAGTTGGTCGAGCAGGGCCTGCGGTACCTGGGCCACCGAGCCGGACAGCACGATGACATCAAATGGCGCTTCGGCGGGCAAGCCGAAGGAACCATCGCCTTCGCGCACCGCGGCGTTGTTGATGCCGGCGCGGCGCAGATTGGTGGCGGCGATCGCGGCCAGGGCAGGGCGGATCTCGAGGCTGAACACCTGTTGTGCCTTGTGCGCCAGCAAGGCGGCCATGTGGCCCGAACCGGCGCCGACTTCGAGCACCCGCTCATGGCGCCCGACATGCAGCGCCTGCAACAGCCGCGCCTCGACCTTCGGCGCCAGCATCACCTGGCCTTGGGCGAGTGGCAACTCGGTGTCGACGAAGGCCAGATCACGCAATGCCGGCGGGACGAAGTCCTCGCGTTTGACGACGGTCAGCAGCGAGAGCACGTCCTGATCCAGCACCTCCCAGGGCCGGATCTGCTGCTCGATCATGTTGAAGCGGGCTTGTTCGATGTTCATGTCGGGGTCCAGGGATTCAGGCCGATTTTATGGGCCGCGGCACGCGCCTTGGTTTGCCCTGCGTCTGCAGCAATCCGCTCAGCACCAGTTCGACGTGATCGGCAATGAATTTCTCGGCGTCGATCGAGTGCTGCGTGCAGGCCCCCAGCGCGTGCTTGTGGGTGCACAGCATGACCATCGGCAAGAGCAGCGAATGCACTGTGCTCTCGATGTTCACCGCGCGAAACTCGCCGCTGGCGATTCCCCGTCGCAGGACGGTGCCGACCAACTCGTGGCCGGGCTCAATGACCTCACGAACATAGAACTCAGCGATCTCCGGGAAGATGCGGACCTCCGAAATGATCAGCTTGAAAGTACCGGAAGCCGGGCTGGCATAGATTTGCTGCCACCATGCGACGAGCATTTCGCGCAGCACCGGCGCCATCGGCCCGTCGATCCGGCGCACCTCTTCGGCAGTCTCGGCGATGCGCGCAGACAGGTAATGCGCGATCACCGCCTTGAGCAACTCTTCCTTGCTCGGGTAGTACAGATACAGCGTGCCTTTGGACACACCGGCGCGCCGCGCCACCTCTTCGGTGCGGGTCGCAGCAAAGCCCTTCTCGACGAACAGGGCCAGCGCGGCCTCGAGCAATTCGTGCGGACGCGCGTCCTTGCGGCGCTGGTGTGGCTTGGCGCGAACGATGGAAGCGGTGGCAGCGGACATTATCTTAATGACTGACCGGTCAGTAATGTACGCCTTCGACAAAGCGCTGGTCAATCGGGGTCGGCTCCTAGAATCCGAAGCATGAGTCGACGCCTGGCGCTCGCGGCAGTCACAGTCGCCGTCGTGGCAGGGCCCGTGGGTTGTGCCGGGTGGGGTCGACCGCGAGCCGTGGTGCTGTCGCGGGAGCGGCTGCAAGACATCGTCGAGCGCCAGTTTCCGCGCCAGCAGCGCTTGTTCGAACTCATCGACATCACAGTCGCGCGACCTGCATTGCGCCTGCTGCCCGACCGCAACCGCATTGCGACCGATCTCGATCTGGTCGCGACCGAACGGCTGTCGGGCCGCACCGCGCAAGGTACGCTGGCGCTGGACTACGCGCTGCGCTACGAACCCAGCGACGCCAGCCTGCGCCTGTCGCAGGTGCGTGTCCAGCACGTAAGCCTCGAGTTGGGCAGCGGGTCGCTGTCGCCGGAAGGTGCCAGGCTGGGCGCCATGCTGGCCGAGCGCCTGCTCGACGACTTCATGCTCTACCGCGCCGACGCCGAGCGCTTGAAGCAGTTGCAGCGAGCCGGAGTCACGGCGGCGGAGATCGTGGTCACCAGCGATGGCATCGAGCTGAGGTTCGCCGAGCCGCGTTAGGGCGGCCAGCAACGCCGGTTGGCTTGCCCGCATTGGTGCGGCCTGTGCTTCGTGCCCCGCTATCATCCGCCGCCTTGCCGCTGCAACCCGCAGTGAGCGGGCGCAACGGGAGTCACCGTGGATTGGATCGTGCTTGGCAAGGCTGCGGTGATGGGCATCGTCGAGGGTCTCACCGAGTTCTTGCCGGTCTCATCCACCGGGCACCTGATCCTGGCCGGTGCACTGCTGGGCTTGACCGACGAGAAGTCCAAGGTCTTCGACATCGCCATTCAATCCGGCGCGATCCTGGCGGTCGTGATCGTGTACTGGCAGCGGCTGTACGGCGCGGTGCACGATTTCGGCAGCAGCGTGCGTGCCCGTCGCTTCATTGCCAACGTGGCCATCGGCTTCCTGCCAGCGGCGGTGATCGGCCTGCTCGCCTACAAGGCCATCAAGGCTTTCCTCTTCAACGGGCCGGTGGTTGCGGCGGCCTTCATCGTTGGCGGCCTGATCATTCTCTGGGTCGAGCGCGGCATTCGCCCGCAGCCGCGCGTCAATGACATCGACGACATGACGGCACTCGATGCGCTCAAGGTCGGCTGCGTGCAATGCCTGGGCATGATTCCCGGAACCAGTCGCTCGGGCGCCACCATCATCGGCGGCATGCTGCTCGGCCTGTCGCGCAGGGCCGCCACCGACTTCAGCTTCTTCCTGGCCATACCCACGCTCGTGGCGGCCGGCGGTTACAGCCTGTGGAAGGAGCGGGCAGCCTTGTCGACGGCCGACCTGCCACTGTTCATGGTCGGTCTGGTCGTCAGCTTCGTCGCCGCATGGGCCTGCGTGCGTTGGCTGCTGCGCTACATCGCCAGCCATGACTTCGTGCCCTTTGCCTGGTACCGGATTGCGTTCGGTGCCGTCGTCCTGCTGACCTACTTCACGGGCTGGGTCGACTGGCACGCATAGGCGACATCAGCAACTTGCATCGTACTGCGGCATGCCCGCGGCTAGCATCGACGGCACGGCAATGGGAGCCCACGCATGCTGCAACTGGTGATCGGCAACAAGAACTACTCCTCCTGGTCGATGCGGCCGTGGGTGCTGATGCGCCACTTCGGCATCCCGTTCGACGAGATCAAGCTGCGCTTCGACTTTGCGCCCGGCTCGGCGTTCTACCGCGAACTGGCGCGCTATACGCCGGCCGGTCGGGTGCCCGTCCTGCTGATCGACGGCTTCGCCGTCTGGGATACGCTGGCCATTGCCGAGGCGCTGGCCGACGCGCTATCCGCGGCAGGCGCTGTGGCCGCGCGACGCCATGCAGCGCGCGCGCGCGCGCAGCCTGGCGGCCGAGATGCACGCCGGCTTCGCGGCCCTGCGCAATCATTGCCCGATGAACATCGAGGCCGAACTGCCCGAGGTCGGCGCACGCCTTTTCGCTGCCGAAGCCGCGCTCCAGCACGACCTGGCGCGCATCGATTCGCTCTGGAGCGGACAACTGGCTGCCAGCGGCGGGCCGTTCCTGTTCGGCGAGTTCGGCGCCGTCGACGCGTACTACGCCCCCGTGGCGGCGCGTGTGCGTGGTTATGCGCTGCCATTGTCGACGTCGGCACGCGACTACGTCGAGCGCCTGTGGGCCTCGCCCGGTGTGGCCGCCTGGGTTGCCGACGCACTGGCCGAGCGCGACTTCCTCGATTTCGAAGAGCCCTACCGCCAGCGGCCGACCTGACGCGGCGGGTTCAACGCCGCGTGAAGACCAGGTCCCAGACGGCGTGTCCGAGTCCGAGGCCGCGCTGCTCGAACTTCGTCATCGGCCGCAGCGCCGGGCGCGGCGCATAGCCCGCGCAAGTGTTGGCCAGCAAGGGCTCGGCCGCGAGCACGGCCAGCATCTGCTCGGCGTACGGCTGCCAATCGGTGGCGCAGTGCAGATGGCCACCCGGTGCCAGGCGCGACGCGACCAGGGTCACGAACGCGGGCTGAATCAGGCGCCGCTTGTGGTGCTTCTTCTTGTGCCACGGGTCGGGAAAGAAGACATGCACGCCGGCCAATGTCGCCGGCGCGAACATTTGCTCGAATACCGCCACGGCATCGTGTTGCACGATGCGCAGGTTGGTGGCCTGTGCCTGCTCGATGCGCTGCAGCAGCGCACCGACGCCGGGCGGATGGACTTCGATACCGATGAAGTCGGTGTCGACGTTCAGCGCCGCGATCTGGGCCGTGGCGTGGCCCATGCCGAAGCCGACCTCGACCACCAGCGGTGCACGGCGCCCGAACACCGCGGCGGCGTCGAGCGGCCCGGCCGCAAACGGCAAGATGAAACGCGGCCCGAGTTGGGCCAAGGCGCGCACCTGGCCGCTGCCCATGCGCCCGGCACGCAGCACGTAACTGCGAATCGCGCGGCGTGGTGCTGCGGCCTTGGTCCCGTTGGCGTCGTCCATCGAATACGGATTGTCGCAAGTCAAGGACGCAAAAGGTGCTGGCGGCGGCAAAGCGGCCGTTCTTCACGCACGCCTGCTACAGCGGCGCCGGTCGCGTGACGATACTTTGGCAGGTGCAGGGGCCGGCAATTCGCAGGGCCACCGGCCGCGCTGCTCTCCATGCCACCCGCCGTTCCCAACCATCAGCCAGCAGTGCCGCGCGATGGCCCGATTGACCCAATGGGCATCGAGCCCCGTGCTGGAGCAGGGGCGTGACCATGCGCTGGCCGACCTTGTCGATCCGCAGCACCGTGCTGTTGGGTATCGGCGTCGCCGTGTTGGCCCCGACCTTGGCCTTGTGGCATGTCGAGGAGCGCCTGACGCGCCTCGAGCACGAACCGCTGATCGCGCAGAACCGGCAGGCGGTACTGGTGATGACCGCCGCCGCGCTGGTCGAGCCGCTGTGGACGATGGACGAAAAGGCCACGCGAACGACCGCACAACGCGCGCTCGCCGAGCCGTCGGTGCTGGGCCTGCGCCTGACCGAGACCCGACCCCTGGCGGTGCCGACCGTGCTGACGAAGGCGGATCATGCGCCCGGGCAAGGCGTGGCCCTGAAGTCCCCGATCTCGCGCGAAGGCGAGCCGCTGGGCGAGCTCGAGATCTGGTTCGACCCGGCGCAGATCGATCGCATGCTGGCCGAGCGACGCCGCGCCAACATCGAGTTGGCGGCCCTGCAGGTGCTGCTCAGCGTGGCGGTTCTGCTGGCGGTCTTGTACCGGCGCCTGTTGGCGCCGATAAAGCGCCTGAAGCGCCAGGCCAGCGAGATTGCGCTGCGCACCGAGGTTGCACCGGTGCAATGGGACCGTCACGACGAACTGGGTCAACTGGGTGAGCACCTGAACGAGGTGCATGTCCAGATCGATGCGCTCTTTGCTCAGCTCGAGGCGCAGAAGGCCGAGCTGGAGAAGGTGGCCCTGCACGATACGCTGACCGGGCTGCCGAATCGGGTCTTGTTCCGCGAATTGACGCACAGCGCGGTGGCCGGCGCGCAGCGCGACGGCGGGCGCCTGGCACTGCTGTTCATCGACCTCGATCGGTTCAAGGCGATCAACGACACCTGGGGTCATGCGGCCGGCGATGCATTGCTGGTGGCGGTGGCCCAGCGTCTGTGCTATGCCGTGCGGGCGGCCGATGTCGTCTGCCGTCACAGCGGCGATGAATTCACGATCTTGCTGCGCGATGCCAGCCAATGGTCCGAGGTGGCGGCCACCGCCGACCGCCTGCTCAAGGTGATCGAGCGACCGGTGCCGCTGGGCACAGGCGAGGTCAGCGTCTCGGCCAGCATCGGTGTGGCACTGTTCCCTGACGACGCTGCCGACCCCGAGACGCTGGTGCAGTATGCCGATACGGCGATGTATGCGGCGAAGAACCTGGGTCGCGCGCGTTGCAGCTTCTTCCGCAACGAATTCAATGCCAACTTGCTGGCGAGCATCCAGCTGGAACAGGAGTTGCGGCACGCGCTGACACACGACGAGTTCGTGCTGCACTACCAGCCGCAGGTCGACGCGGCCAGCGGCGAGCTGTTGGGCTGCGAGGCTCTGATTCGCTGGCAGCATCCGCAACGAGGACTGGTGCCGCCGCTCGAATTCATTCGCGCGGCCGAAGAGTGTGGGCTGATCAGCGACGTGGGTGCCTGGGCCATTCGCTGCGCGTGCGCGCAGATCGCGCAATGGCGGCGTGCCGGCCTGCAATTCGGCAGCATCGCCGTGAACATCTCGGCCCTCGAGTTTCGCAATCACCGCCTTATCGACACCTTGACGCGCGCGATGGCGGATTTCGGCGTCCAGCCACACGAGCTAGAGGTCGAGCTGACCGAAAGCGTGCTCATGACCGACACCGACACCACGCGCCTGATCGTCGAACGGCTGCACGCGTTGGGGCTGCCGTTGGCGGTGGATGATTTCGGTACCGGATACTCGTCGCTGGCCTACCTGAAGCACTTGCGTCCGTCGAAGATCAAGATCGACCGCAGCTTCATCTTTGACCTGCCCGGCGTCGAAGACGATCGGGTCCTGGTCCAGGCCATCGTGCAGCTGGCCACCGCGCTCGGCATCCGGGTCGTCGCCGAAGGAGTCGAGACCACTCAGCAGCGCGAGTTTCTGCAGCGCATCGGCTGCGGCATGCTGCAGGGCTTTCTGATCGGCCGGCCGATGCCGGCCGAGGCGTTCGAACGCATGGCATGGGGCGGCACCGAGAACGCGGTGAAGCGTCACGCGGCCAACGCGAAGACCTGATTTCAGACTGCGCACAGCCGACGGCTGGCTCACGGATCAGAAACTGGTCCTGCTCTTGACGACGATTTGCACCTTCTTGATGTCGGCTGTGGCATCCAGTGCGTACGCCAGGTCAACGTGCAGAACGTTGGACAACGCCGAGCGCGCACTGACGATGCGCAGGCCGATGCCCGCGTCGCTCAACCAGCCCGGGTTCTGCGTATTGGTGTTGTCCCCGCCCCAGGCGCGTCCGGTGTCGAAGAAGGCCGCCCCACCGATGCGGAACAATTGCCAGACATAGAGGTCGGTGTAGAAGCGCTCTTCGAGCGTGAACAGGGCGCGCCGCGTGCCGCTCTGGTAGCGCAGCGGGTAGCCGCGCAGTCCGTTGTCGCCGCCGAGTTCCAATGTCTCGCCCGGGTCGGGCCGGGTCAGGGTATCGCCTGCGATCGAGGCGTAGAACAGCCGGTGCGGGCTTTGCGGCAGGTAGTACTGGGACTGCGCAGCCAGATGCTGATTTTGAGTCTGCCCTTGTGCGTAGCGGCCGGCGATGGAGGCGGCGGCCATGAGCCTGTGGCTGTCGACCGGCTCGAAGCCGCGGCTGATGTTGCCGGAGTACAACCACGCATCGCGCGTCGAACCCATCCCCGTCAACGCGCGGCCCAATTGCACGCTGGCGTCCATCCCCAGAGCGAAGAACTCAGGTCGGCCGATGAGATTGCGATTCTGCTCCTTCTCGAAGCGGTCTTCGACCACCTGCAGGCGCACGTAGGGCCCCACCAACTTGTCATCCAGCGGCATCTGTGCGGGCGCCGTCAACCCCGGCTCGGGCGTGTAGGTGTCGTCCTCGGAAAACAGGCCCACGGAATAGCGTTGCACCCAGCCGCCCTGAAGGCCGGGTGACCAGCCGCCGAAGACATCTCGCCGGTCCTCGCGGTGGCGGTACTGGCTCTGCACGACGCCGGCGTTGTAGATGGAATCGATGCGATCGTCATTGGACGCCGTCGCGCCGGCAGCCCAACGCTCGTCCAGGGCAAAGAAGGGCCGCGTCACCGAAACGGCGTCGCGACGGCCGTCGCTGTTGATGGCACGGCTCAGGCTCGCCGCCACCGAGCTGCCGAAGACGCGTTCGTTGGCGAACAGGAGCTCGGTACCCGAGCGATCGACGTCGTTGGAGCGTCCCAGGTTGACCATGGTGCCGGTGCCCAGCAAGTTGTACTCGCGCAGGTGCATACCGCTGGAATTTGCACCGCCGGCGCGGCCGACGCTGGCACCGACGTCGAGCGACCAGGTGTCACGGGTCAGGACCTCGATGTCGACCACGCCGCCGTCGCGGACCACCGGGCGGAACTGCACGTCGTACAGGTAGCGGTTGGCGCGCAGGACGCGCTCGGTCTCCTCGATCAAGCGCACCGACACCGGGTCGCCGGGTTTGAACAGCACCTGGCGCGCGATGACCTCTGGCCGCGTCTGGATGTGCAGCGCGTTGGCCCACTTGAACAGAAGGTAACTTTCCTTGGGGTCCTCGGTGTCGAAGATTTCCCTTGCTACGACACGGACTTCGCCGATACGGGCTCCGGCGGCTTCGAGTTCGGCCCAACTCGGTGCCGACTGCGGCGCCTGCGCCCAGGCGCCGGACTGCAACTGCAGGCCGATGGCAACCGTCGCAGCCGCGAGGAACTTCGTCATTCGGCAACTGTGCGCGCGAGAGGGCATCGTGATGAGTCTAACGGGCGCTCGCGCAAACCCGCGTGCGAACGGCGCCGGTCGGTCTGCCTATCGGCGTGCCATTTGAGGGCCCTCAATTCACGCCCCCGGTGTGCGGGACGCACTTTGCTGCGACGGGCGGTTCGGCGAATGGCCTGCGCGGGATCGGTCGCGTTGCGGCGGCGCACCGACGTGCCGTTCGGCCCGCCGAACGGGCAAGGCATACTCGTCACTCGAGCGAACAACCGGGTTCTGATGTCGCCATGCATGCCTTGCAATGCACGTTTCTGGCTGGCCTGTTGCTCGGCTGCGTGACGGCCGGTGCTGCTGGTGCGGGGGCGACGCTGCCGTGCGAACCCCGCAATCTCGGCTTTGACCAGAAGTCTGCCGGCTGGTCGCACCTGCCACTGTCCAAACTCAAGCGCGACACCGTATACACGTTGCTCGCAGACGGCGGCCGCAGCGGCGTGCTGCGGGCCAGTGCGGACCGATCGGCTTCGCTCTACGTGGCCCCGCTGAAGCCCGGCTTGCGCACGCCCATGAGCCTGAGCTGGGACTGGAAGACCGACGCGCTCATTGCCGGCGCCGACAATCGCGACAAGTCGCGCGAGGACGCGCCCCTTCGCGTGCTGGTCGCGTTTGACGGCGATGTTTCCACACTGCCCGAAGCGGAGCAGAAACAGTTCAAGCGCGCCAAGACCCTGTCTGGGCGCACGCCTCCATACGCGCTGTTGATGTACATCTGGACCGATCTGGTACCGGTGGGCAGCGTGATCCCCTCGGCCCACACCAGCCAGGTCAAGATGCTGGCTGTGGCTTCCGGGCCCAGTGGCCTGGGCAGTTGGCAGTCCGTGCAGCGCAACCTCGTCGACGATTACCGGCGTGCGTACGGTGCCGAACCGGGCCCCGTGCTGGGCGTGGCCGTCATGACCGACACCGACAATACGGGCAGCAAGGCCGTCGGCGAGTACGCCGGCATCCGCATCGGCTGCACGGGCCGCTGAGCATGCGGCGCCTGCTGGTCGTCGCCGCGACGTTGCTGCTTGCGGGCTGCGCCAGCCTGCCCACCGGCTACGACCGCGTCGAGTCGCGCGCGCTGTCCGATACCGCGTCGACCCCACTCGGCCAGTCTGGCCGCGCGATGCAGGCGGCACATCCAGGCCAGAGCGGCTTTCGCCCGCTGCCAACCGGTGTCGAAGCCATGGTCGCGCGCGTGATGCTGGCCGATGCTGCCACCCGCTCGCTTGACGTGCAGTACTACATCTGGCGCGACGACCTGACGGGGCGGCTGTTTGCGCACGCGCTGCTGCGCGCCGCAGACCGCGGCGTGCGCGTGCGCGTCCTGGTCGACGACGTCGGTACCAAGGCCAACGACAACAATTTGCTGGCGCTCGACTCGCATCCGAACATCGAGATTCGCCTCTTCAATCCCGTTGCGTCGCGCGCCTTTCGCGGCTTGGGCATGCTGACGGACTTCTCCCGCGTCAACCGGCGCATGCACAACAAGTCCTTCATCGCCGACAACCAGCGTGCAGTCCTGGGCGGACGCAACATCGGCGACGAATACTTCGACGCGTCGGGCGACGTGGCATTCAGCGACCTCGACGTGCTGGTGCTCGGCCCTGTCGTCGGCGAGGTGTCGAATGCATTCGACACCTTCTGGAATTCGCCGGTGTCGGTCCCGATCGGGGTGCTGGCCGGTCGGACCACCACAGCGACCGGCCTGGACCTGCTGCGTCGGGACTTGGCCGCGTTTGTCGAGGCGCAGCGCGACGGTGCGTACGTCACCTATGCGCGGTCCGAGGCTGCCCGCGCCCTGGCTGCCGGAACAGATGACATGTACTGGGGTCGGGCCAGGCTTCTGGTCGACGATCCGGAAAAGGTCAACCGTCCGCCCGAAGGTACCGAGGGGGACTTGTTGCCGCAACTGCGCAGGGCCGGCATACAGGTGCAGCACGAGATGCTGATCGTTTCGCCCTATTTCGTGCCCGGTGACGCCGGCGTGGCAGCGTTGGCTGCGATGGTGAAGCGGGGCGTTCGTGTCACCGTGTTGACCAACTCGCTCGCGGCGTCCGACGTCGGCGCGGTGCACGCCGGTTACGAGCGCTATCGGCAACCCATGCTCGAAGCGGGCGTGCGGCTGTTTGAAATGAAGCCCGCTGCGATCGATCGCGCACGGGCCAAGGCCACGGACAGTCGGCTCGGCAGCTCACGCGCTTCCCTGCATGCCAAGACCTACCTCTTCGACCGCCGCGCCGTATTCATCGGCTCGCTGAACCTCGATCCGCGGTCCGTGCAATTGAACACCGAGATCGGTGTGGTGTGCGAGAGCGAACTGCTCGCCGGCACGATGGCCAGCCAGCTCGAGGGCGCGCTCGATCAAGTGGCCTGGCGTGTCGAACGCGTCGTGCAATCGGACGGCAAGCCGCACCTGGTCTGGATCGAGACGACGGCCTCGGGCGTCGTGCAGCATGCCGCGGAGCCCGAGGTCAGCATCTGGCGCCGATTCGGTGTCTGGTTCCTCGGCCTGCTGCCGATCGAGTCACAGCTCTAGGCGGCGGCGCCGGCGGGCGGCGCGACCACGGCCCGCCCGGTCAATGCCAGGCCGTGAGTTCCCAGTGGAAGTGGTCTTCGGCCGAGGTGCTCCACATCTTGCTGCTGCCCATCAGCACAAATTCGCCGGACGTCTCGCGCGCGACCCAACGCCCGACCTCGGGCGCCAACCACAGAATGTCGCGCCGAACCGTCTCGACGCGGGTCGGGTCCTGATGATCCAGCCGGAGCAGTCGCTCCACGCGCAGGGTGTCGAAGGTTCCTGCGCCGACGGTGACTCGCTCCCATCCGCGCACCGTGCAGGAGACGTTGATCCAGAAGCGGACGGAGCCGCCATCCATGCGGTAACGCGTGTCTGCGCCGCCGTTCGCGCCGATTGCCAACGGCTCGGGCCACAGCGGCAACGGCGATTCGCAGTTGATGGGGTAATCCCAGACCGGATCGCGCAGCAATTGTCCCCACCTCGCATGCCTCTCGTCGGGCAGGGCTGCGCCGCTGCTGGCTTGCCGATTGACGACGACGACGGGTGCCACCGAGGCGACCGTTTCCTGGAGGACATCCGCCAAGCCGCTGTTGAAGAAATTCAGCTTGCGATAGGTCCAGCTCTGGCCGACGAGCGGCGCGCGCAGTGCGCGTGGCTCACGCGGCGGCGGTATGGCGGTCGCGGCAAAAGGCGCCAAGGGCTGAATGGCGCAGCCTGCGGGCAGCGCGAGGAGCGCAAGCAAGGTGTCGCGTCGTTTGAGTGTCATGGGTTCCTTCAGAGTACGTCAGATCGCTCTCGGGCTGCTCCGCACGATGGCTTAAACTGCAGCGCAGCGCGGGTGTAGTTCAATGGTAGAACGGCAGCTTCCCAAGCTTCATACGAGGGTTCGATTCCCTTCACCCGCTCCAATGTATCGGGTCCAACGCGGCACTCCCTTGTTCGCTCGCCGATGAGCCACGAACCCAAAGCCCCGGTCAAGCCGGTTGCAACCTTGCTCTGCGTGGGCCTGCAGGTGCCAGGCGCCACCTGCTGCACCACCCTTGACGAGGCGGCGGCGCATTTGCGCGACCTGAGCTTCGAGGTCATGGTCGCTGCCGTACCTGCCGAAGCGCTGCTGGCATGGGCTGCCTTGGCGTACGCCGTGCTCGATACCGCGGTGATCGTTCTTTTGCCGCAGGCACCACCGGAGCCGGTGCTCGCCGCGCTGCTCGAGCGCGGGGTGCAGGATGTCGTGGTCCAAGCCGATACCCCGGCCCAGGTGCTGTATCGGCGCATGGACATCGCCTTACGGCGCAAGGTTCTCGACCGCGTCGCGCGCAAGGCCTTCGCCACCGACCTGGCCACCGGCTTGCCCAATCACACCCAGTTGCTCGAGCACATGACGCAACTGCTCGCGCTGCGTGAGCGCGAACCGGCGCCGATGGCGGTGATCGCGCTGTGCATCGAAGGCCTGGCCACGGTGCAAGCCTCGCTCGGCGCCGAGTCGGCCAACGTGCTGCGCCGCAAGGTGGCGGTGCGCCTGCGCGCGTCGCTTCGAGCCAGCGACGTGGTGGCCTCCATCGGCAACGATGCGTTCCTGGTCCTGCTGGCCTGTATCGACGCCGGCACCGACGGCGAGCGGGTCAAGGCCAAGCTGGTGCAGTCGCTGCGCCAGCCGTTCAATGTGGCGGGCTCCGACGTGGCCGTGGCCGTCAGCGCCGGCTTGGCGCTGTACCCCGATCACGGCAAGACGGCCGATGCGCTGTTGCGCCGCTCGGTCGGTCAGGCGGCGAGCGTGGCCACGTTGGGCCAGGGCGGCTTTGCCCGGCGCGTCGAGCGCGCGCCGACGCCCGCGGCCAACGACGAACCCTGAACTACTTCTGCACGTCGCCAATGCACAGGTACTTGATCTCGACGTAGTCGTCGATGCCGTGGTGTGATCCTTCACGCCCCAGTCCGGATTGCTTGACGCCGCCGAACGGCACTTCGGCGGTCGAGATCAGGCCGGTGTTGATGCCGACCATGCCGTATTCCAGGGCTTCGGCCACGCGCCAGACGCGGCCGATGTCGCGGCTATAGAAGTAGCTCGCCAGACCGAACTCGGTGGCGTTGGCCAGCGCGATCGCCTCGGCTTCGGTCTCGAACCGGAACACCGGCGCCACCGGGCCGAAGGTCTCTTCGCGCGCGCACAGCATCTGGCTGGTCGCATCGGCGAGCACGGTTGGCGCGTAGCTGCGCTCGCCGACGCGCTCGCCGCCGGTGAGCACGCGCGCGCCCTTGGCCCGCGCATCGGCGACATGGGCCTCGACCTTGGTCATCGCGGCGTCGTCGATCAGCGGGCCCTGCGTGACGCCCGCGTCGAAGCCGTTACCGACCTTGATCGTGCGCGCCTTGGCCGCCAGCCGGGTCACGAAATCGTCGTACACACCGGCCTGCACGTAGAGCCGATTGGCACAGACGCAGGTCTGGCCCGCATTGCGGTACTTGCTGATCATCGCGCCCTCGACCGCGCTGTCGATGTCGGCGTCGTCGAAGACGATGAACGGCGCATTGCCGCCGAGTTCGAGCGAGAGCTTCTTGACCGTTGGCGCGCATTGGCGCATCAGGATGCGCCCGACTTCGGTGGTGCCGGTGAACGACAGGTGACGCACGACATCGCTCTCGCACAGCACGCTGGCCGATCGCGATCGAATTCTCGCTGTCGGCGCAGAGCACGTTGAGCACGCCGGCCGGCATGCCGGCGCGCTGCGCCAGTTCGGCCAACGCCAGGGCCGACAGCGGCGTCTGCTCGGCCGGCTTGATCACCACCGGGCAACCCGCGGCCAGCGCCGGCGCGACCTTGCGCGTGATCATCGCGATGGGGAAGTTCCACGGCGTGATCGCCGCGCAGACGCCGATCGGCTGCTTGATGACCAGAAAGCGCTTGTTGTTGTCGGTAGTCGGAATCGTCTCGCCGTAGACGCGCTTGCCCTCTTCGGCGAACCACTCGATGAAGCTGGCGCCATAGCCCACTTCGCCTTTGGCCTCCGCCAGCGGCTTGCCCTGTTCCGCGGTCATGATGCGCGCCAGGTCGTCGGCGTGCTGGTGCAGCATGTGGAACCAGCGCATCAGGATCGCGCCGCGTTCCTTGGCTGGCTTGGCGCGCCAGGCCGGCCACGCGCGGTTGGCCGCGGCGATGGCGAGCGCCGCATCGTCGGCGCCGAGGTTGGCCACCTCGATCAAGCGGGCACCGGTGGCCGGGTCGACGACGGCGAAGCGGCGGCTGCCGGTGACCCAGCGGCCGTCGATCAATGCAGCGGATTTCAGCAGACCGGCATCGGCCAGCAACGAGAGGGGTGAAGTGGCGGTGTTCATGATGATCACTTTAGCGCGGTGCCAGGTCCTCGTCACCGAGTTTGTCGGCGCCAGTGGCCGCGCACGCGAGCCGGGAGAGTGCTTCCTATAATCGAAAATCGCGCGCCACCGTGCCTGGTCGCGTGCTCCGCCCCTTTGAAAGCCCCCGGATGAAAGCCGCCGAGATCCGTTCCACGTTCCTGAAGTACTTCGAGTCCAAGGGCCACCAGGTCGTGGCCTCGAGCCCCGTGGTGCCTGGCGATGACCCGACGCTGCTGTTCACCAACGCCGGCATGAACCAGTTCAAGGACGTCTTTCTCGGCTTCGACAAGCGGCCCTACAACCGCGCGGCGACGAGCCAGAAGTGCATCCGCGCCGGCGGCAAGCACAACGACCTGGAGAACGTCGGCTACACCGCGCGGCACCACACCTTCTTCGAGATGCTCGGCAACTTCAGCTTCGGCGACTACTTCAAGCACGACGCCATCGTCTACGCCTGGGAGCTGCTGACCGAGCATCTTCAAGCTGCCCAAGGACAAGCTCTGGGTCACGGTCTACGCCGAGGACGACGAGGCCTACGACATCTGGAGCAAGGTGATCGGGCTGCCGGCCGAACGCATCGTGCGCATCGGCGACAACAAGGGTGCGCGCTACGCCTCCGACAACTTCTGGATGATGGGCGACACCGGCCCCTGCGGCCCCTGCAGCGAGATCTTCTACGACCACGGCCCGGCGATGGCCGGTGGCCCGCCCGGCAGCCCCGAGCAGGACGGCGACCGCTACATCGAGATCTGGAACAACGTGTTCATGCAGTTCAACCGCGGCGAAGACGGGCGTCATGCACAAGCTGCCCAAGCCGAGCGTCGACACCGGCATGGGGCTGGAGCGGCTGTCGACCGTGCTGCAGCACGTGCACAGTCGATCTACGAGATCGACCTCTTCGTGAATTTGATAGACGAGGTACGACGCCAGTTGTGGGCCGTTGCCAAAGACGATGAGTCGGCTCGCCCATTGAATGACAAGTCATATCTTGTGCCGTCACTCAAGGTGATCGCCGACCATATCCGCGCCTGTGCCTTCACCGTCGCCGACGGCGTGATCCCGGGCAACGAGGGCCGCGGCTACGTGCTGCGCCGCATCGCGCGCCGCGCCATCCGCCATGGCTACAAGCTCGGTGCCAGGAAGCCGTTCTTCCACAAGCTCGTCGCGCCACTGGCGGCCGAGATGGGTGACGCCTACCCCGAACTGCGCCGCGACGCCGTGCGCGTGACCGAGGTGCTGAAGCAGGAGGAAGAACGCTTCTTCCAGACCATCGCCAACGGCATGGAGATCCTCGAGGCCGCACTGGCCGAGGTGGCGCCAAGATCGGCGGCGACCTGGCGTTCAAGCTGCACGACACCTTCGGCTTCCCGCTCGACCTGACGGCCGACGTCTGCCGCGAACGCGGCGTGACGGTCGACGAAGCCGGTTTCAACGTCGCGATGACGCGCCAGCGCGACCAGGCCCGCGCCGCGGGCAAGTTCAAGATGGCGCAGGGCCTGGAATACAGCGGTGCCGGCACCAGCTTCCACGGCTACGAGCACCTGGTCTGCGAGCACAGCAAGATCGTGGCGATCTACATCGACGGCGCGCCGGTGCAGCCGTGCCCGCGCCGGCGACGACGTGGTCATCGTGCTCGACCACACGCCGTTCTATGCCGAGAGCGGCGGCCAGGTCGGCGACGCCGGCGAGTTGCGCAACCCGCGCTCGCGCGTGCTCGATCGAGGACACGACCAAGATCCAGGCTGCGGTGTTCGGCCACCAGGGCCGCGTCGTCGAGGGCGAGGTCGAGGTCGGCGATGCGGTCACCGCCCGCGTCGACGCCGAGCAGCGCGCCAAGACCATGCGCAACCACAGCGCCACGCACCTGATGCACAAGGCGCTGCGCGAGGTGCTGGGCGCGCATGTGCAGCAGAAGGGTTCGCTGGTCAACGCCGAACGCACGCGCTTCGACTTCGCGCACAACGCGCCGGTCACCGACGCGCAGATCCGCCAGGTCGAGGCCCTGGTCAATGCCGAGATCCTGGCCAACGCCGCCACCGTGGCCCGCGTGCTGCCGCTGGACGAGGCGCAGAAGACTCGGCGCGATGATGCTGTTCGGCGAGAAGTACGGCGACGAGGTGCGGGTGCTCGACATCGGCTCGAGCCGCGAGCTGTGCGGCGGCACCCATGTGCAGCGCACCGGCGACATTGGCCTGTTCAAGATCGTCGCCGAGGGCGGCGTGGCGGCCGGCGTCCGGCGCGTCGAGGCTGTCACCGGCGACAACGCGCTGGCCTACCTGCAGCAGGTCGAGGCGACGCTGGGCGGCGTGGCTGGCGCGCTGAAGGTGACGCCGGCCGAGGTGCCGGCGCGGGTGACGGCCACGCTCGAGCAGGTGCGCGCGCTGGAGAAGGAGTTGGCGGCCCTCAAAGGCAAGCTGGCCTCGTCGCAGGGCGACGACCTGCTGGGCCGGGCGGTCGAAGTCAAGGGCCTTCATGGGCCGATACGGGTGCTGGCCGCGATGCTCGACGGCGCCGATGCCAAGGCCCTGCGCGAGACGATGGACAAGTTGAAGGACAAGCTCAAGAGCGCGGCCATCGTTTTGGCTGCGGTCGACGGCGGCAAGGTACAACTGGCCGCCGGCGTCACGGCCGATCACATGAGCCGCATCAAGGCTGGCGAGCTGGTCAACTTCGTCGCCCAGCAGGTGGGAGGCAAAGGTGGCGGCAAGGCCGACCTGGCCATGGCCGGCGGCACCGATGCGGCGGCATTGCCGCGGGCGCTGGCCTCGGTGGCTGCATGGGTGGCCGAGCGTGCCTGATCCGTCACCGATCACGATCCGCCGGCCGCGGCGCGACGACGCGGCGGCGCTCGCGGCGATGATGAGCGACCCGGCTGTGCTGCCGTGGCTGCTGCAACTGCCCTATGCCACCGAGGCGATGTGGAACAAGCGCATCGACGAGATGAACGCGGTAACGGCCGGTGCCGAGCTGTTCATCGTCGCCGAACGCGGTGGGCGAGTGGTGGGCAATGCGGGTATGCACCCGCTGCCGCAGGTGCGCCGCAGCCATGTCGCGCACATCGGCATGTCGGTGGCCCTGGACGCGCAGGGGCAGGGCGTGGGAACAGCACTGATGACGGCGCTGATCGACTGGGCCGACAACTGGGCGCGGATGCTGCGGCTCGAGTTGACGGTCTTCACCGACAACGCGGCCGCGATTGCGCTGTACAAGAAGTTCGGC
This sequence comes from uncultured beta proteobacterium, assembly GCA_963779435.1. Classification (GTDB taxonomy): domain Bacteria; phylum Pseudomonadota; class Gammaproteobacteria; order Burkholderiales; family Burkholderiaceae_C; genus CADEEN01. The sequence continues at coordinate 42,121 of CAVZYL010000006.1, read as the reverse complement.
TTTGAGATCGAGGGCACGCACCGCGCCTACGCGCTGCGCAACGGCGCGTTCGCCGACGTGCTGGCGATGGCGCGCATGCATCCGAAGCCGCCACTGCCTTGAGATTGGCGCGCGGCGTTGCCCGCGTTGACCAGGCAGGCATTGCGCGGCTTGGCCTTGGGTCGGCGCGCAGCGAAGAACCTGCGGCCAGCCCGGCTGCCTGTGTTCAGTGCACCGCACTCGATTGCACGGCCGGCATCGACAACTCGCGACCGATCACGGTCCGCGCATAGAAGTAGTTCTGGCGTGCCTTGAAGCTCAGGGCATCGATGTCCACGTGGCCTGCCGCGTCGCAGGGAAAAGCATAGCCTCGGCCGTTGCCATAGAGTGATTGGAACGACAACTCGTAGGGCCCGCGGTCCTGCAGACACTGCGCATCGTTCATGATCATTGCTCCTGTGGGTGTATCGAAGGCGCATCGACGCGGCAGACCGGCACGCCTAATGCCGAAGCAGCACGGTTGGTGAAGAGGCTCGTCGCGCCGCCGCTTGATCAGCCTCACGTTGGCATTCGTGGCGTTGGATGGTGTTGGCGATGGCGTCGCAGCGTTGCGTCGCTATTGCCGGCTCGCTACTTGTGTCGAGCCATTGCGCGTTACCTTCATTGATGACCAGCAACATGGCTGCCGACACCACGCTCAGGCCGGTGACGCACGCCACGAGCACAACGGCACGGTGCGCGTGGTCAATGGTGCTGCAGGCTGCGGCGTTGAAGCTGTTGTGCGGCGGCGCGGCGTCGGTGGGTCGAGCCAGGGTCAGATCAAGCATGCGGTGCTCCCAGGGTGACGCTCACTGCGCGTCATGGATCCAAGCTTAGGAGGCCAGGCACCGCTCGAGTGGTGAATATTGCCATCCGGTACTCGAGGCTGACGAGTGGCGCGTCGCGCCGCGCATCGCCCAGGCCGGTCCACCCGATGGTGGAGATTCCCCCCATCTGACGATGGCACTCGCGATGCGCGCTCCTATCGTCAAGGCGTCGGTTCAAGCAGCGAGCAACCCAGTCAAGGCCAACGACCGACCGGTCGCCGTCAAGGCGGCGCGTGATCGATCCATCCCTTCACTTCCAAGGAATCGAAATGAACGCACTGAAGACCTGCTCACTCCTCGTCGCAGCCCTGTGCAGCGCCTACGTCACCGCGGCCAGCGCCGGCGACACCGACCCCGTCTTCGTCACGACGTCGCAGCTGACGCGGGCCGAAGTCCTGGCCGATCTGGAAGTCTGGCAACTCGCAGGCATGCCGGCCTTCACGCGTGGCGACAGCGACATCGACCCCAGCAGCGTCGAGTACATGGCTGCGCAGGCCAAGTACCAGCAACTGGCCCACTCGCCGGACTTCGCCCAGCGCGTGACCCGCATTGCGCGCCAACGCGGCGAGCGCGTCGAGATGGCAGCCAACGAGTCGGATTGAGCGCCCGTGTGGGGTAGCGCGCCTGCGGGCGCGCTACCCGATTTCGCAGTCGCGTGAGTCAGACATTGGCGTCGGCCCCAGACATGCGCAGGCGCGCGATCGCGACGCCGACCGGTCGCCGGCGCTGGCCTTCGTCACGCTGACAATTGCACTGTTGGTGCTGCTGTTCGCGCAGGTGCAGCGGCGCCCCATGGCGGGGCTCACGGCCGAGACCACCAACTTCGCTCGCGACTGGGCGCTACGTATCAGAGTGGCGCGCGCAGACGCAACTCGGGCTCTGGCAGAACGCTCAAGGCTTTGGGCGTCGCCTGCAGCACGCCTTCCAGCCGTTCGAGCTCGCGCAGCAGTTCGGCCAGGGAATCTGCCGTCGCCGATTCGATCTTGTGGCAATCTCCGCGGTCGGCGATGGGTTCGCGGTCTGACGTGACCTGCTTGATGGCACGCTTGATGGCCAGCTGCAACGGCACCGCATCGGTTGACCACGCGGCGCTGGTGGCCAGGCCGTCGAGCCGTTCGCGCAGGCCATTGACGATCAGGTTGAAGCGGATCCAGCGCTGCTCGCTCCAGGCCCGCGATGGTCGGCCGTCCCGTTCGGCGAAACGCTCGACAAATTCCTGTCCGGCCTTGGTGCCGTAGCGATGCGCCATCTGCAGGATCTGCTGGCGCGGCATACCGATGTGCAGGCCGCCCTCACCCGGCAACAGCATCAGGCGCGCGACGCGGTTGCGCGTGTGGGGCAGGCGGATGCTGGTCCGGTCATGCCAGTCCGTCGCGCTGGAGGCGATGCCGAGCACAAAACCCAGCAGCATCGCCGCGTGGCGCCCATTGCCACCCAGCTCAGGATCCTGGCAGGGAATGCGACTCTTGCTGTCTGCGGGCTTGGATTCAGGGTCGAAGCGGTTCCAGTTGTCACCACGTCCCTGGCCGTTGAACTCGGGCAGCCAGACTTCCTGTTCGACCTCGGGGTTGTCGGCTTGCGGGTACTTGTAGGGCGGGCGGCGATCCAGCCACATGCCGAAGGTTGGCCAGCGGGGTATTGCGGCATCGAACAGGTGGATGGGAAAGTTGGATGAGACGCCGCCGTCGCTGAACAGGCAGCGCCGCAACGTGCGTTCACCCAGCGGTGCCTCGTAGTCGATGGCCCACAGCGGCACGGCCGAGAACAATAGCGGGAAGCTCAAGCTCAGGCGCGCCGCGACCACAATCGGCAGGTCCTCCTCGGGCAGCTCGAGCAGCCCCTGCGTCGCTTCGTTTGCCGCGGGGTCCGAGCCGTTGCGGGGTGCATAGGGCCGTGAGCTCGCCACCAGCGCATCGAGCACCCACGGCGGGAAGTAGTCCTCGAGCTCGTCGCGCCGGAAGAAGAGTCGACTGGTCCGGTCGGCCAACGGCAGCCGATAGGGGCGGCCATGCGTGACATTGGTCGTGATCATCTGCAAGTTGATGGAACGGCGGCCGGCCGGTTCGTCTGGCCCGCACGGTAGGCGGTCGGCGCCGGGATATGCCGGCGCGCACCACAGGTCACGGAAGGTCAGCGGCGGGTCGTCCTCATTCAGGCCAGCGCTGCGCTGGATGCCGTCGTGCAGCCAGTCCGAGATGCCCGTGGGCCCGTCGTCGCCGCCCGCGGGTTCGATCGTTCCGCCCTTGCACAACCCGTAGCAGTTTTCGATCAGACCGTGCCGGATGTCGGACCAGACGGCCCAGGCCCAGGCCAGCAGGGCGGCGAGCAGCGCCACCATGGTCACGAAGGCGATTGACAGGTACGTCCATTCCACTGGCGGGCGCCGCAACAACTGGCTCACGCCTTCCGGTATGACGGTTGCCAGCAAGGCGCCAACCAGTGCGCCGAGGGCAACAGGCCACTTGTAGATGCAGAGCGCCAGCCAGACCGAGCGCAGGGCGCCGCCGCGGCGCGGGCAGCGGCACTCCTTGTCCTCCCGACCCTGGTTCCCGCGCCCAAGTCGCCCCCAGAGCCGAATCAGGCGCTGACCGTGCTTGTTGGGCTGGAAGAGCGAAAGCATGCGCGTGCGCCCGTCGGGCAATGTCCTGGCCAACGAGGCAGGCGCCCGGCGCAACACCTCGAACGGCGCCTCGTAGCTGGTCCTGCGGCCATATTCGGCGGCTGCGGCCAGTGCGGCCGCCATCGCACCGACGGAGGTGCCGCCAATGTTGCGGAACCGGTAGGCGCGGGCCAACTCGATGATCGCCCATGGATAGACCACCCCGCTGGCCACGCCGCCCGTCAGCACGAGGTCGCAGTAGCGGTCGTAAGGCGGTTCCTGCTCGACCGGCGGCGGCACCGGCACGACGTCATCGCCCGGCGGTGGGACGGGTTCCTTCTTCCTCCGTCTTCCTTGACCTGCGTTCATGCGTCGTCGCCCTCGTCGTCCAAACCCCATAGGCTGCTGTCGGCTATGCCGGCCAGGGTCGTGAGGCTGGGGTAGAAGAGGTAGGCGGTGCCGATCGTGCGCGTGAAGGGGCGCAGCCCGTCAAGGCGCATTGCTGGCGCTTCGGCCCGCGGAATCTCGAACGGGCCTTCGCCCAACTCGTGCGTACCGATCAGCGGGTCGCGCGCGCCGCCGCCGTCAGGGCTGCCCAGCGGCACGCGCTCGGCCCATTCGCCCACCAGGTGCTCGTACTGGTCTTCGATGCTCGCGCAGAAGAACTGGCCGATCAGACCCCGCTGCGGTGCATTTTCCTCGAACTCTTGCGCCCGCCACGGCGGGCCGTAGGGCATGCCACGGCGCAGCAGCGGCCGCGAACGGCCGAAGTGCGCCGGACGGTTGTCCTGCCGGGAGTCGTCACCTGGCACTGGATCGGCGGCGCGGCGCAGGCGTGGGTTCATGCGGCGGACATGGCTGCCGAACGGACACCCGTGTCCCTCGGGGTCAGTCGCGTAGTCGAAGTCGGCTGCGGGGTCGGCGTGGTCGGGCACGGCCAGCGACCGGCCACTGGGATAGCGCCCGCAGAGCTTGCCCTTGATCTCGTTGGCGCTGAGCCCCGACCATTCTGCCTTCGACTTCACGAACCGTTCGAACGCGGCCACATCCTGCTGGATCTGCTGTAACACGCCGAAGCTGCCGTTGCGGAAGAAGGCGCGCACCTGGTCGGGCCAGACGAGCAGCCCCGGCCCGGCGACCCAAGGGTTCGCACCGCAGTCCTGCACGCGGCCGAGCAGGAACTCGCCGGCCTCATGCCGAGACGTCGGCAGGCTCCGCTCCCAGGAGTCAGGTTGGGTCAGCCCCTTGATGCCGATGCGCGACAGGCCGTCCAGGAACCCGAAGTGCACCCACTGCCCGCGCAACTCTTTCCTGTCGAGTAACGATACGTCGGGTGGCGCGGGCAGGGCATTCGATGGCGGCAGCCTCGTGCACTTCAGTTTGTTCTCCTTGGCACTCGACCTGACCTGCTTGAGTGCACCGATCAAGCTGCGACGGTCTGCCGCATGGAGACTGAGCACGGCATCCAGCGTCGTGTAGGCGAATCGCGCGTCCCACTGTTCAGTCGCGTTCCGATCGGACATGCCCAGGTGGTCGACTGCCCGCAACACTGCCCCTGCCCAGTAGGCGGGCGACTTGAGAGCGAAGCGCGCCAATACGTGCTCGGGCACGGCGGCGCGCTCCAGACCGCGCCGGGTGAATCCGACGCTGAATTGCACCATAGGGGCGGGGGCGTTCGCCGCCGTCGGAAAACCCCTCGCCCGCAGGCCGCGCAGGAAGTGGAGAGGCGACTTGTCACCGAATTCGAGCATCAGGTGCCGGGCCGCCTTCCAGCGTGTGCCATGCAGGACGATGCGTTGCACGTCGTCGAAGTCCTCGCTCATGGCCCACGCCCCTCGTTGCGGACGATGCGCGCCACTTCGCTGCGCGGGTAGGCGCTGAAGAAGTAGCCCATCGCCGGTGCGCGGTTGTAGCGCAGCAAGTGGGCGACAAACTCGTTTGGGAACTTGTGCACCGGCATCGGTGGCGGGTCCTCGATGAACTGGAACAGCACATCGAACAGGTCCCCCGCCTGCAGCGCGAAGTGCTGCAGGTAGGCACCGAACGGACCGTCGTACACGGTGTGCAACACGAGCACGGTGTCCGCTTCGATCACCTCAAACCAGGCGAAATGGACATGCCGGGACTCGCGCAGCGCCAGCTCGATTCGGGGTGCACCCGAGCGGATCACCTCGCGCACACGGTCGACGTTTTCCTTGATCGGCGCCTTGATCCGCATCGCGACGTTCAGGCTGCTTTGGGCGCGCCACCGATCACGCCGATGCGTGAGCGGATAGCTCTCGCACGCGAAGCCCCGGCGCTTCTTCAGCCCCTTGACTGTGGCGTCTTCCGGATCGAGGGCCTGCGCCAGGCCGGGCAGCGCCATGACTTGGCGCACCACCTCGACGATAAGTGGCCACGCCAGCGCCTGCCCGGCGCACCAGTGGGGCGCAACGTCGGGCAGTCCCCAGACAAGCGGGTCGTCGCCCGGCACGCCGTGCGAGCCCGCCGTGCCGCCGCCCAACGCCAACAGAATCTCCGCGACCCTGTTTCCCTCTTTGTCCACCTCCAGGCGCGGAAGGTAGGGAATGGGTGGATTGGCACGTAGCAGGTCTGCGAGCAGCTTCTGCCAATCTGCGAACCTCTTGGTCGCCCGGCCCAGGTGTTCGCTGCGGGCCAGTTCGCGCGCCGTCGGCAACAGGTGATTCGGGCTCGCGAACAAGGCTTGAACGGCAACGCAGACTGCGGCCTGCACGTTGCCCACGGTGCCGATCGCGGCACCAAGGGCGATGATCGCGCGCTGCTCACCGTTGAGATCGCTATTGAATTTGCCCAGCGCCTCCAGCACCCGGGTCAGCCCGGGCGGCCGAGCCGGGTCCTCGCAGCCCTTGAGCTCGTCCTCATCGTCCAACGCGTAGGCGTCGATCAGGGCGCTGGTGCGTGCCAAGAGCTTTCCCATGGACGCCTTGGCCTCGGGAATGAGGACGGGGTCGGTGACGAAGTGGCGCTCCATGACCTGGTACACCAACGCCTTGTAGGCGGCACGCAGCGTCGTCTCCAGCAGGCGGTAGTCCTGCAACGCGTAGCCCAGCAACATCTGGCAGCAACGCAGCGCTGCTTGCTCGGCAAACTCGGCAAGATCGAAGCCCGGGGCGCGAAACGCCATCACTGCCGCGGCCTGGCACGCGGCGTGGCCGAGGTCGAGCAGCAGACCGGGGTCGTGGGGGAAACAGTGCCTGAAGGCATCGCGCTGTGCAGCATGGGCTGGCGCAGCGTTCGGATCGAGCGCCAGCATGAAACTGCCGCCACCCAGCTCCGCATAGACTCGGCTGGAGTACTTCCATTCCTCGTTCTTGAGAATCCGCTCGATTTCGTCTCGCCGCGTGATGAGCGTTACCGACACGTGGCCAGGCACGGTGGCTTTGCGGGGGGTGTCGATGCCCGCGTCGTCGCACTCGCGTGGTGCGGCGTCTCGGCTTGGGAACCGCAGCTTGCCGTCCAGTTCTCGGTTGATGAGTTCGAACAGCTGCGCGCGGAGGCCATCGTCGCTCAACCAGTCCAGCAACATGCGGTTGCGGCTGTCCTCGCTGGCGCCGTCGAAGGTCTTCAGGCAGAGCGGATGTTGCTTCTTCATGGTAGCGCCCCGTTCATTCCTAAGGCGTCAGTGCAAGGACTCGATCAGCGCTGACGCCGTGCGAAGGTCGCGTGTGCTGCGACCCTCGCTCCATCGGGCGACCAGCGGCACCAGCAGACGGCTAGCCCGTACACACCGGCCGGCGGTCGCCCAGTGTCGGGCCAGAGCGGTGGCGCTACGCAGCGCGAAGCCGAGGCGGTGCTGCCGCAGCGCCAGGGCATACGCGCGTTTCAGCCACGCCTCGCCGACCGCCGCGTCGCCACGCCGTAGCGCGAGCTCGCCACGCAGACGCATGAGCTCAGCCTCGAGCTGGCGTTCGCCGTAGCGGCCCGTGATGGCCAAGCCCTCGTCGACGCGGTCCGCGGCTGCACCCAACTGCCCCGCGAGAATCAGGCCCTCGACCTGCAAGGCCAGGTACAGCGGCTGGGAGACCATCGCGCCCGTGGCGAGCCATTGCGCATAGCCGGTGCGCATCTCGTGCAACCCGGTGTCGAACTCGCCGCGTTCGCAGAGTAGGTAGCCGTGCATGCAGCGCGAGATGGCTAGCCAGACTGGGAAACCGGAGTCCTCGCACACCCGCGCGCAGGCGTCCGCGCGCGCGAGCGCAGCGTCGATCTCGCCGCGCAGCAGTTCGATGCTCGCGGCGTAGGCGAGTGCGACGGCCTGACTAAACCGATGCTGGAACTCGTCGGCCATCTTCACGGCCTGGTTGATGCGTTCGAGAGCGGAGTCGGGGCGAGCCAGTTCCCACAGGCCCCACGACGAATACGCCATGCACATCACGCCCGGATCCTGGATGCCGAACTGCGGGTGCAGCGCCGGCGTGTAGAGCGCCAACGCGGTCTCCATCTCGCGCATCGTCGCGCGCAGTTCGCCCTGGTGGAACATCGTGCAGGCCAGGCCCCAGTGCGCGTGCAGGCGTTGTTTGACGTCACCCGAGCGTGCGGCGATCGCAGCCGCCCGGCGGCCGTGCTCGAGCGCGGGCGCGAAATCGGCGCGCATGAAGCGGTAAGCCTCGAGGCCCATCTCGACCTTGAACCGCGCCGTGCTCATCTCCGATGTGGTCGCACAGGCGCTCTGCCTCGAGGTAGGCCTGCAGGACCGCGTCGGCGCCGTACCCCTCCGTGGCGAGGAGGCGAGCAGCCAGCAGCAACTGCAGTCGCAACGCAGTGCGGTCGCGCTCGATACCCGCCGCGGTGAGCGTGAGCACGGACAACGCCCGGCGCAGATGGCTGACGGCTTCCTGCTCGGCCGAGCGGGACGCAGCATGCCGGGCGGCAAGCTCCCACTGTGCCAGGGCCTCGGCGTGCAGGCCGGCCTCGGTCTGGTGTAGCGCCAGCAGCTCCGGCTGGCGCGCCGCCAGTTCGGGCCAGCGTTCCTGCAGCAGCGTCACCACCCGTTCATGCAAGGCGTGGCGGTCACGGGTCCACAGCGAGGCATAGGCCGCGTCGCGGATGAGCGCGTGCCGGAATGCGAACCGACCGCCGTCCTCGGACCGCACGAGTCCCGATCCGACGAGGACGGCCAGCCGCTCGTCGAACGCAGCGGCGTCCAGTGCGTGGCCCGCTGCGTCGAGCAGCGCCGCCAGCAGCGTGCGCGAAAACTGTCGCCCCAGAACGGCCGCCACCTGGGCGACCGGCTTGGCCGCGCCCAGGCCGTCAAGTCGGGCCGTGAGCAGGTCTTGCAGCGATGCGGGTACCGATTCGAGCGCCCGCAGCTCGCCGTCAGCGCTGTCGACGCCCAGTTCCAGCGCCATCCGCGCCGCCTCTTCGAGGAACAGTGGGACGCCGTCGCCGCGCGCCGCCAGCAGCATGACCAGGCGTGGCGGCAGCGGTGTGCCCGCGCACACGTGGTCCACCAGTTCGCGCGCCGCCTCCGGCGGTAATCCGGTCAGCTCGATCTGCTCGTGCAGGAGTGAGGCGAAGTGCGGCGGCGTCGCGACGCCGCGCACCGTGATCACCACCAGGAGGCCCAGGCTGTCAGGACGCTCGAGCAGGTGCTCGACAAACTCGCGCATCGACGGATCGACCCAGTGCCAGTCCTCGACGATCAGGCAGCACGGATGGTCGCCTGCGAATGCTTGGAACCAGTCCACGAGCAGGCCCAGCGCGCGCTGGCGCGGGCTACCCGGCGCGGCCTTGGGTGGCTGTGGTGCGAGTCCCAGCAGCGCTGCAAGCAATGCGAGCGGTTCGCCTTCGCGGGCGTGGCCGGGTACGGCAGCGGCCAGCTTGTGCAAGGCCTGGGCTGCCGCATCGTCCGGGCCAATGTCGAGCCAGCGCCGCAGGGCCTCAGTCAGCGTCAGGAAGGGGCTGGCACTCGCGTCGGCACGGCAGCGGCACTCCAGCACCTTGACCCCTGCCTGCACGAGGTGGTGCCGGAACTCGCGCACCAGACGCGACTTGCCCATGCCGGCTTCGGCGCTGACCACGGCCAGCCGGGCCTCCCCCACGCGCGTCATGCGCCAGCACCCATGCAAGCGTTCGAGTTCGGCCTGCCGGCCGACCAGCGGCGTGAGCGCCGGCAGCCGCTCGAGCCGGTGGTCCTGGACATCGCGGCGTTGCCCTAGCACGAGGTGGACGGCCTCCGACCCGTCGATGCCTTTGAGAGGCGGCTGGTCCTCCAACAGCTTCAGATCAAAGGCATGGGAGACGAGCCGGCGCGTCGATTCCGACGCCAGCACGGTGCCGGGGGCCGCCGCCTGCTGCAGTCGCGCGGCCAGGTGGATCGACAGGCCAACCGGCTGGCCGGCCTTGACAGCAACCAGCCCGGTGGCGATGCCGACGCGTACCGTGACGCCGAGTTCGGCGACGGCGCGCACGATCCCGAGACCGGCCTCGACTGCGTGCACGGCAGCGTCCTCGACTGCCGATGGGTGGCCGAAGTAGGCCATCACGCCGTCATCGCCCTGCGGGTCGTCGGGCTGACCGCCATTGCGGCGCACGATGTAAGTGCAGCGCGCATGCACGTCGGCCAGCGTCTCGGCGTAGGCCTCGTCGCCGAGTGCTGCGAGCATCGTGGTCGAGCCGACGAGGTCGAATGACAGGCTTGTCACGTGGCGGCGTGACGTCGGCACCTGCGGGCGCACGAAGCGGATTTCCGGGTCACCGTATAGGCGCGCCTCGAACCGCTGCGGCGCGGCGCGGCGATGAAGCCAGCGGACTGCCTCGCCAACGCTCAGGCCACTGCCGAGCTGTCGCACCAGCGACACCACGGGTTCGCCGATCAGATCGTCCCGCTGCACCAGGCACAACACGGCGGCTCCCGCATCAAGCGCGCCAGCCAGCCGTTGTGTCGACTCCGACCCAGTCAGGACCAGCAAGCGTTGCTGTCGCGGCCAGACGACCCGCTCCAGGAAGTGGGGCAGCGGCACGCCATCGAGAACGAGCACATGGGCATGTGCCACGGCCTCGCGGGCTCCGTCCTGGTCGAGGGCATCGAACGCGACCCGTTGCGCCGGCAGGCATGCACGGGCGATGCCGCCATGAACGACGCTGGCGGCCAGCGTCTCGGCCAGGGTCGTGGCGGGTGGCGGGGTCACGTCGGTGTCACTGAGGAGTTGCCGTCCCAGGGCGAAGTGCTCGGCCATCGTCGCGGCGCCAAGACCGAGCTGCTCCCAATCGATGGCGTCGAGCACCCCGTCGCTCTCGTAGAGGATGCTCAGCGGCCGCGGCGCACTGCTGGCGAGTCGCCCGGCAAGTTCGGCGCCGAAGAACTCCTCTGCCAACGACGGCAGCGTCGCCTGCTGAAGCAACTCTGCCGGACGGCGTGCACGCCAAGCGAGCCGGCGCCCATTACCCAGGCTGAACTCGAGCACGCCCCCGTCCAGGCGCGTGCTCAGCGTCCATTGAGGCAGGCTAAGACTCTCCAACCCTTCCCCCGACGGTTGTGTTCGAGGCGATCGCCGACTGCACGGCGCCCGAGTGTGTGACAGTAACGGAAAGGTGAGCCTTCGCCTAGAGCGCCGATATGGCCGCGCACATGCCCGGTCGAACGGGTTCAGGTCAAGCCACTCACTCGCACGGCCGACATTGGCAGTTTTCGGTCGAGTCTCGTGCACCTGTCGCGAGGCATCGAAGGCGCATCGACTTGGCGCGCCAGGGTTCTAATGCCGCGCCAGCAGGATCGGGGCAGAGGCCTGCAGCGCCGCAGTGTGAGCGATCTTGCGCAGGCACACGTGGCGCCGGCTGCTGTTGGGTGCGTCGCCGCAGAGCTGGGCGGCTAACGCCAGGTCGGAACTCGCGTCGAACCATGGCGTGTTGCCGTCATTGGCGAACGGCAGCAACGTGGCCGAGAACACACCAAGGTTTGCGACGAAGGCCACCACCAGGACTGTGCGGCGCTCGCGGCGAGTGAGGATCTGGAACGGTTGCATGGATTTGCTCCGGTTGCCGCGGCAGGCGTCGGTATGGCCGCTGGGCACAGTGGAATGCATACGACCGAAGCCGTCATCCATTGAAGTGAGTAGGCGTCCTACCAATGTGCGGGCAGTTGCTTCAGCAACAGCAGCTTGCCGTCCGCGTGACCAAGGTAGCCGCCGACCTCGAGATCCTTGAGCAGGCGGGTGATCATCTCGCGCGAACAGCCGATGAGGCCGGCCAGTTCGATGTGAGTGGGCCGCGGCACGATGGCGCGCATTCCGTCGGCCGTGTCGACCGAGCGTGCATTCAATTGCTTGACTAGCCTTCCGTAGGTGTCGAGCAGCGCGAGCCCGCGTGCATTCTCGGTCGCCACGCGCAGGCGGCCGATCAATCGGTCGATCAATTCAAAGGCGAAGTCGGGGTCCGCCGCAATGTGGTCACGCAAGGTGCGCCGGGTGATCACGGCGCAGCTCGTGGGCTCGAGCGCGACGATCGAAGCGCTGCGCGGCCCACCGTCCAGGCTCATTTCGCCGACATAGTCGCCTGCCCCATAAGTGCCGAAGACGAGCTCGCGGTGGCTGTCGTTGACCGAGAAGGCCTTGATCGAACCACTGAGGACGATGAAGATCGTGTCGCCGCGCTCACCCTCGCGAATCAGTGCTTCGCCGCGCGCAAACTGCTTGGTGACGCCGCGTTGCGCCAGCCGCTGCAACGATTCAGGCAGATCGTCGCGTTCTCTCGGGGCGGATGGATCTGCCATCGGCAGCCTTTCGACGTCCCGGACTGGCGTCCGGCGTATGCCGATCCTAGCGAAGTCGCCGCCTGGACCGCTGCGCATGCGTCACCAACCCCATGCGCAGCTACGCCTCCAATTTGTATGGCAAGGCCAGCCTCAGGCCGCCAGCGCCAGTGGCGTCATCTCGAGACACGCGCTGCCACCGTTGCGCAGGGCAGTCATCAGCGGCGGCAACGCAGCGACCTTGCGGATCAGTTCGCGAATGCTCGCGGCGCCGGTCTTCGCACGGATGCTGCCGATCTGCGTGCGCACGGTCGATATGGCCACGCCATGCTGCGCCGCCGCCACCGCCGGCGGCACGCCGTCGCAGAGCGCGAGCAGCACGCGTGTCTCGCCAGGTGTCAGGCCATGGGTGCGTGCGTACGCCTGCACGGCGAGTATGCCGCTCATGTGGCGTTTGCCGAGCACCAGGAGCGCGGCTGCCTGGTCGTCGTCGCCTGTGGTTCGCAGTGGCACGATCGAAACGCTGACCTGCGCGTCGCCCGCACCGATCGAGAGCAACTTGCGAAGGCCGCGGCGCGAAGCGTCATCGAGCGCTTGTTGCAGTTGCGCAGCGGTGCGTGGTTCGCGCGCCCGCAGCGTCAGCCCGACCAGCTGCAGTGGATGCGTGTCGTCCAGTTCGGCGCGAGCCGTGTGGTTGACATGCAGCACTTGCGCCTCGGCATCGAGCAGTACGATGCCGTAGTCAACTTCGTCCAGCGCCGCCATCAGCCAGCGTGCGCTGCGTGCCGTCGAGCCACGGCGCTCGTGGTCGTTGGCGCTGCGGGTTGCGGCATGGAAGCCGGCATCGTGCGGTGCGGCGTCGGTGGGTCGAGCCAGGGTCAGATCAAGCATGCGGTGCTCCCAGGGTGACGCTCACTGCGCGTCATGGATCCAAGCTTAGGAGGCCAGGCACCGCTCGAGTGGTGAATATTGCCATCCGGTACTCGAGGCTGACGAGTGGCGCGTCGCGCCGCGCATCGCCCAGGCCGGTCCACCCGATGGTGGAGATTCCCCCCATCTGACGATGGCACTCGCGATGCGCGCTCCTATCGTCAAGGCGTCGGTTCAAGCAGCGAGCAACCCAGTCAAGGCCAACGACCGACCGGTCGCCGTCAAGGCGGCGCGTGATCGATCCATCCCTTCACTTCCAAGGAATCGAAATGAACGCACTGAAGACCTGCTCACTCCTCGTCGCAGCCCTGTGCAGCGCCTACGTCACCGCGGCCAGCGCCGGCGACACCGACCCCGTCTTCGTCACGACGTCGCAGCTGACGCGGGCCGAAGTCCTGGCCGATCTGGAAGTCTGGCAACTCGCAGGCATGCCGGCCTTCACGCGTGGCGACAGCGACATCGACCCCAGCAGCGTCGAGTACATGGCTGCGCAGGCCAAGTACCAGCAACTGGCCCACTCGCCGGACTTCGCCCAGCGCGTGACCCGCATTGCGCGCCAACGCGGCGAGCGCGTCGAGATGGCAGCCAACGAGTCGGATTGAGCGCCCGTGTGGGGTAGCGCGCCTGCGGGCGCGCTACCCGTTACTGCAGCCGAGCGGCCGCGCCGGCCGATGAGTCACGCATAGTCCAGCGCCCGCGCCTTGCCGCGGAACACGCGGTACGAAAACACCGTGTAGCCGCGCGATCGCCGGCACCGAGATGCACACGCCGATCAGGATCACCTTCAGCGCCGCGGGGCTGCTGGCGGCCTGCCAGATCGTCAGCCGGTCGATCACCACGTACGGGTAGATGCTGTAGGCCAGGCCGAGGAAGCCGAGCACGAACACCGACGATCAGCAGCACGAACGGCAGCCAGCACAGCGCGCCCAGCGCACTGCTCCGAGTTGCAGCACGCGCGCGCACCGCGAGCAGCGCGACGCCGGTCATCAGCGGGATCGCCATCAGCGCGATCAGCTCGGGCAGCGCGAACCAGCGCTCGCGCACGGTGGCGCTGACCCACGGCGTGGCCATCGAGATCAGCACCAGGCCGGCGACCATCGGCGCCCAGGCGATGCCTGGCCCAGCGCGACCGCGCGCTGCTGCAGTTCGCCTTCGGTCTTCATGATCAGCCAGCAGGCGCCGAGCAGCACGTAGGCCATCGGCAGCGCGACGCGCGATCGCGGCGGCGAACAGCGGATAGTTCCAGCCGCTGCCGAAGCCGCTGACGTAGCGCCCGAGCATCCAGCCCTGCGCCACCGACGGCGAGCGTCGAGCCGGCGAAGAACAGGCGGTCCCACATCGGCTTGTGCGCGTCGCTTGCGCCTTGACGCGGAAGTCGAACGCGACGCCGCGCAGGATCAGGCCGATCAGCATCAGCGCCACCGGCAGGTACAGCGCGCCCAGCACCATGCCGTGCGCCTTCGGAAACGCGATCAGCAGGATGCCGACGCCGAGCACCAGCCAGGTTTCGTTGGCGTCCCAGAACGGGCCGATCGAGGCGATCATCACGTCCTTCTCGTCGGCGCGTGGCGCGGTGCATCAGCATGCCCACGCCGAGGTCGTAGCCGTCGATGACCACGTAGATCAGCATCGACACGCCCATCAGCGCCATGAAGATCACCGGCAGCGCGTCGTCGAAGCGTCATCCAGTTCATGCGCGGCTCCCTCGTCGCCGAGCGCGCGCGGCGCGCGGCGGCGTGGCGCACGGTCGGCGCGTCGCCGGCCAGCGCCTCTTCGGGCTTCTCGGCCATGTACTTCAGCACGCCGACGTAGGCCACGATCAGCGCCAGCGTACAGCGCGACGTACAGCGCCAGCGTCAGCGCGATCATCGGCGCCGGCACGGTCGACGCGACGTCGGCGGTGCGCAGCAGGCCGTAGACGATGAACGGCTGGCGGCCGATCTCGGTGACGTACCAGCCGGCCACCGTGGCCACCCAGCCCGAGAAGGTCATCGCCGCCAGCAGCCACAGCAGCGCGCGCGGCAGACGCTCGGGCTGCCCAGCCGCTGCGCCGGTACAGCCACCAGCCCAGCCCAGCTGGTGGCCAGCATCAGCACGCCCATGCCGACCATGACGCGAAAGGCGAAGAACAGCGGCAGCGACCGGCGGGTGGCGCGTCGCGGAAGTCGTTCAGGCCCTTGATCTCGCCGTCGAGCTCGTGGCGTCAGGATCAGGCTTGCCAGCTTGGGAATCGCGATCTCGAAGTGGTTGCTGCGCGCTGCGCCGTCGGGCATCGCGAACAGCAGCAGCGGCGCGCCGCGCTCGGTCTTCCACACGCCTTCCATCGCGGCGATCTTCTGCGGCTGGTGCTCGAGCGTGTTCAGGCCGTGCAGGTCGCCGACGAAGATCTGCAGCGGGATCAGCAGCGCGGCCAGCGTGAGGCCGACGCGCAGCACCTTGCGGCGCCGAGCGCTGTGCCGCGCCCTGCAGCACCTGCCAGGCGCTGACAGCCCGCTGAGCAGGAACGCGCACGGTCAGCGCCGAGGCCAGCAGCATGTGCGTGAAGCGGTACGGGAACGACGGGTTGAAGATCACCTCGCAACCAGCTCGTGACGATGGAACGCGCCGTTGACGATCTCGTAGCCGGCGGGCGTCTGCATCCACGAGTTGAGCGCCAGGATCCAGAACGCGCTGAGCGTGGTGCCGAAGGCGACGAGGAAGGTCGCCAGCAGGTGCACCCGCTCGCTGACCCGGCCGTGGCCGAACAGCATGATGCCGAGGAAGCCGGCCTCGAGGAAGAACGCGGTCAGCACCTCGTAGCCGAGCAGCGGCCCGGCGATGTTGCCCACCGTCTCCATGAAGCCCGGCCAGTTGGTGCCGAACTGGAAGCTCATCGTGATGCCGCTGACCACGCCGAGCGCGAAGGTCAGCGCGAACACCTTGGTCCAGAAGCGGTAGGCGTTGAGCCAGCCTGCCACGTCGCGCGTGCGCCCAGCCAGCGCAAGCGGAAGAACAGCAGCAGCCAGCCGAGCGCGATGCTGATCGTCGGGAACAGGATGTGGAACGTGATGTTGGCCGCGAACTGCATGCGCGCCAGGATGAGCGCGTCCATCAAAATCATCTTATTCCCCTGCTAGAGTGCGCGCCATGGCGTCACCCCTCGATCTGCACGGCAGGCACATCGTCCTCGGTCTGACCGGCGGCATCGCCTGCTACAAGGCCGCCGAACTGACGCGCGAGCTGGTCAAGGCCGGCGCCACGGTGCAGGTGGTGATGACCGAAGCGGCCGAGCACTTCATCGGCGCGACGACGCTGCAGGCCTTGTCGAACCGCCCCGTGTTCACCAGCCAATGGGACGCCCGCGAGGCCAACAACATGGCCCACATCAACCTCACGCGGCAGGCCGACGCCCTGCTGGTGGCGCCGGCCAGCGCCGACTTCATTGCCAAGCTGGCGACGGGGCGCGCCGACGAGTTGCTGAGCCTGGCCTGCCTTGCGCGCCCGCTCGCACGCTGCCCGCTGCTGGTCGCGCCGGCGATGAACCGCGAGATGTGGGCCCACCCGGCGACGCAGCGCAATGTCGCGCAGATCGTCGCCGACGGTGCGACCCTGCTCGGCCCCGATGCAGGCGACCAGGCCTGCGGCGAGGTCGGGGATGGCCGCATGCTCGAAGCTGAGGACTTGCGCGACGAACTGATCGCGCTATTCCAGCCCAAGCACCTTGCCGGGCGCTCGATGCTGGTGACTGCCGGGCCGACGTATGAAGCCATCGACCCGGTGCGCGGCATCACCAATCTGTCCAGCGGCAAGATGGGCTTCGCCGTGGCTCGCGCGGCCGCCGAAGCCGGCGCGCGCGTGACGCTGGTCGCCGGGCCGGTGTCGCTGGCCACGCCGCGTGGTGTGCAACGCATCGACGTGCGCAGTGCGCAGCAGATGCACGACGCGGTGCTGCCGATGGCCGCCGAGCACGACATCTTCGTCGCCACCGCTGCCGTCGCCGACTGGCGGCCCGACCAGGCGGTGACACAGAAGATCAAGAAGGGCGCCGAACGGACGGTGCCCAAGCTCGCGCTGACCGAGAACCCCGACATCCTGGCGGCGGTCGCGGCCTTGCCCAAGCCGCCGTTCTGCGTCGGGTTTGCCGCCGAGACCAGCGACCTGGCTCGCAATGCGCGCGACAAACTCGAGCGCAAGAAGTTGGCGCTGATCGTCGCCAACATCGGGCCCACCACTTTTGCGCAGGACGACAACTCGCTGCTGCTCGTCGACGCACATGGCGAGCTCGAGCTTCCCGGCGCCGGCCAGCGCGCCGACAAGCTGGTCCTGGCGCGACAACTGGTCGCGGAAATCGCCAATCGGCTCGGCGCGTGACGACGATCGACATCAAGGTGCTCGACTCGCGCATGGCGGCGCAAATGCCGCATTACGCGACGCCGGGCAGCGCCGGCCTGGACCTGCGCGCCTGCCTCGACGAGGCGCTGGTGCTGGCTCCCGGGCAGACGCAACTGATACCGACCGGCCTGTCGATCCACATCGGCGATCCTGGGTTCGCCGCGATGTTGTTGCCGCGCTCGGGACTCGGGCACAAGCACGGTGTCGTGCTTGGCAACCTGGTCGGGCTGATCGACAGTGACTACCAGGGCCCGCTGATGGTCAGTTGCTGGAACCGCGGCAACGCGCCGTTCACGATCGAGCCGATGGAGCGCATCGCGCAGATGGTGATCGTGCCGGTCGTACAGGCCGTCTTCCGCCGCGTCGATTCGTTCGCGACCTCGGAGCGCGGCGAAGGCGGCTTCGGCTCGACCGGCAAGCGCTGAGCTGCCGGGGCCGCAGGCCCTAGTGGATGCCGTGTGCGGTGGGCAGGACCTCGAGTACGTCGACCACGCTGCTGCCGACGCTGCCGGCCTCGATCTCGGCCGCCGTGGCTTCGCGTACACCGCGCACCGTCAGGTGCAGGCGCAGGGCCATGCCGGCCAGCGGGTGGTTGCCGTCGAGCACCACGTGTTGCGGAAAGACCTCAGTCACGGTGTAGAGCGCGTCGCGCGGCATGCCCGGCGTGACGCTGCCCGCGGGCAGGCCCTCGAACTGCATGCCCGGCGCCACCTCGGCCGGAAACAGGGCGCGGTCCTCGAAACACACCAATGTGCTGACGTACTCGCCGAACGCGTGCTCGGGCTCGAGGTGGAGGTGGGCTTCGAAGCCGACGTCCCGCCCGGCCAGCGCTTCCTCGACCTTGGGCAACAGATCGTCACCGCCGAAGAAGAACTCGAGCGGCTCGGCCAGTTCATCGATGGCCTGGCTCTGGGCGTCCGACAGCCGCCAAGTGAGGGCGACGACACAGGGTTTTTCGATCAACATCGGGCAATGATGGCACAGCACGACAATCGATCGATGGACGTCAACCGGGGCCAATCGCTGCTCGGCGGCCTGTCGCCGGCGCAGTTCATGCGTCGCCACTGGCACAAGAAGCCGCTGCTCGTGCGCCAGGCCATCCCCGGTGTGCAACCCACCGTGACGCGGGCCCAGACGTTCGCGTTGGCCGCGCGCGAAGACGTCGAGTCCCGGCTGGTTCAGCGTCATGCTGGCGGCCGCTGGCAACTGCGCCAAGGCCCGCTGCCGCGACGTGCCTTGCCGCCGCTGGCGCAAGCTGGCTGGACGCTTCTGGTGCAGGGGCTGGACCTGCATGTCGACGCGGCGCACGCCCTGATGTCGCGCTTTCGCTTCGTTCCCGCGGCGCGCCTGGACGACGTCATGCTGTCGTATGCCAGCGACGGCGGCGGTGTCGGCCCGCACATCGACTCCTACGACGTGTTCCTGTTGCAGGTGCAGGGCCGGCGGCGCTGGCGCATCGGCCCGGGTGCCTGTCGGCGCCCAGCGCCGCTGCGTGACGACGTACCGCTGAAGATGCTGGCGCGCTTCGAGCCGGCACAGGAGTGGCTGCTCGAAGCCGGCGACATGCTCTACCTGCCGCCCGACTGGGCCCACGACGGCGTTGCGGTCGGAGGCGACTGCATGACGGCGTCGATCGGTTTTCGCGCGCCGCGCGCAGACGAACTGGCGCAGGACTTGCTGGCGCGCCTGGCCGACGCGCCCGACGAGCCCGCGCGGGCACCGCGCTACCGTGACCCAACCCAGGCGGCGACCACCACGCCGGCCGCGTTGCCCGTGGCCTTGCAGCGCTTTGCGTGTGACGCCGTGCGTCGCGCGCTGGCCGAGCCGGGGGCGATAGAGCGCACGCTCGGCGAATGGCTGACCGAGCCCAAGGCCCGGGTCTGGTTCGAGGCCGCCGGCACGGCGATGCAAAATGCCGGGCGCGGTGTGCAACTCGACCGACGCTCGCGAATGGCCTACGACACACGGCTGATCTTCATCAATGGCGAGTCGCTGCGCGCCAGCGGGCGCGACGCGCGGCTGATGCACGCGCTGGCCGATCAACGCCGGCTCGATATCAGGGCCGTGCGTGCGGCCAGCCCCGCGGCACGGGCGCTGATCGACGAGTGGCTAGGCAGCGGCTGGCTGCGGCCCGCCGACTGACGGGTCGAAACGGAGGCGACCGTGGCACCCGATGCATCTCCGAGCGCGGCACTCATCGACGGGCGCAGCGAGTTCAGGGCCGCGGTGCAACTGGCATTGGCTGAGGCCGCGTCTGGCGGGGCCCGCGAACTGGTCTTCGTCGATGCCGATTTCGAGTCCTGGCCGCTGGAAGACCCGCAGGTCCTGAGTGCGCTGACATCCTGGGCGCGCCTGCCCAAGCGGCAGTTGCTGATCGTTGCTGGCCGCTTCGACGAGTTGCCGCGGCGCTGCCCGCGCTTCACGGCCTGGCGTCGGGATTGGGCGCACGTGATCGCCTGCCACGCCACCGAGGTCGAATCCTCGCAAATCCCGACCCTGCTTCTGGCGGGGGAACAAAGCCTGCACCTGGCCGACCGGTTGCGCTGGCGCGGCCACTGGCTCGACGACGACAGCCAGATATGCGCCTGGCGCGAAGTGGTTGATGTACTTATGCAACGCTCCGAGCCCGCCTTTCCTGCCAATATGCTCGGTCTATAGGGCAAGCACCTAGGAACGCTACAATTGCAGGCTGGGTTCAAGGGCGTCTCGAGCGCCTCTTGTCCTCGATCGAAGCGGATTCTCACGAATCCAACAATTACTGGTAATCGTTCGCCTCACTGAACTTCAAGGAATTTTCCCCATGAACAAGTCGCTCCTCTTGGCCTCCCTGGTCGCTGTCGTTGCCCTCGCCGCTTGCGGCAAGAAGGAAGAAGCTGCACCCGCCGCTCCCGCGCCGGCGCCGGCCGCCGTTGCTGCCCCCGCGGCCCCGGCCTCGGGCGCAATGGCTGATGCCGCTTCCGCCCCGGCCATGGCAGCATCCAAGTAATCGGCTCACCGATCGAATATGGGAAGCCGCCTTCGGGCGGCTTCTGTGTTTTTGCGGCTCGGCGTCCTTGCGCGTGCAGGCCGCCGGTTCAGCCCGCGATCACCCAGGGGCAGCCGGTCGCGGCGTCAGCCACCGAAAGCTGCGTAGGCGCCGTGCCGAGCGCGGAGCACAGCGCGGCAATTGCCATCTCGGGCCGGTTGTTCTGGCGGCTGAGGTGGGCGGCGACGACGTGTCGCAGGCCGCTGTGACGGCAGGCGTCGAGCAGGGTCGCCGACTGGGCGTTGGCCAGGTGGCCGTGTTGCCCGGCAATGCGGCGCTTGAGCCATGCCGGGTAGGCGCTGGCGGCGAGCATGCCCGGGTCGTGGTTGGTCTCGAGCAGCAGCGCGTCGCAGCCCTGCAATGCGCGCACGACGGCGTCGGTGGGCTCGCCGATGTCGGTCAGGATGCCGACGCGGTGCTGGCCATCACAACAGGTCAATTGCAGCGGTTCCGCCGCATCGTGCGGTACCGCGAAGGGTCGGATCGTCAGGCAGCCGATCATGATCGCCTCGCCATCGCGGGCAATGTGGCAATCCGGCACCGGGTTGACGCTGGCGCTGGCCCGCGCCCAGGTACCCGCGCTGGCCCACACGGCCGTGGCGTGCCGGCGCTGCAGGGCAAGGACGCCAGCGACATGATCACTGTGCTCATGCGTGACGAACACCGCGTCGATGTCGGCGATCGACAGGCCACGCACCGCCAATCGGGCGGCCAATTGGCGTGGCGGCAGTCCACAGTCGACTAGCAGCCGGGTCGGCCGCGCGCCCTCATGCGGCCGCGACTCGACCAAGGTGGCGTTACCGCTGCTGCCGCTGCCCAGGCTGGTGAAGCGCAGCACGGCAGGCCCGCGCGCTGGGTTACTTCAGATCCTCGACCAGCAGGGCGACGATGCGCTTGCCGACCTCGCCGTTCTCGGGTGCGCCCTGTGCGTCCTGCACCGAGACCTGGGTGCGCTCTGTGCCGTCGGCCTTGACGACGATGCGGTAGCGCCCCGGGGGCTGCCCGGTGTCGGACTTGCCGAAGTTGAGCATCTTGGCGAAGAACCCGGGATCGGCTGCGCTGGCTGCATCCTTCGGATCGACGTAACGCACGAAGTACAGGCCGCCTGCGCGATCGCGGTCTTCGACCGTGAAGCCGCTGCGATCGAGTGTCAGACCGACACGGCGCCAGGCGCGGTCGAAGCCTTCGTCGACCTGCAATGTGGCCGCCGGCAGCCCTTCGAGGGCACGCGCACGCGTGGGTGCGGTTGGCGGTTTCGCGGTCGCCGTGGCGCGCGCCGCTTCTTCCTTGGCGCCGAGCTTGACCATCAGGCGCGTCAGCATCTCGGCCTCGAGTTCCGGGTCGCTCGGTCGCTGGGTCCACATCGTCGACTGGAAGTCCTTGCGCTCGTTGGTGTAGATCTCGACCATGCCGCGGTGCGTGATGAAGACGTCGCTGCCGCTGGCATTTCGCTCGACGCGCGTGCGAAAGCGGTCGCGTTCACCGGTGTCGTAGAGGGTATCGAGTGCGCGGCCCAGGGTGCGGCGTATTGCATCCAGCGGGAGCTTGGCGCGGTTCTCGGCCCAGTCGGTTTCCATCACGCCGGTGTCGGGGTTGTCGATCACCAGCGGCAGGCCACGTTCCTGCCAGAACGCGCGCAATTGTGGCCACAACTGTTCCGCGGCCATCGGCACTGAGAGCCAACGCTGGTTGCCTTCCCGAACAATGCGCATCTCGCCGATGGCAGTCGGGGCAACGGTGCTGGCCGGGCGGGAGGTGGCTGCCGTCGCCGCAAGCGCCGGCACCTGCGCTGGCGCTGTTGCAGTTGTTGTCGTTGTCGCTGTCGCTGTCGCTGGCGCTGCTGCGCTGGCGCCGGCGCGGCCGGCGTGGCCGGCGTGGGGCCGTAGGTACTGGCACTGACAGCGCCACCGCTCTGTGGCTGATAGCGGGAATCGCGCTGGAGCTGGGTCAGGTCGGGCGGAATGTCGAGCGGCGCGGTCTTGACGCCCTGGGTCTTGTAGTCGATCTTGTCGCCCGACAGCAGGCTGTCGGTGGACGAGCAGGCGCCGAGTGCAACCGCAGTGGCCAGGAGCACGGCGGAGCGACGCGAAAATGACAGGGTGACGTTTACAGGATGCATCGGTGGAGCGGCGCCTTGCGGCGGCCGGCGTTCTGAAAGCAAAGGGACTCGGGCGGAAGAGAACGTTTCGCGGACGGCCCCGGACTACAGCAGTCCCGCCTCGCGCAGCGCCTGCTCGAGCGGCGCGTGCAGGGCCTCAGACAGGCCCACCAGCGGCAGCCGCAATGCCGGGCCACATCGGCCCAAGCGCGCCAGAGCCCACTTGACGGGGATCGGGTTGGCCTCGGCAAACAACTGCCTGTGCAAGGCCAGCAGCTTGAAGTGGATCTCGCGCGCTTGCCTGGCATCGCCGGCGATCGCCGCGCGGCACATCTCGGCCATCGCCCGCGGGGCCACGTTGGCGGTGACGCTGACGTTGCCCTGGCCGCCGAGCAGCATCAAAGCGATCGCGCTCTGGTCGTCGCCGGAGTAGATCGAAAACCCCTTGGGCGCCTGCTTGATCAGCCAGGCACCGCGGTCGACGTTGCCGGTGGCGTCCTTGATGCCGACGATGCCGGGCACCTGGGTCAGCCGCATCACGGTGTCGTTGGCCATATCGGCCACGGTGCGGCCGGGCACGTTGTAGAGGATCACCGGCAGGTCCACGCCCTCGGCGATGGCGCGGAAGTGGCGGTAGATGCCTTCCTGCGTCGGCTTGTTGTAGTAGGGCACCACCTGCAGCGTGCAATTGGCGCCGACCTTCTTGGCGAAGCGCGTCATCTCCAGCGCCTCGGCAGTCGAGTTCGCGCCGGCGCCGGCCATGATCGGGACCCGCCCTGCCGCGTGCTCGACGGCGACGCGTATGACTTCGCAGTTCTCTTCGATGCTGACGGTCGGCGACTCACCGGTCGTGCCGACCACGCCGATGCAGGCGGTGCCTTCGGCGATGTGCCAGTCGATCAGGCGCCGCAGCGTCGGGTAGTCGACGCTGCCGTCATCCAGCATCGGGGTGACCAGCGCAACGATGCTGCCAACAATCGGGTTCATGGGGGGTGGTGTGTCCTGTAAGCAGCAGATTTTAGCCGCGCTGGCGGCAACGGCCGCCTACAGCCGGTGGCGCGCGTCCGCAGTGGCCGAATTCACCGCGACAATGCGCTGCACGCGGCGCACCGGTGCGTCCTCCACGCCGTCTTCGTAGGCCACCACATGCAGGCCGCGGCAGACCTCGAGCAGCTCGCCCGGGCGCAGCAGAAAGTCGGGATTCGACGGCCTGCCAAATGCCTCGTTGCCGAGCGCGAAGGTCTCGTAGATCAACACGCCGCCCTCGGCCAGGCTGGCCAGCAGCGTGGACATGAGCGGCCGCCACAGGTAGTTGGTCACGACCACCGCGTCGAAACGTTCGCCGGGCAGCGGCCAGGGGCCGCGTTCGATGTCGGCCACCAGCACGCGGCCCAGCCCCTGCAGCGCGGCCACGGCCGCGGCGTCACGATCAAGCCCGCTTACACGGGCCCTGCGCTCGGCGAACCAGCGCAGGTGGCGGCCGCCGCCGCAGGCCACGTCCAGCACGCGGGCATCGACGGCAACCAGATGCGACCAGCGCCTGACCCAGGCCGACGCCTCGGCGCCGGCGTGCGCCGTCAAAAGCAGCTCCACACCAGATTGGCCAGATCGAGCATCAGGTCGGGGCGCAGGTAAGACACGAAGACGCCGCCCAGCGCCAGCAGCGAGGCCACGGTCCACAGCGCGCGCGACCGGTACCAGGAGCTGACCGGTCGGTTCATGCCGGCGCCAACGATGGCCGCTGGACCGGCGTCTCGCGCACCGGCAGGTTGATCAGGGCCGCAAACACGCCCAATGCCACCGCGATGCCCCAGACCACGTCATAGCTGCCGGTGGCGTCATACAGCTTGCCGCCGAGCCAGGCGCCCAGGAACGAACCGAGCTGGTGGCTGAGGAAGACAAAGCCGCTGAGCATCGAGAAGTGGCGCACACCGAAGATCTGCGCCACCACCGCGTTGGTCGGTGGCACCGTGGACAACCACAGGACACCCATCGCGCTCGCGAACAGGTAGACCGCCATCGGCGTCATAGGCGCAGCCAGAAAGGCCACTATCACCAGCGAGCGCAGCGCGTAGATGCCCGACAGGATGTGCCGCTTGGGCATGCGCTGGCCGAGCGAACCCGCGACGTAGGTGCCGATCACGTTGAACAGCCCGATCAAGGCCAGCGCCATGGTGGCCACCTGCGGCGTGAGGCCGTGGTCCTTGAGGTAGCTCGGCAGGTGCACGCCGATGAAGACCACCTGGAAGCCGCAGACGAAGTAGCCCGCCGTCAGGAGCTGGAAGCTGCGGTGGCCGAAGGCCTCGCGCAGCGCGGTCGGGATGCTCTGGTGTTCACCCGCCGCGGCCGCCGGTCGCGCGCGCTCCTTCAGGCCGAACGACAGCGGCAGGATCGCCAGCACGCCGACACCCAGGATGATCAGCGCCTGCTGCCAGCCGAAGAGGCCGATCAGGCCACTCGACACCGGCACCATCAGGAACTGGCCGAAGGAGCCGGCCGCGGCGGTGATGCCCATCGCCCACGAGCGCTTTTCCGCCGGTACGTTGCGGCCGATCACGCCGTAGATGACCGCGTAGGTGCAGCCGGCCTGGGCCGCGCCGATCAGGACGCCGGCGCTCGCGGTGAAGGCCAGCCCGGTGGACGCCAAGGCCATGCCGACCAGGCCGGCGGCGTACAGCAGCGTCGAACCGATCAGCACCCTGAAGGCGCCGAAGCGATCGGCCAGTGCGCCAACGAAGGGGCCGGTGAGGCCCCTTCGTTGGCGCACTGGCCGATCGCTTCGCCTTCAGGGTGCTGATCGGCTCGACGGCGCTTCCTGTACGCCGCCGGCCTGGTCGGCATGGCCTTGACGTCCACCGGGCTGGCGGCGTACAGCAGCGTCGAGCCGATCAGCACCCTGAAGGCGCCGAACAGATCGGCCAGTGCGCCAACGAAGGGGCCTCACCGGCCCCTTCGTTGGCGCGCTGGCCGATCGCTTCGGCGCCTTCAGGGTGCTGATCGGCTCGACGCTGCTGCGCCGCCGGCCTGGTCGGCATGGCCTTGACGTCCACCGGGCTGGCCTTCACCGCGAGCGCCGGCGTCCTGATCGGCGCGGCCCAGGCCGGCTGCATCGCCCGGAGCTGCTGATCCTGGACGAGCCCACCTCGGGCCTGGACCCGCTGGTCCAGCAGTCCTTCTACACCCTGATCCGCGAGGCCCGCGAGGAGGGCCGGACGGTGTTCCTGTCCAGCCACATCCTGTCCGAGGTGGAGCGCACCTGCGGCCGGGTCGCGATCATCCGGGACGGACTGCTGGTCAAGGTGGACAGCGTCGAGGGCCTGCGTGATCTCGCCCACCACGAGGTTGAGCTGCGGTTCGTCGACGGCGTCCCCGCGGAGGCATTCCGGGGCCTGCCCGGCGTGTCGGACCTCGTGGTCCAGGACCACGTCCTCCGGATGCGCGTCTCGGGCCCCATCACGCCCGTCGTCCACCCGCGCCCGCTACGAGCTGCTCGATTTCGTCAGCCGGGAACCCACCTCGAGGAGACGTTCCTGGCCAGTTACGGCCACGGGGCCGTCGAGGTCGCGAAGCCATGACCGCCGGGCTGGGGTGCCGTCCCGTCCGGACGGACCGCCATCTCGCCCTTCAGCCGCGTCTACGGGCTCGGCAGCGTCTACGGCAAGACGGTCCGCGACTCGCGGCTCTCGTTCATCATCGCCGCCGGACTGCTGGGCGGCATGTCGCTGGCCATGGCCGCCGGCGTGTCCAGCATCTTCCCGACACCCGCGTCGCGACTCGAGGTGGACAGCATCATCGGCGCCATCCCCGGGGCGATGGTCAACCTGTTCGGGAGGCCGGAGAAGCTGGGCACGCTGGGCGGCTACTTCAGCTGGAAGTACGGGGCGATCTTCGCGCTCGGGACCGCGCTGTGGTCGATCATGGCCCTCTCCGGCACCCTCGCCGGTGAGGCCGGGCGCGGCAGCTGGACATGGTCGCCGCGGCGCCGTTCGGCAAGCGGCGGATCGCGCTCGAGAAGCTCGCCGCCCACGTCACGATCCTTGGCTTGACGATGGCCGTGCTCGCGGTCGCCAGCGTCGTGGCCTCGACGTTCGGATCAGTCTCGGCGACTCGATCGCGCCCCTGTCGGGCCTCGGCTTCGCGCTCTGGGTGGGCTCCATCGCGCTCTGCTTCGGCGGTCTCGCGTTCGCGCTCGGGCCGGTGCTCGGTCGGGCCGGCGCGGCCGGCGTGCTCCGGGATCGTGATGGTGGTCCTGTGGGTGGCCAACGGCCTCGACGTGCTGGGCCCGGTGGCCGCACTGAGCCCGTTCCGCTGGACGGCGAACCACATCGCGCTCGTGGGCGAGTACGACTGGGGCGGGCTGGCCCTGGTCGCGCTCGTGGCCATCGTGCTCCTGGCGCTCGGGATCGAGCTGTTCACGCGTCGCGACCTCGGGGTCACCGCCGGGCTGGGGATGCCGGGGCTCCCGGCCTCGATCCTCGGCGTCCGTGGGCCCGTCAGCCGGGCCTTCGGCGACCAGCTGCCGCGGGCCGCTCTCATGGGGCATCGGCCTGGGCCTGATGGGCGCGCTGATCGCCTCCATTGTCGGCCCGATGGCCGACCAGCTCGCCAAGGACCCCAACCTCAAGGCGACGTTCCAGGCGGTCTTCCCGGGCTTCGACCTCTCGAACGCGGGCAGTGGCCTGCAGCTGTACGTCGAGCTGCTCCTGATCGCGGCCGGGTTCGGAGCGGCCACCTTCGTGTCGAAGTGGGCATCCGACGAGACCGACGGCCGGCTCGAGATGGTCCTCGCGACGCCGCTGGCACGCGCTCGGTGGGTCGTCGCCGGCGGCATCGCGGCGCTGGCGGCGACCGCGGTGATGACCGTCCTGTTCGCGACCGGGATCGGCCTCGGCGCGACGGGCAGCGGACTGTCGGTGGGAACCGCGTTCCTCGGCACGGGGGCGGTGGCCCTGTACGCGGCCGCGGTGGCGGGGGTCGGGTTCGCGGTGGGCGGGCTGTGGCGGGCGTCGCTGGCGGCGGAGGCCGCGGCCATCTTCGTCGTGGCGACCTACCTCGTCGACCTCCTGGTGCCGCCGCTCAGGCTGCCGGACTGGATCCACCAGCTGGCTCTCACGGCGCACCTCGGCCAGCCGATGATCGGGCAGTGGGATCCGGTCGGCATCGTGGCCTGCCTCGTGCTCGCCGTCGGCGGCGTCCTGCTCGGCGCCTGGGGGACGATGCGGCGGGACATCGCCCGCTGAGCGGACCGGTACCAAGGGCGGGTCGCCCCGGCGCCCGGAGGCATACCCGGGCACCCTAGACTCGGCTGCGTGGATTCGCTCGCCCTCGGCCTGATCGCGCTCGCCGCGGTGCTGCACGCGACCTGGAACATCCTGCTCAAGACGGCCGGGGATCCGCTGCGCACCGCGACCGCCGGCGTCGCGGCGGCCTCGGCGGTCCTCGTGCCGCTGGTCGTCGCCGGCTGGCTGCTCCTCGGCCGGCCCGACGTCCCCCTGCGGCGTGGCTGGTCGGGATCACCTCGGGGCTGGTCGAGATCGTCTACTTCGTGTTCCTGGCGGCCGCCTATGGACGCGGGGACCTGTCGGTCGTCTACCCGCTGGCCCGGGGCAGCGCTCCCTTGCTGGCCGTGGCGGTCGCCGTGCTCGTCCTGGGCGAGCGGCCCCCGGCACCCGCCTGGGGCGCGTGGCCCTGCTGCTGGCCGGCCTGCTCGTCGTGCAGCGACCGTGGCGGCTCCTCGGGTCGGGCCGGGAGCACCGGGCCGGCGCGGGTTTCGCGCTCCTGACCGGGATGATGATCGCGACCTACTCCTCGCTGGACACGGTGGGCGTGGGGCTGACGCCATCGTGGCTGTACGCGGGGATCCTGTGGCCGGTCTGCGGCGCCGGGCTCCTCGTGGTCGCCTGGGTGCGGCCGCGGGTCGCCGGCGGCGCGTTCGCCGCGGCTCCGGTCCCGCTGGACCTGCCGCGCGCCGTCCTGGGCGGGTTCCTGACGTTCATCGCCTACGCGATGGTCCTCGCCGCGCTGTCACGGGCACCGCTGGCGATCATCGCCCCGCTCCGCGAGTCGGCGGTGCTGCTGGCCTCCGCCTGGGGTGTGATCCGGTTGCGCGAGGCGGCCGGCCGGCGCGAGATCGGCACGCGGATCACGGGTGTCCGCGCTCGTGCTCGCCGGCGCCGTGGTGCTCGCGGTCGCCCGCTGACGCCCTTGCGCAGCGGTCCCGCGTCTGGCGGCTCGACCGGTCAGCGTCCCTGCGCCGCCGCCACGTCTGTGCGGCGGTCCGCGAGGCGCCTGAGCGTGGGCCCGCTCGTGACGAGCGCGATGCCGGCGATGACCAGCGCGGTGCCGCCGATGCGGTTCGGCGTCACGGGGTCGCCCAGCACGAGCGCCCCCAGCGCGATCCCGACGACCGGCAGCAGGTACGCGACCATCGACGTCCGGGTCGCGCCCCAGTTCGCCATGATCGTGAAGTAGCACAGGTACGCGACGCCGAGCCGAGGAGCCCGAGCCAGGCGACGGCGACGATCGCCTCCGGCGCCGGGTCGACCCGGCCGAACGGCTGGTCGATGACCAGCGCCAGCGGTCACGATGACGCGCGGCGAACGCGCACCTGGAACAGCGCCGGGATCATCGGCCGCAGGCCGCGCACGTTGCGCCGGCGCGTAGACGTTGCCGACGCCGTAGCTCACGCGACGACCCGAGCATCATCAGCTCGCCGGTCAGGTCGCTGTCGGCGAGGTTCGACGAGGTCCGGCGCGACGAGCAGGATCACGCCCGCGAACCCGACCGCCAGGCCCGCGACCTTGCGCGACGCGTGATGCCCTCGTCGGGCAGGAACAGCGGCGCGAGCACGATGACGGTCAGCGGCACGGTCGCGTTGAGGATCGAGGCCAGCGCGGAGTCGATCGACTGCTCGCCGTACGGTGATCAGCGTGAACGGGATCACGATGTTGATCACGCTCATGACCAGCAGGTGCCCGTACTGGCGCCGGCTCCCGCGGCAGCTCCTGGCGCGCCAGCCGCGACCACGACGGCGAGGAACGGCGCGCCGAACAGCGAGCCGGCCCGCGATCAGCGTCAGCGGCGGCAGCGCTCTCGACGCCGATCTTGATCCAGAGGTACGAGGAGCCCCAGAGAGAGGCCGAGGACGAGGAACGGGATCCAGACCCAGGTCGTGCCGCGCGCTGCATCGCGGGATGATACGCGGGCTTGGCCCACTGCCGTAGGCCAAGTCCGGGCGGCGGCGTCGGCGCTTGCGCGCCGAGCCGTATAATTCATCGGATGATGAATTCCGGCCTCGGGGACGCTGATGGCGATGGCGAACGAACCAGCTGCGATGCCGTCCGTGGTGATGCCGGCTGCCGGGGAGGAGCCGGCAATCCGCGCCGTCGGTCTGGTCAAGCGGTTCGGGCCGGTCGCGGCCGTGGACGGCATGACCTTCGACCTGGCGCCCGGCCGGATCTACGGCCTGCTCGGGCCCCAACGGCTCGGGCAAGACGACGCTGATCCGCCTCCTGACCGGGATGACGCGCGCGCGACGGCGGGGCCACGCCGAGGTCCTGGGCGTGCGGATGCCGTCGCGGGCGAACCTCGCCCGGATCGGGTACATGACCCAGGGCGACGGGATCTACCCGGCGCTGACGCGTCGGGCGAGAACGCCCGGTTCTTCGCCGCGGCCGTACGGCGTCCGCGACGCGGCGCGCGGTGACCGAGGCGCTGCGCGCTGGTGGAGCTCGCGGACCGCCCGGAGACGTCGCCGGCGACGCTCTCGGGCGGGCAGCGGCGCCGCCTGTCGCTCGCCTGCGCGCTCGTCCACCGGCCGCCGGTGCTGTTCCTCGACGAGCCGACGGTCGGCGTGGACCCGCTGCTGCGCGTCCAGTTCTGGGGCCACTTCCGGGCGCTCGCCGACGCCGGGCACCACGATCGTCGTCTCGAGCCACGTGATGGACGAGGCGGACCGCTGCGACGAGCTGCTGTTCGTCCGCGAGGGCCGGGTCATCGCCCGGGGCACCGGGCGCGAGCGCTCCGCGCGGAGGCCGGCACGAACGACCTCGAGGCCGCGTTCCTGCGGTTCGCCGGCGAAGGCGCGGTGGCCGCATGAGCCCCCGCCGCCTGCGCGCCATCGTCCGCCGCGTCATCCCGGAGATCCGGCGGGACCGCCCGTCGCTCGCGCTCCTGTTCATCGCCCCGATCGTGATCACGGGCCTGCTGACGTTCATCCTCCGCGAGGGCGCCACGCCCGGACGTCCGCGCCGTCGTCGTCAACGAGCGCCGGACCCTGGCGCCGGTCGCGACGGCCCTGCGACGCCGCGCTCCGGACAGCGGCATCAAGGTGACCGACGGCGCACGGACGGGCGGCCGCCCGCGCCGTCGTTCGCGACGGCGCCGCCTCCGTGGCGATCATCCTGCCCGCCGACCTGGCGACGGGCGGGTCGCATCACCCTCGTCACCAATGGGCTCGACCCGACCGGCGAGGGCGTCCCAGATCGGCGGCCGTCCAGAAGGCCCTGATCGTCGGCCCTGACCTCCGCGACCGGTGCGCGGCTGCCGACCGATCGCCCACGAGACCGTGTACGGCACCGCGCAGCACCGACCCGATGGGCCCTTCGCGCCCGCGATCGTCGCCTTCTTCGTCTACTTCTTCGTCTACCTGCTGACCGGCGTCAGCTTCCTGCGCGAGCGAACCGGCGGGACGCTCGAGCGGCTGATGGCGACGCCCGTCACGCGCGGCGAGATCGTGGCCGGCTACACGCCTCGGCTTCGGGCTGTTCGCGACGCTCCAGGTCGCCGTCCTGCTGGCCTGGGCCCTCGGCACGGTCCACGTCCCGGCGATCGGGCCGCTGCCGGCGTTCGCGATCGGCCTCGGCGATCCCGGTCGCCGGCAGCCCGCTCCTCGCGTTCCTCGTCGTCCTGCTGCTGGCGCTCGGCGCGGTGAGCCTCGGCATCTTCCTCTCGACGTTCGCCCGGACCGAGCTCCAGGTCATCCAGTTCATCCCGCTCGTGATCGTGCCGCAGTTCCTGCTGTCCGGCGTCCTCTTCCCGGTCGGCAGCCTGCCGTCGATCCTCCAGCCGCTGGTCGCGATCATGCCGCTCGGCTACGCGGTCGACGGCCTGCGCCAGGTCTTCATCCGGGGCGCCGACCTGCCGTGGGCGCGCTCCAGATGGACCTCGCGCGTCCTGGCGCTGGTCGCCGTCCTGTTCGCGGTCGATCGCGTCGCTGACGATCCGCCGCGAGGTGGTGTGAGCGCGCGGACCGCGCTCGAGGAGGGCGCCGACGAGCCGGCGCCGGACCGGCGCCGGCCGGGCTCCGGGGACACGCGCGGACGGATCCTCGCCGCGGCCCGGACGGCCTTCGCCGAACGGGGCTTCGACGGTGCGACCGTCCGCGACGTCGCCGCGCGCGGCGGGGGTCGATCCGGCGCTCGTCCACCACTACTTCGGGACCAAGCAGCGAGCTCTTCGTCGCTGCGATGGAGTTCCCTGTCGACCTCGACGGTCGTGGTGCCCGGCCTGCTTTGCGGTTCCCGCGACGATTGGTGAGCGGTTCGTCGCGTTCGTCCTCAGACCTGGGACCGGCCCGGACGTCCGCCCGCTGCTGCTCGGGATCGTCCGCTCCGCTTCCACGGACCCGCGGGCGGCGGCGATGCTCCGCCAGCTGCTCGCCGAGGGGCCGCTGCTCGCCCTGGCGACTGCGCATCGACCGCCGGATGCCGCGCTCCGAGCGACGCTTGCCGGCCCCAGCTCATCGGCCTGGTCATGGCCCGCTACGTCGTGGGGGTCGAGCCGCTCGCGTCGATGTCGCCCGGCGACGCGTGGCGGCCGCGATCGGGCCGACGCTCGAGCGCTACCTGACGGGCGACCTCGGGCCCGCGTCCGGCTGAGGCCGCACGCCGCGCGGCGCCGGGCGGGCTCTCGGCGGGGTGTCGCCTGCGAGTCGACCATTTCGGGCTTTGCGGGCGCCTGTGGGGCAGAATCCGGGCCCCGGGCCGACCCTTGTCGACTGGCAGGCGACGAAGACGCCATGCGGAGGTCGATCGGCGCCGTTTCACCGGGTTTCGTCGCCTGGCAGGCGACGAAGACGCCATGCGGAGGTCGATCGGCGCCGTTTCGCCGGGTTTCGTCGCTCGGAAGCGACACCCGAGGCGGGGCCGGGCAGGCGACACGCGGGGCGACCAGGCGGGGCCGGGCGTGGGGCGGCCCGCGATGCCTGGACCGCCCAGGAGCGCCGCGCGGGGTTGCGCCCGGGGCCTTGTACGATGGGTCCCTCACTCGGCAGGGAGGCACCCATGCGGCTCTGGGGCGGACGGTTCGGCGATGGGCCGGACGCGCGGATGGCGGACTTCACGCGCTCCATCGAGGTGGACGCCGAGCTCGCGCTCGACGACATCGCGGGCTCGATCGCGCACGTGCGCGGCCTGGCCCGGGCGGGCCTCGCTGACCGCCGACGAGGCCGAGACCCTCGAGCTGGGCCTCGTGACGCTGCGGGACGACGTCGTCGCCGGCCGGCCTCGCCTGGGACCCGGCCCTCGAGGACGTCCACATGAACCTCGAGACGATGCTCACCGAGCGGGTCGGGGCCGTCGGCGGCAAGCTCCACACCGGTCGCTCGCGCAACGACCAGGTCGCGACGGACCTGCGCCTGTGGACCCGGCGCGCGATCGGGCGCCTGGACGCCGGCATCGTGGGGCTCGAGCAGGCCCTCGTGGACCTCGCCGAGCGCGAGGGCGACGCCGTCCTGCCCGGCACCACGCACATCCAGCCCGCCCAGCCGGTCGCTCCTCGCCCACCACCTGCTCGCCTACGTCGAGATGCTGGAGCGGGACCGCGGCCGGCTGGCCGACGCCCGCCGGCGCGCTCAACGTCTCGCCGCTCGGGCGCGGGCGCCCTGGCCGGTGCCGGCTATCCCGCTGGACCGGGCGACGACGGCCGCGGAGCTGGGCTTCGACGGCGTGACCGCGAACTCGCTCGACGCGGTCGCGGACCGCGACTTCGTGGTCGAGGTGCTGGCGGCCGCGGCCCTGGCGATGGTCCACCTCTCGCGCCTGGCCGAGGAGATCACCTGGTGGTCGAACCCGCGGTTCGGGTTCGTGCGCGTCGCCGACGCGTTCTCCACCGGCTCCTCGATGATGCCCAACAAGAAGAACCCGGACCCGGCCGAGCTCGTCCGCGGGCGGACGGCCGGCGTCATCGGCGCGCTGGCCGGCGATGCTGACCCTGCTCAAGGGCCTGCCGCTCGCGTACCAGCGCGACCTCCAGGAGGACAAGCCGGCGCTCTTCGCGGCCGTCGCCACGCTCGACGCCTCGCTGGGCGTCATGGCCGGGCTGATCGAGACGCTGGCCATCGACCGGGCGCGGATGCGGCCGCCGCGGACGAGGGCTACACCACCGCGACCGCCCTCGCCGACGCCCTCGTCCGCCGCGGCGTCCCGTTCCGGGCCGCCCACCACATCGTCGGCGGCCTGGTCGGCGGGGCCGAGGCCACCGACGATGTGGTGGGCGGTCCGGAACGGGACCCCGCGGTGGACCAGCGTCGGCCAGCGCGGTCGCGGTGTAGCCCTCGTCCGCGGCGGGCAGGCCGTCCGCGCCCCGTCGATCGCCCCGCGTCTCGATCAGCCCAGCAGGACCCCGACGAGGCGTCGGCCTAGGCGGAGCGCCGCGAAGAACGCGGGCTTGTCCTCCTGGAGGTCCCGCTGATGACGACGGGCAGGCCCTTGATCAGCGCCAGCATCCCCGGCCAGCGCACGATGACGCCCGCGGTCCGCCCGCGAACGAACTGGCCCGGGTCCGGGTTCTTCTTGTTGGGCATCATCGAGGAGCCGGTGGAGAACGCGTCGGCGACGCGCACGAACCCGAACCGCGGGTTCGACCACCAGGTGATCTCCTCGGCCAGGCGCGAGAGGTGGACCATCGCCAGGGCGACGGCCGCCGGACCTCGACCACGAAGTCCCGGTCCGAGACCGCGTCGAGGAGTTCGCGGGCACGCCGTCGAAGCCGAGCCCCGCGGCCGCCGTCGCGCCCGGTCCAGCGGAAGCCGGCACCGGCCACGGCGCCCGCCCCGAGCGGCGAGACTTGAGGCGCCGGCGGACGTCGGCCAGCCGGCCCGGTCCGCTCCAGCATCTCGACGTAGGCGAGCAGGTGGTGGGCGAGGAGGACCGGTGGGCGGGCGCAGTGCGTGGTGCCGGGCAGGACGGTACGTGGCCCTCGCGGCTCCGCGAGGTCCACAGCGCTGCTGCGGCCCTCGATGCCGCGTCCAGACGCCCGATCGCGCGCCGGTCCGGCGGCGGTCCGTCGCGACCTGGTCGTTGCGGGAGCGACCGATGTGAAGCTTGCCCCGACCGACCCGCTCGGTGAGCATCGCTTCCGAAGTTCATGTGGACGACGCCGAAGCGGTCTCCGACGAGGCCGTGCCCGCGACGACGTCGTCCCGCAGGACACGAGGCCCCGCTCCAGGGGCCCCTCCGCCTCGTCGGCGGTCAGCAGGCCCGCCCGCGCCCCGCCGCGGACGTGCGCGATCGAGCCCGCGATGTCGTCGACGCGAGCTCGCGTCCACCTCGATTGAGCGCGTAAAGTCCGCCATCCGCGCGTCCGGGCCCATCGCCGAACCGACCGCCCCAGAGCCGCATGTCCTGTCGGGTGAGCGACCATCCTACAATGCCCCGGGCGCAACCCGCGCGGCGCTCCTGGGCGGTCCAGGCAGTTGGCCGGGCCGCCCCACGCCCGGCCCCGCCCCTGGTCGCCCCGCGTGTCGCCTGCCGGCCCCGCCTCGGGTGTCGCCTCCGAGCGACGAAACCCGGCGAAACGGCCCACCTCCGCATGGCGCGTCTTCGTCGCCTCCCCAGCGACGAAACCCGGTGAAACGGCGCCGATCCGACCTCCGCATGGCGTCTTCGCCTGCAGTGGACGAGGGTCGGCCCGGGGCCCGGGAACCGCCCCGACAGGCCGCCGCAAAGCCCCAATGGTCAACTCGCCAGCGACAGCCCCCGCCGAGAGCCCGCCGGCGCCGCGCGGCGTGCGGCCTCAGCGACGCGGGCCCGAGGTCGCCGCGAGGTAGCGGTCCAGCGTGGGCCGAATGGCGGCCGCGACGGACGCCGACAACACCGCGGCTCGACCCCCACCACGTAGCGCGCCATGACCAGGCCGACGAGCTGAGACCCGGCCAGCGTCACCGCGGCTCGGCATCCGGGAGGTCGATGGCGGTCGCAGCGGCCCCTCGGCCAGGAGCTGGCGAAGGATCGCGGCCGCCGCTCGTCCGCAGCGGCGGCGGACGACCCCCGCCGCGCGCCCGGGCAACCTGCCGGGCGATCCCCAGGTCTCCACCACGCACGAACCGCTCGCCCATTCCCTCGCGCGGGCCGCGAAGCAGGCGGCGCGTCGGTGATGTCCACGGGGAACTCCGTGGCGGCCAGGACGCATGCTTGGACCCGAAGTAGTGGTGGACGAGCGCCGCGACCGAGGCGCGGGCGGGAACGTCGCGGTGGGTGGCGCCCTCGAACCCTCGATCCGCGAACGCCATGGGGGTTGCCCGAGCCCGGCCGGCGTCCGGTGCGGCGTCCAGCTTCGCTCCCGCGGCGTCCCTCCTGCTCGCACGGTGCCCCGCCTCGCTCACACCGAACATGCCGCCGGATCGGTGAACAAGGCGACGACCGCGAACAGGACGGCGACCAGCGCCAGCACCGCGAGGTCCAGCTGGAGCGCGCCCACGGACAGGTCGGCGCCCGGGATGAACACCTGCCGCGGAGCATCGACCGCGTAACCCAGCGGCATGATCGCGATCAGCGGCTGCAGGATCGAGGGCAGGCTGGTGACCGAGAACAGGACACCCCGACAGCAGGAACTGGGGCACGATCACGAGCGGGATGAACTGGATGACCTGGAGCTCGGTTCGAGCGAAGGTCGAGGAAGAAGGTCCACCGCGCCCAGGGCCAGGAGCAGCACCACGACGAACGCGATCAGCGGGCTGCCCGCAACCGGGATCCCGAGGCCGAGGGCGAACGCGGGCAGTGGACCGATCGCGGCAAAGTGGACCGTGCCCAGCGCCCAGGTCAGCAGCACCGCGGCCTGGATGGTCGCGAACAGCCCGAACCCGAGCGTGTAGCCGCCGACCACCTCGCGGGTGACCGGCGTCGCCATCGCCGCTCCAGCGTGCCGCCCGTCCGCTCGCGCAGGAACATCACGCCGGTCAGCAGGTGACGAAGAAGTAAGGAAGAAGGCGACGATCGCGGGGCCGAAGGGCGCGTCGGGTCGGTGCTCGCGGTCCCGTACACCGTCTGGTGGGCAGCCAGCTCGTCGCGGAGGTCATGGCCGAGATCACGCCTTCTATTACGGCCACCAGCTGGACCCCTCGCCGGTCGGGTCCATGCCCAGGTGACGAGGGTCAGCGAGCCGCCCGTCGTCGTCAGCCGGATGATGATCGCCAGGCGGTTCGGAGCCGTCGCGAACCGACGGGTCCGTCGCCGTGGCTCGTGACCTTCATGCCGCTGTTCTGGAGCGAGGCGTCGAGGGCCGTGAGCCTGGCCCAGGGTCCTCGAGTCGTTGACCAGCACCGCGCGCACGCTCGGGGTGGCGCCCTCGCAGAGGGACCCGGCCGCCCTGACAATCAGGGCGAAGAAGCAGGAAGGTGTGGGGTCTCCCGCCGGATCTCCTGGACCACGCGGCGGATGGCGCGGCCGGCTGTGCGGCCACCGCGCTCGCCGGCGAAGCGCAGGAACGCCGCCTCGAGGTTGTGCGTCACCGCCGGACAGCGCAGCGCCCTGCCCCGGGCCAGGATCCGGCCCGCGCGGACGAACAAGGCTCGTCGGCGGCGCGTCCGCCTCGTCGTCACGTGGCTGGACGCCCGCGATCGTGGTGCCAGGTCCGCGAGCAACCAGGAAGTGCCCCAGAACTGGAGCGGGTCCACGCCAACCGTCGGCTCGTCGAGGAACAGCACGGGCGGCCGGTGCACGAGCGCGCAGGCCAGCGACAGCCGGCGCCGCCGCCGGACAGGCGTCCCGGCCACGCTCCGGGTCCTGTCCGGCCACTGGCCAGACGAGATGCCCTCGGTCACCGCCGCATCGCCGCGGATGCCCGTAGGCCGCGGCGAAGAACCAGGCGTCTCCCCACCGCGGTCGGCCCGGGTAGATCCCGTCGCCCTGGGTCGTACCCCGATCCGGGCGAGGTTCATCCGTGACGGCATCCGGACCCCCAGGACCTGCGGCGTGGCCGGCCGTCGCGCGGGTCATCCCCGTAGCAGGCGGATCAGCGTGGTCTTGCCCGAGCCGTTGAGCCGGGCCGCCGTTGATCCGCCCGGCCGGGTCGAAGCTCATGCCGTCCACGGCCGCGAAGCAGACCCACGGCCGCCAGCTCCTCCCGGCAGCCGGCCTCACATCCCCACGGACGGCATCGCGGCTGGATTTCCTCGCCATGCGCACATCATCATGTACCCCGAGCGCCGGAATTCATCATCCGATGAATTATAGGTCGGCGCGCAAGCCCTGGCGCCGCCACCGAATGGACTACAGGCGGTGGGCCAAGCCCATGCAGCGCGCCACGACCCGGATCTGGGTCGCGTTCATCGTCCTCTGCCTCTCCTGGGGCTCCTCGTACCTGTGGATCAAGATCGGCGTCGAGGCTGCTCCCGCCGCTGACGCTGATCGCGGGCCGGCTCCTGTTCGGCGCGACATTCCTGGCCATCGTCAGGCTGGCGCACCAGGAGCTGCCGCGGGAGCGGCGCCAGTACGCCCACCCTGGTCATGAGCGTGATCGGCATTGCGTCATCCGGTTCACGCTCATCACGGTGGGCCGCAGTCGATCGACTACTGCGCTGGCCTGCCATCCTCAACGCGACCGTGCCTGACCGTGACCGTGCTCGCGCCGCTGTTCCTGCCCAACGAGGGGCCGACGGTCGCCGAGGTCGTTGAGCGGGCCTGGCGGTGGGGTTCGCGGCGTTCCTGCTGGCCGGACCTCGTCAACCTCTCCGACACCGACCTGACCGGCGAGCTGATGCTGCTGGCTAGTCCGCGTACGGTGGACGACGTATACGCGACGCGGAACCTGCGCGGCCTGCGGCCGATGATCCGGCCCTGTTCGAAGGTGCCGCCGTTCGCCGCCGTCATCGTGACGGTCCTGGCGCTCGTCATCGACCAGCCGATCGGACGGGTGACGCCGGAGCCGCAGGCGCCGCCGTGGCCGTCTCGGGCTCCTCGGGTCAGGCATGGCGTACCTCTGCTGCTTCACGGTCATCGGATCGTGGGGCGCGACCCGGACCTCGATGGTGGCGTACGTGCTGCCGGTGGTCGGGATCACGCTGGGGGCGCTGGTGATGGGTGATCCCGTGACGCCGAGCCGCATCGGCGGCACCGCGCTGGTCATCGGAGGCGTCGCGCTGGTGACCAGCTGGCCCACGCTCAAGCGCCTCGCGGACCGCCGCACAGACGTGGCGGCGGCGCAGGGACGCTGACCGGTCGAGCCGCCAGACGCGGAGCCGCAAGAGCAGTCACAGGGCGACACCGGCACCAGCGCGCCGGCGAGCACGAGCGCGGACCCCGTGATCCGCACTGCGATCTCGCGCCGGCCGGCCGCCTCGCGCAACCAGATCACGCCCAGGCGGAGGCCGCTGGCGGGAGCGGCGATGATCAGCGGTACCGTGACGCAGCGGCCCATCGCGTAGGCGATGAACGTCAGGAACCCGCCCAGGACGGCGCGCGGCAGGTGCAGGGGGCCCGGGACCGCGGCGAACGCGCCGCCGGCGACCAGCGGCCGCGCCCACGACCGCCAGG
This sequence comes from uncultured beta proteobacterium, assembly GCA_963779435.1. Lineage (GTDB taxonomy): Bacteria > Pseudomonadota > Gammaproteobacteria > Burkholderiales > Burkholderiaceae_C > CADEEN01. The sequence continues at coordinate 2,792 of CAVZYL010000006.1, read as the reverse complement.
AGCCCGGCGCCGCAGACCGGCCACAGGATCCACGTACAGCCACGATGGCGTCAGCCCCACGTGCTGGAGGAGTAGGTCGCCGTCGTCCATCCCGGTCAGGAGCGCGAAAACCCGCGCCGGCCCGGTGCTCCCGGCCCGACCCGAGGACAGGCGGTCGCTGCACGACGAGCAGGCCGGCCAGCAGCAGGGCCACGCCGCCCCAGGCGGTGCCGGGAGCCGCTCCGCCCAGGACGAGCACGGCGACCGCCACGGCCAGCAAGGGAGCACTGCCCCGGGCCAGCGGTAGACGACAGGTCCCCGCGTCCATAGGCGGCCGCCAGGAACACGAAGTAGACGATCTCGACCAGCCCCGAGGTGATCCCGACCAGCCGCAGGCGGGACATCGGGCCGGCCGAGGAGCAGCCAGCCGGCGACGACCAGCGGCACCGACGCCGAGGCCGCCGCGACGCCGGCGGTCGCGGTGCGCGGCGGATCCCGGCCGTCTTGAGCAGGATGTTCCAGGTCGCGTGCAGCACCGCGGCGAGCGCGATCGGCCCGAAGCAAATCCACGCAGCCGAGTCTAGGGCCCGGGTCAGGAGCACGGGGCGACCCGCCTTCACTGTTCGGCTCCACTCGGCGGGAATGTCCCGCCGCATGCATCCCCAGGCGCCGAGCAGGACGCCGCCGACGGCAAGTGGCGGGCCACGATGCCGAGCCGGATCCCACTGCCCGATCATCGGCTGGCCGAGGTGCGCCGTGAGCCAGCTGGCGTCCGGCAGCCTGAGCGGCGGCACCAGGAGGTCGACGAGGTAGGTCGCCACGACGAAGATGGCCGCGGCCTCCGCCGCCGGCGACAGCCCACCACCGCGAACCCGACCCCAGCCACCGCGGCCGCGTACGGGCCGCGCCGTGCCGAGGAACGCGGTTCCCACCGACAGTCCGCTGCCCGTCGCGCCGAGGCCGATCCGCAACAGGACGGTCATCACCGCGGTCGCCGCCAGCGCCGCGATGCCGCCGGCGACCCACCGAGCGCGTGCCGGTGGGCGAAAGACCGTCTCGAGCCGGCCGTCGGTCTCGTCGGAGGCCCACTTCGACACGAAGGTGGCCGCTCCGAACCCGGCCGCGATCGGCGCCTTCGACGTACAGCTGCAGGCCAGTCCCGCGTTGCGAGGTCGAAGCCCGGAGAACCACCTGGAACGTCGCCTTGAGGTTGGGGTCCTTGGCGGACTGGCGGGCCATCGGGCCGTCGATGGAGGCGATCAGCGCGCCCCATCGGCCAGGCCGATGCCCATGGAGCCGGCCCGCGGCAGCTGGTCGCCGAAGGCCGCGCGGGCCCACGGACGCCGAGGATCGAGGCCGGGAGCCCCAGCCCAGCCCGGCGGTGACCCCGAAGGCCGCGACGCATGATCCCGAGCGCCAGGAGCACGACAATGGCCGCGACCGGGCCAGCCCGCCCCACGAGCGCGATGTGGTTCGCCGTCCAGCGGAACGGGCTCAGTGCCACCGGGCCCCACACGTCGAGCCGCTGGCCGCCCACAGGACCGCCGTCGTCCCCCGGACACGCCGGCCGCCAGCCGACCGAGCACCGGCCCGAGCGCGAACGCGAGACCGCCGAAGCAGAGCGCAATGAGAGCCCGCCCCCAGAGCGCGAAGCCGAGGCGGAAGCGAGTCGCCGAGACTCGCGTCCGAAGCGTCGAGGCCACGACGCTGGCGACCGCGAGCACGGCCATCGTCAAGCCAAGGATCGTGACGTGGGCGGCGAGCTTCATCGAGCGCGATCCGCCGCTTGCCGAACGGCGCCGCGGCGAGACCATGTCCACTCGCACCCACCTAGCCAGCAAGGTGCCGGAGAGGGCCATAATGACAGCGCATCCGCAGCGCGAAGTCGCCCCGTAACTCCCAGCTGAAGTAGCCAGCCAGCGCTGCCAGCTTCTCCGGCCTGCGAACAGGTTGAGCCGTCGCCGGGGATGGCGCCGATCATGCTGTCCACCTCGAGTCGCGACGCGGGTGTCGGGAAGATGCTGGACACGCCCATCACCGGCGCTGCCGGCGGCGATGATGAACAAGAAGAAGCCGCGAGTCGCGGACCGTCTTGCCGTAGACGCTGCCGACCCCATAGACGCGGCTGAAGGCGGAGATCACATCCCGGACGGGACGGACCCCAGCCCGGCGGTCATGGCTTCGCGACAGCCCCGTGGCCGTACTGGGCCAGGAAACCTCCTGGAGGGTGGGTTCCCGGCTGACGAAATCGAGCACCGGCTGCGTAGGCGGCAGCACTGGACGACGGGCGTGATGGGGCCCGAGACGCGCAACCAGAAGATGGTGCTGGACCACGAGGTTCGACACGCGCCGGGCAGGCCCCGGAATGCCTCCGCGGGACGCCGTCGACGAACCGCGAGCTCAACCTCGTGGTGGGCGAGATCGCGCGACGCTGTCCACCTTGACCAGCAGTCCGTCCCGGATGATCAGCGACCCGGCCGCAGGTGCGCTCCACCTCGGACAGGATGTGGCTGGACAGGAACACCGTCCGCCCTCCTCGCGGGGCCTCGCGGATCAGGGTGTAGAAGAACTGTGGACGAGCGGGTCAGGCCCGAGGTGGGCTCGTCCAGGATCGGCGGACTCCAGTTGGAGCGCGATCACGAGGCCGACCTTCTGCTTGTTGCCCTTGGAGTACTCCTTGAAGCGGCGGGACGGGTCGAGGTCGAAACGCTCGACCAGCGCGGCCCGGTACGCCGGGTCCACGCCGCCGCGCAGGTTGCCGAAGTACTCGATCGTCTGGCCGCCGGTGAGGCGGTAGTACAGGGTGCTGATCG
>CAVZYL010000005.1:0-77491 GCA_963779435.1 uncultured beta proteobacterium | reverse complement strand
GCCGCCGGCCACGCAGACCCAGCGGCTCTTCACGCCCGTGACGCCGACCAGGCCCACGTTCTGCGAGAAGCTGGTGTAGGGGAAGGTGTTGAAGATGCCGCCGATCAGCGTGCCCAGGCCGTCGGTGCGCAGGCCGGCGGCGAGTTCGGACTGACCGATCTTCTTGCCGGTGATGTCCGACAGCGCCAGGAACATGCCGGTCGATTCGATCATCACCACGATCATGACCAGCACCATGGTCAGGATCATCACGATGTCGAAGCTCGGCATGCCGAAGGCGAAGGGCGTGACGAGGTCGAACCAGGCGGCCTTGCCGACCTTGTCGAAATTCATCTTGCCCAGCGCCATCGCCACCACGCAGCCGGCGACGATGCCCAGCAGCACCGAGACGTTGGCGACGAAGCCCTTGGTGTACTTGACCAGCAGCAGGATGAAGACCAGCACGAACGCCGGCGATGGCCATGTTCTCGAGCGACGCCGTAGTTGGGGTTGTCGAGCATCGGGATCGGGCCGGCGAGCTTGCAGCCGGTGCGCCTGGCGCGGCCGCCGCGGCGGCCTTCGCGCTGTCGACCATCGCCACCAGCTTGGGCACGTCGGTCGATTGCGCCAGGAAGGCCGGGCCGCCCATGGCCCAGCCCACGCCGACGCGCATCAGGCTGATGCCGATGATGGCGATGATGGTGCCGGTGACCACCGGCGGAAAGAAGCGCAGCAGCTTGCTGACGATCGGCGCGATCAGCATCGAGACGATGCCCGCGCCGATGATCGCGCCGAAGATCGCCCGCGCGCCGTCGACGCCCGGCATCGCGTTGGCGAAGGCCACCATCGGGCCGACGGCGGCGAAGGTCACGCCCATCATCACCGGCAGCTTGATGCCGAACCACCGGGTCACGCCAAGGATCTGGATCAGCGTGACGACGCCGCAGGCGAACAGGTCGGCCGAGATCAGCAACGCCACCTGCTCGGGCGTGAGCTTGAGCGCGCGGCCGACGATCAGCGGCACGGCGATGGCGCCGGCGTACATCACCAGCACATGCTGCAGCCCGAGCGTGAACAGGCGCCCGGCGGGTAGCCGTTCGTCCACCGGGTGCACGGTCGTCGTGGTCATGCGTGTCTCCTCCGTTTTCGTCACCGGTGGGCCTTAGCAAGCTGCATGCCGTGCGCGGCCCGGCGGGGTATCAGTCGATGGGTGCGCCCGCCTCGAACCAGCGTTTGATCAGCGCCCGCTCGTCGTCGGTGATCTGGGTCGCGTTGTTCAGCGGCATCGTCTTTTGCAGCACCACCTGCTGGTAGATCATCGGCGCGTGCTGCTTGATCAGCGCCGGCTCGTGCAGCGCCACGTTCTTCTGCTGCAGCTGCGGCGTTGTGGCACAGCGTGCAGCGCTGGTCGATTACCGCCTTGACCTCGCCAAAGTGCACGGGCTTGGCCGCCGCAGCGGCGCTTTGCGGTGGCGGTGCCAGCCAGATCGCCAGCCCGACCAGCGCCAGCGTGCCGACCGCCGCGTGTTCCCACGGCACCGCGCCGGCCCTGCACCAGCGCCTTGTGGCGGGCCACGAAGCTGTGCCGGATCAGCGCACCCGCGAGCATCAGCAGCACCAGCACCAGCCAGTTGTGGCGGCCGGCGAACAGCCAGCCGTAATGGTTGGACAGCATGGCGACCAGCACCGGCAGCGTGAAGTAGGTGTTGTGCACGCTGCGCTGCTTGGCGCGCCAGCCGTAGATCGGGTCGACCGGCTGGCCGGCTTTCAGTTGCGCGACGACCTTGCGCTGGCCCGGAATGATCCAGACGAAGACGTTGGCGCTCATCGTCGTGGCCAGCATCGCGCCGACCAGCAGGAAGGCGGCGCGGCCGGCGAACAGCTGGCAGGCCAGCCACGAGGCCAGCACGACGAAGGCCAGCACGCCGGCGCCGACGATCAGGTCGCCATTCTTCTTCTGGCCGAAGGCGCGGCAGATCACGTCGTAGACGAGCCAGCAGACCACCAGGAAGCCGAGCGACGCGCCGATCGGCCGCGGCGGGCGACCAATCGAAGACGCTCTTGTCGATCAGGAAGCTGCCGGCGTTGAACAGGTACAGCACGGTGAAGAGCGCGAACCCGGTCAGCCAGGTGCTGTAGCTCTCCCAGTAGAACCAGTGCAGGTGCTCGGGCATGCGCTGCGGCGCGACCAGGTACTTCTGCGGGTGATAGAAGCCGCCGCCGTGCACCGCCCAGAGTTCGCCGTCGACGCCCTTGGCCTGCAGCGCCGGGTCGGTCGGCGCGCGTCAGGCTGCTGTCGAGAAAGACGAAGTAGAACGACGAGCCGATCCAGGCGATCGCGGTGATGACATGGGCCCAGCGCAGCAGCAGATTGGCCCAGTCGAGCAGGTAGGCGTCCATGGCGTCCTTGCACAACCGCAATGTGCAGCGTCCGAGCGCTGCGCGTTCCCCTCACCACAGCGGGCTCTGTGAGGAGCGGGCGTCACGACCGCCGGCAGCGACCTCGCGATCGAACTGCCGCCGGGCTCCGCGGTGACGTGGGTCAAGTGTATACACGAAGTCCGGGCCGTGGATCGGTAGTTACCCAGTGGCGGCGGGCGACCCTCGCGCGCCAGTCGAGCGCAGAATGGCGGCAACGGTGGGTGCAATGTGTATGCACTTTTGGCCTACAATCGGCCTGTCCAGTAGCCCCGGTCGCCCATCATGACCCGCAGCCGTGCCCGCCTCAAGGTGATTGACTCTGCGTCGGTACCGTCGCGGCCGATGCGCCGCGCGGTGCCGTCCGAGCGGCTGCCCGTCGGTGCCACGCAGCGCATCGTCGAGTCGATCACCACGGCGATCGTCGAACGCCGGCTGGCGCCCGGCACCAAGCTGGCCGAGCAGAAGATCGCCGACATCTTCGAGGTTTCGCGCACGCTGGTGCGCCAGGCGCTGAACCAGTTGAGCCGCGACCGCCTGGTCACGCTCGAGCCGGCGCGCGGCGCCTTCGTGGCCATGCCCAGCGTCGAAGAAGCACGCCAGGTGTTCGAAGTCCGCTCGATGATCGAAGCGGCCCTGGTGCGCCAGCTCGCTGCGCGCATCACGGATGCACAGGTCACCCGCTTGCGCTCGCACCTGCGCGACGAGCGCGAGGCGATCGCGCGCACCGACGTGTCGGGCCGCACGCGGCTGCTGGCCGATTTCCACGTCGTGCTCGCCCGCCTGCTCGGCAACGAGGTGCTGGCCCAGCTGCTGGCCGACCTGCTCAGCCGCTCGTCGCTGATCTCGCTGATGTACCAGTCGGCGCACTCGGCCGAGCATTCGCAGGACGAGCATGTGCAGATCGTCGAGGCCCTGGCCCGGCGCGACGCGCGCGCCGCCGTGCGGCTGATGGAACATCACCTGGCCAACGTCGAGCGCAATCTGCAACTCGACCCGCGCACGCCCGACCTGATCGCCGCATTGCGGCCACCCGCGCAATGACCGACGTGCGCTACCCGCGCGACCTGCGGGGCTACGGCCGTGTGCCGCCGCAGCCGCACTGGCCGGGCCATGCGCGCGTGGCATTGCAGTTCGTGCTGAACTTCGAGGAGGGCGGCGAGAACTCGGTGCTGCACGGCGACGCCGGCAGCGAACAGTTCCTGTCCGAGATGTTCAACCCGCCGGCGTTTGCGGCGCGGCACCTGAGCATGGAGAGCATCTACGAGTACGGCTCGCGCGTGGGCGTGTGGCGCCTGTTGCGCGAGTTCGAGCGCCGGCGCCTGCCGCTGACCGTGTTCGGCGTGGCGATGGCGCTCGAACGTTGCCCCGAAGTCAGTGCCGCATTCGTCGAACTCGGCCACGAGATCGCCTGCCACGGCTGGCGCTGGATCTCGTACCAGCACATCGACGAGGCGACCGAACGCGAACACATGGCGCGCGCCATGGCGAGCATCGAGCGCCTGACGGGGACGAGGCCGCTGGGCTGGTACACCGGCCGCGACAGCCCGAACACACGGCGCCTCGCGGCCGACCTCGGCGGCCTGGCCTACGACAGTGACTGCTACGGCGACGACCTGCCGTTCTGGCTGCAGGTGCGCAAGACCGACCGCACGCTCGCGCCGCACCTGGTCGTGCCCTACACGCTGGACAACAACGACATGCGCTTCGCGCTGCCGCAGGGCTTCGCGCAGGGCGACGACTTCTTCACCTACCTGCGCGACGCCTTCGACGTGCACTACGCCGAAGGCGACGAGCGGCCGAGCATGATGAGCGTGGGCATGCATTGCCGATTGCTCGGCCGACCGGGGCGGCTGCGCGCGCTGCAGCGTTTTCTCGATCATGTGCAGAGCCACGATCGGGTCTGGATCACGCGCCGCGTGGACATTGCGCGGCATTGGCAGGCCACGCACCCGTTCGACGCGGCAAGCGCCTTCGTCTGGGAATGAACAAAGGAGACCGACCGGTGAACCTGAGCCTGGCCCAGATCAACGACGCCACGCCTGTCGAGGCCGCGGCGCTGCTAGCCGGCACCTACGAGCATTCGCCGTGGATCGTCGAGGCCGCGCTGGCCCGGCGTCCGTTCCAGAGCCTGGCCCAGCTCAAGCTGGCGCTGGTGGCGGTGGTTCGCGACGCCGGCCGCGAGCGTCAGCTGGCGCTGATCCGCGCCCACCCCGAGTTGGCCGGCAAGGCGATGCTGGCCAAGACCCTGACCGCGGAATCGACGCACGAGCAAGGCAAGGCCGGGCTGACCGAGTGCAGCGCCGAAGAGTTGGCGAAGATCCAGCGCCTCAACGCCGCCTACAACGAGCGCTTCGGCTTCCCGTTCATCCTGGCGGTGCGCGGCCCGCGCGGGCTGGGTCTGGGCAAGGCCGAAATCATCGCCACCTTCGAGCGGCGTCTGGCCAACCACCCCGAGTTCGAGCTCGCCGAGTGCCTGCGCAACATCCACCGCATCGCCGAGCTGCGCCTGAACGACAAGTTCGGCCATACGCCCGTGCTGGGCAATCTGGTGTGGGACTGGGCCGAACGACTGGCCGAGCACAGCGACCCCGGCTACGCCGAGCGCGGCGAGCTGACGGTCACCTACCTGACCGAGGCCCACCGTGCCTGCGCCCGGCAGCTGGCGCACTGGATGCGCGCCGATTGCGGCTTCGACGAGGTCGAGATCGACGCCGTGGGCAACGTCGTCGGCCTGTACCGCGGCAGCGATCCGAACGCCAGGCGACTGCTCACCGGCAGCCACTACGACACGGTGCGCAACGGCGGCAAGTACGACGGGCGGCTGGGCATCTTCACGGCCATGGCCTGTGTGCGCGAATTGCACACCAACGGCCGGCGCCTGCCGTTCGGCTTCGAGGTCGTCGGCTTTGCCGAGGAGGAGGGCCAGCGCTACAAGGCGACCTTCCTGGGCTCGGGCGCGCTGACCGGGCACTTCGACAGGGCCTGGCTGGAGCAGGCTGACGCCGACGGCGTCACGATGCGCCAGGCGATGGAGCGGGCCGGTCTGTGCATCGCCGACATCCCGAAGCTGGCCCGCGACGCAGCGAAGTATCTCGGCTTCGTCGAGGTCCACATCGAGCAGGGCCCGGTGCTCAACGAGACTCGACCTGCCGCTGGGCGTCGTGACCTCGATCAACGGCAGCGTGCGCTACCTGGTCGAGATCGTCGGCATGGCCAGCCACGCCGGCACGACGCCGATGGATAGACGCCGCGACGCCGCCACGGCGGCCGCCGAATTGCTGCTCTACGTCGAGCAGCGCGGCGCGGCGGTGCCCAATCTGGTGGCCACCGTGGGCATGCTCGAAGTGCCGGCCGGCTCGATCAACGTGGTGCCGGGGCGCTGCAAGTTCAGCCTCGACATTCGCGCCACCACCAACGAGGTGCGCGACGCCTGCGCGGCCGACCTGCGCGCCGAGTTGCAGCGCATCTGCGAGCGACGCGGGCTGCAATTCAAGCTCGAAGAGACGATGCGTGCGGCCGCGGCACCGAGCGACGCCGCCTGGCAGCAGCGCTGGGAACGCGCGGTCGCCGCGCTCGGCCTGCCCGTGCACCGCCTGCCCAGCGGCGCCGGCCACGACGCGATGAAGCTGCACGAACTGATGCCGCAGGCCATGCTGTTCGTGCGCGGCGGCAATGCCGGCATCAGCCACAACCCGCTCGAATCGATCAGCAACGACGACGCCGACCTGTGCGTGCGTGCGATGTCCCGATTGCTCGAACAACTGGCCACCGAAACCCCATGACAGCCTACCAACAGACCGACGCCTGGATCGACGCCCATTTCGACGAGCAGCTGCGCTTCCTGCAGGCGCTGGTCAAGGTGCCGACCGACACGCCGCCGGGCAACAACGCGCCGCATGCCGAGCGCACCGCGGAGTTGCTCGCCGCGATGGGCCTGCCGGTGGAGCGGCACCCGGTGCCGGCCGCCGAAGTCAGGGCTGCCGGGCTCGAATCGATCACCAACCTGGTTGTGCGCCGCAACTATGGTGCCGGCCGCACGATAGGCCTGAACGCGCATGGCGATGTGGTGCCGCCGGGCGAGGGCTGGACGCACGACCCCTACGGCGGCGAGATCGTCGACGGCAAGCTCTACGGCCGTGCATCGGCGGTCAGCAAGTGCGACTTCTCGACCTACACCTTCGCCACCCGAGCCATCGAGTCACTGGGCGCACCGCTCAAGGGCGGCGTCGAGTTGTACTTCACCTACGACGAGGAATTCGGCGGCGAACTCGGCCCCGGCAGGCTGCTGGCGCAGGGGACGATCAAGCCCGACCTGCTGATCGCCGCGGCCTTCAGCTACCAGGTGGTCACCGCCCACAACGGCTGCCTGCAACTCGAAGTCACGGTGCACGGCAAGATGGGTCACGCCGCAGTGCCCGAAACGGCCGTCGATGCGCTGCAGGCTGCGACGCGGGTGCTGATCGCGCTGTACGAGCAGAACACGCTGTACCAGCAGGTCACGAGTCGGGTCACGGGCATCACCCATCCTTACCTCAACGTCGGCCTGATCGAGGGCGGCACCAATACCAATGTCGTGCCGGGCAAGGTCGTGCTCAAGCTCGACCGGCGCATGATCCCCGAGGAGAACCCGGCCGAGGTCGAGGCCACGTTGCGCCGCGTCATCACGCAGGCGGTGGCCGAGTCGCCCGGCGTCACCGTCGACGTCAATCGCATCCTGCTGGCCCACGCACTGGCGCCGCTGCCGGGTAACCAGCCCCTGGTGCAGGCGCTGTGCAAGCATGCCAGCCTGCGTTTTCGGCGAGACCGATCGAGCGCTTCGGGCACGCCGCTGTACACCGACGCGCGGCTGTTCTGCGAGCGTGGCATCCCGGCCGTGCTGTATGGCTGCGGCCCGCGCACGGTGCTGCAAAGCAACGCCAAGCGCGCCGACGAACACATCGAACTGCGAGGATCTGCGCCGGGCGACCAAGGTGATCGCGCGTGCGCTGGTCGACCTGCTGAGCTGAGTCGCGCCGCGTCATGTCGCCGGCAGCGGCGACAATCGGCCGATGGAGTTCTGGATCTCGATTGCCCAACTCGTGCTGCTGGGCCTGGTGCTGGTGCTCGTGCTGTGGCTGGCGCTGCGGCGCAGCGATGGCCACGGCGCCGAGCGGCTCGAACGCAACCTGCGCGTCGACGTGCAGGACAGCGCGCGCGGCACGCGGCAGGAGCTGGCGCAGAGCCTGTCGGTGATGCAGCAGGCCTTGCTGACGCAATCGGGCGACGTGGCGCGCACGCAGAACGAGCAGATCGACTCGTTTCGCACCCAGCTCGCGACGACGCAACAGGCGCCTGGCCGAGCAGTCGCGGGCGGCGCGCGAAGCGCAGGACGCGGCCTTGCACCGCTTCGGTCAGGCCCAGGCCGAACAGTTGCGCGCGCTGGCCGACGGCAACGACAAACGCATGGCCGAGGTGCGCGCAAACCGTCGAGACCAAGCTGGCCGCGATCCAGGCCGACAACGCCCAACGCCTGGAGCAGATGCGCGCGACGGTCGACGAGAAGCTGCACGCCACGCTCGAGCTGCGCCTGGGCGAGAGCTTCAAGCAGGTGGCCGACCGGCTCGAGCAGGTGCACAAGGGGCTGGGCGAAATGCAGGTCCTGGCGCGCGACGTCGGCTCGCTCAACCGCACGATGTCCAACGTCAAGGCGCGCGGCATCTTCGGTGAGGTGCAGCTCGCCGGGCTGCTCGAACAGGTCTTCACGCCCGAGCAGTTCGGCACCAACGTCGAGACCGTGCCGGGCAGCGGTGCGCGGGTCGAGTTCGCGATCCGCCTGCCCGGCCGCGGCAGCGACGGTGCAGCCAACGGCGCGCAGCCGCTCTGGCTGCCGATCGACGCCAAGTTCCCGCGCGAAGACTACGAACTCCTGCTCGACGCCCAGGACCGCGCCGACAAGCCGGCGGCCGAAGCCGCCGCCAAGGCCATCGAGGTGCGCCTGAAGCTCGAAGCGCGCAGCATCAGCGAGAAGTACGTGCAGGCGCCGCACACGACCGACTTCGCGATCCTGTTCGTGCCCACCGAAGGCCTGTACGCCGAAGCGCTGCGACGGCCCGGTCTGGTCGAGGCCTTGCAGCGCGAGTACAAGGTCATGCTGGCCGGGCCGACCACGCTGCTGGCCACTCTGAACAGCCTGCAGATGGGCTTTCGCACGCTGGCGCTGGAGCGGCGCAGCGCCGAGGTCTGGCAGGTGCTGGGTGCGGTGAAGACCGAGTTCGGCAAGTTCGGCGACGTGCTGGCCAAGACCAAGAAAAAGCTCGACGAGGCCAGCAACACCATCGTTCAGGCCGAGGTTCGCACGCGGGCGATGGAGCGGCAGCTGCGGGGGGTCGAGGCCATGCCGGTAGAGCAGGCGCCGGGCCTGCTCGGGCGCAGCGACGCTGCCGACGTGGACGAGGGCGACGAGGAACCCGCGCGCAGCGGCGAATGAACAACGGCAACGCCACGGCTGCGCCGCGCAGCGCGTTTCTGATGGTCATCACGACGTTGGTCGGCCTGCATGCCTGCATGGCCTCCACGCGCGTGGCGGCCAGCCTCGCGGTATTGGAGCAAGGCCATCCCGCCTGGGTCGTCGGTGTCCTGCTCAGCCTGTATGCCGTCGCGCCGATCGGGTTGTCGCTGTGGGCTGGACGCCTGGCCGATCGCTTCGGCTTTCATCGCCCGGTCGCCTGGGGCGTCGGCATGGCCACGGTCGGTGCGATGCTGCCGGTGCTGACGCAGCACATGGCGTCACTGGCCGTGTCGGCCCTGCTGACCGGCGGCGCGGTCAGCGTGGCCGCGGTGGCGATCCAGCGCGAAGCCGGACTGATGGCGCGCGACCCCGGTGACCTGAAGCGCGTCTTCAGCTGGGTGGCCCTCGGGCCCGCGCTGTCGAACACCTTGGCTCCGGTGGCGGCCGGGCTGTTGATCGATCACGTCGGCTTTCGCGCCGCGTTCGCTTTCGGTGCACTGCTTCCACTGTTGGCCGTGGCGGCAGCATGGCGCGTGCCGCGCACGCCGCTGCCGGTCGGCGGACCCGACCCGTGCGCCGCTGGGCCATGCCTTCGAATTGCTGCGCATGCCGGTGCTGCGCAACCTGCTGCTGGTGAACGTGGCGATGGCCGCGGCGTGGGACGCGCACAGCTTCACGGTACCGGTGGTCGGCCACGCGCGCGACTTGAGTGCGTCGGCGATCGGCCTTGTTCTCGGCTCGTTTGCGATCGCGGCCACTTTGATCCGGGTGGTCATTTCGACCTGGGCCGACCGCATCGACGAGCGCCGCACCCTGCTCGCAGCCATGACGCTGGCCAGTGCCGTGCTGCTGGCCTACGCCTGGCTGCCCGGCGCCGCGGGCATGATGGCCGGCTCGGCGGTGCTCGGCCTGGCGCTGGGCGCGGTGCAGCCGATGGTGTTGTCGACCCTGCACCAGGCCGCGCCGCCGGAACGCCAGGGCCAGGCCCTGGCATTGCGCATGGTCTTCACCAACGTGGCGACGATCGCAATGCCGGCCGGATTCGGCCTGTTGGCAGCGGTCGCCGGCAGCGCCGCGCCGATGTGGCTGATGGCCGGCCTGCTGATCGCAGCGCGCTGGCCGGCGCAGCAGATCAGGTTGCAGCGGTCAGAACCGGATCCCGGACGGGTTTGAACCCGCGTCGGGTTGCGCAGCAGCGGGCGGCGGCGCCGGCCGTTCCTGCGCCGCCGGCGGCGGCCGGCGCTCCGTCAGCGGCACCGCTGGCAGTTGCGCATAGTTGGCAGGCAACATCGACTGGCGCGGGTAGCCTGCGACGTCGAGCGTTTCCTCCCAGGCGGGCGGCGCAAGGCCACGCAAGGATTGTTCACCGACCTTGAGCACCGGTGCCTCGGAGCCGCCAGACGATGCGCGGCCAGGCTTCGCGGTCCTCGTTGGTCTCGGCGATCCGTTCGACATACGGCACGCCGCGCCGCGCCAGCAGCGTGCGGCCCAGCGCGCAGGCTTCGCCGCACTCCTTGGTGGTGTAGAGCGTGACTGGAAAGCGCGTCGCCACCTGGCGCAACGCGAACGGCAATGACGCTTCGTTGGCGCGTCCGGCGTCGCGACTGACCGGCGTGGCGCGGCCCTCGGTCGAGCTTGGGGCGCGATCGGTGTAGGTCACCTTGCCATCGGGGCCGACGACCTTGTATTGGGCCTGGGCCGCCTGCGCCACGAACAACATGGCAGCGGCGATGGTCGAGATCAGCAAGGGTTCTGCGCATGACCCGGATTGCATCGACACCGGCCCGGGCCAATGACTCAAGCCATGCCCTGGTGGCGCAGCAGCGCATCGATGCGTGGTTCGCGGCCGCGGAAGGCCTTGAAGCTCTCCAGCGCGCTGCGGCTGCCGCCGGCTTCGAGAATCTCTTCGCGGTAGCGGCGCCCGGTGTCGGCGTCGACACGGGCCCGCTCTCCTCGAACGCGCTCTAGGCGTCGGCCGACAGCACCTCGGCCCACTTGTAGCTGTAGTAGCCGGCCGCGTAACCACCGGCAAAGATGTGCGAGAAGCTGTGCTGGAAGCGGTTGAACGGCGGGGCGGCATCAGCACCGACACCTCGGCGCGCACTTCGTCGAGCACCTGCTGGATGCGCGCTGCGCCGCGTCGGGCTCGGCGTGCAGGCGCATGTCGAACAGCGCGAACTCGACCTGGCGCAGCGTCTCCAGCCCGCTGTGGAAGTTCTTCGCCGCGATCATCTTGTCGAACAGCGCGCGCGGCAGCGGCGCGCCGCGTGTCGACGTGCGCGCGTCAGGCGCGCAGCACCTCCCACTCCCAGCAGAAGTTCTCCATGAACTGGCTCGGCAGCTCGACCGCGTCCCACTCGACGCCGGCGATGCCGGACACGCCGAGCTCGTCGACGCTGCGTCAGCATGTGGTGCAGGCCGTGGCCGAACTCGTGGAACAGCGTGATCACGTCGTCGTGCGTCAGCAGCGCCGGCGTGCCCGTCGGCGACCGGCGGCGCGAAGTTGCACACCAGGTGCGCCACCGGCGTCTGCAGCGGCGCCGTCGGGGCGGCGCCAGCGGCCGCGCACGTCGTCCATCCAGGCGCCGGGGCGCTTGCCGGCGCGCGCGTACGGGTCGAGGTAGAACTGGCCGACCAGCAGCGCGGCCGTCGCGCTCGATGCGGTAGAAGCGCACGCTGTCGTGCCAGACCGGGGCCTGGTCGGGCGGATGCGCACCTCGAACAGCGTCTCGACGATGCGGAACAGCCCGTCGAGCACCTTCGGCTCGGTGAAGTACCGCTTGACCTCCTGGTCGCTGAAGGCATAGCGCTGCTCCTTCAGCCGCTCGGCCGCGAAGGCCAGTGATCCCAGGGCTGCAGGTCGGCCAGGCCGAGCTGCGTGCGCGGCGAAGTCGCGCAGGTCGGCGAGGTCGCGCTCGCGCGTACGGGCGCGCGCGTGCGGCCAGGTCGCGCAGGAACTGCATGCACCTGCGTCGGCGATTCGGCCATCTTGGGGACCAGCGACAGCTCGGCATAGTTGGCGTAGCCGAGCAGCTGGCGCTTCTTCCTGGCGCAACGTCGAGCAACTCGCGCATCAGCGCGCTGTTGTCGTGCGCCGGGCGGGCCGAGTTCGCTGGCGCGGGTGACGTAGGCGCGGTAGAGCCGCTCGCGCAGGGCGCGGTTGGTGGCGTACTGCATCACCGGCAGGTAGCGCGGGGCCTGCAGCGTGAGCTTGTAGCCGTCGCTGTGCCGTCGGCCTGCGCAGCGGCGCGCGCGGCCTGCGCGCACGTCGTCGGGCACGCCGGCCAGGTCGTTCGGCGTCGACGATACCAGGCAAAGGCGTCGGTCGCGTCGAGCACATGCTCGGCGAAGCGCTGCGACAGCTCGGCCTGGCGATCCTGGATCTGCGCGAAGCGCTGCTTGGCCGCGCCCTGCAATTCGGCGCCGCGCGAGCACGAAGTCGCGCAGCGCATTGGCGAGCGCCTGGCGCGCGCGCCGGGCTCAGCGCGGCCGGCACGGGGTCGATCGCACGGCCTTGTACTTGGCGTACAGGCGCTCGTCGGCGCCCAGCCGGGTGTAGAAGTCGGTGACGCGGGCAGGTCGTCGTTGTAGGCGGCGCGCAGCGCGGGCGTGTCGGCCACGGCGTTCAGGTGGCCGACCGTGCCCCAGGCGCGCGACAGCCGCTCCGTCGCCACGTCGAGCACCGCCGACAGCGCGTCGTACTCGGCCGGCACGTCGGGGCCGCCGGCGCGCTCGAGCGCCGCGCTCGGCGTCGGGCAGCAGCGCGTCGATCGCCGGTGCCACCTGCTCGGGGCGGATCTGCGTCGAAAGCCGGCAGGTCGTCGAAGTGCGAGCAGCGGGTTGGTCGTCGTTACGGCTCCAGTGCTTGCGCGTGGCTCAGGCCGCGGCGTGTTCAGCGGCCTCGATGGTGTTGACCAGCAGCATCGCGATGGTCATCGGGCCGACGCCGCCGGGCACCGGCGTGATCCAGCCGGCCACCTCGCGCACGCCGGCGAAGTCGACGTCGCCGCACAGCTTGCCGGCGTCGTTGCGATTCATGCCGACGTCGATCACGATCGCGCCGGGCTTGACCATGTCGGCCGTCAGCGTGTTGCGCCGGCCACCGCGGCCACCACGATGTCGGCCTGCCGCGTGTGCGTGCGCCGAGGTCGGCGGTGGCGCTGTGGCAGACCGTGACGGTGGCGTTGGCCTGCAGCAGCATCAGCGCCATCGGCTTGCCCACGATGTTGCTGCGGCCGATCACCACCGCATGCTTGCCGCGCAGGTCGGCGCCGATCGCTTCGAGCAGCTTCATGCAGCCGTACGGCGTGCAGGGCCTGAAGCCGGGCCGGCCGACCATCAGGGCGCCGGCGTTCTGGACGTGAGAAGCCGTCGACGTCCTTGGCCGGCGACGATGGCCTCGATCACCTTCTGCGGGTCGATGTGCGCGCGGCAGCGGCATCTGCACCAGGATGCCGTGGATCGCCGGGTCGGCGTTGAGCGCGCGCGACGCGCGCCAGCAGGTCGGCCTCGCCCAGCGTGGCCGGGTAGCGTCTCGAGCACCGAGTGCATGCCGCGCCCTCGCAGTCCTTGACCTTGTTGCGCACGTAGACCTGGCGAGGCCGGGTCGTCGCCGACCAGGATCACGGCCAGTCCGGGCGTCGACGCCGCGCGCCGTGCAGCGCGCGCGTGCTGCGGCGACTTCGGCGCGCACCTGCTCGGCGAGCGCGTTGCCGTCGATCAGCTGCGCGGTCATGAAGCGGCTTGCCAGGACAGGCCACGCTGGCCGCGCGTGGCGGCCACTGGGGCGGGTCGTGGTCAACCCTTGGCCGGTGCGGTGGTTGCGCCCGAGTGCGATCTTCAGCAGATCGGCCACCGTGTTGGCGTTGAGCTTTTCCATGATGTTGGCGCGGTGCGCCTCGACCGTCTTGATGCTGATGCCCAGGTCGTCGGCGATCTGCTTGTTCAGGCGCCCGGCGACGATGCGCTCGAGCACCTGGGCCTCGCGCGTGGTCAGCCTGCGACAGCAGCGCGTCGCGGCTGGCCTGCTCCTGGTGCTGGCTGAAGGCGGCGCGCGCCTGCTCGAGCATGCGCTCGACCAGCGGCAGCAGCTCGTCTTCCTTGAAGGGCTTCTCGATGAAATCCATCGCGCCCTTCTTCATCGTGTTGACCGCCATCGGCACGTCGCCATGGCCGGTGATGAACACCACCGGCAGCGGGCTCTTGCGCTCGAGCAGGCGGTCTTGCAGCTCCAGCCCGCTCATGCCGTCCATGCGGATGTCGGCGATCAGGCAGGCCACTTCGCGCGGGTCGAAGCGCGACAGGAACGACTCGGCCGAATCGAAGCACTTGACGCGGTAGTCCTTGCCCTCGAGCAGCCATTGCAGCGAATCGCGCACGGCCTCGTCGTCGTCGACCACGTAGACCGTGCCTTTTTTCGGAATCAGGCTCATGGGGATGTGACTGCGGCTGGCGTTGTCGGTCGCGCCGGAGCCGCTGCGGCATGGCGTCGGCGGCGGGCGGCGGATTTCTACGGGCAGTGAGAAGGAGAATCGACACCCTGACACGGCCGCGCCATTGTAGAGGTTCTGTGCCCGGATCCGTCCCCGATGCGACTCCACGATCGAGCGGCACAACGACAGACCGATGCCCAAGCCCTCTGCCTTGGTGGAGAAGAAGGCCTCGTACAGCCGGCCGATCACCTCGTCGGGCAGGCCCGGGCCGGTGTCGGTGACGCTGAACTCGACGATGCCGCCTTCTTCGGTGGTGTGCTTGGGCACGACGCGCAGCTCGATGAAGCGCCGCGACGGCCGGCATCTGCGCGTTGTCGATCGCCTCGGCGGCGTTGCGCAGCAGGTTGAGCAGCACCTGCTCGATCAGGATCGGGTCGACCATCAGCTCGGGCAGGCGCTGCGCCACGTAGCTGTGGATCGTCACGTTGCGCCGCTGCAGCTCGATGCCCGCCAGTTCGAGCGTGTCGTCGACGATCGTGCCGCGCCTGCGCGCTCTGGCGCTGCGGCTCGCTGCGCTTCACGAAGGCGCGGATGCGCTGGATGATCTGGCCCGCGCGCTCGGCCTGGCGCGAGGTCTTCTCGAGCGCCGACACCAGGTCGTCGTCGGTCGATCGACTCGCCGCGCACGCGCGAGATCATGCCGTTGCAGTAGTTGGTGATCGCGGTCAGCGGCTGGTTCAGCTCGTGCGCCACCGACTGACGCCATCTCGCCCATCGTGATCAGGCGGCTCGAGACCTGCGCCTTCTCGGCCTGGTGCGCCACCTGCTCCTCGACGCGGCGGCGCGCCGTCACGTCGGTGGCGATCAGCATCTGCGCCAGCCGGCCGTCGGTCCACTGCAGGTAGCGCGAGCGCACGTCGAACCATTTGTTCAGCGGTCTCGATGAACACCTCGCGCGGGTCGGCGCCGGTGTTGGTGAGCTCCTGCGTCGGCAGGCCGCGACAGGCCGTCGACGTGATCGTCGCCGTCGCGCCTGGTAGGCGCGGCTGCGGCAGGCTGCCGCTGGCCAGCTGCGAATGGCCGCGCGCATCGGCGCCGAACCACAGACGATACGAGCGGTTGGCGAACAGCAGCTCGCCCTGCTGCACCGACAGCACCGACACCGCGGCGTCGAGCGCCTCGAGCACGGTGGTGAAGCGCTCGTGCGAGGCCGACAGCTGATCGCGGATGCGTTTGGCCTCGGTGATGTTGGTCATCGAGGTCATCCAGCCGGTCTGCGTGCCGCGTGGAGTCGATCAGCGGCGACACGTACATGCGCGCATCGAACAGCACGCCGTCCTTGCGCATCACGCGCACCTCGATGCCACCGGCCGGGCTGCGGCCCTGCAACTCCTGCTGCAGCAGGCGCGTGTTCTCTTCCACGCGCTCGGGCGGCCAGTACGGGAACGGCGGCATGCGGCCGATCAGCTCGGGCTCGGAGAAGCCGGTCATCGCGCAGAACGCCGGGTTCACGTAGGTGATGCGGCCCTCGAGGTCCATCGCCCGCATGCCGGTGAGCATGGAGTTCTCCATCGCGCGGCGGAAGTTGGTCTCCGGCACCAGCGCGCCCTGGATCTGCGCGCGCCGCCGCATGTGGCGCCAGGTGCCGAGCAGCATCCACAGCGTCAGCACCGACAGCGCCAGGACCATCCAGAACAGCGTGTTGCCGATCAGCGCCGACCGACGTGCGGTACCCCTGACGCGCGCAGCACCACGCCGTTGGCCGACGGCGTGAGCGGCACGTCGTGCACGATCGGTCGGCCGGGTCGTTGGCGCGGCCCGGCAGCGCGATCACGGTGCTGGCGAGCACGTGGCCGCTCTCGTCGAGCACGGTGATCGCGTGGCGGCGCTTGACCTCCGGCGGCACGAAGTAGCGCAGCAGGCCGTCGATCGAGTACTCGACGATCAGGGCGCCGGCGAACACGCCGCCGTTGAGCAGCGGCACGTGGAGTCTGGAACACCGCGGTCCCCATCGCGTCCTGGAACGGCCGCGAGTACACCGGCTGGCGCAGTGTCGCGCGCGGCGATGAACGCCCACTCGGCTCGCGGCTGCGCCGCCTGCGGGCCCAGCAGCCGGTCTTCGTTGAGGCCGAGCGGATGCGTGTCGGCGTCGGCCAGCGGCGAGGCATAGCTGGCGCGCTTGCGGCGCAGCGCATCGAGCCAGGTGAGCTGCAACACCTCGGGCCGCGCATTGCCGAACGCTCGGGCCAGGCGTTGCGCCTCGTCGGCGTCGATCTCCTTGGTCACGATCTGGCGCGCCAGTTGCACCAGCTGCTCGTGGTTCTCGATCAGGTGCAGGCGAATCTGCTGCTGCGCGATCTCCGCGTCGCGCTTGACCGACTCGGCTTCGCGCTCGAATTCCTCGTTGCGCAAGGTCCAGAACGCCGACACGATGGCCGCCAGGAACAACAGCACCGAGACCAGCGGGGCGAGCGTGGCGAAGCGGTCTTGCCGCGCCGGTGTCTGGCGCCGCCACCAGCGGCCGATCAGGCGCTGGCCCCACGACTTGGCCGGCTTCGCCGGCTGTGAAGGAGACGAGCGCAGATCCATGACCGCAGATTATCCGAGGCCGCCTTCGAGTGAGGCTGCATTCGAGACGGGAGTATGAATTTCACATTAAGAAATCCTGTCGCACTATTTGGAATTTGAAAACCTTGTGCGACACTTCGGCCCGACCAAAACGACACCCGCACCAGGAGACAAGCCATGTCAGCGATGCCCGATTCGGTTCTCGGGGCCGCCGCCAACGATGCAGACGCGCAGGAGACGCGGGAGTGGCTCGACGCCCTGCAGGCGGTCATCGCCGCCGAAGGCCCCGATCGTGCGCACTACCTGCTCGAGCGACTGATCGACGAGGCGCGCCAGGCCGGCATCGACAGCCGTTCTCGGCCAACACCGCGTACGTCAACACCATTCCCACCGACCAGGAAGAGCGATCGCCCGGCAACATCGAGATCGAAGAGCGGCTGCGCACCTACATGCGCTGGAACGCGATGGCGATGGTGGTCAAGGCCAACCGCCTGCACCCGGCCGATGGCGGCGACCTCGGCGGGCACATCTCGTCGCTTCGCGTCGCTGGCCACGATGTTCGGCACCGGCTTCAACCATTTCTGGCACGCCGAGACCGAGGACCATGGCGGCGACCTGCTCTACATCCAGGGCCACACGTCGCCGGGCATCTATGCGCGCGCCTTCATGGAAGGGCGCATCAGCGAAGAGCAGCTGCTGAACTTCCGCCAGGAGGTCGACGGCAAGGGCATCTCGAGCTATCCGCACCCGAAGCTGATGCCCGAGTTCTGGCAGTTCCCGACCGTGTCGATGGGCCTGGGCCCGCTGATGGCGATCTACCAGGCGCGCTTCCTGAAGTACCTGCACGCGCGCGGCATCGCCAACACCGCCAACCGCAAGGTCTGGGTGTTCTGCGGCGACGGCGAGATGGACGAACCCGAAGTCGCTCGGCGCGATCGGCCTGGCCGCGCGCGAGAAGCTCGACAACCTGATCTTCGTCATCAACTGCAACCTGCAGCGCCTCGACGGCCCGGTGCGCGGCAACGGCAAGATCATCCAGGAGCTCGAAGGCGAGTTCCGCGGCTCGGGCTGGAACGTCATCAAGCTGATGTGGGGCAGCTACTGGGATCCGCTGCTCGCGCGCGACAAGGACGGCATCCTGCGCAAGGTGATGATGGACGTGGTCGACGGCGACTACCAGGCCATGAAGGCCAACGACGGCGCCTTCGTGCGCAAGAACTTCTTCGGCCGCCATCCCAAGCTGCTCGAGATGGTCGTCCAAGATGAGCGACGACGACATCTGGCGCCTGCAGCGCGGCGGCCACGACCCGCAGAAGGTGTACGCGGCGTTCCACCGCGCCAACAACCACAAGGGCCAGCCCACCGTGCTGCTGATCAAGACGGTCAAGGGCTTCGGCATGGGCAAGAGCGGCGAGGGCAAGAACACCGCGCACCAGACCAAGAAGCTGATCGACGAAGACGTGCGCGCGTTCCGCGACCGCTTCAACATGCCGATCCCGGACGACCAGCTGGCCGACATTCCGTTCTACAAGCCGGCCGACGACACGCCCGAGATGCGCTACCTGCACGAGCGCCGCAAGGCGCTGGGCGGCTACCTGCCGCAGCGCCGCACCAAGGCCGACGAGCAGCTCAAGGTGCCCGAGCTCGACACCTTCAAGGCCGTGCTCGAGCCCACCGCCGAGGGCCGCGAGATCTCGCACCACGCAGGCCTATGTGCGCTTCCTGACGCAGCTGCTGCGCGACAAGGACCTCGGCCCGCGCGTGGTGCCGATCCTGGTCGACGAGGCGCGCACCTTCGGCATGGAGGGCCTGTTCCGCCAGATCGGCATCTACAACCCCGAGGGGCAGAAGTACACGCCGGTCGACAAGGACCAGGTGATGTACTACCGCGAAGACAAGGCCGGCCAGATCCTGCAGGAAGGCATCAACGAGGCCGGCGGCATGAGCAGCTGGATCGCCGCGGCGACGTCGTACTCGACGAACAACCGCATCATGATGCCGTTCTACATCTACTACTCGATGTTCGGCTTCCAGCGCGTCGGCGACCTGGCCTGGGCGGCCGGCGACATGCAGGCGCGCGGCTTCCTGCTCGGCGGCACCTCGGGCCGCACCACGCTGAACGGCGAAGGCCTGCAGCACGAAGACGGCCACAGCCACGTCCTGGCCGGCACGATCCCGAACTGCGTCAGCTACGACCCGACCTTCGCGCACGAGGTCGGCGTGATCCTGCACCACGGCCTGAAGCGCATGGTCGAGAAGCAGGAGAACGTCTACTACTACCTGACGCTGCTGAACGAGAACTACCCGATGCCGGGCCTGAAGGCCGGCACCGAAGAGCAGATCATCAAGGGCATGTACCTGCTGCGAGGAAGGCGCCAAGAAGACGCCGCGCGTCAACCTGCTGGGCTGCGGCACGATCCTGCGCGAGATCGCATGGCCGCCAAGGAGCTGCTCGAGAAGGACTGGGGCGTGGCCGCCAACGTCTGGAGCTGCCCGAGCTTCAACGAGCTGGCGCGCGACGGCCAGGACTGCGAGCGCTGGAACCTGCTGCACCCGACCGACGAAGCCGCGCGTGCCGTTCGTCGACGCAGCAGCTCGACAAGCACGCCGGCCCGGTGGTCGCGTCGACCGACTACATGAAGAACTACGCCGAGCAGATCCGCGCCTTCATGCCGAAGGGCCGCACCTACAAGGTGCTGGGCACCGACGGCTTCGGCCGCAGCGACTTCCGCAGCAAGCTGCGCGAGCACTTCGAGGTCAACCGCCACTACATCGTGGTGGCGGCGCTGAAGGCGCTGGCCGACGAAGGCACGGTGCCGGCGGCCAAGGTGGCCGAGGCGATCAAGAAGTACGGCATCAACGCCGACAAGATCAACCCGCTGTACGCATGAACGACACAACGATCGAACGGAGACAAGCACATGGCATTGGTCGAAGTGCAAGGTCCCCGACATCGGCGACTTCAAGGAAGTCGAAGTCATCGAACTGCTGGTCAAGCCCGGCGACACGGTGAAGGCCGAGCAGTCGCTGATCACGGTCGAGTCGCGACAAGGCGTCGATGGAGATTCCGTCGTCGCATGCCGGCGTCGTCAAGGAGACTGAAGGTCAAGCTCGGCGACAAGGTCGGCGAGGGCTCGCTGGTGCTGGTGCTCGAGGCGAGGGCGCGGCGCGCGGCTGCGGCCGCCGGCGCCGCGGCGCCGGCGCCGCTGCGCCCGTGCCAGGCGGCGGCCGCAGCCGCGCCCGCGGCTGCGCCGCGGCGCCGCAGCGGCGGCGGCCCGGTCGACGTCGTCGTGCCCGACATCGGCGACTTCGACGAAGTCGCGGTGATCGAGGTGCTTCGTCAAAGCCGGCGACACGATCAAGGTCGAGCAGAGCCTGATCACGGTCGAGAGCGACAAGGCGTCGATGGAGATCCCGTCGTCGCACGCCGGCGTCGTGAAGGAGCGTCAAGGTCAAGGTCGGCGACAAGGTCGCCAAGGGCACGCTGGTCGCCGTGGTCGATGGCAGCGGGCGGCGCCGGTGCGGCCGCAGCGCCGGCGGCGCCGGCCGCCGCCGCGTCGGCGCCGCCGCCGCCGCGCCAGCGCGCCACTGCCGCGCCGGCGCCGTGCCGACGGCCGCATTGCCGGCGCACGAGCCGACGCGCCGCGCCGAGTGGCGCGCTGCCGCACGCCTCGCCGTCGATCCGCAAGCTCGCGCGCGAACTCGGCGTGCCGCTCGAGGAAGTCAAGGGCAGCGGGCCCGAAGGGCCGCATCACGCAGGAAGACGTGCAGGGCTTCGTCAAGGGCGTGATGGCCGGCAGCGTGCAGACCGAGGCGCAGCGGCCAAGGCGCCGGCGGCGGCGGCGGCCGGTGGCGGCGCTTCCCGGGCCTGCTGCCCTGGCCGAAGGTCGACTTCACGAAGTTCGGCGCCGTCGAGCGCAAGGACCTGTCGCGCATCAAGAAGATCAGCGGCGCCAACCTGCACCGCAACTGGGTGATGATCCCGCACGTCACCAACCACGACGATGCCGACATCACCGAGCTCGAAGCCTTCCGCGTCGCAGACTCAACAAGGAGAACGAGAAGTCCGGCGTCAAGGTCACGATGCTCGCGTTCCTGATCAAGGCCGTGGTCGCGGCGCTGAAGAAGTTCCCCGAGTTCAACGCCTGCGCTCGACGGCGAGCAGCTCGTCTACAAGCAGTACTTCCACATCGGCTTCGCGGCCGACACGCCGAACGGCCTGGTCGTGCCGGTGATCAAGGACGCCGACAAGAAGGGCGTGCTGCAGATCAGCCAGGAGATGGGCGAGCTGGCGAAGAAGGCGCGCGACGGCAAGCTCGGCCCGGCCGACATGAGCGGCGGCTGCTTCTCGATCAGCTCGCTGGGCGGCATCGGCGGCCGCTACTTCACGCCGATCATCAACGCGCCCGAGGTGGCGATCCTGGGCGTGTCGCAAGAGCACGATGAAGCCGGTCTGGGACGGCAAGGCAGTTCGCGCCGCGCCTGATGCTGCCGCTGTCGCTGTCGCTACGACCACCGCGTGATCGACGGTGCGGCGGCGGCGCGCTTCAACGCCTACCTGGGCCAGATCCTGGCCGACTTCCGCCGCGTGCTGCTGTGACGAGGCGCGCGCGATGACGACGGTCGTGCGTGGTCCGCAAGGGCGGCAAGGTGGCCGATCGCCGCCGACAGCGCTGGTCACCTTCGGCGACACGCGGCTGGCGCATGGCTACGAGGCCAACGAGAAGCTGTTCAAGGTCGGCGACTCGTGGAGTCGGCATGGCCGGCACGACGGCGCACTTTCCGGTGCTGCGCAAGCGCGCTGACGCGCCTTGCCGCCGCAGGAGCTGAAGCTGCACTCGCGCGACGAGGTGTTCGACACCTTCCTGAAGCTGCACCCGAAGCTGAAGGAGAAGTTCTTCCTCAACACCAAGGAGGAAGACGCCGACCCGTACGAGAGCTCGCAGTTCACCGCGCTGATCGCCAATCACGCAGCGGCATCTTCGGCGTGTACTCGTACCGCGAGGTGTTCGAGTTCGACCGCTTCTGGGGCATCGGCTCCGGCCGCGCTTCGCGCTCGGCGCGATGTACGCCGGCTTACGACAGGCGCGAAGACGGCGCGCGAGCTCGCCGAGCTCGGCGTGCGCGCCGGCTGCGAATTCGACAAGAACTCGGCCGGCGCCGATTCGGCGTCCACACCATCAAACTGAAAGGACTGACGATGGCCCTGATCGAAAT
Organism: uncultured beta proteobacterium; assembly: GCA_963779435.1. Classification (GTDB taxonomy): domain Bacteria; phylum Pseudomonadota; class Gammaproteobacteria; order Burkholderiales; family Burkholderiaceae_C; genus CADEEN01. The sequence continues at coordinate 55,387 of CAVZYL010000005.1, read as the reverse complement.
CAAGGTGCCGGACATCGGCGACTTCAAGGACGTGGCCGTCATCGAGCTGCTGGTCAAGCCGGGCGACACGGTCAAGGCCGAGCAGATCGCTGATCACGGTCGAGAGCGACAAGGCGTCGATGGAGATCCCGTCGTCGCGTGCCGGCGTGGTGAAGGAGCTGCAAGGTCAAGGTCGGCGACACGGTGAACGAGGGCTCGGTGATCCTGACGCTGGAGGCGAGCGGCGGCCGCCGCGGCGCCGCGCCGCCGAGCGCCGCCGCCGACTGCCGCCGGCAGCGCGCCGCGCCGGCCGCGCCGCGTGCCGGCGCCGGCGGCCGCCAGCTACGCCGGCGGCGCCGATCTCGAATGCGACCTGCTCGTGCTCGGCGCCGGCCCGGGCGGCTATTCGGCGGCGTTCCGCGCCGCCGACCTCGGCCTGAAGACGGTGCTGGTCGAGCGCTACGCCACGCTCGGCGGCGTGTGCCTGAACGTCGGCTGCATCCCGTCGCAAGGCGCTGCTGCACGTGGCCGCGGTGATGGACGAGGTCAAGCACTTCGCCGACCTCGGCGTCAGCTTCGCCGCGCCGAAGGTCGACCTCGCCAAGCTGCGGGCGCACAAGGAAAAGGTCGTCGGCAAGCTGACCGGCGGTCTGGCCGGCGATGGCCAAGATGCGCAAGGTCACGGTGGTGCAGCGGCACCGGCGAGTTCGTCGACCCGCACCACCTGGCGGTCGAGAACCCGGCACGGCCAGCAGGACGGCAAGACGCAGACGATCCGCTTCAAGCAGGCGATCATCGCCGCCGGCTCCGAGGCGGTGAAGCTGCCCTTCCTGCCCAAGGACGACCCGCGCGTCGTCGACTCCACCGGCGCGCTCGAGCTGCGGCAGATGCCGAAGCGCATGCTGATCGTCGGCGGCGGCATCATCGGCCTGGAGATGGGCACGGTGTACTCGACGCTCGGCGCGCGGCTCGACGTGGTCGAGATGCTCGACGGCCTGATGCAGGGCGCCGACCGCGACCTGGTCAAGGTCTGGCAGAAGATGAACGCGCCGCGCTTCGACAACATCATGCTCGAAGACCAAGACCGTCGGCGCCGAGGCGACGAAGGACGGCATCCGGGTCCAGTTCGAAGGCGAGGGCGCGCCGGCCGAGGCCGCAGCGCTACGACCTGGTGCTGCAGGCCGTCGGCCGCATGCCCAACGGCAAGAAGATCGGCGCCGACAAGGCCGGTGTGGTCGTCAGCGACCGCGGCTTCATCCCGGTCGACATCCAGATGCGCACCAACGTGCCGCACATCTTCGCCATCGGCGACATCGTCGGCCAGCCGATGCTGGCGCACAAGGCGGTGCACGAGGCGCACGTGGCGGCCGAAGTCGCCGCGGGCGACAGCAAGGCGCAGCTTCGACGCGCGCGTGATCCCGAGCGTGGCCTACACCGACCCCGAGGTGGCCTGGGTCGGCCTGACCGAGGACGAGGCCAAGGCCAAGGGCATCAAGGTCAAGAAGGGCCTGTTCCCGTGGACGGCCTCGGGCCGCGCGATCGCCAACGGCCGCGACGAAGGCTTCACCAAGCTGCTGTTCGACGACGCAGACGCATCGCATCGTCGGCGGCGGCATCGTCGGCACGCATGCCGGCGACATGATCGGCGAGGTCGCGCTGGCCATCGAGATGGGCGCCGACGCGGTCGACATCGGCAAGACGATCCACCCGCACCCGACGCTGGGCGAGATCATCGGCATGGCGGCCGAGGTCGCGCACGGCGTCGTGCACCGACCTGCCGCCGCCGCGCCGGTAGCGGTTGGCGCGCTCGCCGATTGCGGCTCAGCCGATGTCGGCGCAGTGCAAGCCGAACTGACCTCGCCGCCGGTCGTCGAAGAAGAAGCGCAAGGTCTCGCGCACGGTCCGAAAGGCAATTTCGTCCCACGGCACCTCGTCTTCGCGAAACAGCCGCGCCTGCAGCGATTCGCTGCCCGGTGCCAGGGCGGGTGAGGTCATCGTTGCGCGGTAGAAGAAGTGCACCTGGCCGACGCGAACCACATTCAAGACCGAGAACAGTGCGCCGAGTTCGATCTGGGCCCCGGCCTCTTCGATGGTTTCTCGCACGGCACCCTGGGCGGTGGTTTCCCCGAGTTCCAGAAAACCCGCTGGAAGCGTCCAGAAGCCGCGCCGCGGTTCGATCGCGCGTTGACACAGCAAGACGCGGTCGTCCCAGACCGGTAACGTGCCGACGACGTTGACCGGATTCTCGTAGTGCACCGTGGCGCAGGCGGGGCAGACGGCGCGCTCGCGATTGTCGTCGGGCGGCACGACATAGTTCACCGGCGTGCCACAGGCGCGGCAATGCTTGATTCGGGTGCGCTCGGTCAGCAACATGGCCATGCAGTTTAGCGGTGGCATCATCGCAGGCTGACAGCCAGGAGACGCCTCGATGAATTCCGTGATCCCGACCCCCGTCCAGCCCACCGTTCCCGTCGCCGGTGGCGGCGTGTTCCCTGTCCGCCGCATCTACTGCGTCGGCCGCAACTATGTCGAACATGCACAGGAGATGGGCTTCACCGGCCGCGAGCCGCCGTTCTTCTTCATGAAGCCGGGTGATGCGGTGGTGCCGGTGGCCGAGGGTGAAACCGGCGTGATCGATTATCCGTCGCTGACGAAGAACCTGCACCACGAGATCGAACTGGTGGTGGCGATCGGCAAGGGCGGGCGCAAGATCGCCGCGGCCGACGCCTTCAAGCACATCTACGGCTACGCCGTCGGCCTGGACATGACGCGGCGCGACCTGCAGGGCGAGGCCAAGAAGCTGGGCCGGCCGTGGTGCATCGGCAAGGGCTTCGACCAGTCGGCGCCGATCGGTCCCATCCATCCGGCCAGCGCGACCGGCGAACTGACGCGCGGTGCGATCACGCTGACGGTCAATGGTCAGCCGCGCCAGAGCGGCGACTTGAGCCAGCTGATCTGGACCGTCGCCGAGACGATCGAACATCTGAGCGCCGCGTGGACGCTGGCGCCGGGCGACCTGATCTACAGCGGCACGCCGGCCGGCGTGGCCGCGGTGGTGGCTGGCGACGTGATGGCCGGCGCGATCGATGGGCTGGGCACGCTGCGCGTGGCGGTGCGTTGAGTTACTGAGGAGGGTGCGATGCAGTTGTACAACTACTTCCGCTCTTCGGCCTCCTACCGCGTGCGCATCGCGTTGGCCCTGAAGGGCCTGGCCTACGAATACAACGCCGTGCACCTGAACAAGAACGAGCAGTTCAAGGAGTCGTATGCGGCGGTCTCCCCGGCGCGCCTGGTGCCGCTGTTGAAGGACGGCGAAGCGGTGCTGACGCAGTCGCTGGCGATCATCGAGTACCTCGACGAAACGCATCCCGAGCCGCCACTGCTGCCGCGCGATGCGCTCGGCCGGGCGCGGGTGCGCGCGCTGGCCTACGACATCGCCTGCGAGATCCACCCACTGAACAACCTGCGCGTGTTGCGCTACCTGGTGCACGACCTCAAGCTCAGCGACGAGGACAAGAACCGCTGGTACCGGCATTGGGTCGAGACCGGACTGGAGGCGGTCGAGCGCCAGCTTGCCCAGAATCCGTCCGGCGGGCGCTTTTGCCATGGCGACGCGCCGACGCTGGCCGACGTCACGCTGGTGCCGCAGATCTTCAATGCCCGGCGCTTCGACTGCCGGCTCGAACATGTGCCCACGGTGATGCGCGTGTTCGAGGCCTGCATGCAACTCGACGCGTTCGAGCAGACGCAGCCGGAGAAATGCCCGGATGCCGCTTGACGGCGTGCTGACGCCGGATTGGCCGGCCGGCGGTCGCGTCGGCGCGGCGATGAGCACGCGCGCCGGCGGCGCCAGCTGCGGCCCGTGGGCCGCGTTGAACCTTGGCGCGGCGGTCGGCGACGCCCCGGCCGCGGTCCAGGAGAACCGGCGGCGCTTCGAGGCTGCGCTGGGTGTGCCTGCGGTCTATCTGCGCCAGGTGCATGGCGCAGAGGTGCTTCGATTGTGGGCCAGCGCGCCAGCGCCAACGCAAGCGGCCGATGCCGCCATCACCACCGACACCGGCATTGCCTGTACCGTACTCGTTGCCGATTGCCTGCCGGTGCTGTTCGCCGCGCCGGCCGGGCGCGGGGTCGGCGCCGCGCACGCGGGTTGGCGCGGCTTGGCCAGCGGCGTGCTCGAAGCCACCGTGGCGGCACTGTGCGAGGCAGCGGCCTGCGCACCCGGCGACTTGCTCGCCTGGCTCGGTCCCTGCATTGGCCCGCGCCAGTTCGAGGTTGGCGCCGATGTGCTCGAGGCCTTTGCCGGCGGCGCGCACTTCGTGCCCAGGCCGCGCCCGGACGGCGCGATGCGCTGGCTGGCCGACTTGCCCAGGCTGGCACGCGACCGCCTGCGGGCGGTGGGGATCGATCAGGTCAGCGGCGGCGGTTGGTGCACTGTCGAAGATGCATCACGATTCTTCTCGTTTCGCCGCGACGGCGTCAGCGGACGCATGGCCGCCGCGGTCTGGCTCCGGCGCTGAGGTCCCTCCGGTGCGCAAGGCGCGCCGTCGAGCCGACGCACCCGCGAGGTAGAACACCAGGGCCAGCGGCAACAGGCCACCGAAGACGAAGGTGATCGCCGCCCCGAGCAGGCTGCCGTTGGGCGCCGCGGCCTCGGCCACCGCCATCAGCAGCAACACGAAGATCCAGCCGATGGCCACCAGGGTGAGCATGGTCGGATGAACCTGCGTGGTTGGAGAAATGAAAGACAATCGCGGCGTGCCCAGCCGGCACCACATACAACGCGGCATTGTCGACGACGTCGTCGGCGCCCAGGAGACCAATCGCGATGAGCAAGAACAGCGTGACGCAGCCGACCAACGAGCACGCGCAGGCGTTCGGTCACGCCGTCGGTGAAATCTGGAAGTCGATGCAGGGCCTGTCGCTGCCGATACCTGCACTGAGCGCGCTGCAGGCTGAGTACATGCAGCAAGCCACCGAGATGTGGAACAGCGCGATCGAGCGCGCGGACCAGGGCACTGGCAGTGTCGCCATCGGCGACCGCCGCTTTGCCGCTGACGACTGGGCCGGCAATCCGGCCGCGGCAATGACGGCACAAACCTACCTGCTCAACGCGCGCACGCTGATGAAGATGGCCGACGCCGTCGAGGGTGACGCCAAGACCAAGGCCCGCATCCGATTCGCGGTGCAGCAGTGGATCGACGCCGCCAGCCCGAGCAACTACCTGGCGCTCAATCCCGAAGCGCAACGCAAGGCCCTGCGAGACCAAGGGCGAGAGCATCGCCCAGGGCGTCAGGCACCTGATCGACGACATCCAGCAGGGCCATGTCTCGCAGACCGACGAGAGCGTGTTCGAGGTCGGCCGCAACGTGGCCAGCAGCGAGGGCGCGGTGGTGTTCGAGAACGACTTGTTCCAGTTGCTCGAGTACAAGCCCTTGACCGCCAAGGTGCACGAGCGGCCGATGCTGTTTGTCCCGCCGTGCATCAACAAGTACTACATCCTCGACCTGCAGCCCGACAACTCGCTGATCCGCTACACCGTGGAGCAGGGCCACCGCACCTTCGTCGTCAGCTGGCGCAACCCCGATGCATCGATCGCGGCCAAGACCTGGGACGACTACATCGAGCACGGCGCGATCACGCGCCATCCGCGAAGTGCAGGCCATCAGCGGTCAGCCGCAGATCGACACCCTGGGTTTCTGCGTCGGCGGCACGATCCTGGCCACCGCGCTGGCGGTGCTGGCCGCGCGCGGCGAGCAGCCGGCGCGCTCAGCGTGACGCTGCTGACCACGCTGCTGGACTTTTCCGACACCGGCGTGCTCGACGTGTTCATCGACGAGCCGGCGGTGCAGACTGCGCGAGATGACGCTGGGCGCCGAGGCGCCCAACGGCCCCGGCCTGCTCAAGGGCAAGGAACTGGCCACCACCTTCAGCTTCCTGCGCCCCAACGACCTGGTCTGGAACTACGTCGTCGGCAACTACCTGAAGGGCGACAAGCCGCCGCCGTTCGACCTGCTGTACTGGAACGGCGACTCGCACCAACCTGCCCGGCCCGATGTACTGCTGGTACCTGCGCCACACCTACCTGCAAAACGAATTGCGCGAGCCCGGCAAGCTCACGGTCTGCGGCGAGAAGGTCGACCTGGGTCGAGATCGAGGCGCCGGTGTTCATCTACGCCTCGCGCGAAGACCACATCGTGCCGTGGCAGGCGGCCTACGAGTCGCACCGGGCATCGTCAAGGGCAAGGCGCGCTTCGTGCTCGGTGCCTCGGGCCACATCGCCGGCGTGATCAATCCGCCGGCGGCAAGAGCAAGCGCAGCTACTGGGTCGACGACAAGCTCGCCGGCCACGGCCAAGGAGTGGCTCGACTGGGCCACCGAAGCAGCCCGGCAGCTGGTGGCCCGACTGGGCGGCCTGGCTGAAGCCCCACGCCGGCAAGCTGGTCGCCGCACCCAAGTCGCTACGGCAATCGCAAGTCACAAGGCCATCGAGCCCGCCCCCGGCCGCTACGTCAAGGCCAAAGCCTGAAAGATCCCCATGCACAGGAGCAATCGCAGCATGACCACCGAAATCGTCATCGTCGCCGCCGCCCGCACCGCCGTCGGCAAGTTTGGCGGCACGCTCGCCAAGACCCCGGCCTCCGAACTCGGCGCTGCCGTCATCAAGGAGTTGCTCGAGCGCTCCGGCGTCGGCGGCGACCAGATCGGCGAAGTCATCCTCGGCCAGGTGCTGACCGCCGGCACCGGCCAGAACCCGGCGCGCCAGGCGGTCATCAAGAGCGGGCCTGCCCAAGGCGGTGCCGGCGATGACCATCAACAAGGTCTGCGGCTCGGGCCTGAAGGCCGTGATGCTGGCCGCGCAGGCGATCCGTGACGGCGACAGCGAGATCATCATCGCCGGCGGCCAGGAGAGCATGAGCCTGGCGCCGCACGTGCTGCCGGGCTCGCGCGACGGCACGCGCATGGGCGACTGGAAGCTCGATCGACACGATGATCGTCGACGGCCTGTGGGACGTGTACAACCAGTACCACATGGGCATCACCGCCGAGAACGTGGCCAAGCAATACGGCGTCACGCGCGAGGCACAGGACGCGCTGGCGCTGGCGTCGCAGCAAAAGGCCGCCGCGGCACAGGATGCCGGCCGCTTCAAGGACGAGATCGTGCCGTTCTGCGATCGCGCAGAAGAAAGGCGACCCGATCGTCTTCGCGGCCGACGAGTTCATCAACCGCAAGACCACTGCCGAGGCGCTGTCGGGCCTGCGTCCGGCCTTCGACAAGGCCGGCAGCGTGACGGCCGGCAACGCCTCGGGCCTGAACGACGGCGCGGCCGCGCGTGGTCGTGATGAGCGCCAAGACTGCCGAGCGGCTGGGCCTCAAACCCCTGGCGCGCATCGCCAGCTATGCGTCGGCCGGCCTCGACCCGGCGACGATGGGCATGGGCCCGGTGCCGGCCTCGCAGCGTGCCCTGCAGCGTGCCGGCTGGAAGGCGGCCGACCTCGACTTGCTCGAGATCAACGAAGCCTTTGCCGCGCAGGCCTGCGCAGTGCACAAGGAGATGGGCTGGGACACCAGCAAGGTCAACGTCAATGGCGGGGCGATCGCGATCGGCCACCCGATCGGTGCCTCGGGCTGCCGCATCCTGGTCACGTTGCTGCACGAGATGCAGCGCCGCAACGCGAGAAAGGGTATTGCCTCGCTCTGTATTGGGGGAGGTATGGGTGTCGCGCTGGCGGTTGAGCGCTAGAGTTCGACCCCATCACTTCAAGGAGCATGCAATGGCACAAAAACTGGCGTACGTCACCGGCGGCATGGGCGGCATCGGCACCGCAATCTGCCAACGGCTGTCCAAGGAAGGGTTCAAGGTCATTGCTGGCTGCGGCCCGAGCCGTGATTTCGGCAAGTGGCTGGCCGAGCAGAAGGCGTTGGGCTACGGCTTCTACGCCTCGGTCGGCAATGTCGCTGACTGGAATTCGACGGTCGAGGCCTTCTCCAAGGCCACCACCGAACACGGCACCATCGACGTGCTGGTCAACAACGCCGGCATTACCAGGGACCGCATGTTCCTGAAGATGACGCCCGACGATTGGAAGGCCGTCATCGACACCAACCTGAACAGCATGTTCAACGTCACCAAGCAGGTGGTGCCGGGCATGGTCGAGAAGGGCTGGGGCCGCATCGTCCAGATCTCATCGGTCAACGGCGAGAAGGGCCAGGCCGGGCAGACCAACTATTCGGCGGCCAAGGCCGGCATGCACGGCTTCACGATGGCATTGGCGCAGGAGGTGGCCAGCAAGGGCGTCACGGTCAACACCGTCAGCCCGGGCTACATCGGCACCGACATGGTCCGTGCGATCAAGCCCGAGGTGCTGGAGAAGATCGTCGCCACGATTCCGGTCAAGCGCCTGGGCACGCCGCAGGAAATCGGCTCGATCGTGGCCTGGCTGGCGAGCGAGGACTCGGGCTTCTCCACCGGCGCGGATTTCTCGTGCAACGGTGGCATGCACATGGGCTGAGCCGGCTGGCGCTCGGAAAAGGAAATGGGCGCCCGCGGGCGCCCATTGTCATTGTCGGGCCCGTGCCTGCTTCAAGAATTGCGGATCATCGAGATGTGTTCGGTCCCGCTCTCGGGCAGCCAGACCTCGCCCGGCCGGCCGAGGATCTGCCGGATGTCGGTGTTCTGGCGCGGGAAGCCGAAGCGCTCGAAGCGCTCGCTCGCCGGGTCGAAGCGCCAGACCGCGTTGCCACCGAAATCGCTGGCCCAGACGATGTCGCGTTCGTCGACATACACCGCGTAGCAGCGCGGCGCGTCGCCCGGCAGCTTCCAGGCCCGCCACGACTGTGCAGAGGTCTTGGCCGCCGGGTCGTGCACCGACAGGTTGCCGCTGTTCCACTCGCTGACCCAGATGCGCCCATGGCTGTCGCTCCAGACGCGGCGCGCACCCTGGTTCTTCGTTGGCGGCTCGACCACGATCGACTCGCCCGTCCTGCGGTCGATGCGGGCAATGAACGAGCCGGCCAGCGAACACCACCAGACCTGGCCCGCCGGCGTGGCGCAGATGCCGTACGGCCCGCGGCCACGCGGCGCATCGCGCAGCGTGATCGCGCCCGTCTTGACGGCCAGCTTGCCGACCACGCCGCTCTGGCCGGTGAACCACAGATCGCCGTCGCCGTCGAAAGCCGCGGTGTTGAGGTTGGCGTACGCGCTGCCGGCGGGCAGCGGGAAACTGCGCTGGCTGCGCTCAGCCCCGCTGACGCGCACGATCGCGTTCAGTCCGCCATCGGTGATCCAGGCCGCCTTGTCCGGACCCTGGATCACGCCATGTGGCGCCGAGCCACGCCCCAGCGCATGCAGTTCGGTGCGGCCCGTCTTGGGATCGAACCAGCCGAGGTGGCCGCTGCGCTGCGCCGTGAACCAGACGCCGCCGTCGGGGGCCGGCGCCACGTCGTGGATGCCCGTCCGGCTTGGTGCGACGAGCGGCCACGACTGCTGGCGCGCGGGCTGTGCACGCAGCGGCGACGGGTGTGCCGCAATGGCAACACCACCGATCGTGGCAAGGGCCTGACGTCGCGTGAGGTGCATGCGGCAACTCCAGGCGAATGACTATGCCGCAGCTTGTGCCAGACGTCCAGCGCGCACGGGGGCACGCGACGCGCACCCGAATGCCGCGCTGCGCCGGCAGGCAGGCGTTGCAGCGACTTGCGCCGGTCGTGAGTCAATGCGTTGGCGGGCTACCATCGTTCAATGACCGAGTCGATACACATTGCGTGCCTGTGTGCCGCCTGGTGCCGGCTCTGCGATGACTATGCACTGGTCTTCCAGCAGCTGGCCGCAGAACTGAATGAGACCGGACTGCCGCTGCAGTGGCATTGGATCGACATCGAGGACGAAGCCGAGTTACTGGGCGACATGGACGTCGAGACCTTCCCGACCCTGGTCATCGCCGATCACGAACATGTCCGCTTCGCGGGCGCACTGATGCCGCAGCCCGAGACGTTGCGGCGTGTGGTGCATGCGACGATTCCCGGCCCAAACCCCACCGATGTGCGCTGGCCAAGGGTCGCACCTGCGATCGAGTTCTTTGCAGTGAACCTGCGCCGACGTGTAAGAAGAGACTGAGCGCTGGCGGCCGTGCCGCCTGTCGAGGCCATGCCCAGACGATCAACAGCCGTTGCAGCACATAGCCGCCGCTATCATCGCGCCTGATTTTTTCTTGGAGACGATGATGTCCGATCACGGCTTTCACGTGCATGGCCCGCACGATCACGAAGTCGAGCACGCCGCGCAGGATGCGCACAAGGACCGCTTCACCGGCAAGGTGGCCGTGACGACCGCGATCCTGGCCACGGTGGGTGCGCTGTTTTCCTACATGGGCGGAGCCACGCAGGCCAATGCCGGCCTGTACAAGAACAACGCGGCGATCAAGAAGACCGAGGCCTCGGACCAGTGGAACTACTACCAGGCCAAGAGCGGCAAGCAGAACCTGGCCGAGTTGGCGGCCGTGCTGGTTGCCGACGACAAGAAGGCCCAGTATCAGCAGGAGGTCGAGCGCTACAAGAAGGAAAAGGCCGACATCAAGGTCGACGCCGACAAGCTCGAAGCGCAGTCGAAATCATGGGACGAGCAGTCCGACCAGCAGATGCATCAGCATCATCGCTGGGCCCAGGCCACCACCGCGCTGCAGGTGTCGATCGCGCTGGCCGCGATCGCATTGCTGACCCGCCGCAAGTGGCTCGAATGGGGCATGTACGGCGTGGCCAGCGTCGGGATCGTGCTGGGCGGACTGGCCGTGGCCCATCTCTGATGGGCTCGCAGACCCTCGGCCCAGGGGGCGAGGGTCTGCGAGCGGGTCGGTGGCCGCGAACGGTCTGAGCTTCAGATGCCGAGCAGCTTCATGGCCTCGCCGAGCAGCTTCACCGACTCGTCATGCTTGCCGGCCTTGTGCGCGACTTCGCCATCGGCACGCAGCTTCTTCACCTTGGCCATGTCGGCTTCGGCGAGCTTGGGATTGGTGGCGAGTTTGGCGTCGATGGCCTTCATGTCAGCCGGACAGTGGAACGCGAACGCGAGCCCGCAGGTCGTGGCCAGAAGCGTCGCGAGCAGCAGTTTCTTCATGCGGGCTCCTTTGAGAGGGGGCTGCCGTCAGCCCGGGTGGAATGTAGCGCCAAGCCGGCGCTGGGCGTGAGCAGGTGTGAGATCGAATTGGCGTAGTAACGAAGCATCGGCGCCTCGCCGGCCCGTATACGGAAGAGGCCTTCGTCTTCATCCACCAGGTGGCGCTGCGAGAGCATGCGCAGGCCGGCGCCGATGGCGTAATCCCAGTCGCCACGCGGCAGGTACAGGTGTGCGCCGTGGGCTTCGAGGGCGCGCACCAGTTCGGCCACCGCCGACTTCAATTCGAGCTCGCCGATCGCGCGTTCACCCTGCTGCAGCAGCACGCTGGCCACCAAGGGCACCGGCAACACCGGGATCAGGCGTCCGACCTGCGCCATCAAGTGGCGACCCAGCGCGGCGACTTCGGCCTGGCGCTGCTCGCGCGGCAGGTGGTCGAAGTCGATGCCCCGTGCTGCTGCCCAGGCGCGCACCGACACCGGCGTGCCGAAGTTGACGCAGGCATAGCCGAAGCGGTGCCAGCGGCTGCGCAGGATCAGCCAGAGTTGGCTGCCGATGAAGGCCAGCATGCGGGCGCTGGCGCGCAGGCCGCCCGCCTTTGGCGCGGCGGCATCGGCGGCCAGCAGTTGCGTGCGGTCTTCGAGCACGCGGTCGTAGTTCAGCCCCAGCGGCACGAACACCAGGTCGCGCTCGCCCTGCGTGTGAAAGCCGCGCAGCATGTAGTCGAGCACGCCGAAGCGCGGCTCGCGCATCAGGCCGTCGCGCGTCAGGCCGCCTTCGGGGTAGACGGCCTGCGTCACGCCGGCCTCGGTAGCCATCGCGATGTAGCGCTCGAGCACGCGGCGGTACAGTTCGTCCTTGGAGTTGCGGCGCACGAAGTAGGCGCCCATCGCGCGAATCAGCTGCTGCAAGCCCCACACCCGCGCCCATTCGCCGACTGCGTAGCTCAGCGCCGCGCGCTCGGCGGCGAGGTACGAGGCGATGATGTAGTCCATGTTGCTGCGGTGGTTCATCACGAAGACCACGGTCGACTGTTCCGCGATGGCGTTCAACCCCGCGTCGTCGGTGTAGCCGATGCGCACCCGGTACAGCGTGCGCGACAGCGTCTTGCCGATCCAGTAGCCGACGCGAAAGTAGACGTAGGCGTTGAACGCCGGCACGATCTCGCGGGCGTAGCGCTGCACCTGGTCCAGCGCCACTTCGCGCGGCATCTGGCGCGCATCGGCAAAGGCCAACGCGGCCTGCTGCACCTTGTCGTCGAAGATCAGGCGGTCGATCAGGGCCTGGCGCTTGACCTGCTGGAACGGCCGGATGCCGATCTTCAGGCGCCGGCCGACCTCGTCGAGCACGCGGTTGGCGCGGCTCTTGATGAACCAGCGTGCGCTGGGCATCAGCAGCCGGTCGAGCAGGGCCCATGCGGCCAGCGCGCCGATGACGACGGCGAGCCACAGGGGCAGGGTGATGTTTGCCGACATGCGCCTCCTCGCCGACTTGCGGCGCACGCATGCTAGCGTGCGTGCCTCAGCGGCGGCGCGTCTCGGGGCTGAGGATTTCCCTGGCCCGCTCGCCCGTGCCGCGACGCACGCTGCCGACGATCGCCGCCGAAGGACCCGCGGCGAGCATCTGCGCAAAGGCCGCGCGGACCTCGTCGGCAGTCACGGCCTTCAGGCGTGCCAGCGTTTCTTCGGCTGCGCGCAGTCGGCCGTGCACGAAGGTCTCGAGCGCGGCGTCCTCGAGCCGGCGCAGCGGCTTCTCGGCGTCGTGCAGTCGGCGCACCACGATCTGATTGCGCGCGCGCTCGAGATCGACCGGGTCGATGGCTCGGGCCTGTGCACGCAGCAACCCCGTCACCTCGCGCAGGAACTCGTCGAACTTCTCGGGTGCGGTCGAGGCTTCGATGACCAGCTGGCCGCACATGTCGAACTGGTCGGCCGTGCACGAGGCGTGATAGGCCAGCGCGCGCTGCTCGCGCACGCGGGCCAGCAGGGGCGAGCTCATGCCTTCGCCGAAAACCGCCGCGGCGACGAGGTGGGACGCGTCGTCGTCGCGCAGCGAAGGGATCGGAAAGCCGAGCACCACATGCGTCTGGCTGCTGCCGGGCAGCGCGCGCGCGCGCACGGCACCGGCATACGTCGGGGCTGCGATCAGGTTTGGCCGGCCCTGCGGCATCGCGCCGAACGCGGCCTCGGCCGCGCGCACGATGGCCTCGGCGTCGATGGCCCCCGCGGCGCCGACGATCAGGTTGACTGCCGTGTACTGGCGCGCGACATAGCGCACCAACTCGTCGCGGCCGAAGCGTTCGATGTTGCGCCGGCTGCCGATCACCGGCTGCGCCACCGCATGCAGGCCGTAGCAGGCGCGGTCGAACAACTTGTAGCCGGTGGAAACCGGGTCGTCGTCGTCTTCGGCAAACTCCTGCAGCAGGACCTGGCGCTCGCGCTCGAGTTCGGCTTCGGGGAAGGTCGAGGCGAGCACGATGTCGCCGAGCATGCGCACGAAGTCGGTCGCATGCGTGGCCAGGCCGCGCATCTGGTAGGCGGTGTGGTCCTTGTCGGTATGCGCGTTGACCTCGGCACCCAGCCGCTCGGCATCGAGATTGATGCGCTGCACGTCGCGCTCGGCCGTGCCCTTGAAGGCCATGTGCTCGATGACGTGGCTGATGCCGCTCAGCGCCGCCGATTCGTGCGCGCTGCCGGTGCGCACGAAGACACTGACCGCGGCGGTGTGCAGGTGCGGCATCGGCAGCGCGATCACGCGCACGCCATTGGGCAATTGGAAGAGACGCCTGTCCGAGTGCGCCATGCGCGGCATTTCAGAGCTTGGGGCCGCGCGGCAATCCGGCCTCGTCGTAGGCGCTGCGGTGTGCGTACCAGGCCCAGCCCAGGCCCGCGAGCGGCAGGACGATCAGCGCGAGCAGCCAGCGCCAGTTCTCGGCCGTGAAATCCGCTGCCCGCTGTGCCCAAGTGGACTGCGCCGCGCCGGTCTTGACTGGTTGAGCCTGCGGCGCTGGTTGCGCAAGCGCGCGCTCAATGGCGGGCACGACCACTACGCCACTTGCGCTGGCGGCCAGCACGGGCTTCTCGGGCGCTCGCCCCGGCGTTGTCGCCGCAGACGCCGGCGCACTGGCACGCGGTGCGGGGCCGGGCGCTGACGGCGTGGCCGGTGGCGCCGCGCGATCGGTCTGAGCCACTGTCGATCGTGGGGCCGGTTTGTCCGGCACCACGCGGGGCGGCGCAACGGTGGCAGGCACCGCCGCCCCCGCATCAGCCGATGACGCCTGAACCGCAGCCCATCGGCGGTACAAGACCTTGCGGGCGCCGGCTTCACAATTGCCGATCGCTCTTGCGCCTGGCGGCACCGGCGTGTCGGCCGGTACGTCTTCCAGGCTGTAGCCGCGCACGCCGGTGGCCTCGATTCGCGCAGCCAATTCGCTCTTCAGCAGTTCGCACGCATTGCTCTGCGCCTGGGCGCCGGGCGCAAGAAGCAGCATTGCAGTCTGGACCATGGTCATCGTGCAACAGATCGCGCCCGGTCGGTGCCCAAGCACCACGCCCAGCGTCGCCCGGACAGCGAGAGTGGCCTTGAGCAAGCGGCATGGCGCGCGCTGGGTCGCGCCATCGAATGCGCCGATGGCTTGTGTTCTGTGCGTGATGCTTGCTGTCGCGTTCATGCGGGCTGGCCTGTGTCGGCAGCGGGCATTGTCTCAAGCCCGGCGGGCGGGTGAGCAAGCGGCTGGCCGACATGGGCGCGCCGCTGCGTGGCAGCAGGGCGCGGCTACACCGCAGCGACGTGCTGCGCGATCTCACCCGCGGTGGTCAACCACACTGCCTCGCGATGCCGCGCCAGGTGCGCGAAGGCGCGGCGCAACTGGCGCAGGCGAAAGGGCTGACCGACGATCATCGCGTGCAGCGCGATGCCCATGACCAGCGGCTGCTCGCGCGACTGCTCGAGCATTTCGTCGAACTGGTCGATGATCATGTCGGTGAATTCCGTCGCGCTGACGTGGCGGCCGATGATGGCCGCGCTGTCATTGAGTTCCTGCGGATACGGGACCGCGAGGATGCGGCCGCCGCGCGTCTTCAGCCACACCGGCTGGTCGTCCATGCACCAGTCGAGTACATAGCGGTAGCCGGCTTCGTCGAGCAGGTCGGGTGTGTGCTCGGTTTCGGCGATCCACGGGCTCAGCCAGCCGGCCGGCGCCGCACCTTCGTGCTGCGCGATGGTGGCGGTGACCGAGGCGATCAGCGCGCGTTCACCCGCTTCGTCGAGAGCCGCCTGGTGCTCCGAGTTGGTGCGGCCATGCGAGGCGATTTCGGCCCCGTGCGAGCGGAAGGCGGCAATCAGCTGGGGCGCCACGCCATACAGCTCGCTATTGGTCAGCAGAGACAGCGGCAACCGGTGCTGCTTGAACAACTCGAGCAGGCGCCACGCACCGACGCGGTTGCCGTAGTCGCGCCACGAGTTGTTCAGCACGTCGGGTGGCGGAATCCCGGGCACCAGGTCTTCGACCAGGCCTTCGCCCCAGGCGTACTGCTCGAGGTTCAATGCGATGTAGACCGCCAGGCCCTTGCCGTTGGGCCAGCGCCCGTGCGGACGGGAGACGATCGGCGAGTAGTCGTAGCGGCCATGGCTGCGCAGCATCGGCGAGGCTCCTGTTTGGTCGCGGGTCAGCCGGCGGCGGCGAAGCGGGCGGCGATGGCGGCGTCGACGTTGATCAGCTCGCGGCCGCCCGGCGCTGCGTAGCTGCCGGTTCGCGGCTTGGGCAGGCCCAGGTGCACCAGCAACTCGGCCTGGCGCACGGCGCAGGCGATGCAATCGATGAGTGGCACCGGTACGTCCTGCTGCAGTCGCGCCGGCACGCCGGCCATGACCGCGCCGGTGAGCACGATGGTTTCGGCGCCATCGCGCTCGATCAGGTCGAGTGCGCTTGCGACCAGTTCCCGGTCGAGTTCGTCGTGCGCGCCGCGCTGGTAGGCAGCCGCGCTTTCCAGCACGCGCCAACCTGCGATGCGCGCTGCAAGCCCATAGGCGGTGACGAGTTCGTGATACAGCGGCAGCACGCGGCGGCCGAAGGTGATCACGCCGATGCGCCCGCCGAGCATGCAGGCGGTGAGCAGGCCGGCCTCGGTCATGCCGACCACCGGCATCGGCAGCAGCTCGCGTGCGCCGCGCAGCCCGGTGTCGTACGAGACCGCGATCACCACCGCGTCGCAGCCCGGCGCATGTTCCGCACACGAGCGCGATGGTCGAATGTTCACCGATCGCGTTCTCGGCGCGGCTGCCGATCACCCGGCCGCCGAAACGGCCGGTCACGGCGACGATCTCGGTGCCGGACGCGGCGCTGGCACGGGCCTGGGCGCTCACCTTCTCGGTCACGATCTCGGAGGTGTTGGCGTTGACGACGAGGATGCGCATGGCGACTCCCGGGTTCAGCCAAAGACGGCGTCGAAATCGATCTCGTTCTCGGCGCTGCGCTCGAAGTCGAGCGAGGCCTCGACATGCCGCAGGTGCTCGACCATTTGCGCAGCCGCACGCTCGCCGTCACGTGCCTCGATGGCGTCGACCAAAGCAGCGTGCTCGTGGTACGGGCAGGCCGGCACGTTGGGTGCGTCGTAAAGGATGATGACCAGGCAGGTCAGCGTCTCCAGCTCACGCATCGTCTTGGCCAGAAAGCGGTTGCCGGCGATGTCGGCGATCACCTGATGAAACTCGCCCGACAGCCGGATGACGGCGCGCTTGTCATTGGCGGCGCGCGCTGCCGACTCCTGCGCCACGTGATGGCGCAGGCGCTGGATGTCGGCGCGTTGCGCCAGCCGCGTGGCCTGGCGAATCAGGTCCGGCTCGATCAGGCGCCGGGCCGCGAAGACCTCGCGCGCCTCGTCGACTGTCGGGCTGCTGACGAATGCGCCACGGTTCGGCAGCACGGTGACGATGGCGTCATGGGCCAGGCGCTCGATGACCTGGCGGATCTGCGTGCGGCTGACGCCGAACACCTTGGCCAGCCGCTCCTCACCGAGCTTGGTGCCGGGCGGCAGGCGGTGTTCGACGATCGCCGTCAGCACGCGCTGGTGGATGACGTCGACGCTGGGCAGGGCTTGCCGGGTGGTGGGCATGCTCGCGGCCGGCCGGGCGCGCGCCGCGCGCCGGGTCGGCGCGGGTTTGGGGCGGGCTGACGTTCCAGTTCGGGGCATTGTTGTATCCAAAATTGTGCGTGTTTTGAATCCAAAACAAGAGTGAGTATAGCGAGGCGCTGCGGCTTGGCAAGTCTTGTTCGCTGGAGGACGAGCGCACATGGATGGCCCTTGGCCCGTTTGTTGCACGCTCATGTCCTGGCGACCCCGGGTACCGTGCTGGGGATCGGTACTCGGGTAAACACCGACAAGATTGGATTCAATATTCTTGCCATTTTGTATCCAAAACACTAATCTTCGTGTCGGCAGGAAACGTCCAGCGGCACGCCGCGTCGGGGCAGATCGAAGGTTTCACTCAAACAGGAGCAGCAGTGATGAATACGACTTGGGTTCGCAGGGCCGCGTTGGCGACAGGGCTGGCGCTGGCATTCGTCGCGCCGGCCTCGGCGCAGGAAAAGATCCGCATTGCCGGCAATTTCAGCGACAAGCATTCGTCGTCGATTGCCATCGAGCAGTTCAAGAAGGACGTCGAGCAGGCCACCGGCGGCAAGCTGATCGTCGAGACCTTCCCCAACATGCAGCTCGGCGGCGCGCAGGAGAACGTGACGCAGGTGCGCGCCGGCACGATCATGATGACCTGGGTCGGCATGGCCTTCCTGTCGCGCACGGTGCCCGAGCTCGAAGCGGTGAGCCTGCCCTTCCTGTTCCCGAATCGCGAGGTCGCCTACAAGGTCATGGATGGTCCGATCGGTGACCTGATCGACAAGAAGATGGAAGACAAGGGCTTCATCGCGCTGGGCTTCATGGAGCTTGGTGCGCGCCAGGTCACCAACAGCGTGCGGCCGATCAAGACCATGGCCGACCTGAAGGGCCTGAAGATCCGCCTGCAACCCAACGAGACGCACCTGGCCACCTTCCGCGCGCTCGGCGCGAACCCGCTGGCGATGGACATCCGCGAGGTCTATTCGGCGATGGAACAGAAGGTGATCGACGGCCACGAGAACCCGTACAACCTGATCTACGACAGCCGCTTCTTCGAAGTCCAGAAGTACGTCTCGAATACCGGCCACTTCTTCGACTTCATCGCCGTTGTCGCCAACCGCAAGAAGTTCCAGGCCTTGTCGCCCGAGTTCCAGAAGGCGATCACGACGGCGATGAACAAGGCCGTCGCCACCCAGCGTGTCGAGGCGGCCAAGGCCGACGTGGCGGCCTTGGCCGAGTTGCAGAAGAAGGGCATGCAATACGACGCATTGCCGCCGTCGGAACGCGAAGCCATGCGCAAGGCCACTTCCGGTGTCGTCGACGACATCAAGAAGCGCGTCGGTGCCGACCTGGTCGACCGCGTGCTCGCCGAGGTGAAGAAGGCCTCGGGCTCCTGAACGATCAATTGATCGACTGATCGACCGCCTGCGGAGCAAACGTCATGAGTCGCCTACTGCCTTCGAACCTGACGCACCAGCGCGGCCCATTGCGTCCGCTGGCGCTGACCCTGCATGCGCTGGACACCGTCGCCGGCTGGGCCATCATCGGCATGCTCGGCGTGATGGTGGCCGTGGTGTCGCTGCAGGTGCTGTTGCGCTACGTGTTGAACAGCTCGCTCGGCTTCGCCGACGAGATGTCGCGCCTGACCTTCGTCTGGTCGATCTTTCTGGGCATTCCGCTGGGCATCCGTCTGGGTGCGCACATCGGCATGGAACTGCTGAGCTCGCGTTTCGCGCCACGCGTGCAGGACATCCTGGCTCGCGCGATGGCGGTGGTGGCGGGCGCGATGATGGTCCTCGTCGCCTGGCAGTCGGCGGTGGTGGCCTTCGACCAGTGGGACGAAATGATGGCTTCGATGAACGCCAGCGCGGCCTGGTTCATCGTCGCCGTCGGCGTCGGCTGCGGCCATTCGGCGCTGCACCTGGCCTGGATCGTTCTGACCGGCAAGCCGACGATGACCGAAGCGGTGGCCACCGAATGAGCGCGCCGGGCCGCCCCAAGCGCTCATGCTCCCCCCCCCGCCCGGCGGGACGGCGCGCAGCGCCAAGGGTGCACAAGTCATGAGCCTCCTGATCATCTTCATCTTCCTCGGCATTGCCGTGCTCGGCATGCCGCTGGCGTTCTCGCTCGGCATCGGCGCGGTGGCCGGGCTGATCTACAGCGACGTCGACTTCAACCTGCTGCCGACGCGAATGATGAACGCCGTCAACGCGTTCCCGCTGATGACGATCCCGTTCTTCATCCTGGCCGGCGAGTTGATGATGAAGGCCGGCATCATGGAGCGCCTGATCGACCTGGCCAACTCGGTGGTCGGTCGGGTGCGCGGCGGCCTGGCCCATGTCACGGTGCTGGCCGGCATGGGCCTGTCGACGGTGTCCGGCGCGGCAGTGGCCGATGCCAGCGCGCTCGGCAGCACGATGATCCCGTCGCTGCGCAAAGTCTACGGCGTCGGCTTCTCGTCGGCGGTGGTGGCGGCGGCGGCCAACCTCGGCCCGATCATCCCGCCATCCGGCGCGATGATCGTCTACGCCTTCATGGCCGGGCCGACGGTGTCGGTCGGCGGCATGTTCATGGCCGGCGTGATCCCGGGCCTGATCCTCGTCGTCGCGATGATGTTCCTGGTCTGGTACACCGCGATCAAGCGCAACTACCCGCTGACCGGCGAGGCCTTCTCATGGGCCAAGGTCGGCCACGAACTCAAGCGTTCGTGGATCATCTTCCTGATGCCGGTGGTCGTCATCGGCGGCATCGTCGGCGGGGCCTTCACCGCCACCGAAGGCTCGGCGATCGCCGTCGTCTACGCGATGGCGATCGGCTTCTTCGTGACCAAGACCTTGAAGGTCGCCGACCTGCCCGAGGCCATGATCCGCACGGCGATCACCTCGGCGGTGGTCGGCGCGATGATCGCCTTCGCCTCGGTGGTGACCTACATGCTCACGGTCGACCAGTTGCCGGCCCAGCTCACGGCGCTGCTGCGCGGCATGACCAGGGACCCGCTGGTGTTCATGCTGCTGGTCTCGGTGGCGCTGTTCGTCGTCGGCTGCTTCCTCGAATCGAACGCCGCCTACATCATGCTGGTGCCGCTGCTGCACCCGATCGCCCTGTTGTATGGCATCGACCCGCTGCACTTCGGCTTCCTGTTCGTCTTCAACCTCGTGATCGGCATGCTCACGCCGCCGGTCGGGGTGGTGCTGTTCGTGTTGTGCGGCATCACCGGGATCAAACTGGGTGAGCTGGTCAAGCATGTCTGGCCGTTCATTGCCGTTATGTACGGGCTGCTGTTCACCTGCATGTTCATCCCGAAGATCGTGCTCTGGCTGCCGCGGCTGATGGGCTACTGAATGAGCGCCGCCACGCCGCGCGAGCAGTTCCTCGCGCCGCAGACCTTCATCGGCTGGATCACGCCCTCGGCCAACACCGTGGTCGAACGCGTAACGCTGGGCATCCTGCGTCACTTTCCGCAGGTCTCGCCGCATTTCTCGCGCACCTCGGTGGTCGGTGCCGTCGATCCATTTCCGCTGACCTATGACTTCGACGACATGCTGGCCACCGCCAAGGTGCTTGGCGATGCACAGCTCGACGTCGTGGCCTGGAACGGCAGCAAGGGCGGCAGCCTCGATTTCGCACTGGACCACCAACTGGTCGAGCGCATCGAGCAGCTCACCGGGGCCAAGTCGACGACCTCGACGCTGGCCATCGATCGGGTCTTTCGCGAAGACGGCATTCGCCGCTTCGCACTGGCATGCCCCTACGTCGACAGCTACCGTGAGCGCATCGTGCGCAGCTTCGCGCGCGAAGGCTACGAATGCGTGGCCGCGCGCAATTTCGGGCTCAGCGACAACTATTCCTTCTCGCAGATCCCGCTCGACGACATCGCAGCGATGTTGCGCGACGTGGCGAAATCCGGGCCGCAGGCCATCGTCACCTTCTGCACCAACTTTCCGGCCGGCCCGATTGTGCCCGAGATGGAGGCCGAGCTCGGCATTCCGATCTACGACACGGTGACGATGGGCGTGTGGGGCGCGTTGCAGCGCGCGGGCATCGACACCAGGGCAGGCCGCGACTGGGGCCGGGTGTTCGCAAGATGAGTCCGCAACCAGACTCGCTGTTGATCCGCCGCGCCCGCGTCTTGACGCTGGACGACGCCGACCGCGAGTGGCCCGATGCCGACATCGTGATCGAAGGCGGGCGCATTGCTGCGATCGGGCCGGATGCCGGTGGCGCCTGGCCGCACGCGTTTGCGCGAACGATCGACGGCAGCGGCATGCTGGCCATGCCGGGCCTGATCAACGCGCACTTTCATTCGCCGGGCAACCTGATGAAGGGCAGCCTGCCGGGGTACCCGCTCGAGATCTTCATGCTGCACGAGGTGCCGCCGCTGGCCATCGGTGGCGACGCCGACCGCCTGGCCTACGTGCGCACGATGGTCGGTGCGCTGGAGATGCTGCGCCGCGGCATCACCGCCGTGCACGACGACGCGTACCACGTGCCGGTGGCCAGCACCCGGTCGATCGACGCCATCATGCAGGCCTACGCCGACGCCGGCATCCGCGCCACGGTGGCGATCGACCAACCGAACATCGTCGAGTACCAGAAGTACCCCTATCTCGCCGAACTGTTGCCCGAAGCCGAGCGCCGCGCGATGGACGACGCGCCGCGCCAGTCCAGTGCCGAGTTGCTGGCGCTCTACACACACCTGCTTGAGCGCTGGCATGGCGTCGAAGGCGGGCGACTCGCCGCTGCCGTCTCCTGCTCGGCGCCGCAACGCGTCACCGACGAGTACTTCGCCGGCCTGTCGGCACTGTCGAAGCGACACGACCTGCCGTTCAACATCCACATGCTCGAGACCAAGCTGCAGCGCGTTCTCGGGCGCGAGAAGTTCGGCAAGTCGTTGGTACGCCACGTGCACGACCTCGGCTTTCTGGACGAACGCATGATGGTCATCCACGCGATCTGGATCGACGACGACGACATCCGCCTGCTCGCCGACGCGGGCTGCACCGTCGCGCACAACCCGGTCTGCAACCTGCGCCTGGGCAGCGGCGTGATGCCGTATCGCAAGTTGCGCGACGCGGGGGTGCCGATCTGCCTGGGCACCGACGAGATGAATACCGATGACAGCGTCAACCTTTGGTTCGTGGCCAAGACGGCGGCGCTGTTGCACACCCTGGCCACGCCCGATTGGCGGCACTGGCCGCAACCCGGCGAGATGCTGACCGCGCTGACGCGCGGCGGCGCGCGGGCGATGCGTCGGGCCGACAAGTTGGGCCAGTTGGCGGTCGGCTTCGATGCCGATCTGATTCTGCTCGACCTCGACACGGTGGCCTTCACGCCGCTCAACGACCTGCGCCGCCAATTGATCCACTGCGAAGACGGCGGCTCGGTGCGCACGACCATCGTCGCTGGCCGCGTCGTCTTCGATGCCGGTCGCATCACCGGCGTCGACGAGGCCGCTCTGCGCGCCGAGATGCGCGAACTGATGGCCGGCGGCCGCGCGCAACAGGTGCGTGCGGCGCAGGAAGCACTGCGCCTGGAGCCGTATTACCGAGAAATGGTCCTGCGTGCCGCGTCCGAGGACGTGGGCATGAACCGCTGGCTGAACTGAGACACCCGTAACCCCTCTTGAAGGAGATCACCGTGAAGAACCGCTTCCTGCCCCACCTGCTTACCGCCGCCATGGTGGCGCTGCCGCTGGCTTGCCTGGCCGCCGACCCCACCGCGATGCGCATCGCGGGCAACTTCTCGTCGAACTCCAAGCATGTCGACGAGATCGAGAAGCCCTTCTTCACTGCGTTGCCCAAGCTGATGGGTGAGGCGATCAACATCAACTACAACCCGATGGACGTGGTCAACGTGCAGGCTGCCGATGCGCTGCGCCTGCTGCGCTCGGGCACCTTCGACGTGATGAGCGTGCAGATCGGCATGGCCTCGCGCGACGACCCGTTCTTCGAAGGCATCGACCTGATCGGCGTATCGACCAACATGAAGGACCTGCGCAAGGCCGTCGATGCCTACCGCGAAGTCTTCGACAAGCGCCTGCAGGCGCGCTTCAAGGCCAAGGTGCTGACGCTGTGGCCGTTCGGCCCGCAGGTGTTCTATTGCAACAAGGCGATCAAGTCGGTCGAGGACATCAAGGGCCTGAAGGTGCGCAGCTTCACGCCATCGATGGCGGCACTGATCCAGAACCTGGGTGGCACGCCAGTGACGCTGCAGTTCAGCGAGGTCTACCCCGCCTTGCAGCGCGGCGTGGCCGATTGCGGCGTGACGTCGCCGACCTCGGGCAACGCCGGCAAATGGGGTGAGGTGACGACGCACTTCATGCCGCTGTCGGTGTCGGGCTCGGTGCAGGGCCACTTCATGAACCTGGACTACTTCAACAAGTTCTCGCCCGAAGCGCAGAAGAAGATCGTCGACGGTTTCAGGCAGATGGAAGACCGGATGTGGGACCTGGCCGAGACGGCCAATGCCGACGCGATGAACTGCAACATCGGCAAGGAACCGTGCCTCAAGGGCACCAAGTTCAAGATGACGCTGGTGCCCGTGACGCCGGCCGATGAGGCCAAGATCAAGGCCGCGGTGTCGAGCTCGGTGCTGCCGCTGTGGAAGGAGACCTGCAACAAGGTCGATCCGAAGTGTTCCGAAACCTGGAATGCCACCGTCGGCAAGGCACGCGGCCTGAAGATCCAGTAAGCGGCGCGGGTCGGCAGCGGTCCGAGCGTTCCAATAGGAGAGATCATGGAAGACGATCCGATCAGCCGGGTGGTTGAACCCGTGGCCCGCATGGCCGCCATCCTGTGCGGCTACGTCGTGCTGCTGCTGTCGCTGGCGGTCTCGGTCGAGATCGTCGGACGCAAGCTGTTCTCGCACTCGTTCCCGGGCACCGACGACATGGGCGGCTACGTGCTGGCGATCGTCGCCGTGATCGGCGCCTCGTACACGATGGCCAAGCGCGGCCACACGCGCGTCGACATCTTCCTGGTCATGATGCCGACCGCCTGGCAGCGCGTGCTCAACCTGCTGGCGATGGTGTCGATGGCGGCCTTCGCCGGCTTCGCGGCCTGGCGCGGCACCAACGTGCTGCTGGAGTCGATCGAGTTCCAGAGCGTGGCCAGCAACCCGCTGCAGACGCCGCTGTGGCAGCCGCAGTCGCTGTGGCTGATCGGGCTGCTGCTGTTCGCCCTGATCTCGCTGGCCTACGCCGTGCATGCGCTACTGCTGTTCGTGCGTGGCGATCCGAAGTTGAACCGCTACTACGGGCCGGCCAGCGTGCAGGACGAACTCGAAGCCGAATTGACGGCGCAGGCCGAACGTGCCGCACAGGCTGAAGCCGGAGCACTGAAATGATCGACCTCACTGCCGCCGTCATCGGCTTTGTCCTGCTGATCGGCCTGATGACGCTGGGCTTGCATGTCGCTTTCGTGATGTTCGCGATCAGCATGGCGGGAGCCATCTTCTACCTCGGCACGCCCGCGGTGCTCGAGTACGGCACGCAGTACTGGGGTGCGACCAACAACTTCGTGCTGGTCGCGGTACCGCTGTTCGTATTGCTGGGCGAGTTGCTGGTGCGCGGTGGCTTCACCGACCGCATGTACCGCTCGCTGTCGGATTGGCTGAACCCGCTGCCCGGCGGCCTGCTGCACACCAACATCGGCGCCTCGGCGATGTTCGCCGCCGTGTCGGGCTCGTCGGTGGCCACGGCCGCCACGATCGGCACGGTCGCGATCCCGGCTTTCAAGGGTCGCGGCTACGACCCGCGGCTGGTGCTCGGCAGCATCGCGGCCGGCGCAACCTTGGGCATCCTGATTCCGCCGTCGATCAACATGATCATCTACGGCGCAATGACCAACACCTCGGTCGGCCGCCTCTACGCTGCCGGCGTGATCCCAGGGCTGTTGCTGACCGGCCTTTTCATGGCCGTGGTGGTCGTCGCCTGTTGGTGGAAGCCCTCACTGGCGGGTGCCAAGTCGGCACCGGCACCGTTGGGCGAACGGCTGCGGCGGCTGGTCGACCTGATGCCACCGACGCTCCTCTTCGTCGTCGTCATGGGCAGCATCTACCTCGGTTGGGCCACACCGACCGAATCGGCTGCGCTGGGCGTCGTGATGGCGCTGCTGCTGTGCATCGCGTACGGCAAGTTCTCGATCAAGATGCTGCACGAGTGCTTCGTCACCACGGTCTCGGTGACGGCGATGATCATGCTCATCGCGGCGGCGGCGTTCTACCTGAACTTCGTGCTCGGCCTGATGGGCGTGCCTCAGGCGCTGGCCAACTTCGCCAGCCAGCTCGGCACGTCGCCGCTGGTCATGCTGGTGGTGCTGACGGTGTTCTACCTGATCCTCGGCTGCTTCCTCGACGCGCTGGCGATGATCATCGGCACTATCCCGATCGTCTTCCCGCTCGTCACGGCGCTGGGCATCAACCCGGTGTGGTTCGGCATCTACCTGGTGGTGATGGCCGAACTGGCCCTGATCACGCCGCCGGTGGGCATGAACCTGTACGTCGTGCAGGGCATCCGCAAGGAAGGCCTGATCACCGATGTCATCGTCGGCACGCTGCCGTTCCTGGTCATGATGCTGCTGCTCGTCGTGCTGCTGGTCGTCTGGCCCGATCTGGCGTTGTGGCTGCCGCGGGTGTCGTTCGGCTGATGGACAAGCGCATCCTTCTGGGCATGCTCACGCCCTCGTCGAACACGACGCTGGAGCCGGTGACTGCGGCCATGCTCGCCGACTTACCTGAAGTCAGCGCACATTTCGGCCGCTTCAAGGTGACCGAGATCGCGCTGACGAAGCAGGCGCTGGGCCAGTTCGACGACAGCGAGATCCTGCGCGCCGCCGAGTTGTTGTCGCACGCCAAGGTCGGCGTCATCGGCTGGAGCGGCACCTCGGCCAGCTGGCGCGGGTTCGACACCGACCACCAGCTCTGCCGGCGCATCACCGACGCGACGGGCGTGCCGGCCTGCACGTCGGTGCTGGCGCTGAACGAAGTCTTCGCGTACACCGGCGTGCGCCGGTTCGGACTCGTGACGCCGTACCTGGACGACGTGCAGGCCAGGATCATTGCGAACTACGCGGCCGCCGGCTATGAGTGCGTGGCCGAGCGCCACCTCGGTCTGCGCGACAACTTCAGCTTCGCGGAGGTCGAGGCCGATACCCTGCGCGCGATGGTGCAGGGCGTGGCCCACGCCAAACCCGACGCGATTGCCATCCTGTGCACCAACCTGCGTGGTGGCCCACTGGTGCAGGCACTCGAAGCCGAGACCGGCATCCCGATCCACGACTCGATCGCCACCGTGGTCTGGAAGTCCCTGCAGCTCGCAGGCGCCGACCCACGGCGCGTCAAGGCTTGGGGCCGCTTGTTCGGCTTGTTCGATCTGCCGCCCTCGCAAACATGAACCTCGCCGCCGCCGACGAACGCCTGCTGCGCGCGGCCATCGCGCTGTCAGCCAGGGCCCGCGCCGCTGGCAATCAGCCCTATGGCGCGCTGCTTGCCGATGCACAGGGCCGCGTCCTGCTGCAAGGGTGCAACACCCAGGTCACCGAGAGTGATTGCACGGCCCACGCCGAGTTGAATCTGATGCGTGACGCGTCGCGGCGCTTTTCCCCGGCCGAGTTGTCCGCCTGCACCGTCTACGCCAGTGGCGAACCCTGCCCGATGTGTGCCGGTGCGATCTACTGGGGCGGCGTCAGGCGAGTTATCTACGCCTTGTCGATCGAGACGATGACGGCGCTCGGCGGCGCCGTTGCCGACGAGCTCGCGCTGCACTGCCGCGAGGTGCTTGGCCGCGGCACCCATTGCGTCGAGGTGCTCGGCCTGGCGCTCGAAGACGAAGCACGGCACGTATTCGACACGCCGCAAGGACACCCGACACCATGACCTCGTTCGATCTCGTCGTGCGCCATGCGCGCGTGGCCACTGCAGCCGATGTCTTCGACTGCGACATCGGCATTGCCGGCGGCCGCATCGTTGCGCTGGCGCAAGGACTGCCTCCTGCCGCACGCGAGATCGATGCGGCCGGCCGCGTCGTCACGCCGGGGGGCGTCGATGCCCATTGCCACCTCGATCAGCCGATGCCGCCGCCGGCGCGCATGGCCGACGACTTCGACACCGGCACGCGCTCGGCGGCATGCGGCGGCACCACCACCGTGATTCCGTTCGCCGCGCAGGTGAAGGGCCAATCGCTGCGCGCGGCGGTCGACGACTACCACCGCCGCGCCGAGGGCAGGGCGCATGTGGACTTCGCGTTCCACCTCATCGTCAGCGACCCGACGCCGGCCGTGCTCGAGCAAGAATTGCCGGCATTGATCACCGAGGGCTACACCTCGTTCAAGATCTACATGACCTACGACGACCTGAAGCTCGACGACGGCCAGATCCTCGACGTGCTGTCGGTGGCGCGCGAGCACGGTGCAATGGCGATGATCCATGCCGAGAACGCCGACTGCATCGAATGGCTGACCCGGCGGCTTGAGGCCGCCGGCCGCACCGCGCCGCGCTTTCATGCCCACGCAAGGCCGATGCTGGTCGAGCGCGAAGCCACGCACCGTGCCATCGCATTGGCCGAACTGGTCGACGTGCCGATCCTGATCGTGCATGTGTCGGGGCGCGAGGCGGTCGAGCAGATCCGCTGGGCGCGTGCACACGGCCTGTCGGTGTTCGGCGAGACCTGCCCGCAATACCTGTTCCTCACCGCGAGCGACCTCGGCATCGACGACAACTACGCCGGGGCGCGCTGCGTGTGCAGCCCGCCGCCGCGCGACAAGGGCAACCAGGAGGTGATCTGGAACGCGTTGGCCGACGGCCTGTTCACGGTGTTCTCGTCCGACCACGCGCCGTTCCGCTACGACGCACCCGAAGGCAAGAAGCCGGGTGGACAGGAGGTCGCGTTCCGCCACATCCCCAACGGCATCCCGGGCCTGGAGACGCGGCTGCCGCTGCTGTATTCCGAAGGCGTGCTCGGCGGGCGCATCACGCTGGAGAGGTTCGTCGAACTGACCTCGACCAACCCGGCCAAGGCCTACGGCCTGCACCCGCGCAAGGGCACGATCGCGATCGGCAGCGATGCCGACCTGGTGGTCTGGGACGAACGCAAGCAGGTGCTGCGCAATGCCGCGTTGCACCACGCCGTCGATTACACGCCCTACGAGGGCATCGAACTCGCGGCCTGGCCCGCGCTCACGCTGGCCGCCGGCGAGGTGGTGTGGGACGGTACGCATTTCCACCCGCGCCGCGGCCGCGGCCGCTTCCTGCGCTGTGGGCCGCCGACACTCAGGCCTCGGACGCCCAAGGAGCCCAGACCGTGACACGCCTGCTGCTGATCAACCCCAACATCTCCGACAGCGTGTCGGATCTGATCCGCGCCGAGGCCGAGCGCTGCGCGTCGCCGGGCACCGAGATCGAAGTCGTGACCGCGCCTTTCGGCGTGGCCTACATCGAGACCCGCTTCGAGGCCCTGATCGGCGCCTACGCCGCGGCGCAGTTGGCTGCCGAACATCATGCGCGCTTCGACGCGGTGATCGTCGCCGCGTTCGGTGACCCTGGCCTCGGTGGCTTGCGCGAAGCCTTGCCGTGTCCCGTGACCGGCCTGACCGAAGCCGCGCTCGCAAGTGCCTGCCTGCTCGGCGGGCGCTTCTCGATCGTTGCCATCTCGCAGCGAATCCGCGCCTGGTACCGCGAGACGGTGCAGCACAACAGTCTCGAAGGCCGCCTGGCCAGCATTCGCGCGCTCGACGAGCCGCTGGCCGACATCGGTAACGTGCAGGGCGATCAGGGCGAGCGCCTGTTGCGCCTCGCACAGCGCTGTGTCGACGAGGATGGCGCCGACGCCATCGTGCTGGCCGGGGCGCCGCTCGCCGGCCTGGCGCGCTCGTTGGCGGCCCGCCTGCCGGTGCCGGCCGTCGACGGCGTGTCGAGCGCGGTGCGCCATGCCGAATCGATGGTCGCGCTGCGCCCTGCGCGTGCGCGCCAGGGCAGCTACGGCCCGCTGCCGGTCAAACCGAACAGGGGCCTGCCCGAGTCGATCGGGCGCCTGCTCGCTGGGCCAGCACGGTAACTCACGAATCCCGGCCAGGCCACCGCTCGGTGGCTGAATGGGCGTCCGACCAATTGCATATTCGGCCGCGCCAGCGCTTGCTCGTCGGCCTGCCAATGTGGGCCCGGCAATATTCACCTTTTCAGGCATGCCTCGCATCCTATGCTTTGACCTGTGACGCGCAATCAGCGTCCGCCTAGGAGCGCTGCATGTTTGATCTGACCCTGACCCGGCCCACCGATATCGTCCGACGCGATGGCAACTTCCATCACACGGCCTGGAATGCCCAGCACCGCGAGCGCCGCCGCTCGGTCCCAGGCACGCATTGGCTGATGGCCGCGCTCGACGAAGTCGATTACGGCATTGTCGTGCTCGACGGCAGCGCACTGGTGCAGCATGTGAACCACACCGCACGCGCCGAACTGGATGACGAGCACCCGCTGCAACTGGTCGGGCCGACATTGCGGGCGCGTCGCCCCTGCGACGCCACACGCCTGCAACTGGCATTCGATGACGCATTGCGCCGCGGGCTGCGCAAGCTGCTCACGATCGGCGAGGGCCATGCGCAAATCGGCGTCTCGGTCGCGCCGCTGGGCACCGGCGGCGAAGACAGGCCGGGAGCGGCGATCCTGGTCATTGGCAAACGCCGCGTCAGCGGTGTACTCGCCGTCGAGGCCTTCGCGCGCATCCATCGCCTGACCCCGGGCGAGACCCGTGTGCTGCTCGCCTTGTGCGACGGTGTGCGGCCGGCGGTGGCTGCGGCGCAGCATGGCGTGGCGCTTTCGACCGTGCGCTCGCAGATCGGCAGCATCCGGGCAAAGACCGGTGCGGCAAGCATTCGCGAGCTGATCCACAAGGTCTGCGCGTTGCCACCGCTGATGAGCACCCTGCGCAACGCCGGACAATCGGGCCTGGACCTGGTGCCGCAGCCGCTGGCGGCCTGAATCCGAACGGGCGACGCAGGCTGGAGACGAGCATGCGCGCCGAGTGCTTGCGCCCTCGATGGATTGCGCCGACTTGGCTAGGATCGGCCTGTTCCGGATGCCGGCCCGGAAGCAGACAATCTGCCAATGGGCGATCCTTCCACCTCGAACGAATATGGCGCGCTGCCTGAATCGCTGCAGCGCCTGGCGCGCCGCGGCGTCGTCAAGCGCTTTGCACGCGGCGAAGCATTGATTCGAGAGGGTGAGTTCGGCGACACGATATACATCGTCCTCGGTGGCTCGATCAAGGCGTTCTCGGTCAATGACAGCCAGCGCGAGCTCATTTTTGGCACCTACGGTGCCGGGGAGTATGTGGGTGAAATGAGCCTGGACGGCGGGCCGCGATCCGTTTCAATCGTCGCGCTGGAGCCTACGACCTGTGCGGTGATCACGCGTCGCACGCTGAGCGAGCACATTCGAGCAGATCCCGACTTTGCCTTCGAGCTGATCGACCGACTCATCGGCCGCCTGCGCGTCGCCACGGAGAATGCGCGTGGGCTCGCGCTACTCGACACTTATGGCCGACTCGTCAAGTATTTGAATGCGCGCGCGGTCGAGGCCGCCGACGGAAGGCGCGCCATCGCGCCACGACCCACGCACCATGAGCTGGCCAGTCTCATCGGCTGCTCACGCGAAATGGTGACCCGCCTGCTGAAGGATCTCGAGGTCGGTGGTTACCTCGGGCCTGCGGACGGCAAGCTGCTGCTGCTCAAGCAACTGCCCACACACTGGTAGGACGCAGGCCTGGCGCGGTCGGGTGCTATCGGCTTCGGATCGGCTCGTCGGGCATCGACGGGCATCGGCGGGCAATATTCACCCGGCGACGCAGGCCTCGCGTCCTAAGCTCGCTATCGACGATGCGCAGACAACGTTATCCGAGGAGCGCCGCATGTTTGACCTGACCCTGGCTCGCGCTGCCGATGTCGTTCGACGCAACCAGTCCCCCTACACCCCGACCCGCAGTGCCAACGGCCAACAGCGCCGCGCCCTGTGCATCGTCGCGGGTGTGGCATGCCTTGCCGTGATATCGGCCGGACTGCAAGTCGTTGTCGATGACGCGGATACGCCATGGCTCGGTGCGAGTGCCGAGTCGGCAGGCGCGCCGGCCTTGCGGCCCCAGCGCACAGGTCTGCGCTGGATTTCGACCATCGATAACCGGGCCTCAGGGTAAACCTGGCGCGCCAGGCGACCAGGAAAGGCCGCTTGCGGTTTACGGCGGCCGGCTCCTGCCTATGATGCGCGTGCTCACAAACGAAAGAGCCCCGCATGTCCATGGTCCAGTTGGCGCTGCGCCGCCCCTACACCTTCATCGTGATGGCGATGCTGATCGTGTTGGCGACGCCGTTCGCGCTGCTGAACATGGCCACCGACATCTTTCCGGAGATCAACATTCCGGTCGTCAGCGTCATCTGGAACTACGGGGGCCTGTCGGCGCAGGAAATGGGCCAGCGCATTGCCGGCCAGAGCGAGCGCGGCTTGACGACGACGGTCAGCGACATCGAGCATATCGAGTCGCAATCGCTGCTGGGCGTCACCGTCATCAAGGTCTTCTTCCAGCCGACGGCCAACATCCAGACCGCGATCGCCCAGGTCGTGGCGGCGATGCAGACCCAGGTGCGCCAGTTGCCGCCCGGCATCACGCCGCCGCTGGTCATCAAGTACTCGGCCTCCAGCATCCCGGTGGTGCAGCTCGCGCTGTCGAGCCCGACGCTGCCCGAGCAGACGGTCTTCGACAACGCGGTCAACGTGCTGCGCCCGCAACTGATCACCATCCCGGGCGCGGCGGTGCCGTTTCCCTATGGCGGCAAGAACCGCCTGGTGTCGGTCGACCTGGACATGCCGGCATTGCAGGCGCGTGGCCTGTCGCCGACCGACGTGGTCAATGCCATCAACCTGCAGAACCTGATCCTGCCCTCGGGCACGGCGAAATTCGGGGCCACCGAATACGCGGTGCGTATGAACGGCTCGCCCGACACCATCGCCGGCCTCAACGACTTGCCGGTGCGTACCACCGCCGGGGCCACGGTCTATTTGCGCGACGTGGCCCAGGTGCGCGACGGTTTTTCGCCGCAGACCAATATCGTGCGCCAGAACGGCGAGCGCGGCGTGCTGCTGTCGGTATTGAAGAACGGCGGCGCCTCGACGCTGGACATCGTCGGCAACCTGCGTGCCCTGCTGCCGCGGGTGACACGCATCCTGCCGGCCGATATCAGCATCACGCCGCTGTTCGACCAGTCGGTCTTCGTCAAGGCGGCCGTCAAGGGCGTGGTTATCGAAGCCCTGATCGCCGCCGCGCTGACGGCGGCCATGGTTCTGCTGTTCCTGGGCAACTGGCGCAGCACGCTGATCATCGCGCTCACCATCCCACTGTCGATCCTGGCCTCGATCCTGGTGCTCAAGATGCTGGGCGAGACACTGAACCTGATGACGCTGGGCGGCCTGGCGCTGTCGGTGGGCATCCTGGTCGACCAGGCCATCGTGACCATCGAGAACATCGAGCGCCACCTGCACATGGGCAAGCCCATCACCGAGGCGATCGAGGGCGGTGCCGGCGAAATCGGCGTGGCGGCCTTCGTCTCCACCCTGTGCATCTGCATCGTCTTCGTGCCCATGTTCTTCCTCTCGGGCGTGGCGCGTTTCCTCTTCGTGCCGCTGGCCGAGGCGGTGGTGCTGGCAATGGTCGCGTCCTATCTGCTGTCGCGTACCCTGGTCCCGACCCTGGTCCTGCTGCTGATGGCCAAGGCCCATGGCGTGCCACAGGGCAGCAGCCTGCTGCAGCGCGTGTACCGCGCGTTCGACAACCGCTTCGAACGCGTGCGCCGGGCCTACACGCTGGCCCTGTCATCGCTGTTGGCACACCGCGGTGGCTTTGCCGTCGGCTTTCTCGGCTTTTGCCTGGCCTCGTGTTTGCTGGTGCCCTTCCTCGGTCGCGATTTCTTCCCCACGGTCGATGCCGGCCAGATCCGCCTGCACATGCGCGCGCCCACGGGCACGCGAATCGAGGAAACCGCGCGCCTGGCCGATGCGGTGGAGGTCGCGATCCGCGAGCTGGTACCGCCCGACCAGCTCGAGACCGTGCTCGACAACCTGGGTGTGCCCAACAGCGGCATCAACCTGTCGTACAGCAACGCCGGCACCATAGGCACGCTGGACGGCGAGATCCTGCTCTCACTGCGCGAAGGACACCGGCCGACCGAATCCTTCGTCTCCAAGCTGCGCCTCGAACTGCCGCAACGCTTTGCGGGCGTCGAGTTCTTCTTCCAGCCGGCCGACATCGTCACCCAGATCCTCAACTTCGGCCTGCCGGCGGCGATCGACGTCCAGTTCACCGGCGCCGACCTGCAGGGCAACGCGCGCCTGGCCGGTGAATTGACGCAGCAGATTCGGCAGATTCCGGGCGCGGTCGACGCCCATGTGCACCAGCGCTTGAATGCCCCGGCGTTGAGCCTGCAAATGGACCGCAGCCTGCTGCAACAGGTCGGCCTGTCGGCGTCCAACGTCGGCCAGAACGTGCTCATCTCCCTGTCGGGCAGTTCGCAGACGGCGCCGGCCTTCTGGCTCAATCCGGCCAACGGCGTGGTCTACAACGTGGCCGTGCAGACGCCGCAATATCAAGTCGACTCGCTCGACGCCCTGCTCAACCTGCCGGTGGGCACGGGCATCGCCGGCGCGTCCGCCCAGGGCAGCACGCAACTGCTGGGCAACCTGGTCGACGTCACGCCCGGGCAGCAGGTGGCGGTGGCCTCGCGCTACAACATCCTGCCGGCGATCGACGTGTATGTCGGTGTGCAGGGCACCGACCTGGCCACGGTGGCCTCGCGCGTGTCGGCGCTGGTCGAGCAGATGCGCGCCAAGCTGCCCCGCGGCAGCGAAGTCGTGCTGCGCGGCCAGGTCGAAACCATGCAGGCCTCCTTCGTCGGCCTCGGCGTCGGGCTGGCCATGGCCATCGTGCTGGTGTATTTGCTGATCGTCGTCAACTTCCAGTCCTGGAGCGATGCGCTGGTCATCATCGCAGCGCTGCCGGCCGCGCTGGCCGGCATCGCGTGGACGCTGTTCATCACCGGCACCACGCTCAGCGTGCCCGCGCTCACCGGCGCGATCATGACCATGGGCGTGGCCACCGCCAACAGCATCCTGCTGATCTCGTTCGCGCGCCAGCGCCTGGATGCCGGCGCGCCGCCGCTGGCCGCAGCCCTGGAAGCCGGTGCCACGCGCATCCGGCCGGTGTTGATGACGGCGCTGGCCATGATCATCGGCATGATCCCGATGGCGCTCGGCCTGGGCGAGGGCGCCGAGCAGAATGCACCCCTGGGGCGCGCCGTGATCGGTGGCCTGCTCTTCGCCACGGTGTCCACATTGTTCTTCGTACCGGTGGTCTTCGCGGGCGTGCACCAGCGGCGGGCCCGTCGCCTGGCCGCGGATCACCTGGCGCCTGCCCTGTCGCCACAGACGCTGGAGAGATGATTCCCATGACCGAGCAACGCCACGCAGCGCTGGGCCTGCATCCGATCCAGGGCGACGCGGGCGCAGAACCCGTCGACCTGCTCAAACGCCAGCAGGTCGTCCGGCGCACGCAGATCGCCGCCGTGCTCCTGTTGCTGCTGCTGGGCCTGGGCGCCGGCCGCACCGTTTTCAGCCGCATCAGCAGTGCGCGGGCGCTCGAGGTGGCCACCGAGCAGAACGCGCGGCTGTACGTGAAGGTGGCCAGCCCCAAGCGCGCCCAGGCCGGGCAGACCCTGGCCCTGCCCGGCACCTTGCAGGGCTTCGTCCAGGTACCGATCTCGTCGCGCGCCAGCGGCTATCTGAAGCGCTGGACCCAGGATATCGGCAGCACGGTGGCCAAGGGCGCATTGCTGGCCGAGATCGAGTCACCCGAGATCGACCAGCAGCTCAGCCAGGCGGTGGCGGCGCGCGAGCAGGCCGCATCGAGCCTGGCGCTGGCGCGCAGCACGGCCGAGCGCTGGGAGGGCCTGCGCAAGAAGGATGTCGTTTCGCAACAGGAACTCGAAGAGCGCCGCAGCGCCGTCGCCCAATCGCAGGCCAACGTGGCCGCGGCCGAGGCCAACGTGCAGCGCCTGCGCCAGCTGGCCGATTTCAAGCGCGTGCTGGCGCCGTTTGCCGGCGTCGTGACGCGTCGCAACGTCGATGTCGGCGATCTGATCGACAGCACCAAGCCCTTGTTCACGCTGGCGCAGACCGATCCGCTGCGGGTCTACGTCAACGTGCCGCAGACCTACGCGCAGCTGGTCAAGCCGGGCCAGGCCGTGAGCGTGACGCAGGCCGAGCTGCGTGGGCGCAAGTTCAGCGGCCAGATCGTGCGCACCGCCGGGTCCATCGACACTGCCACACGCACCATGCAAGTCGAGGTGGCGCTGGCCAATCGCGACGGCGCCCTCTTGCCCGGTGCCTATGTGCAGGTGGCGCTGCCCCTGCAGGCCAGCGCATCGCTGGTCGTGCCCACCAACACGCTGCTGTTTCGCGCCGAGGGCACGCAAGTCGCCGTGGTCGACCGCGGCGGCCGCGTGGCCTTGCGCAAGGTCAGCGTGGGGCGCAACTACGGCGCCGAGGTGGAATTGCTCGACGGCGTGGCCGAGGGCGAGCGCCTGGTGCTCAACCCGCCCGATTGGATGGCCGACGGGCAGACCGTGCAGGTCGCCCCGGCGACGAATGCCGCGTCGGCGGCTGAGGTGGCGGCCACCGGCAAGGCGCCGACATGAAGCACCTGCTGACGCTGGGCTTGCTGGCCGGCCTGGTGGGCTGCGCCGCGGGGCCGGACTACGTCAGGCCGACATCGGCCGGCCTGCCCGCGAGCTGGCATGTCGAGGCGCCGTGGCGCGAGAGCCGACCCGCCGACGCCGCATCCAAGGGGCCGTGGTGGCAGCGCTTCGGCGATCCGCAACTCGACGCGCTCGAGCAGCAGGCGCTGGCCGGCAGCCCGACGCTGGCCTTGGCCGCGGCGCGGCTGGCCCAATCCCGCGCCACGCTGGCCGGCGTGTCGGCCGCGGCGCTGCCGCAGCTGGGCCTGAGCGAGCGCGCCGCGCGGCAGAAGATCTCGGCCAACCGGCCGCTGTCCAACTACAACTCGCCCAACTTCTCGACCGTGCAGAACGATCTGGCGCTGTCGATGACCGTCAACTACGAGGTCGACCTCGCCGGCCGCGTGCAGCGCTCGGTCGAGGGCGCTGCCGCCTCGGCCGAGCAGGCCGCGGCCGATGCCGAGAACACCCGGCTGCTGCTGACCACCGACCTGGCCACCGCCTACTTCAACCTGCGTGCGGTCGACGCCGAGCTCGACGTGCTGCTGCGTGCCATCGGCCTGCAGCGCAGCTCGCTGGATCTGGTCAAGTCGCGCTACGAGCTCGGCGCAGCCACCGGCCTGGACGTCGCGCAGCAGCAGGCCCTGCTCGACGCGACGCTGGTCCAGCTCGAGGTGGTGCGCCGCCAGCGCGGGCCGTTCGAGCACGCACTCGCCACGCTGACGGGCGTGCCGGCACCGATGTTCGCGCTGGCCGCCGACCTGCGCGAAAGCGCCGTGCCGGTGGTGCCGCTGGGCCTGCCGTCCGATGTGCTCGAGCGCCGCCCCGACGTGGCCGCCGCCGAGCGCGCCGTGGCCGCCGCCAACGCGCAGATCGGTGTCGCCCGTGCGGCCTACTTTCCTAGCGTCAGCCTGGGCGGCAATGTCGGCGTCGACAGCCGTATCGCGTCGGCACTCTTCGATGCGCCGAGCCTGCTGTGGTCGGTGGGGGTGACGGCCGCGCAAGTCCTGTTCGACGGCGGCCGGCTCGACGCCAACCTGGCCTTTGCCCGCGCCGGTCACGCCGCCACGGTGGCCAACTACCGTCGCACCGTGCTGCAGGCCATGCAGGAAGTCGAAGACGGCATCAGCGGCCTGGCGGCACTCGAGCGTGCAGCGGCCCAGGCCCAGGCCTCGGTCCTCAGCGCCAACCGCGTCTTGTCGATGGCCACCGCCCGCTACGAAGGCGGCGCCTCGGGCTACCTCGAAGTCATCACCGCGCAGCAGGCGCAACTGGCGAGCGAGCGCCAGGCCACGCAGTTGCGCGGTCAGCGTCTGTTGACGGCGGTATTCCTGATGAAGGCGCTGGGCGGCGACTGGCAGGGAGCGAATCCATACGGATCGCCGGCGGGCCAGGTGGTGGGTGCACGCGCGGCGAGGTAGCGCGGGGAAGATCAATCGTTGGCACTCGCCGCCCTCAGCGTGGCGGCGGCCTCACGCAGCGCCGCTGCGCTGCCGTCGCGCAGTGCCAGCTCCGTGGCTGCGGATGCCCCGGCGTAGTTGCGCACGATCGATTTGCGGTACAGCGGGTCGTAGTGCGCGCGCATCAGCTCGGCGAACAGGTCGGCCCATTGGCCGGCGCGGGCCAAGGCCTGCCACTGGCGTACGGTGTCGCGGCCGCGCAGGTCGATCAGGGTGTCGAGGTGCCCGCAAAAGCGCTCGAGCTGCTCCGCGAAGAAGCCGTACTCCTCGAGCAGCAACTGGATGCGTGCGTCGTCAGGCATGGTCAGCATCACCACCCGGCCTACGCTGCGCATGCGATCGAGCAGGGCTGTCGGCAGTTGCAGCTGGCCGATCTTGCGGCTCTCGCTCTCCACATACACCGGGCGCGAGCGGTCGAAGGCCGACAGCGCGGTCCAGACCCGGGTCTCGAAGGCCTTTTGCGTCGGCTGCGGCTCGTGCGGCAGGCCACCGAGCACCGAGCCGCGGTGCCTGGCCAGGCCTTCCAGGTCCAGCACCTGCGCGCCGGCGTCGGCCAGGGTGTGCAGCAGCCTGGTCTTGCCGCTGCCGGTGCGGCCTGCGATCACGACGTAATCGAACAACTCGGGCAGCGTCTTCAGCTGCTCGCGCACCTGCTCGCGAAAGGCCTTGTAGCCGCCCTTCAAGACCGTCGTGCGAAAGCCGATCTGAGCCAGAAACCAGGCCAGCGTGCCGCTGCGCTGGCCGCCGCGCCAGCAATAGACCAGCGGCGACCAGCCGTGCGGCTTGTCGCGCACATGGGCATCGAGCAACTCGCCGATGCGCTTGGCGACGATGGCCGCACCATGCTTGCGTGCATCGAAGGCCGAGACCTGCACGTACTCCGTGCCGACCTCGCGCCGCTCGTCGTTGTCGAGCACCGGCCAGTTGACGGCGCCGGGCAGGTGGTCTTCGGCGAACTCGGCCGGCGAGCGGACGTCGATGACGGCGTCGAAGCGTTGCCAGCCTGGCCATGGCTTCGGGGGCCGAGAGCGGCCGGCTATCGGCAACCTCCGGGCCACTGCTATTCGCCTTGGAGCGGCCCGGCGGCTCATGCCGGTGCGTCCTCGGGGCCAGGGCGTCGAGCACTTCGCTTTCGATGTCGAGCTGTGCCCGGTTGTGCTGCAGCTCTGCGCCGTCGATCAGGAAGGTGTCTTCGACGCGCTCGCCCAGGGTGCTGATCTTGGCCAGTTGCAGGTTGATGTGGTGCCGCGCCAGCACGCGGGCGATGCCGTACAGCAGGCCCGAGCGGTCGCTGGCGCTGACGCTGAGCAGCCAGCGCTGCGCCCGCTCGTCGGGGCGCAGCGACACGCGCGGCGTGACCGGGAAGCTCTTCACGCGGCGCGACACGCGGCCGCGCCTCGGCTCGGGCAGCGGCGCCGGTCGGCGTGCCAGCGCCTGCGCCAGCTGCGTTTCGCACCAGCGAGATCAGGTCGCGGTAGCCGCCGGGTCGTCGACCTCGACGCCGGATGCACGACCTGGAAGGTGTCGAGCGCATAGCCGGCGCCGCGTGGTGTGGACCTTGGCGTCCAGGATCGAGAAGCCGGCGCTGTCGAAGTAGCCGCAGATGCGCGCGAACAGGTCCGGGCTGGTCGGGCGTGTACACCAGCACCTGCAGGCCTTCGCCGACCGGCGAAGGCGCGCGCGCTGACCACCGGCACCTCGGTCTTGACATGGCGCCACAGCATGCGCGCATGCCAGGCGATGTCGGTGGCATCGTGGCGCGCGAAATAGCTCACGTCCAGCGTGTCCCACAGCGGCTTCTCGGTCTCGGGCAGGCTGCGAGGCCAGCGCCAGCAGCGAGCAGCGCCTCGGGCTTGCGCGCCTCGATCTCGGCGTCCAGGCTGGGCGTGGTGCCGCCGAGCGCGCGCAGCGTCAGCCGGTACAGGTCTTCCAGCAGCTTGCCCTTCCAGGCGTTCCAGACCTTCGGGCTGGTGCCGCGGATGTCGGCCACCGTCAGCAGGTACAGCGCGGTCAGGTTGCGCTCGTCGTGCCACCTTGGCGGCAAAGCGGCGATCACGACCTCGGTGTCGCGACAGGTCTTCCTTCTGCGCGATGTGGCTCATCGTCAGGTGGTTGCCGCACCAGGAACTCGATCAGCTGGCGCGTCGTCGCGCTCGATGCCATGCTCGCGGCAAAAGCGCCGCACCTCGCGCGCCGCCGAGCTCCGAGTGGTCGCCGCCGCGGCCCTTGGCCACGTCGTGGAACAGGGCCGCCACGAACAGCACATAGGGCTTGTCCCAACCGGCCCGCCAGCTGCGAGCAGAACGGGTACTCGTGGGCATGTTCGGGGATGAAGAAGCGGCGCACGTTGCGCAGCACCATCAGGATGTGCTGGTCCACGGTGTAGACGTGGAACAGGTCGTGCTGCATCTGACCGACGATGCGGCGAAAGACCCACAGGTAGCGGCCCGAGCACCGAGGTCTGGTTCATCAGCCGCAGGGCGTGGGTATGGCCGCTGGGCTGCTGCAGGATCTCGCATGAAGCGTCGCGGTTGACCGGGTCGCTGCGAAACGCACCGTCCATCAGGCGGCGCGCGTTGTACAGCGCGCGCAGCGTGCGTGCCGACAGCCCCTTGATGCCCACGGTTTGCTGGTAGACCAGAAAGGTTTCGAGGATCGCGTGCGGATCGCGCTGGTACAGGTCGTCGCTGGCCACTTCGAGCATGCCGCCGCGGTCGAAGAAGCGCTCGTTGATCGGGCGCATGGCCTGGGCTTCGCGGCCTTCGACGCGGGCCTCGATGTTCAGCAGCACGATCTGGTTGAGCTGGACCACGGCCTTGGCGGCCCAGTAGTAGCGCCGCATCAGCACTTCGGACACGCGCTGGGCCTTGGGTGCCGACAGGCCCAGAGCTCGTCGCCACGGCGGTCTGCAGGTCGAACACCAGCCGGTCTTCGCGCCGCCCGGCGATCATGTGCAGGCGCGCCCGGATCAGCCTGAGCAGGCCTTCGTTGTGCTGCAGCTGCTGGGCCTCGAACGGCGTGACGATGCCGTTGGCCGCCAGCTCGCCCCACGTGCGGCCCAGCCCGGCGGCTCGCGCCACCCAGATCAGCAATTGCAGGTCGCGCAGGCCGCCCGGGCTCTCCTTGCAGTTGGGCTCGAGCGAGTACGGCGTGTCCTCGTACTTGATGTGCCGCTGCTGCATCTCCAGCGTCTTGGCGCGCAGGAAGGCGCGCGGCTCGCGGTCGGCGGCCAGGCGCTTGTGCAGGGCCACGAACAGGCGGCGCGGGCCGCAGACCAGGCGGCTTTCGAGCAATGCGGTCTGCACCGTCACGTCGCGTTTCGACTCTGCGGCGCATTCGTCGGTGTTGCGCACCGAGGAGCCGATTTCCAGCCCGATGTCCCAGCAGGCGGTGATGAAACGCTCGACCGCCGGCCGCACCTGTTCCGCAGCCAGCTCGTCGGGCAGCAGGACCAGCACATCGACATCGGAGAACGGGAACAACTCGCCGCGGCCGTAGCCGCCCACCGCGACCAGCGCGGCGCGGGCCGGCATCATGGTCGCGACCCACAGCTCGCCCAGCGTGGCATCGACCAGCCTGGCCAGGCCGCGGATCAGCGTCGTGGCCGCCGTGGCGCTGGGTCGCGCGGCGGCGAAGTGTTCGACCAGCACCGACTTGTCGACCGCCAGGCGCAGCCGAAAGCTGGCCACGCCGTTTGCGGGCTGGGCCACCGCCGCCATGGCGTTACGCCGCCGCGGGGGCGGGCGCGTGCGCGGTGGCGCCGGTCACGAAGGCCGGCAAGGGCGGGCTGCCCGCCGACAGCGTGAACACCTCGTAGCCGGTTTCGGTGACCAGCACCGTGTGCTCCCACTGCGCCGACAGCGATCGGTCGCGGGTGACGATGGTCCAGCCGTCGTAGTTGCCGCCCTTGCGGTCCTCGCGGATGTCGCGCTTGCCGGCGTTGATCATCGGTTCGATCGTGAAGACCATGCCCGGCACCAGTTCTTCCAGCGTGCCCGGTCGGCCGTAGTGCAGCACCTGCGGCTCTTCATGGAATTTCTTGCCTATGCCGTGGCCGCAAAACTCGCGCACGACCGAGAAGCCGGCGTTCTCGGCGAAGGTCTGGATGGCGTGGCCGATGTCGCCCAGGCGCGCGCCCGGGCG
Source organism: uncultured beta proteobacterium (assembly GCA_963779435.1). Classification (GTDB taxonomy): domain Bacteria; phylum Pseudomonadota; class Gammaproteobacteria; order Burkholderiales; family Burkholderiaceae_C; genus CADEEN01. The sequence goes on along the minus strand of CAVZYL010000005.1, from coordinate 13,817 downwards.
CACCTTGACGATGCCCTTCCACATCGCCTCGTAGGTCAGGCTGCACAGGCGCTTGGCCGCGATGCTGCCTTCACCGACGATGTACATGCGGCTGTTGTCGCCGTGCCAGCCGTCGGGGGTGATCACCGTGATGTCGATGTTGACGATATCGCCGTTCTTCAGCGGCTTGGCGTTCGGGATGCCGTGGCAGACCTCATGGTTGACCGAGGTGCAGAACGACGTCGGGTAGGGCGGATAACCCGGCGGCGCGTAGTTCAATGGCGCCGGCACGGTGCCCTGCACCTTGACCATGTGCTCGTGCGCGACTTGATCGAGCTCGAGCGTGGTCACGCCCGGCTTGACCATGGGGTGAGCAGGTCCAGCACCTCGGAGGCCAGGCGGCCGGCTACGCGCATGCCTTCGATGTCGGCGGCGGACTTGATGGTCATCGTCATGGGCCGGAATTATCCCACCCGGCCCGTAAAATCGCCGGCTCTGCCGGTTTCCAACCCTGCCCACGCACCGATGTCCGCACCGCCCAAGCATTTGTTGCACTTCGAGGGCGGCGACGCCCTGTCCGCCTTTCGTGCACAAGCACTGCTGGCGCGCCTGGCGGCGGCCTGCGACCGCATCGTGGCGGTCAGCGCGCACCACGTGCACTGGGCCTGGAGCGATGCGCGACTCGATGGCGGCGCGCGCGACAAGCTGGCCGCCCTGCTCGACCAGGGCGGGCCACGACGCCCGTGGCCGGCGGGGTCTGGTCGTGGTGATGCCGCGGCTGGGCACCGTCTCGCCCTGGGCCAGCAAGGCCACCGATATTGCCCACAACTGCGGCCTGGCGATGCGTCGCGTCGAGCGGATCTGCGAATATCGGCTTGTAGCTTGCGCCCGGCCTGCTCGGGCACAAGCCGCTCACGGCCGACGAACTGCAGGTCGCCGGCGCTGCCTGCACGACCGCATGACCGAGAGCGTGGCCTTCGAGCGCGACGCGGCACGGCACCTGTTCGATGCGCGCGAAGCCCTGCCGATGGCGCAGGTCGATGTGCTGGGCCGCGGGCGTGCGGCGATCGAGGCAGGCGAATGTCGAGTGGGGTCTGGCGCTGTCCGACGACGAGATTGACTATCTCGCCGCGGCCTTCGAGCGGCTGGGTCGCAATCCTAGCGATGTCGAGCTGATGATGTTCGCGCAGGCCAACAGCGAACATTGCCGGCACAAGATCTTCAACGCCGAGTTCGTCATCGACGGCGAGCGACAGCCGCTGTCGATGTTCGGCATGATCCGCCACACCGAGAAGACCCACCCGCAGCACACGGTGGTGGCCTACGACGACAACGCCGCCGTGATGCAGGGCGGCATCGTCGAGCGCTGGCTGCCGCTGGGCCACGCCAAGCGCCGATCTACAGCGCTCACGACGAGCTGGCGCATGTGCTGATGAAGGTGGAGACCCACAACCATCCGACCGCGATCTCGCCGTTCCCGGGTGCCTCCACCGGCGCCGGCGGCGAGATCCGCGACGAAGGCGCCACCGGTCGCGGCGCCAGGCCCAAGGCCGGCCTGACGGGGTTCTCGGTCGGCAACCTGCTCTGCCGGGTCCGACGAGCCCTAGCGCGACGATCGGCAAACCCGAACACATCGCCTCAGCGCTGCAGATCATGACCGAGGGCCCGCTGGGTGGCGCGGCGTTCAATAATGAATTCGGGCGGCCGAACCTGGGCGGATACTTCCGTGACTACGAACAGCGCGTGGCCGGCGTGCAGCGCGTGCTATCACAAGCCGATCATGATCGCCGGCGGCATCGGCTCGATCAGACCAGACGCAGACCAAGAAGCAGGTCTTCGCGGCCGGCACCCTGCTGATTCAGCTCGGTGGTCCGGGCATGCGCATCGGCATGGGCGGCAGCGCGGCCAGCTCGATGGCCACTGGTGGCAACGCGACTGCGCTCGACTTCGACTCGGTGCAGCGTGGCAACCCGGAGATAGAGCGCCGGGCCCAGGAAGTCATCAACCACTGCTGGGCAATGGGCGAGGCCAACCCGATCCTGGCGATTCACGACGTCGGGGCCGGCGGCATCAGCAACGCCTTCCCCGAACTGGTCCATGGCGCCGGTCGCGGCGCGGTGTTCGACCTGACCAAGGTGCCGCTCGAAGAAACCGGCCTGGCCGCCAAGGAGATCTGGTGCAACGAGAGCCAGGAGCGCTACGTGATCGCGCTCGACCCTGAGCGGCAGGCGTTGTTCGAGCGCCTGTGCGAGCGCGAGCGCTGTCCGTTCGCCATTGTCGGCGTGGCCAGCCAGGCCACGCAGCTGGTGCTCGAAGAGGGTGCCGGTGGCCCGCGGGCCATCGACATGCCGCTCGACGTGCTGCTCGGCAAGCCGCCGAAGATGACCCGCGACGTGAAGCGCGTCGAGCGCCGCGAAGCCGCGCTGCAGCTCACCGGCGTCCGACTGGACCAGGTTGCGCTCGACGTGTTGCGCCACCCCACGGTGGCCAGCAAGCGCTTCCTGATCACCATCGGCGATCGCACGGTCGGCGGCCTGTCGCACCGCGACCCGATGGTCGGGCCGTGGCAGGTGCCGGTGGCCGACTGCGCCGTCACGCTGGCCGACTACCGCGGCTTTCGCGGCGAGGCCTTCGCCATGGGTGAACGCACGCCGCTGGCCGCGGTCAACGCGCCGGCTGCGGGCCGCATGGCGGTGGCCGAGGCGATCACCAACCTGCTCGCCGCGCCGATCGAGTTGGCCCATGTGAAGCTCAGCTGCAACTGGATGGCGGCCTGCGGCGAGCCCGGCGAAGACGCCGCCCTGTACGACACCGTGCGTGCGGTCGGCATGGGGTTGTGCCCGGCCTTGGGCATCGGCGTGCCGGTGGGCAAGGATTCCTTGTCCATGCGCACGCGCTGGACCGACGCCGAGGGCGCCAAGCAGGTCAGCGCGCCGGTGTCCTTGATCGTCACGGCCTTCGTCACCCTGGCCGATGTGCGCGGCACCTTGACGCCGCAACTGCAGGCCGGCGACAGCACGCTGATCCTGATCGACCTCGGTGCCGGCCGCCAGCGCCTGGCCGGCTCGATGCTGGCGCAGGTCCTGGGCCAATTCGGCTGCGCTGAAAAAGACGGCGTGCCCGACCTCGACGACCCGCAGGCGCTGAAGGCACTGGTCGCCGCGATCAACCAGTTGCGCAGCGAAGACAAGCTGCTGGCCTACCACGATCGCAGCGACGGCGGCCTGTGGGCGGCGGTGTGCGAGATGGCTTTTGCCGGCCACCGCGGCGTGAGCCTGAATGTCGACATGCTGGTCACCGAAGGCGACGGCATCAGCGACAGCCGCGCCGACTTCGGCGACACGAAGAACTGGGCGCAGCAGGTCAGCGAGCGGCGCAACGAGCGCACCCTGGCGGCGCTGTTCAACGAAGAGCTCGGCGCGGTGATCCAGGTGCGCAGCGGCGAGCGCGACGCGGTGATGGCCGTGCTGCGCGCGTTCGACCTGGCCAAGCACGCGCATGTGATCGGCAAGCCCAACGATCGCGGGGTGGTCGAAGTCTGGCGCGATGCCAAGGCCGTGTTCAGCGCGCCGCTGGCCGAATTGCACAGCCAGTGGGACGAAGTCAGCTGGCGCATCGCCCGCCAGCGCGACAACCCGGTCTGCGCCGATGCCGAGCATGCGGCCGTGGGGCGCGCCGACGACCCCGGCCTGCACCTGCACCTGAGCTTCGATGCCGAACCCGTTCGTTCAGCGCCAACCGGTATGCGCCCGCGGCTGGCGATCCTGCGCGAACAGGGTGTCAACTCGCACCTCGAGATGAGTTATGCGATGGCGCAGGCCGGCTTCGACACCTTCGACGTGCACATGAGCGACCTGCAGAGTGGCCGCACGCGGCTGGACCAGTTCATCGGCTTCGTCGCCTGTGGCGGCTTTTCTTACGGCGACACACTCGGTGCCGGCGAAGGCTGGGCGCGCTCGATCCTGTTCAACCCGGTGTTGGCCGAACAGTTCACGGCCTTCTTCGCGCGCAAGGACAGCTTCGCCCTGGGCGTGTGCAATGGCTGCCAGATGATGGCCGCGCTCGCGCCTATCATTCCGGGCGCCGCGGCCTGGCCCAAGTTCACGCGCAACAAGAGCGAGCAGTTCGAGGCCCGCCTGGCCATGGTCGAGGTGCTGGATTCGCCCTCGCTGTTCTTCAAAGGCATGGCCGGCAGCCGGATTCCGATTGCGGTGGCCCATGGCGAGGGTTATGCCGACTTCTCGCAGCGCGGCGACGCCAAAGCGGTGCAGCGCGCGATGCGTTTCATCGACAACCATGGTCAGGCCACCGAGGCCTACCCCGCCAACCCCAATGGCAGCCCCGCCGGCTTGACGGCCGTGACCACCGCCGACGGCCGCTTCACGGTGCTGATGCCGCACCCCGAGCGGATTTTCCGCAACGTGCAGATGAGTTGGAGCGGCGGTGACATCGCCGCACCCAGCCCCTGGATGCGCATGTTCCACAACGCGCGGCGCTGGATAGCCTGAGGCGCCGCCGTCGTGGATGGCGGGCCTGGCAGCGCTATTCGCCGCTGGCCAGCACCACGCGTTGTTTGCGCAGTTGGCCATTGCGCCACACACTGAGAATGACACTGTCGCCAGGCCGGCGGCGTTCGAGTTGCGCCAACATTTCGTCGAGGTCGGCGACCGGTTCATCGTTGATCGCGGTGATCACGTCGCCCGCCAGCACATTGCCGTTGGCGCCGCGGCGAAACGCCTGCAGGCCGGCGCGCGCCGCCGGGCTGCCGGCGTTGACCTGCACCAGGGCCACGCCCTTGGGCAGGTTCAAGGCCTGCTGCAAGGCCGCCGGGCCGGCCGTCACGCCGATCGCCGGGCGCAGGTAACGTCCGTCGAGGATGAGCCGCGGCACGATGCGATTGACCTCGTCGACGGGGATCGCGAATCCGATGCCGGCACTCGCGCCGCTCGGGCTGGCGATCTGCGTGTTGACGCCGATCAGCCGCCCTGCCGAGTCGAGCAGCGGCCCGCCGGAGTTGCCCGGGTTGATCGCGGCGTCGGTCTGGATCACGCCGCGAATGGTGCGCTCGTTGAACGATTCGATCTCGCGGTTGAGCGCGCTGACCAGGCCGGTGGTCAGCGTCTGGTCCAGGCCGAAGGGGTTGCCGATGGCGTAGACGCGCTGGCCGACCTGCAGGTCGCGGCTGCTGCCCAGCGCGATCGGCGGCAGCTTGGCGGCGGGCACCTCGATCTTCAGCACCGCCAGGTCGCGATCGGGGAAGGCGCCGACGAGTTTGGCCGGGTAGCTGCTCTGGTCGGCCAGTGTGACGCGTGCGGCGCTGCCGCCCTGGATGACGTGGAAATTGGTGACGATGTGGCCGCGCTCGTCCCACACGAAGCCGGTGCCGGTACCGAGCGGCACCTGCTGCACGTTCATCGAGAACAGGTCGCGCTGCGTCTCCAGCGTGGTGATGTGCACGACCGACGGCGAGGCCTTGCGAAAGAGTTCGATGTTGGCCTGCTCGTCGGCCCCCAGCGCACCGCGTGGCGCGACGCTGCGTGGTGTGGCCTCGGCTCGGCCCTGCACGCCGCCAGGCATCGTCAGCAACAAGGTGGCGGCCACTGCCACGGCCAGGCCCAAGGCGGCGGGCCACGCCCGGGACCCTTGCAGTCGTATCGAATACAGGTTCATAGGCCACGAGCTCCTGTGCGGGACGCCTGTAGCTGGGGCCGGGCGCGCGTACATCAAGTGGTGGCGCCTGCGGGCTGCGAAAATGCGGGCATGGCCGCCGTACAGCAAGTCACCCCTGAATTGCGCCAGTGGATCGTTGCCCAGGCCCAGGCGGGTCACAAACCCGAGGCCGTGCTCGAGGCCATGAAGGCCAGCGGCTGGGCCGAGGACGTGGCGCTCCAGGCGCTGGAAGACACACTCAGCGGTTTCCTGGCCGAGCACGCCAAGGCCAGCGGACTGCCGCCGCCGGTGACGGTGCCGGGGCCCGACCTCGGCGACTCGCCGCTGTGGCTCGACGCCGGCGATCGCCGCGTCCAGGTGTTGATGACCATGAGCCAGCCGCGTGTGGTGGTCTTCGGCAGCCTGCTCTCGGATGACGAATGCGAAGCCTTGATCGCGCTGGCACGGCCGCGCCTGGCGCGTTCGGAAACCGTGCATACCGAGACCGGCGGCAGCGAGGTCAACCCGCTGCGGACCAGCGCGGGCATGTTCTTTGCGCGTGAGGAGAATCCGCTTTGTGCACGCATCGAAACCCGCATCGCCAGCCTGCTGGAATGGCCGCTCGAGAACGGCGAGGGTCTGCAGGTACTGCATTATCTGCCGGGCGCCGAATATCGGCCGCACCATGACTATTTCGACCCGGCCAAGGCCGGCACCGCAGCGATTCTCAAACGCGGCGGCCAGCGGGTCGGCTCGCTGGTGATGTACCTCAACGCGCCGGAAAAGGGCGGCGGCACGACATTTCCAGACGTGGCCCTCGAGGTCGCGCCGATCCGGGGCAACGCCGTGTTTTTCAGCTACAACCGGCCGCACCCCATCACCCGCACCCTGCATGGGGGTGCGCCGGTGATCGCCGGGGAAAAGTGGGTCGCCACCAAGTGGCTGCGCGAGCAGCGTTTCGAATAGTCGGGCCGGGCTGTCAACCGGCGGCCCTGAACGGCCGTTGTGGCCCTTGAGCGTCTTGCTCAGTACTCATTCGATCGAAACACATGAACAAGCTCCTGACCGCCCTGGCCGCCCTGGCCTTTGTTGCCGCCGCGCAAGCCCAGCCCGCGTCGGCCCCCCCCGCCAAGCCGGCGGCACCGGCTGCTGCCGCGACCCCGGCTGCACCTGCTGCGGCTGCCAAACCGGCGGCTGCCGCCAAGCCGACGGCCGCTGCCAAGTCGGCCTCTGCCGCCGAAGCGAAGAAAGCCAAGGCCGAAGCGAAGAAGGCCAAGGCCGCCGAAGCGAAGAAGGCCAAGGCCGCAGACGTGAAGCCCAAGGCCGAAGAAAAGAAGCCCGCCTAATCGCGACTTCGACACTGCCAAGAAAAACCCGGCCTCGGCCGGGTTTTTTGTGCCCGCTCCCGCTCGAGCCATCGCACGGGGCAACATCTGCTTACGCGCACTCAGGCCGGCAACCATGGCACGGTCGATTCGTGCAGACACGCCGCGCCGCGCACGAGCTTGGGCAGAAAGCCCTGTGGCCGGAAGCGGTGGATCAAGGCATACATCGGCAGCCGGGTGACGATGAATTGCCGCAGCGCGAGCGCGAAGCCGGCCCGCCACTGCAGCGGGTCCAGCGACTTTCCGCTGGCCGCGGCGAACGCGCACCGATGTTGCTCGACCAGGCCGGCGACGAAATCCCCGTCCGCGGCCCGCTCGCCGGCGACGAAACACAGGAACTCGGCCAGGTCGCGTTGCGGCAGGCCCAGGCCGGCGAGTTCCCAATCGAAGGCGCACAAGCGCAGTCCGTCGCGCGTGTTGCGCAGGACGACGTTGCGCGGGTTGAAGTCGTTGTGGATCAAGGTGTGCGGCGCGTCGAGCAGGCGCGGCCACCAGTCGGGCAATGTGGCCACGAGTCGCTGCTGCAGCGGTGCGAGCGTGCCGCTCCACTCGCCGAAAGCGCGACCGGCATAGTCTGCCAGCCCATGCCAGAGCGGGTGGGCTGCAAGCATTTGCGCGCAGCCTCGTTCGCGCGGCAAGACACCCGTCGCCGCAAGGCGTTCGATTTCACCGCCGGCGATCGACTGGAACGCGGCCAGGCCCTTGACCACCGCGTCCAACCGCGCCGGGCACCACGCCTCGAGACCCGCGCCGACATCGACGCTGTCGACCTCGCGCACATACTCGAGAGCGACCGTCCACAGCCCCGGCGGCGTGTTGCGCAGGGTACCGAAGCAGCGCGGCGTGTGGCGCCGCAGGCGCGCATCGCGCAGCTCGTACAGCGCGAGCTCGCGCTCATGCGAACCTGCGAGTCCGAGCGCGTCGCGGTGACGATCGAACAAGGCGCCGAGATCGGCGTCGCACAGCGTGGCGATCTCCACACTCAGCGCGGTGACGACATCGTCGGTGGCCTTGGTCTTGACCAGCGTGTCCAAGCGCAGCGCGCTGCTGCCGCGCAGGCGCTCGACCGACAGCGCGTAGCGCCGGATGCCGACACGGGCGCCCAGCCGCACCGACGAGATCTCGTTCAGGATGCCGTTCACGGACGCGAAGCGCAAGGGCAACGCGGCCACCACGCGCAGCACCCTGACGCCCGTTCGCTGGCGCAGCAGCCGCTCGAAGTCGGCCGCGGCGATCGTCTCGGCGGATGCTGCGTCGCACTGCGCGCCGTTCGACGGCAGCAGGCCCGCGCTGCGATAGCGCTCGAAGTAGCGGCGCAGCAGGGGCGCGTCGAGCGGGGGTACCGCGATGCCCATGGCCTCGAGTGCCTGGGCCGTGCGGCGGTTCACCACGCGCCGCTGGTGCGGCTCGAGAAAGGCCTCGAATGGACGCGGTGTGTTCTCGCCCGCCCGGTAACCCTGAAAAAAGCGCCGATAGCCGTACAGGCGCGTGCCGGCCACCGCCCGGCGTGTGAAGGCCGCTGCCAGCCACTCGCGTTGAGGCATCAGCTTCACCGGGCAGCCGTACAGGTTCATCCACAAGACGACTTCGCGCCAATGGCGCGCCTGGTCGTGGATCAGGTGCAGGACGGAAAGCCCCCCTTCGGGCGCGACCGGCAGCCGGGCGAGCACGGTGGCGACGAAATCGACCGGCACGCAGTCGAGCAGCCAGTCCACATCGATCGCCGCGCCCGCGGCGGTGCAGCCCTCGACCAGCGCGGCGATCAGGTCGTCGAGGTTCACCTCGCCGGTCACCGAGTCGCCACAGATCAGCGCGGGGCGCAGGATCGTCACCGGCAGGCCTCGCTGCGAGGCCTGCCGCAGCAGGCTCTCGGCCACGCACTTGCTCTGTGCGTAACCGAGGGGCATCGCGGCCACGTTGTCCAGCATGTCGGCGTCTTCGTCCACCGGCCCGCTGTGGCCCTCGGCGAAGCAGACCGCGATGGTCGAGACGAACAGCAGCGGCTTGGTGCGGATGGCACAGGAAAAGCGCAGGACTTCGAGTGCGCCCTGCACGTTCACCGCGCGCAGTTGGCGGTAGCTGCGCGCCCAATTGACCTCGGCGGCGCAGTGGTAGACCGTATCGACGGTGCCGGCCAGGCGCTGGAACTCATGTGCATCGAGGCCCAGTCCGCCCCGCGCGATGTCGCCGCACACGGCGTCGACGCGGTCGAGTTGCGCCCGGTCCGTGAGGCCCACCTGCGCCAGCGCCGCGAGCAGGCGCGCACGTGCTTGTTCGCTGCTGCCGGCGCGCAGCAGGCAGACCAAGCGCAGATCGGTGTCGTTCAGCAACGCGCGCACGGCGTATCGACCCAGGAAACCGGTCGCCCCCGTGACCAAGGCCAGCCGCGGCCGCCCGCCTGCGGGGCCGGCCGGGCAGACCTCGTGCGGCAACACCGCGTCCGCCATCATCAGCGCGGATTCGCGGCGCGCTGAGAAATCTTCGTGCGCCGCGCGGGGAAGTTCTGTGGCACGGTTCAAAAGATGCCGATCAAATAACCTATCAGCCCCAGCGGCAGCAGCTTGCACAGGTAGCCGCTGAGAAAGAAGCGAGCATTCGACAGGCCGAGCGCGACCAGGGCAAATACGCCGATTGCTCGGCCAGGTTGCGCGCGGCCGCGCTGGCATGAGCGCGGCACTGTAGCCCGCGCAAGCGGTTCAGCGTTTGGGCGGCGTCAGACGATTGCCCGCCGGACGCGAGGCGCCGTCACGGCGCGGGCCCGGGCGACCGCCACTGCCACCGGGGCGGCCACCACCACCCGGGCGACGCTCGCCACCGCCACCCGCGTTGCGGCGCGTGCCGCCGACGCCGATGGTCATGCGGCCGAGCACGATCGGCTCGGCGCGCTCACCCACCGGTGGCTCGAAGCCCGGCACCACCTCGCGCGGGATGCTGCGCTTGATCAGCTGCTCGATGTCGCGCAGGAAGATGTCTTCGTCGACGCAGACCAGCGAGATGGCTTCGCCGCTGGCGCCGGCGCGGCCGGTGCGGCCGATGCGGTGCACGTAGTCTTCGGGCACGTTGGGCAGCTCGAAGTTGACGACGTGCGGCAACTGGTCGATGTCGATGCCGCGCGCCGCGATGTCGGTGGCCACCAGCACCTGCAACTCACCGCGCTTGAAGTCGGCCAGCGCCTTGGTGCGCGCGGTCTGGCTCTTGTTGCCGTGGATCGCCATCGCGCTGATGCCGTTGTCGTTCAGGTAGTCGGTCAGGCGGTTCGCGCCGTGCTTCATGCGCGTGAAGACCAGCACCTGGTGCCAGTCGCCGCTCTTGATCAGGTGCGCCAGCAACTCCTTCTTGCGCTCGCGACCGACCGGGTGCACCTTCTGCTCGATGGCTTCGACCGTCGATTGCGGCGCGCCACCTCGATCAGCGCCGGCTGGTTCAGCAGCTTGTCGGCCAGGGCCTTGATCTCGTCGCTGAAGGTGGCCGAGAAGAGCAGGCTCTGCTTCTTCGCCGGCACGACCGCCAGCACCTTCTTGATGTCGTGGATGAAGCCCATGTCGAGCATGCGGTCGGCCTCGTCGAGGACGAAGATCTCGACGTGCGACAGGTCCAGCGTGCGCTGGCCGTGGTGGTCGAGCAGGCGGCCGGGCGTGGCGACCAGGATGTCGACGCCCTTGCGCAGGCGTGTCGATCTGCGGCTGCATGCCGACGCCGCCGAACATCACCATCGAGGTCAGCGGTACATGCTTGCCGTAGGTGCGAACGCTTTCCTCGACCTGGGCCGCGAGCTCGCGGGTCGGGGTCAGGATCAGGGCGCGGATCGCGACGCGTCCCGCGCGCGTCGCGCTTGCGAGGGTACGGCCATCAGGCGCTGCAGCATCGGCAGCACGAAGCCGGCGGTCTTGCCGGTGCCGGTCTGCGCGCCGGCCAGCAGGTCGCCGCCCTTGAGGACGGCGGGAATGGCCTGCGCCTGGATCGGCGTGGGGATGTCGTAGCCCTGTTCGCGCACAGCGCGCAGGAGCGGCTCGGCCAGGCCGAGGTCAGTGAATTGCATTTTGGAAGGCCCCGTGTTGATTGGTGCGGGGCCGTGGTTCGCTGCCTGCTGTCACCCGTTGCGGGTGCACCAGTCGGTAGGCGCGAGAGCATTGAGGCGTCGGAATCGACCGCGCCACGATGACTGGAAGCCGCGGCGCAGTGCCGATTGTACCCGTCGAGGCCTTGCGCGCGCGGCGGCCGCTGTGCATTCAGGCGCAGGCGGCGGCCCGCGATGCGGGCTCAGCGTCCGTTCGCGCCTTGTTTTTCGGTGTGAACCGGCCCTAACCACAAGACCAGCAGCGCTGCGGCGACGAACGGCACGCCGGCCCAGGGCAAACGCTCGAATCCCAGCACGGAGGCGAGCGCGCCGCCGACGATGGCGCCGCCGGCCGTGCCCAGGTACAGCATCGAGGTGTTCAGCGACAAGAGCATCGGGGCCTGTGCCGGGGCCATGGTGGCCAGGCGTGACTGCTGCGGCGCCGTCATGCCGAAGCCCGCGGTACCCCAGGCCAGCAAGGCGAGCATCAGCGCCGGCCAGGAGCCTGCTGTCAGCGGCAGCAGTGCCATCGTGGTGCCGAGTACCGACAGTTGCGCGGCCAGGGTGCGCCGGCTGCCGAATCGGTCATTGGCCGCGCCACCGATCAAGGTGCCCACCACGCCCGACAAGCCGAACAGCGCGAGCGTGAGCGACAGTCGTTCGCCGCCCATCGGCGACAGTGCCTGCAGCACCGGCCCGATGTAGCCGAAGACGGCAAAGATGGCGCAAAAGGCCAGCAGCGTCAGCGCCAGGGCGGCCAAGACTTCGCGCCGCGCCAGCAGCGTGCCCAGGCCGACGAAGCTGGCACCGGGCGAGGCCATGTCGGCCGGCACGCGCCAGGCGACGGCGGCGATCGCCATTGCGCAACATCCGACGATGACCCAGATCGGCACATGCCAGCCGTATTGCAGCCCGAGCCAGACACCCAGCGGCACGCCGACCACATAGCTCAGGCTGATGCCGAGGAAGACGAAGGCCAGGGCCTTGCCGCGTTGGGCCGGTGCGACCATGGCCACGGCGATACCGGCGGCGATCGGCGTGAAGACGGCGCCCAGGCCCATCAGCACGCGGCCGACGAGCAGGGCCAGCAGCGAGTCGGCCGACGCACACAGCAGATTGCCGCCGGCGAACAAGGCCAGCGCCAGCAGCAGGGCATGCTTGCGGGGCCAGCGGCCCGTGGCCAGCAGCACCGTCGGTGCCAGCAAGGCGGTCGACAGCGCATAGGCGGTCATCGCCTGGCCGGCGCTGGGCACGCTGACGCCCAGGTCGCGGGCCAGTGGCGCCAGGATGCCGCCGAGCACGAAGGCGCCGGTACCGATGACCAGGTTGACCAGCGAAAACAACCACAGCGGGCGGGGCATGGGGCGCGATTGTGGCCACTATCGGCCGCGCGTGCCGGGCCGAGCCCGCAGCAGCGACAATAGAGCCTGTTGCGGGCGCGGTGCCCGCGTTTGCATTTATTGAGCAAGAAAGACCATGGCCCAGTACGTTTTCACGATGAACCGCGTCGGCAAGATCGTTCCGCCCAAGCGCCACATACTCAAGAACATCTCCTTGTCGTTCTTCCCCGGGGCCAAGATCGGCATGCTCGGTGTCAACGGCTCGGGCAAGAGCACGCTGCTCAAGATCATGGCCGGCGTGGATACCGAGATCGAAGGCGAAGCCACCGCGATGCCGGGCCTGAAGATCGGCTACCTGCCGCAGGAGCCGCAGCTCGACGCCAACCAGACCGTTCGTGAAGCGGTCGAACAGGGCATCGGTGGCGTACTGGCAGCGAAGAAGCGCCTGGACGAGGTCTATGCCGAGTACGCCGAGCCCGACGCCGACTTCGACAAGCTGGCCGCCGAGCAGCACGATCTCGAAGCCGTCATCGCGGCGGCGGGCAGCGAGAACACCGACCTGCAACTCGAACTGGCCGCCGACGCGCTGCGCCTGCCGCCCTGGGACGCGCAGATCGGCGTGCTCTCGGGCGGCGAGAAGCGCCGCGTCGCGCTGTGCCGGTTGTTGCTGTCCAAGCCCGACATGCTGCTCCTGGACGAGCCGACCAACCACCTGGATGCCGAAAGCGTCGATTGGCTCGAGCAGTTCCTGCAGCGCTTCCCCGGCACCGTGGTGGCCATCACCCACGACCGCTACTTCCTCGACAACGCGGCCGAATGGATCCTCGAGCTCGACCGCGGCTCGGGCATCCCGTGGAAGGGCAATTACTCCGACTGGCTGGAGCAGAAGGAGCAACGCCTCGAGCAGGAACAAAAGACCGAGGACGCGCGCATGAAGGCGATGAAGGAAGAGCTGAAGTGGGTGCGCAGCAACGCCAAGGCGCGCCAGACCAAGAGCAAGGCGCGCATGGCGCGCTTCGAGGAATTGAGCGACGTCGAGTACCAGAAGCGCAACGAGACCAACGAGATCTTCATTCCCGTGGCCGAGCGCCTGGGCAACGAAGTCATCGAGTTCAAGGGCGTCAGCAAGGGTTACGGCGAGCGCCTGCTGATCGACAACCTGAGCTTCAAGGTGCCGGCCGGCGCCATCGTCGGCATCATCGGCCCCAACGGCGCCGGCAAGTCGACGCTGTTCCGCATGCTGCAGGGCACCGAGAAGCCCGACAGCGGCGAGGTCCTGATCGGCAAGACCGCGCAGCTGGCCTTCGTCGACCAGAGCCGCGAGAGCCTGGACAACGACAAGACGGTCTGGCAGGACGTGTCGGGCGGGCTGGACAACATCGTCGTCGGCAAGTTCGTGATGCCCAG
>CAVZYL010000004.1:0-55972 GCA_963779435.1 uncultured beta proteobacterium | reverse complement strand
GGCGAGGAAGGCGTCAAGCGCAAGGGCCAGGTCGTCGACGCGTTGCGCAAGACGCTGGGCGCCTTTGCACGCGCCGACGGCTTGTGGGCACCGTCGAGCACGTGGTTCGTGACGGCACGCAATCCGGCGCTCAGAACAAGCGCCTGACGTTCTCGCTGATTTCGAACGCTTGGTGTTTGGTGCGCAGCCGCGCTAGCGCGCGATCGAGAACAGGACCCCATTGTTCACCGCATACACCGCGCCGTCGGCACCGATCGCAGTCGGTGTGTACGCCTCGGCGATACCGCTGGTGAGCTGTATCCGCTGCGTGAAGGTGTTCGAGCTCAGGCTCCAGCGGTAGAGATAGCCATCTTCGCTGTTGGCGAGGATCGAATTCGTGGCCGGGTCGACAGCGGCGCTGTTGATGCACCACTCCTTCACCGCAGTGGTGCTGCCGGGCTCGAACGTGACGCCTGCGATGCTGAGCACCTCGCGCATGATCGGCAGGCCCGAGATCGCATCGGTCTGGCTCGCGTTCGGATCGATCACTGCGATGCGGTTGACGCCGTCGCCGCTGCCGACGCCGAGGTAGTTGTTGTACTTGACCATCAGCAGATAGTCCGAGCCGCCGCCGTACGCTGGCCACCATCGAGGCCGGCACGATCGAGGCCGTGTCGTCCCAGCCGAAGCCGCCGGGCGGGCCGAGCGGCGCCAGCAGGGCATTGAATTGCAGCAGCCAGCCGCGCGCGTTGTGGCTGCCGAAACTGTTCTCGAGCACGCCGAAGTAGACCTTGCCGTCGGGCCCGACGGTGGGCGATGCGGTGCTGTCGTCGCTGACCCTCGCCCGCACCGTGCCGCCGGCACTGCCGGGGTCGAACAGTGGCGCGCGCGCCTTCACCGCCAGCGTGGCCGCGTCCAGGGCCAGCAGGTAGCCGGTCTGCACCTGCCCTGGGGCGGTGTTCACCGCCACATAGAGCGTCGAGAGGTCGGGCGACAGGGCCGGCGCACTGTTCATTGCCACCTTGCTGATGCTGAAGTCGCCGGCCGCCACCGCAGCCGGGACCCAGCTGCCGACACCGTTGGCGCCGATGCGCGCGATGCCGCTGAAGAGGCCGGCTGGGTTCGGGCCGGTAGCGATGAAGCCGAAGAACACGTTGCCGTTGGCGTCGACCGTCAGCGGCGTGTTGATGAAGATGGTCGCGTCGTAGGTGGCCGGCGCCGCGGCATACGCGGCAGCGCCGAAGAAGACCGCGGTCTGCAGCGCGCCGGTGGCGGAATCGGCGTTGTTACGCACGAACAGCTTGCCGCCCGCGCCCGGCGCGAAGAGGCGGTTGTTGGCGTCGAGCGCGAGGTTGTAGCTCGGGGTCCAGTTGTGCGCTGGCAGCACGTAGTCGCTGCTGCCGCTCCAGATCAGCCCGCCGTTTACGCCAGAACGTGCATCGAAGCGGAACCCGCCTGCAGCGCCCGTCTTCACCGGCACCACCACCGTGTTGTTCGAGGTGACCACCGGCGAGCCGTAGTGGATCAGCAGCGAGCCGCCCGCGCTGTATTGCGGCGCCAGATCGACCGGCGTACTCCAGGCGATGCGGTTGAGGTCTTGCGTTGCAATGGCACCCTGCGCCGAATGCTGCGCGTCACGGCCAAAGCCGAACCAGGCCGGACCGCTGACGCCGGGTGCGGGAACGTGGGCGAATAGCGTCGCCGCCTCCGCCGCCACAGGCGGACAGAAGCAGCCCACCGGCCAGTGCCGCCGTCGACCACCGAATGCTCAGGGACATCACCGGCCTCGTTTCGAGCGCCCTCGCGGGCGGAGCGTGCATCCTGCCGGGAAGGTGCATGGCTGGCAAGGCCGCCGTCAGAACAAGCGCGCGCACCTGGGCCGCAATGTCGATGGCCGGGCCGGCCAATCGCGCGGCGCGTGCATCATCGGTCGCGTCCGCAGATCGGGCCCTCGCTGTCGAACAGGGCCGCGACCGGCGGCGGCACGAAACGCGTCAGCGCGGCGTACAGGTGCCGGTCGCCGTACCGGGCCTGCTGCGTCACGTGGAAGCGCTGCGGCACGAGCAGCGGCAGGTGGCGCTTGGCGCGCGTCATCGCGACGTAGAGCAGGCGCCGCTCCTCTTCGATCTCGGCCGCGCTGCCGGTGGCCATGTCGGACGGCATGCAGCCGTCGACCGCATTGAGCACGTAGACGGCGTTCCACTCCTGGCCCTTGGCCGAATGCATGGTCGACAGGATCAGGTAGTCCTCGTCGCGGTGCGGCGCGCCGGACTCGTCGCTGGTGGCCTCGGGCGGGTCGAGCGTCAGCTCGGTCAGGAAGCGCTCGCGGCTCGAGAAGCCCTGGGCGATGCGCGCCAGTTGCGCCAGGTCGGCGGCGCGGATCGCGGCGTCGTCGTGCAGGCGCTCCAGCTGCGGCTGGTACCAGCGCGCGGCCGCGACCATGTCATCGGGCCAGGCGCCGGGCGCCAGCGCCCCGTGGGCCTGCAGCCAGGCGCGCCAGTCAGCCGCTGCGGCGCCCGGCGGCTTGAACTCGCGCATCGCCTGCGCCGGGTCACCCGCCGCGGCCATCGCGTCGAGCAGGCGCCGCGCCGAGGCCGGGCCGATGCCCGGCATCAGCTGCGCGACGCGAAAGCCGGCCAGCCGGCTGCGCGGGTTCTGCGCCCAGCGCAGCACCGACAGCAGGTCCTTGACATGCGCGGCCTCGAGAAACTTCAGGCCGCCGAACTTGACGAACGGGATGTTGCGCCGCGTCAGTTCCAGCTCCAGCGCGGCGCTGTGGTGGCCGGTGCGAAACAGCACCGCCTGCTGCTTGAGCTTGACGCCCGCCCTCGCGCATGGCGCAGCACCTCGTCGGCGACCCAGCGCGCCTGCGCCATCTCGTCCTGTACGGCTAACCAGCAGCGGCCGCTCGACCGGCCTTGTCGCTCCACAGGTCCTTGGTGAAGCGCTCGGCGGCCAGCGAGATCACCGCGTTCGACGCATCGAGAATGGCCTGCGTCGAGCGGTAGTTGCGCTCCAGCGTGACCACCTGCGCCGGCGGCTCGAACTGGGCCGGGAAGTCGAGGATGTTGCGCACCTCGGCGGCGCGGAAGGCATAGATGGCCTGCGCGTCGTCGCCGACCACCGTGAGCCCGCGGCCGTCGGGTTTCAGCGCCTGCAGGATCAGCGCCTGCAAGCGGTTCGTGTCCTGGTATTCGTCGACCAGCACATGGTCGAAGCGCGCGCCGACGGCGGCGGCCAGTGCGGGTCGGGTCATCATCTGCTGCCAATACAGCAGCAGGTCGTCGTAGTCGAGCGCCTGCTGTTGCTGCTTGGCGCCCACGTAGGCGCGAAACAATTCGCCGAGTTCGGTTTCCCAACCCAGGCACCAGGGATAGATCGTCTGCACCACGGCGCCGAGCGGCAACTGGCTGTTGACCACCCGCGAGTAGATCGCCAGGCAGGTACCCTTGAGCGGAAAGCGCTTGGCCGTCGACGCGAAGCCGAGTTCCTGGCGCACCAGTGCCATCAGGTCCTCGGCGTCGCCGCGGTCGTGGATCGTGAACTGCTCCGACAGGCCGATCGCGCCGCGCGTACTCGCGCAGCAGGCGCGCGCCGACGCTGTGGAAGGTGCCGGCCCAAGGCAGGGCCGGTGGCGCGCTGCGTGGCGTGAAAGTCCCAGCGCCGCGTGCAGCATGCGGCCGCAGCGCTGCTCCATCGCCTGCGCCGCGCGGCGCGAGAAGGTCAGCAGCAGGATGCGCTGCGGGTCGGCCCCCGCCAGCACCAGCCGCGCCACGCGCGCCGCCAGCGTCATCGTCTTGCCGGTGCCGGCACCGGCGATCACCAGCAGTGGTGCGGCATCCGCTTCGTGCAGGCCATGCTCGACGGCCGCGCGCTGCTCGTCGTTGAGCGTGGCGAACGGGTCGGGGGGAAACGGCGGCGGTCTGCATCGTGCGTCCAGGCCGCAACGATACTGGATATCCGTACAGATGCCGAATCGGCCGCTGATTGCGCACCCTGCAACACTCGGGCCGCGTTGCCGGCGGGTCGATACTCGCGTTCACCGGACGACTACCGAACCATCCATTGGCTGAAATCTTCGGGCTCGATGCCTTCGCCCCCAAGGACGTGGCCGCACGCGTCAGCGACGCCGGCGTCGCCAAGGCAAGACTGCCGTGGCTCGCGCTGGCACTGCTCGGCGTGTTGGCGGGGGCCTTCATCGGCCTGGGTGCCCTGCTGTTTGCGTTGGTGGCCAGCGACGCGAGCCTTGGATTCGCCGCCACACGACTGCTCGGCGGCCTCGCGTTCTCGGTCGGACTGATCCTGGTCACGGTGGCCGGGGCCGAACTGTTCACCGGCAACAACCTGATCGCCATCGCCTGGGCCAGCGGGCGTGTCAGCACGACAGGGCTGCTGCGCAACTGGGCGCTGGCCTGCGCCGGCAACGCGGTCGGCGCGGCCACGCTGGCGCTGATGGTGTGGCTGTCCGGCCGCGCGGCGTTGAACCACGGCGCGCTCGGGCAGACCGTGCTGGGAATCGCGGCGGCCAAGGCGCAGATGCCGCTCGTCGAGGCCTTCTTCAGCGGCATGCTGTGCAACGTGCTGGTGTGCATGGCGGTGTGGATGGCGCAGGCCGGGCGCAGCGTGACCGACAAGGTGCTGGCCATCGTGTTCCCTATCACCGCCTTCGTCGCCGCCGGCTTCGAGCATTCGATCGCCAACATGTTCTACTTTCCGCTCGCGGCCCTGCTCGGCGCGCCGCTCGGGCTGGCCGACATGCTGCACAACCTGCTGCCGGTGATCGCCGGCAACATCGTCGGCGGCAGCGTGCTGGTGGCGGGAGGCTACTGGCTCGATCTATCTGCGGCCCGGTGCCGGATTGCGCAAGGAGCAGTGAAGTGGGACCACTGGCCGGCTTGCGCGTGCTCGAGTTCGAGGCCATCGGCCCGACGCCTTTTTGCGGCATGTTGCTGGCCGACATGGGCGCCGACGTGCTGCTCGTCGACCGCAAGCAAGACGCCGGCCTGGGCGTCGGCGTCGAGCGCCGGCACGATGTGATGCTGCGCGGCCGCCGCTCGGTGATGCTCGACCTGAAGAGCCCCGGCGGCGTGCAGGCCGCGCTGCAGCTCGCCGAGCGCGCCGACGCGCTGATCGAAGGCTTTCGCCCCGGCGTGATGGAGCGCCTGGGACTGGGTCCCGACGGTGTTGCACGCGCGCAATCCGCAAGCTCGTGTACGGACGCATGACCGGCTGGGGCCAGAGCGGGCCGCTGGCCGAGCGCGCCGGTCACGACATCAACTACATCGCACTGGCCGGCGTGCTCGGCGCGATCGGCCGCGCGGGCCAGGCGCCGGTGCCCCCGCTCAACCTGGTCGGCGATTTCGGCGGCGGCGGCATGCTGCTGGCCTTCGGCATCGCCTGCGGCGTGATCGAGGCGCGCCAGTCGGGCCGCGGCCAGATGATCGACGCGGCGATGGTCGACGGCGTGTCGCTGCTCGCCACCATGTTCGCCGGCCTGCGCGCGGCGGGCCAGTGGAGCGACGCGCGCGGCACCAACCTGCTCGACTCGGGCGCACCCTGGTACGACAGCTACGCCACGCTCGACGACCAGTACGTGGCCATCGGCGCGCTCGAGCCCAAGTTCTACGCCACGCTGATCACGCGCCTGGGCCTGCAAGGCCAGGACCTGCCGGCACAGCACGATCGTGCGCGCTGGCCCGAGTTGCGCGAACGGTTCGAGGCGGCGTTTCGCAGCAAGACGCGCGACGAGTGGTGTGGCGTGTTCGAGGGCGCCGATGCCTGCTTCGCGCCGGTGCTCAGCGCTGCCGAGGCACGCGCGCACCCGCACAACCTGGCGCGCGCGCGCAACGTGAGCGTCGACACCATCGAGCAGCCGGCCCCCGCGCCGCTGTTCGACCGCACCCCGGGCCATGTGCGCCACGGCCCGCCCGAGCGCGGCGCGATGGGGCGCGAAGCGCTGGTCGATTGGGGTTTCGACGCTGCGCAGATCGGGCGCCTGGCCGCGCTCGGCGTGGGATTTTCAGCGCCGGCGTGAGCCGCGCGGGACGCGTTTGCCGCCGCGGCAGAGCAACCGAATTACGTGCCGGCACTCGCAGGCGCACGACGATGCGCCTGCAGGTGGCGCAACCCGCCGGCCGACAGCTGCACGACGGCTTCGCTGCCAGGCTCGTGCCGGCGCTCGACATAGCCGCGCGTATTGGCTTCTTCCCAGACCGGCAGTCGCGGGCACGACGTGCGCCAGACGGCCATCACCTCGGAGTACGGCCGCGGCTGCCGGTCGATCCATTCCAGCAGGTCGAGCACCAAGGGTTCAACGGGGTCGGACATGCGGGCCTCGACTGAAACGCAGAACGTGGCGAACAAGTCTAGCGAAATCGCGCTCGCGCGTCAGCCCCGCTCGAGAAACCGCGCGATGGCTTCGTTGACGGGCTCCGGGTGAGTCACCGGGCCCATGTGACCCAGTTCGTCGAACTCCACGAGTTCGGCGCGTGGCAGCGCGCCGAACAGCAGCCGCGCGACGCCAAGCGCCGACGCGGTCGAGCGCTTGCCGACCATGTACAGCACCGGCACGTCGAGCCGGCGAAACGCTTCGAGTGGCGTGGGCTCGGTCGTCAGGGCGTGGGCCCAACGGCGAACATTGACCACCGACGCGGAGATCGCCGGCTTGCGCAACGGTGGTGTGCGCTGCCAGCTGCCGGCACCCATCCAGTAATCGATGAACGCTTCGGCAGCGCCATCGACGTCACCGCGATCCAGCGCCATGGTGGCGGCGGCCACCGCACTTTTAATGCCGTCGGCCGGGTTCGGCGCCGGCGCCTCGGCGTCCAGCAGCGAGAACAGCGTGGGCTCGTACAAGGCCATCGCACGAACCCGGCCTGGATCTTCCAGCGCCGCCAGGAGCGCGACGGCGGCCCCGTAGGAATGGCCGACCAGCACCAGCGGCGACCCACCGCGGGCCAGCAGCGGCTCGATCAATTCGACCTCGTCGCGAAGGCGGATGACACGGTCGGAGGGCCAGTCCGGGCTCTTGCCCGCGCCGTAGGAATCGGGAGCGAAGACATGGAACTTCGGCGCCAGCAAGTCCATCAGGCCGCGCCACTGGACCGACGTGCTCGCGTTGGCGTGCAGGCACACGACCGCGGTGCCCCTGCCGGCTTCGCGCACGTAAGGCTCGGGTCGCACCGACGATGCGCTCGTGCCAGGCATGCCCTCAGGGCCCACTTCGCGCCGACACCGGGCGGCCGTATGTGACGGCCGCGCGCACTGCCGCCGGAGCGGCGTCGGCAAGCTGCCAGTCGGGACGCGCCCCCAGGGCGTCGTTCACGGTCGTGAAGGCGACGCGAAAGGCGACCAGCGTCGTGGCGTCGAAGATCTCCTGCTCCGACAAACCGGCTGCGCGCAGGGCATCGACGTCGGCCGCGACGGTTGCGTTCGGGTCGGCCGCCACCTTTCGTGCCCAGTTCGCGAGGGCCGCTTCGCGAGGGCCGAGCGCAACATCGCCGCTGCCGCGCAGTACCGCGGCGGCGGTCGACGGGTCGGCGGCGGCGGCGAGCTTCTTGCCCCAGGCCAGCGAGCAATACGAGTCGCCCACGCTGGCGGCGGTCGCGCACATCAGCACGGCACATTCCCGCGGCGACAGCGCGGACCTTGCCATCAACTGGCTGCGCAGCGCCGAAAAGGCGTCGCAGGTCTCCGGCCGCCAGGCCCAAAGGCGGTTGAAGTTCATGACGAAGCCTTCGGCCTCGAGGGCGCCACGGTAGAAGGCCGCGTTTGCGTCGTTGTCCGGGGGCGTATTCAGGAACATGCGAATCTCCTCATGAACGCGATGATGAACGGGCAAATTGTGCGTTCACGCCCGCCGCTCCAATGCGAGCTTGAGGCCCAGGCCGATCAGCACTGCGCCGCTGATGCGGTAGCAGCCAGGCCAGCGCCTGCGGACGCGCACGAAGCCACGCCGACAGCAAGCCCGGCGCCCAGGCCGACTGGCCCCTTGACCACGAACGTGAGGCCGGCGAACACCAGGCCGAGCACGAACACCGACAGCGTCGGATGCGCCGCGTCGCGGCGGCACGAACTGCGGCAGGAACGCGAAGTAGAAGACCGCGATCTTCGGGTTGGAGACGTTCGACAACGCGCCGTCGAAGAACAGCCGCCACAGCGAACGCGGCGCGCCCGCCGCGACAGCGAGTTCGTGCGCCCCTGGCTGCGCAACAGCTGCACGCCCAGGTAAACCAGGTAGGCCGCACCGACGAGCTTGAGCGCCGACGAACAGCCACTCCGACGTGCGCAGGATCGCGCCCAGCCCGAGCGTGGCCAGCACCGTGTGGCCGACGAGGCCGACGCTGACACCCGCGGCCGTGGCGACGCCCGCCGCGGCGCCCTGCGCGATCGAGCGCGACATCACCAGGATCATGTCCTGGCCCGGCGTCACGATCAGCACCAGCGACGCGACGACGAACAGCAACCACGAGGCTTCAATCATGCGGGGTGCTCCATGGTGCGGCCGGCGGCGAGGTGCTCAGGCACCAGCCCAGCGGCTGCGAAAGATGAAGTAGACGGCGCCGAGTATGCACATCGCCGCCCACAGGTAGTCGAGCTTGAGCGGCTCCTTCAGGTAGAACAGCGCGAAGGGCACGAACACGGCCAGCGTGATCACCTCCTGCAGGATCTTCAGCTGCCCGACGCTCAGCACCGTGAACCCGATGCGGTTGCCGGGCACCTGCAGCATGTATTCGAAGAAGGCAATGCCCCAGCTCACCAGTGCGGCGACGACCCAGGGCTTCTGATTCAGCTCCTTGAGGTGCGCGTACCAGGCGAAGGTCATGAACACATTGCTGAGCGAGAGCAGAACAATCGTGAGCCAGATCGGACGCATTTTCTGCAGCGATCAGCGTTGCACCGAGTCGACTTCTTCGGTGGCAAAGCCGGCCGGCAGCACCACTTCCAGCATCTCGATGTCGTCACTGTGACCCAACTCGCGATGGCGGATGCCCGGTCGGCTGGTGCACGCATGAACCGGCCTCGAGACGCACGACACCCTGGCCTTCGTATTCGAACTCGATCCAGCCCTTCAGGATGTAGACGAGCTGGAACGTCGTCACATGCAGGTGCGGCTGGCTGGAGAACTCCTTTCCCGCGGCGGCACGGATCACATGGGCGTCGACACGGCCCTCGGTGGCCGCCTTGATGCCGAGGTCGCGGTACTCGAAGAACGAACGCAGCCCGCGCTCGAAGACGGCGCCGTTGGCGTGGGAGGCGACGAATCCTTGCGTGGTCATGGAATGCTCGCCGGTTGGAGGTGATGCAAGAAATGTAGCGCGCGCACGTCGTGTCGCCTGATTGCGGCGCTGCGCGTCACCCCTGCATCAGCCGGGGATCTCGGGCTCGACGAGGTCGGCAAGCTGCTCGAGCGACTCCTGCCAGCCGAGGTAGCACATCTCGAGCGGGATCGCCGCGGGCAGCCCCTCCTGCACGATCTCGACCTCGGTGCCGCACGACACCGGCTTGAGTGTCACCGTCGTCTGCATCTCGCCGGGCAGGTTCGGGTCGTCGAAGTGGTCGGTGTAGCGAATCCGCTCGAAGGGCACGAGCTCGAGGTACTCGCCGCCGAAGGAATGGCCGTGTCCGGTCGTGAAGTTCGTGAACGACATCTTGTACGTGCCGCCGACCTTGGGGTTCATCTCGTGCACCTTGCAGGTGAAGCCGTGCGGCGGCAGCCACTTGGCCATCGCGTCGGCGTCGAGGAAGGCGCGGTAGATGCGCTGCGGGTTCGCGCGCAGCACGCGATGAAGTCGGATCGTTCCTGTGGCCATGATCGACTCTCCTTTGCGTATATCGGGCAGTATCACCGCCGACGATCACTGAGCCCAAGATGCAACGGTCAGGCGGCAAGCTGCGCACCGCGGCCAAGCTGCTTGCCTTCCAGGACGGTACGGATCATGGCCTGGGCGATCTTGCTGCCACCCAGCGACGAGGGTTCGATAGGGTTGGCGTAGTCCTCCGGCTCGTCGTAGACCAACCGCAGATCGAGCACTCGCAACCCATGTGCGATGGCCGTGCCGAGAATGATGTCATTGAAGGCCAGCAGGGCAATGCGAACAGCCCGTTGGTACACGATGTCCGGAAAACTGCCGTCATAGATCGTGCACAGGAGCAGCGGCAGGCCGGTCGCAACACAGGGCTCTATCGCACGGAGATAGTTGGGTCTGAATTCGTCTGCGGCTTCGGACAACAGACACAGCGCCCCCATGGTCGTATGAACCCGTACACCGAGCACGCCAATGTGCTCAAGAGCATCGTTGCCGCCGACGCTCAGGACCAGGTGTGAGGCAGTTCTTGGAAGCCTCGCGATTTGATCGTGTATGTCGCCGGTCGTAGCGCCATCGACCGCAAGCAGGCTGCAATCCCACCAGAAGGAAGCGCGTCTCGAACCTGATCGATCACGGCTGGGCCGCCGCCGGTGTAAGCAACGTTGTCGAGGATCGAATCACCGAGAAGCACGAGGTGCGGCATTTCATTCCTCCGACAGTTGATAGCCCGCCTCGCGCTGGCGATAAGCCGCGGTTGCGGTCGCAGTACTTTCATGACTCCCGTAGTCTGCCTGCGCCGCACATAGCGTGCAAGGCATGACCATCGCGATGACAGTAAGGCCACGACGTGTACGTGTGCTCAAGTGATACGAGCCTGAGGATCTCTGCAGATGCCATCGAAGTTGAGCAGGTCGCAGCTGCGACAAATGGAGATGGCAGTGCGACATATGTTGCAGCCCGAGTGCTGCTTCCTGAATGCCCGTGTCGCGAATCATGCATGCCGATCAAGCACTTGCAGCACAGCGTGGTTGGCACGTCAATTGCACCTCTGTTTGCGCGCCCCTCACGCCAACATCGCGCTCGAATCACGTTGCCACAACTGAAAGCAATTCATGAACACTGAAATTCTCGTCATCACCGACCGCTCCGGCTCGATGGCAAGCACTGCCAAAGACGTGATCGGTGGCTACAACACGTTCCTCAGGAGCAGCGTGACGTGGCAGGTGAAGCCAAGGTCACGTTCACCCAATTCGACGACGTCTATGAGATCGTCTACGCAGGCAAGCCGCTTACCGACGTGCCAGCGCTGGACGACAAGACCTTTGTGCCACGTGGTGGCACCGCGTTGCTGGACGCCATTGGCCGCACGCTGGACGAGCAGGGCAAGCGAATCGCCATCGAGAAGTGGGCCGAACTAGTGATCGTGTGCATCCTCACCGACGGCGGCGAGAACTCCAGCGTCTTGTATGACGCGGACCGCATCAGGGCGCTGACCAGCCACGCGGAGAAGCACGGCTGGAAATTCATCTACCTGGGTGCAAACCAGGATTCGTTCAACGTGACCAGCGGTTTTGGACTGCAAAACGCAATCGTCCAGAACTATGTCGCCGATTCGGCCGGAACGCAGGGCGCCTACTTGCAAATGAGCCGTAGCGCGCGCGGCCTGCGCGCAGGGATCGCGCCAAAGGCACAGTAATGCCGAATGGTCGCCAGCCGTGCCGGGGCCATTGCATTGCGCCCCATCGAATTGGTATGCGGCGTGCGGTCAGCACGCACAAAGCCCTGGCCGACGGTGTCGGCATGCCTCGCGGCAACAACCATTGCACTTGAAGACACGGTCGGCCAATTGCTTTGGCACCTGACGACTCGAAGGTACCTCTCGCGCTGTCACTGGCGCTGGCCAAATGCGCATCGCGCTGGTTACTGAGATGCAGGTCGTTTACAACTTTCGAGCGTGAGCATCCTCCAATTCGAGACGCAATACGAGATCTCGGCTCTCGTCACGCAATTGCTTGGAACGAATGACACATGGCGTTCATAGTCTGTGCGACGCACGGCAGGCAACCGATGGTGTTCGTTTGCAGCCATTTGGCCGGGCGACCGCCGGGTCCCACGACGCTTGAGCGCGCAGCCCAGCGCAGCAGTGGTCGACTCCGCGCTCCAGGCAACGGCTGGCTGTGCATAGGTTGTTCGTGCAGTCACCACGATACGCTGTTCGATGAACTCGCGCTCGTTGGTGTTTGCGCGCAATGCTATCCGGCGCCAATCATCATTGGTTGGCGATTGCCTTCAAGGCTCCCCCGTTTGACGCCGCAGCTGGAACAGGCGATCTACCTTCTGAATGCCTCGACGAACGAACTGCGCCACGTCGTCGCGTTGATGCTCGAGTGCAACCCGTTCCTGGAAGTCGAAACGGAAGTGCTGGGCGCGACGCTCGTTGAGCGCCACTCCCCCGCGGCGTTGAGCTTGCATGCTCACTTGCGTGAGCAGGTACGACGCATGGCGCTGTCGCCGGAATTGGCGGCTATGGTGCATTTGCTGATCGAAGGCGTCGACGGCAGCGGCTACTTCGACGATCCTCGCGGGTACATCTACGAGCACCTGGCCAACAACGACGCGGGCGGCTCTGAGACGCTGCCGGACCGTTTGGACATTGCGCTCAAGTTGTTGCAAAGCCTGGAGCCGCTGGGTGTCGGCGCTCGCGACCTCGTCGAGTGCTTGACTTTGCAACTTCGCGCGATGCCGCAGTCCAAGGCCCAGACGGTCGCCATCACCATCTGCAAGCAGCACCTCGAGTTGCTGGCCCGCCGTGACCTGAATAAACTGGTGGCTGCCACAGGCGCCGATAAAGAACTGCTGAAGGCGGCGCAGGTGCTGATCATGACCTGTGACCCCAAATCAGGGCCGTCGTTCACGCGCGGCGGAGCCCAGAACGTGATTCCCGAGGTCATCGTGCAGTAGGCCGCCCGTGGCTGGAAGGTGGTGCTCAACACCGGCGTGCTGCCCAAGTTGCGCATCAACGACCACTACGCGCAGGCCGTCAAGGACCTGCGCAGCAGTGCCGGGGCGCCACAGTTGGCGCGGCTGCTGGAGGCGCGCTGGTTCTTGAAGAACCTGCAGCAGCGTTTCGAGACCGTCGCCCGTGTCTCGCAGCTCATCGTCGACTTGCAACGCTCGTTCTTGAACCACGGCGCAATCGCCATGAAGCCGCTGGCGCTGCGCGAAGTCGGCGACGAGCTGGGCCTGCACGAGACGACAGTGTCGAGAGCAATCAATGCCAAGTACATGGCTACCCCGGTGGGCACTTTCGCACTGAAGTTCTTTTTCGAGCCACCAGATGGAGCGACAGGCAGTGCTGACCGCTAGTTGCTGTCGTACAAGAATTGAGGAAGACTGATCCATGGACTTGGTCGTCTGCGCAACGCACGGTAGACAGCCGACGGTGTCCATCTGCGGCCATTTGGCCTGGCGCCTGCCAGGCTCAAATGCGCTATCACGCGCGGTTCACCGCCATACCGGTGGTGAGTACGCTGTGCAGGACGGCTGGCTGTGCGCTCTGTGTGCACTGATTCATCGCAACACGCCGCTTGCTGAAATCGGCTTGGTGCGAGTTTGTGAGCAGTGCTATCCAACGCCCATCATCGGTTGGCGAGCTGCCCAACCGCAGCACCTGGAATTGCCGCCGCAGCTGCAACAGTCGATTCGGTTGTTGCAGCTCTCCACGCTGGACCTGCACCAGGAGGTCGAGCGAATGCTCCAACAGAATCCATTTCTCGAAGTGGAGGAAGAGTCCGCTTCGTTGTCCGCACAATCACCGAAGCGCCCGCAGGTCAGCGCCGGCGCCGAGCGCGACGAGGACGAAGTCAAGCACGACGGCAATGACGGGGCCTGCGATGCGTTCAACCCGCGTGAGCGCAACGCGGTCGGGCCCGCGCTGCAGGACCACCTGCGCGCGCAGCTGGCCGGCATGCGCCTGTCGCCGCAGGACCGCACGGCGCTAAACATGCTGATTGACTCGCTCGACGACGACGGCTACCTTGCCGACACGCTCGAAGACATCGCTGCGCACCTGGCAGGCGACGAAGCCGAGCCCGAGGCGCTGCTCGAACGCCTGCAGGTCGCACTTAGGTGGTTGCAGAGCCTGGAGCCGCTGGGCGTGGGAGCACGGGACCTCCCAGATTGCTTGACTTTGCAACTTGACGCTCTGCCGCATTCCAAGGCTCAGACGGTCGCCATCATCATCTGCAAGCAGCACCTCGATCTGCTCGCCCGTCGCGACCTGAAGAAGCTGATGGCCGCCACCGGCGCCGACGCCGGCCTGCTGAAGGCGGCGCAGGCGCTGATCATGGCTTGCGAACCCAAGCCCGGGCGGGCGTTCACGCGCAACGAAGACCAGGCCGTGGTTCCCGACGTCATCGTGCAGAAAGCCGGCCGCGGCTGGAAGGTGGTTCTCAACCTCGAGGTGATGCCCAGGCTGCGCATCAACGACTTGTACGCGCAGGCCATAAGGGACCTGCGCAGTGGTGCCGGGGCGCCGCAGTCGGTGCGGCTGCAGGAAGCGCGCTGGTTCATAAGGAACATCCAACAGCGCTTCGAAACCATCGCCCGCGTATCGCAGGCCATCGTCGAGCGCCAGAAGGGCTTCTTCAGCCACGGCGCGATCGCCATGAAACCGCTCGTGCTGCGCGAGATCGCGGACGAGCTGGGCCTGCACGAGAGCACCATCTCGCGCGTGACCACAGCCAAGTACATGGCCACGCCGATGGGCACTTTCGAGCTGAAGTACTTCTTCGGCAGTGGCCTGGCCACCGAGGCCGGCGGCAACGCGTCGAGCACGGCGGTGCGCGCGCTGATCAAGCAACTGGTGGCGGCCGAGGCGGCGACCAAACCCCTCTCGGACAACCAGTTGACCAGGATCTTGGCCGAGCAAGGAATCGCGGTGTCACGGCGCTCCGTGACCAGACACCGGGGAGCCCTGGGGATCCCGCCCGCCCATCTGCGCAAAGCGATGGATCGTTAATTTGGTTGTTCCCGCATACGACCGCTGGCGCCGAGACACTGATCGCCTATACGCGCGTGCAGGTACTGACGGCGCGTGGTGGCGGCCACGAGTGTCGCACCGGGGGTTAAAGCGTGGGATCCAGGCAGGAGCAGCGCCGCCTCTCCGCACTCACGCTGCCAGCGCAATATCGCTGCGCGAGGCGCATGCAGTCAGGCCCGCACTCCACGCAGGCGACTGCAACAGCTGTGCGGCGCTCACGACGGCGCAGGCACGGCTCTGACACTGCGACAGACCATCAACGAAAGTCAACTTTCGTCGCACCCCAGCGCGCTGGTCTGAGTACCTGCATTCGCACGAATGCGCATTGCAATCAAGCACTTGCGTTATCCAGGCCGCCTTGGCACACCGATTGCTCTAGGACTCTTGCGTGCCACGTTGCACGCGCTGGGCGGCCTCATCGTGATCGCAACGATTTCGCCCAACGCGCATCGAACTTGCGCGTTTTATCGGCAACGCAACTTCACCGGAGATTTCGCAATGCACGTCATGCGACACATCGTTGGCCTCGTCGGCATCGCTGCCTACGTGGCCCTTCCGCCAGTCACCGCTCGCGCCGCGGCATTGGATGCCCCGCAGGGTAACGGCCGCGCGATCAGCCTCAGTGCCCGCGGCGTACAGATCTACGAATGCCTGCCGGCGCAAGCCGGCGCACTCGGCTGGACTTTCAAGGCGCCCGAAGCTACGCTGTTCGATCGGGAGGGCAAGGTCGTGGCGACACACTACGCGGGTCCGACGTGGGAGTCGACCACCGACGGCAGCAAGGTCAAGGGAACGCGTGTCGCGTCCGAAGCGTCGACAAGCCCTGGCGCCATACCGCAGTTGCTGCTCAGCGCCGCTGTGCTTGCACCGGGCAAGACCTTCGGTCAGGTGAGCTTCATCCAGCGTATGAACACAGTCGGCGGCTCGGCGCCGGCAGCGGGATGCGAGGCCGCCACGCAAGGTGCGGAATTGCGCGTCCCGTACACGGCCGTCTACAAATTCCTGCAAAGGGACTGACGCGCACACCCCGCTTGCCTGACGGCGGCAGCCGTCGGGCCGTTCGCCTCCAAGCCCAACCATGTCTGCGCCAACACAGCACGATCGCCAGGGCATTCAGGTAATGCCGCTGCTCGACCCGCGTCCGCGCCCGAGACACGTCGGCAACTTCCTGCGCGATGAATTTTTCGGACCGTTCCTTGTCTGCGTCGTGCTGACGGCCCAGACCCTCATCGGGTTGCATTCCTACGCCACCCCCGACCAGGCACCGCTTCTGCTCTACGCCCTGCCGATGCTGGCGGCCTACATGTTCTTCGCAAGCCGGCTGGCCCGTGGCTGGCCCAGGCTGCGTGTGCTGCTGCGCGAGCGCCGGCAAAGCGCGATGCTGGCAACGGTGCTCGACAAGGCCGCGACCGGCGACAGCCACGCGTACCACGCCGTCGCCGGCGCCGGGTTCGACATCGACCATGTGCTGGTTTGCCCGGCCGGCGTGTTTGCCATCAGCGTCGAGTTGCCCGAACATCCCGCCAGCCACGCGCCGAGTGCGCTGTTCGATGGCGAGTTTCTCGAGATCAGCGGCGCCATCCCGATTCGCGAGCCCGTCGCACGGGCCCGGGTCGTGGCGCGCATGTTCGCTAGGTTGCTGTTTGAACGCCTAGGTCGCACCCAGCGCGTGATACCTGTGCTGCTGATGCCCGGCTGGTCGGTCGAGCAGCCCAGTTATCCGAGGCTCGAAACCTGCGCGGCGTCGCCGGCAGACTTTCTTGCGTTCGTCTCCCGCCTGAGGCCCGCGCTCGATCGCGAAGAGCTCGTCGAGCTTCGCGGAGCAGTGGCGGGCATCGTGCGCGACGGTCTGGTGCGCAACGGGCACCGCAAGCAGTTCGGGTTGAGCGCGCACTGAGCAGCTTCTTCGGTCCGATGCACAAACACTGCGCAGCCATGGCCACCTTCCTGCACACCTCTCGGCTCGTCGCAGTGTTGGCCCTCATCGCGCTGACGGCGCGGCCGTGTGTCGGCGCGGACACGCCCGTGCCGTCCATGGAGCCGATCTCCCCGCTGCCACTCACCGTGGACGAGGACGAGCGGCGCGTGTCGCTCGGCAAGCATCTGTTCGGCGACGTGCGGGTCTCGCGCGGCGACGTCATCGCCTGCGCGACCTGCCACCCGCTGAACCGGGGCGGCGTCGATGGCCGGCCCAGGGCCGTCGGCATCGACGGCAAGCTCTTGCGCAATACGCCCACGGTGTTCAACGTGCGCTACAGCCTCTACCTCAACTGGGACGGCGCGCACGAGTCGTTGACGGCCCACGCCGAGCGCGTGCTGGTGAACCCCTCGCTGACGGGCATGAGCTGGCCGGATCTGACGGCCAAGATCAAAGGCATCGCCGAGTACGCGCGCGACTTCGCATTGATCTATCCCGAGGGCGTGACGAAGGCCAGCATCGTCGATGCCTTGGTCAGCTACGAACGCTCGCTGGTCACGCCGAACGCCCGCATCGACCGCTACCTGCGCGGCCAACGCGACGCGATCACCGCCGACGAAGCGCGCGGCTACCGGTTGTTCAAGTCCTATGGCTGCGTGGCGTGCCATCAAGGGGTCAACATCGGCGGCAACCTGCTGCAGCGTTTCGGCGTGTTCGCCGTCGTTCCCGGCGCTCCGGCCAACGACGCCGACAAGGGGCGGATGTTGGTTACGAAGGATCCCCGCGACGAGGGCGTATTCCGCGTGCCCAGCCTGCGCAACGTGGCGGTGACAGGCCCTTACTTCCACGACGGGCGCGCTGCGACGCTCGAAGACGCCGTGCAGACGATGGCCAAGGCGCAGCTGGGGCGCACGTTGTCACCCGAAGACATCCGCCTGATCGTGGCCTTCCTGCGTACGCTGACCGGCGAGTTCAAGGGCCAGAGCCTGTCCCCGGACAAGGCCGCGGTGGCGGGCAAGTGATGGGCGCCCTGCTGCGTACCCTTGGCGCCTGGCGCCATGCCCTGATCCTGGGCTGCCTGCTGGCGTTGCTGACCTATCTATTCAGCGAAAGCCGCGACGCCGATCGAGAAGCACGCCGGTACATCCTGGACGTCCTGCGAACGCTGCAACTCCACGACGCCCAGCTCGGCCGCGACGTGCTGATGGCGCGCAACGGGCAGTTGCCCGACTACGACGCGTTGATGCAGGACCGCCAGCACCTGATGCAGGACCTGGCGGCACTGGCCGCCGGCAGTGCACGAGCGTCGCAGGCCACAGCCGCCGTGGTACGCCAGCACCAGGCCAGGCCTCGAAGCGCCGTGCACGACAAGCTCGGCCGGGTCGAGTACTTCAAGTCCGACAACGCGCTGGCACGCAACTCGCTGATGTACCTGACGCGTTGGGTGGACATCATCGTAGCGGACGCCGAGGCCCAGCAGCTCCACTCGCAGGACAGCGCCCGCCTGCAGCAATCCTTGCTGCGCTTCGTCGAAACCCTGGATCCGGCTTCCGGGGACCAGATCAATGCCGAGCTCGACCGCCTGGCGCGCAAGGGCACCGGATCAGGGACGCCGCTGCTGATCGCACACGGCCGGCTCATCGTCAAGGTGCTGCCGGGTGTCGACGAACTGCTGCGTCAGATAACCGGCGCATCGACGACCGAGCCTGCCAAGGCGTTCGAATCCGCGCTGCTGCAGTTCGACAGTCAGGCCGAGGCACGCGCGCAGGTGCTGCGCTACGCGCTGTACTTCTTCAGCCTGATGCTGTTCGGCTACCTGGTGCACCAGTTCGTGCAGATCCGCTCCGCAGCGATCAGCCTGCGTGCCGCCAACAACCGGCTGCAGCTCGAGATGTTCGAACGTGCGCACGCGGAGGTCGATCTGCGCATGAACGAGGAGCGCTATCGCGCGATCACCCAGTTCGCGAACGAGGCGATCATCTCGGTCGACAAGACGGGGCGCATCGTGTCGTGGAACGTGGGCGCGGCAACGATCTTCGGCCGCAACGTCGAAGACGCCATGCACAAACCGCTCAGCCTGCTGATGCCCAAGCGCCTGCGCCGCGCCCCCGAGCGCACCTTCCTGCACTGGCGCGATGGCACCGATGCCCAGCCGTGGATGCCGACCTTCGAGGCGCCCGGCGTGCGCAGTGATGGCACCGAAATCGCGCTGGAAATCTCACGCTCGACATGGTCCACTGCGCAAGGCGAATTCGAAACCGGCATCATCCGCGATATCACCGCACGCAAGCGCCTGGAAGAAGCTACGCGCCAGCAGGAGATGCAGCTGATACAGGCCAACAAGGTGACGGCACTGGGAACCCTGGTGCTGGGAGCGGCACACGATATCGACAACCCGAACCACTCGATCATGACCAACGCCGCGTCGCTGTCGAGCGCATGGCCGGATGCGCTGGAGATCCTGGACCGGCACGCCGTGGATCACGGCGCATCCGCGATCGGCGGTCTGCCCTACGCGGAGATGCGCGAGCGCATACCCGCGCTGACACGCGACATCGACATTGCCGCGCGCCACATCGCGGGCATCGTCAACGACCTGAAGAATTTTGGCCGCGCCCAGCAGCCTGGGCGCGATGCCAACCTTCAGGTCAACGAAGCGGTCGGCCGCACGCTCAGGCTACTGCGCTGGCGCATCGAGCAGCGCACGACACGCTGCCAGGCGCACCTGGCCGAAGCGTTACCGCTTGCACAAGGCGATTCAGGCCAGATCGAGCAGATCCTGACCAACCTGTTGACCAACGCCCTCGACGCGCTGCCAGACCCCAGCCGCGGCATCACAGTCAGCACCGCATTGGCGCCGGATCGGCAGCAGATTCTGCTGGTGGTGCAGGACGAAGGCGACGGCATTGCGCCCGAACACCTGGGGCGCATCTTCGATCCCTTCTTCACCACCAAGCAGGCGAATGGCGGCACCGGTCTGGGTCTGGCGATCTCGGCCTCGCTGGCGCGTGCCAACGGCGCAAGCCTGGACATTGCACCCGAGCACGGGCGCGGCACGCGCGCCACCCTCGCGCTGCGCTGCGCCCTGCCCGTTGGGCAACCGGCGCACTGAACATGGCACACAGCGACCCTAGCTTGCTGCCGGTGCTGCTGGTCGACGACGAGCGGCTTGTGCTGGACAGCAACAGCCTACGCCTGCGCATGTCCGGTGTGGCGAACGTTCTGACGCTGGACGACAGCCGCAAGGTGCTGCCGTTGCTGGCCACACAGAGCGTAGGCCTGCTGGTGCTCGACCTCACGATGCCGCATGTCTCGGGGCAGGAGCTGCTCGCGCAGGTGGCCGAGGAGCATCCGGAGGTCCCGGTGATCGTGATGACCGCGACCAGCGATCTCGCAACCGCCGTCAATTGCATGCAGGCTGGGGCGATCGACTACCTGCTCAAGCCCGTCGAGCCGAGCCGGCTGGTCTCCGCCGTCAAGCGCGGGCTCGAGATGCGCGGCCTGCGCATCGAGGTTCACGACCTGCGGGAAAGCCTGTTGAGCGAAGGGTTGCGCCAGCCCGAGGCATTTGCCGAGATCCTCACGCAGAGCAAAGCGATGCTCGCGGTGTTTCGCTACGTCGAGGCGGTGGCCAAGTCGTCGCATCCGGTCTTGATCACGGGTGAATCGGGTACCGGCAAGGAGCTGGTCGCCAAGGCGTTGCATCGGCTGTCCGGCCGGCCCGGGGAATTGGTCAGCGACAACATCGCCGCGATTCCCGATACGCACCTCGTCGATCGGCTGTTCGGCCACACGAAGGGCGCATTCGCCGGTGCCGACCGCGCGCTGCCGGGTCTGGTCAACCGTGCGGCGAACGGCTCGCTATTCCTCGACGAAATCGGCGACTTGAGTCCCGAGTCACAGGTCATGTTGCTGCGGTTGTTGCAGACGGGCGACTTCTATGCCCTCGGCTCCGATCGACCGCAACAGAGTCAGGCGCGGATCATCCTGGCCACGCATTGCGACGTCGAAAGTGCGCTCGAAGCAAAGCGCTTTCGCAAAGACCTCTACTACCGGCTGAGTGCGCACCGCGTACACCTGCCGCCGTTGCGCCAGCGAGGAGGCGACATCCCGCTGTTGGTTCATCATTTCGTCGAACAGGCGGCGCTCACCTACGGCAAGCCCGTGCCGACCGTGCCGCAGTCGCTACTGCAGCTGCTGGGTGGCTACAGCTGGCCGGGCAACGTGCGGCAACTGCAGCTGATGTGCGACGACGCCGTGGTGCAACACCAGGGCGGCGTGCTGTCGTCGCAAAGCTTCAAGGACAAGATGGGCGGCTCGCCCACCGATCGAATCGAAGGCCGGGCCGACGGCCAGAGCGGCTCGTGGTTGCCGGACCCGCTGCCGACATTGAGCGAGGCCAATCGCCTGTTGATCGAAGCAGCGCTGGAACGCGCCGGCGGCAACCAAGGTGTGGCCGCCGGAATCCTCGGTATCACACGGCAGGCGCTCAACAAGCGTCTGGTTCGGCAGAAGTAGCCTGAGACCGACTCCGACAATGAGGAATGAATTTCATGGCGCCGTCGCTCGCTCAGCACACATTTCACTGGAAGTTCGAGGCGCTCGACCCGGGATCACTCTGGACTTTGTTTCGCAGCCTTGGACCGACTCGCGCAGAGGGATTCAATGGTTGTTCGTTACCTGCGACATTGCGCAGCGGCGAGACAACTCTTGTCGCATGCACAGGGCCACTCTACAGCGGTCGCATTCTTGCGGAGTCGATTGGAAATCAATGACTTGCACGAGCCATCTGGGTTGGTACGTTGCTTGCACTGAGCGCTGTGCGAGCGCGCCGATCGTGGCCGACTCTACTTGAACGGAGACACCAACCATGAACGTCAGTCGGTTGTACTGTGGACCAGAAGGCACTCGACTGCGCGCATCTTCGGGACAGATCATCCCCGCCACTTTCGGCCACTCATAAGGGTGCTTCATGCGAATCAAACCAGCCCTCCACAATGCTGCCCATCTTGTCATCGGTTCAAGCCTCATCAGTGCCATCCTTGTGGTTGCCGGATGTGGAGGTGGAGGGGGTGGTAGCGCAACAACCTATGTTGTCAGCGGCA
Source organism: uncultured beta proteobacterium (assembly GCA_963779435.1). Taxonomy (GTDB): domain Bacteria; phylum Pseudomonadota; class Gammaproteobacteria; order Burkholderiales; family Burkholderiaceae_C; genus CADEEN01. Next base: position 34,120 of record CAVZYL010000004.1, on the reverse strand, counting down.
CGATCCAGGGTCTTGCGAGTGGTAACACCATCACTCTGTCCAATGGCACGGATAAGGTGTCAATGGGCGCCGATGGTTCGTTCTCGATGCCGGCCCGGCTGTTGGACGGAGCACCCTACAACATTACGCTGTCTCCGACCGCTCCTGCATATGAGTACTGCACCCTGGCGAACGGCTCGGGCACTATCAAGAAGGCTGATGTCACAAACATCGCCGTGGCATGTACCAGCCCGCGCGGTTCCGTCACGTTGACAGGCGCCATGGTTAGCGCGCGCCTCGGACTCAAGGCAACCATGCTGGCGAGTGGTAAGGTGCTCGTCACTGGCGGCAGTACGATCTTGTTCGGGGCCTGTCTTCGCGGCAGCGAGTTGTACGATCCCGTGACTGGTACTTGGGCGTCCACCGCACCACCTTTATATTTGCCCGCTCCTCGCTGCTGGCATTCGTCGACGCTGCTTGCAAACGGAAGTGTGCTCGTCACGGGTGGCGGAGATCCATCGGGTATCTGGTCCAGCAGCGAACTCTACGATGCTGCCAGCGGAACTTGGAGCCAGACTGGGTCGATGACGAACGAACGCTTCGATCATGCGGCAACCTTGCTTGAAGATGGCAAGGTGTTGGTGACCGGTGGGCGGGACCGCAATGGCGTCGTGATCGCCACCGCCGAGTTGTATGACCCGGCACTTGGCACCTGGACGACGACGGCGTCGTTGCCCGCGCCCCGCTACATCCACACGTCGACACGGCTCGCGAACGGCAAGGTGCTGATCGCCGGGGGGAGCGACTCCGCGTTTAACCCTGTGGCCAGCAGTGAGCTCTACGATCCCGCAATGGGGACCTGGACAGCTGCGGCTTCCATGGCCACAGCACGCGCAGAGCACACCGCGACGATCCTGCCAAATGGCAAAGTTCTCGTGGCCGGGGGAGGAAATACGGTCGCCCCCTCCTTCGAGGTCCAGAGTTGCGAGATATATGACCCTACAACGGGTACTTGGTCACCGACGGGCTCATTGGGCACTGCGCGCAAGAACCATCAGGCGACATTGCTCCTGAGTGGAAAGGTATTCGTGAGCGGAGGATATGGATTCTCAAGGATGGGTGGCGCAGCCTTGTCGAGCAACGAGCTATACGATCCGGCCACAGGAATCTGGACGCCAACGGGGTCCCTTCTTGCCGTCCGATGGAATCACGCGGCGACCCTGCTGCAAGATGGCAAAGTGCTGGTGACTGGGGGAAGCGACACCGCCTTCACACCCGTTGCGGATAGCGAAATCTACTGGTAGTGACCCTGTCCCAGGCCCGCGCACCGTGCAGCAACGGATCGCCACGCCCAAACCGTCACCACGCACCAGTCACGGGCGAAAAGCTTCCGCGGGGTTGAAACTCGACAGTCGTCCCAACCGCATCGCCGCATGCCAAGCCCACCAGCGAACCTGCACAGCGATCGAGGAGTGACGGCGGCGTCATTTGGCGCTGCTGGAAGGCTTGGTCGCCTCGCGGTGCCTGCCGTGCCGCGCAAGTCGGGGGCTAACGCTCGGCACGGTCAGCGCACGAACTGATCGACGAAGTGTTCGCCCAGCCCAACTGCGGCGTAGTGCTTGCGGCACATCGCGATCTTCGTGAACACGTCTTCGTAGCCGGTGGTGTTGCCCGCCGCGTCGACGTAGACCATCGCGCCGGCGATGTTGAAGAAGGTGATCATCTCGGCCGCGCCGCCGGCCGCCTCGTCGACGACCAGGGTGTGGATCTCGCCCGGCGGCTCGTAGACGAAGGCGCCCTCGCGCGCCACCCAGTCGTGCTCGAGGTAGCGCCACGCGCCCTTGATGACGTAGCCCGTGACCCACGACGGATGGATGTGGCGCGACAGCACGCCGCTCTTGCGCACGCGCAGCAGGTTGCACCAGCTGCCGGTCACGGTGTTGAGCAGCAGCGGGCGAAACCAGACCTCGCTCGCCTGCGGCACCCAGACGCGCTCGTCGTCGGGGATCGGCCTGCACCGCGATCTCGGGCTGGATGCCGGGGAGCTGGACGATCATCGTGCGCACCTTTCGTTTTGAGTCGGCGATGCCGCCGCAGCGGCACCTGCGACGCATGCACCACTGTGGCCATGCACACGCCGCGGATCGGGCTTTGCCCGGCCGCTGGCGCGGCCCCCTCGAGGGGGAGCGGCGTAGCCGCTTCGGGGGTGGTTCACTTCAAGCGATCAGATAGCCGCCGTCGACCGGCAGGATCACGCCGGTGACGAAGCGCGCGGCCGGGCTGGCCAGGAACAGCACCGGGCCGGCGACGTCGTCGGGCGTGCCCCAGCGCGCCAGCGGCGTGCGCGCCACGATCGGCGCCGAGCGCGCCGGGTCGTCGTGCAGCGGCTGCGTCAGCGGCGTCGCGATCCAGCCCGGCGCCACCGCGTTGACGCGGATGCCGTCGGCCGCGTAGGCGATGGCCAGGCTCTTCGTCAGTTGCGCGACGCCGCCCTTGCTGGCGCTGTAGCCGGGCACCAGCCCGCCGCCGAAGAAGCTGAGCATCGACGCGGTGTTGACGATGCAGCCGCGCGCGCGCCGCGAGCTTGGCGCGCGCGGCGGTGCACAAGCGCATGGTGCCGGTGAGGTTGACGGCCAGCACCTGGGCGAAGACCTCGGGGTCGTGCTCGGCGCCGCGCGGCGGATCACGCCGGCGCAGTTGACCACGCACGTCGAGCGTATCGATCGAATCGAGCAGCGCCTGCACGTGCGCGCCGTCGCGACGTCGAGCACGCGCAACTCGATGGCCGCGGCGTCCTGCCGCGTCGCCGCGACCTGCGCTTCGTCGACGCCGGTGGCGATGACGCGGCAGCCCTCGGCGGCGAAGGCGCGCGCGATCGCCAGACCGATGCCGCTGCTGCCGCCGGCGACGAGAACGGTTCGCTGCAAATGGCTGCTCATGGCGCAAGGTTACCCTGGCGCGCGAGCGGCAGGCCCCTCCCTCGCCGGGCCGCGCTCAGGGCAACTTGGCCAGCACGGTCTCCAATTCCCCGGCCGTGAACGCGCGCAGCGACTGTGTGCGCACGTTGCCCTGCATCGCGATGGCCAGGTTGAACGCCGTCAGCGCGGCTTCGCTGTCGGCTTCGAGCACGCAGACGATGTCGTGCTGGCCCATGGTCCAGTAGATCTCGCGCATGTTGACGCCGAGCTTCTTGCCGATCTCCTTGGCCGCCGCAGCGCGCTTGGGGCTGTCCTTGATGGTCTGGACGCCCTTGTCGGTGAAGTTCAACAGTCCGATATAGGTGATCATGGTCACCCTCCTCGATCGTGAAGGAAGGGGCCGGCCCGGTAAGCAACCCAGCTTCGCACCGGCGCGGCCCCCACGGCGCCGGCTGAACTCATCACCGCGGCGGGCGACCAAGGCACTCGCGGGGCAATGAGCGGGCGATGCTACGCGCTTGCCGCGCGAATTCAAGGCCGTTCAGGCCAGCACGCCCAGCTTCAAATGCAGCACCCGCGCGCAGCGCGCGGCCAGCGCCTCGTCGTGCGTGACGACGACGAAGGCCGTGCCGCGATCGCGCGCCAGCGCGAGCATCAGCTTCGAACACGCCGTCGGCGGTGCCGCGGTCGAGGTTGCCGGTGGGCTCGTCGGCCAGCACGCAGGCCGGCTTGGTCACCAGCGCGCGGGCGATCGCCACGCGCTGGCGCTCGCCGCCCGAGAGTTCGCTCGGCCGGTGCTGCACGCGCGCAGCGCAGGCCGACGTGCGCCAGCGCCGCCGCCGCGCGTCGCGTGCCTGCGCCAGGCTCTCGCGGCGGATGCGCAGCGGCATCGCCACGTTGTCGAGCGCGCTGAACTCGGGCAGCAGGTGGTGGAACTGGTAGACGAAGCCCAGGTGCTGGTTGCGCCAGCGGCCCTGGGCCGCCGGCGTCCATGGTCGCGAAGTCGCGGCCCATCAGCTGCACCCTGCCGGCGGTCGGCGCATCCAGGCCGCCCAGCAGGTGCAGCAGCGTGCTCTTGCCCGAACCCGAGGCGCCGACGATGGCCAGGGTTTCGCCCGCGCGCACGTGCGAGGTCCACGCCGTGCAGCACCGTCGACGTCGAGGCCGCCCTTCGGTGAAGCGCTTGGGCAGGCCGCGTGGCAGCTGCAGCACCGAGCTCACTCATAGCGCAGCGCCTCGGCCGGGTTGACGCGGCTGGCGCGCCAGCTCGGGTAGAGCGTGGCGACGAAGGCCAGCACCAGCGAGATCGAGCGCGATCGGCACGATGTCGGCCCGCTGCGGATCGCTCGGCATGCGGCTGATCAGGTAGATGCTCGCCGGCAGGAAGCTGGCGTGCAACAGCCGCTCGAGCGCCGGCACGATGACGTCGATGTTGAAGGCGACCAGCAGGCCGAGCAGCACGCCCGCGAGCGTGCCGATCACGCCCGACGATCGCGCCCTGCACCACGAAGATGCCCATGATCGCTGCGCGGGCTGGCGCCCAGCGTGCGCAGGATGGCGATGTCGGCGCGCTTGTCGGTCACCGTCATCACCAGCGTGCTGACACAGGTTGAAGGCGGCCACCGCGACGATCAGCGTCAGGATGATGAACATCATGCGCTTTTCGAGCTGCACCGCGTCGAACCAGTTGCGGTTGGTGCGGGTCCAGTCGCGCACGCTGATGTTCGCTGGCAGCACCTGGGCCAGCTGCGCGGCGACGGCGCGCGCGCCTGGTGCAGTCGCCGAGCTTCAGCTGCACGCCGGTCGGCCCTTCGAGGCGGAAGCATCCGCGCCGCGTCGTCGAGGTGGATCAGCGCCAGCGCGCTGTCGTACTCGTAGTGGCCGGCATCGAAGGTGCCGACCACCGTGAACTGCTTCAGGCGCGGCACGACGCCGGCCGGCGTGACCTGGCCGCTGGGCGCCACCAGCGTGACCTTGTCGCCCGCGCGCACGCCGAGCGAGCGCGCCAGCTCGACGCCGAGCACGATGTCCGAACTCGCCCGGCATCAGCTTGGCCAAGGTGCTGCCTTGCAAGGCCGCGGCCAGGTCGGTGACCTCGGCTTCCTCGCGCCGGCGACGATGCCGCGCACGCATGGCGCCGCGCATGTCCTCGCCGCGCGCCAGCAGCGCCTGCGCTGCGACGAAGGGCGCCGCGCCGACCACCTGCCGGGAGTGCGGCGCGGGCCTTCGGCCAGCGTGCGCGCCAGATCGGCAAGCGCGGCGCCGCTGGGCACGAACACCTCGATGTGCGAGATCACGCTCAGCATGCGGTCGCGCACCTCCTTCTGGAAGCCGTTCATCACCGACAGCACGATGATCAGCGCCGCCACGCCGAGCGCGATGCCGAGCATCGACACGCCCGAGATGAAGGAGATGAATCCGTTGCGCCGGGTCGCTGCGGCCGGCGCGCGTGTAGCGCCAGCCGATCTGCCATTCGTAGGGCATGTTCATTGCGCGCGCATGCTAACCGAGGCCTCGCCGGCCGCATCGTCGAGCGCCATGGATAATCGGCGCATGCACCTGATCGTTCCCTTTGCCGCGCCCCCTCAGGAAAGCATGCCTGCCGCCCTGCCGGGTTGGGCCGCACCGGCACTCGACAAGTTGCTCGGGCGCTGGGCCGCAACGCAACGCGACGACGCCGACAGCTCGACCTTGTCGCCACCGCACGAGCGCGCACATGCCGCCGCACTCGGACTCAGCGGTGCCGACGGCTGCCTGCCCTGGGCCGCGCATCAGGCGGCGCGAGACGGCATCGATGTCGGCGCGCGGACCTGGGGCCTTCTGACGCCGGCGCACTGGCGCGTCGGCAGCGACGGCGTGCACCTGGCGGACGCCGAAGCGCTGGCGCTCGGCGTCGACGAATCGCGCGCGCTGTTCGACGCCGTGCGGCCGCTGTTCGAGAGCGAGGGCTATGGCGTGGCCTGGGGCGCGGCGCTGCGCTGGTATGCGGCGCACCCGTCGCTGCAGGGCCTGGCCACGGCCTCGCTCGACCGCGTGGTCGGCCGCAACATCGCGCCCTGGCTGCCGCGCCAGCCGCAAGCCAAAGCGTTGCGGCGGCTGCAGAACGAAGTCCAGATGCTGCTGCACGGCCACCCGGTCAACGCGGCGCGCGAGGCGACCGGCCGCCTGGCCGTGAATTCGTTCTGGCTGAGCGGCTGCGGCGTGGCGCAACGGGCATCGGCCGCCGGCGTGCGAGTCGACGACCGGCTGCGCGGACCTTTGCTGCGCGGAGACGTTGCCGCATGGGGCGAGGCCTGGCGCGCGCTCGACGAGCAGGAGATTGCGCCTTTGCTGGCCGCGGCCGAGCGCGGCGAGCCCAGGCGCCTGACACTGTGTGGCGAGCGCGGCAGCGTGACGCTTGGACCGCGTGGGCGTAGCCTATGGCAGCGCGTCGGTCGGGTCTTTGCGCCCGCTCGCGGCAGCGCCTCTGCCGTGCTGGAGTCGCTTTGAATCGGGGCTTGTCTTGCTGCGATGCATTGCCGGGTCGGGACCCGGCAATGCATCGCAGTCAACCAAACCCAACCCGATTGACCGCATGAGCCACGACGCGCCCCTGATCGAAACGCGCGACGTCCCGCCACGCATTGCATTCGCGCTGGAGCAGGCCGGCGTGCACCCGCTGCTGGCGCGCCTGTTCGCCGCGCGCGGCGTGCGCGCGCCGACGAGCTCGACGACGCGCTGGCGCAGCTTGCTGCCGCCGTCCACGCTGCAGGGCGACGAGGCCGCAGCCCGCCTGCTGGCCGATGCGATCGCGGCGAAGAAGAACATCTGCATCGTGGCCGACTACGACTGCGACGGCGCCACCGCCTGCGCCGTCGCGCTGCGCGGCCTGGCGCTGCTCGGTGCCGCGCCCGGCACGCTGCACTACGTGGTGCCCGACCGCGCGGTGCACGGCTACGGCCTGACGCCGGCGATCGTCGACCTGGCGCTGCTCAAGCAGCCGCAGTTGCTGGTCACCGTGGACAACGGCATCGCCAGCGTCGAGGGCGTGGCCCATGCACGCGCGCGCGGCCTGGAGGTGCTGGTCACCGACCACCACCTGCCGGCGCTGGTCGACGGCGTGGTCGCGCTGCCCGAGGCCAACGTCATCGTCAACCCGAACCAGCCGGGCTGCACCTTCGCAAGCAAGGCGCTGGCCGGCGTCGGCGTGATGTTCTACGTGCTGCTGGCGCTGCGCGCCGAGTTGCGCACGCGCGGCGCGTTCGACGGCCCAGGCGCAACCCCGGCTCGACGCCCTGCTCGACCTGGTGGCGCTGGGCACGGTGGCCGACGTGGTCAAGCTCGACGCCAACAACCGCCGCCTGGTGGCGCAGGGCCTGAAGCGCATCCGCAGCGGCCGCATGCACGCCGGCATCGCGGCGCTGTTCGCCGTGGCCGGCCGCGACGCCGGCGCGTGCCGCCGCCTTCGACTTCGGCTTCGCGCTGGGGCCGCGCATCAACGCCGCCGGCCGGCTGGCCGACATGACGCTGGGCATCGAGTGCCTGCTCACCGACGATCCGCAGCGCGCGGCCGCAGCTGGCGCAGCAACTCGACGCGCATCAACCGCGAGCGGCGCGAGGTCGAGGCCGGCATGCGCGAGCAGGCCGAGGCGCTGCTCGAACACCTGTTGCGCGAGACCGCCGCAGCCGCACCGCCGGCCGCGCTGTCGCTGTTCGACCGCGAATTCCACGAAGGCGTGGTCGGCATCGTCGCCGGCGCGCCTGAAGGACCGGCTGCACCGGCCGACCTTCGTTTTCGCGCGCGGTGCAGGATGGCGCGCTGAAGGGCTCGGGCCGCTCGATCGCCGGCTTTCACCTGCGCGACGCGCTCGACCTCGTCGCCAAGCGCCACCCCGGCGTGCTGCTGCGCTTCGGCGGCCACGCCATGGCAGCTGGCTGCACGCTGGCCGAAGCGCATTTCGATGCCTTCGACCAGGCGCTGCAGCGCGTGGCGGCCGAATGGCTCGACGCTGCGACGCTGACGCGACGCATGCGCACCGACGGCGCCGCTGGCGCTGGAGTACTTCAACCTCGAGACGGTGGCCCGCGCTCGACGCCCAGGTCTGGGGCCAGGCCTTCGAGGCGCCGCTGTTCTGCGACGAGGTGCGAGGTGCTGTCGCAGCGGCTGGTCGGCGAGAAGCACCTGAAGCTGCAGCGTGCGCCACGCCGGGGCAGCCGCGCGACGCGATCTGGTTCGGCCACGCCGAGCCGGTGGCCGAACGCGTGCGCCTGGCGTACCGCGTGGCGCTGGACGAATACAACGGCCGCCAGCGCCTGCAGATGGTGGTCGAGGCGGCAATGCCGCTGTGAACAATGACCGCGCCGCGGCCAGAAGGCATCGCGCGGGTTGCAACTCGTAGCAGCGCGGCGCCGCCAACGGATTAACCTTGTCGGCGTGAGCGTGAACTCGGTCGACCTGCCATTGCCCCGCGCCAGTGCGCCGTCGCTGCGTCGCGCATTGGGCGCGACAGTGCTCGGCCTGGTCGCGATGGTCGCCGCCAGCATCGGTGCGTGCAGCGGAGACGGCGGCAGCGACGCCTCGACCGCGCCACCCGTAGCCGGAGCGCCAGCCAAGGTCACGGCCCTGGGTGCGGCGCTGAGCAGCCCCTGGGGCCTGGCCTTCCTGCCTGATGGCCGCATGCTCGTGACGCAGCGCCTGGGTTCGATGGTCATCGTGCGCGCCGACGGCTCGGCCGTCGATGCCACGGTCAGCGGCGTGCCCGCCGTCAACAGTGCCGGCCAGGGGGGCCTGCTCGACGTCGCCATCGACCCGGATTTCGCCACCGACCCCTGGGTCTACTTCACTTTTTCCGAAGACGGGGTCGGCGGCGCAGGCACGGCGCTGGCGCGCGGGCGGCTCGTGGGCAACGCATTGCAGAACGTGGCCGTGATCTGGCGCCAGACACCGAAGGTCGTTGGTGAGGGCCACTACGGCTCGCGCATCGTGTTCCGCCCCGACAAGACGCTGTACGTCACCGTCGGCGAGCGCGGTCAGGACGACCCGGCCGCGCCGACGGCGGCGAACGCGCAGAACGTGGCCAAGTCGCTGGGCAAGGTGATGCGCCTGAACCGCGACGGCAGCATCCCAACTGACAACCCTGCGTTCAACGCCCTGCCCGGCCTGTGGAGCATCGGCCACCGCAACCCGCAAGGTGCGGCCGTCAAGCCCGGGACCGACGAGTTGTGGCTGACCGAGCATGGGCCGCGCGGCGGCGACGAGCTGAACCACGTGCTGGCGGGCAAGAACTATGGCTGGCCGCTGGTGAGCTATGGCTGCCCGTACACCGAGCCGCAATCCGACCCGGCGTGCCGACCGGGCGGCGGCACCCACGCGCCAACCTACGAAGAACCCAAGGCCACCTGGCTGCCGATCTCGACCGCCCCGTCGGGGCTGGCCTTCTACGACGGCGACAAGTTTCCGGAGTGGAACGGCAATCTGCTTGCCGGTACGCTGGCCGGCACCACGCTGTGGCGCATCGTGCTCGGCGCCAACGACACGGTGACGCTGCGCGAGGAAGTGGCCGCGGTCAAGGCGCTGGGCAAGCGCATCCGCGCGGTCAGGCAGGGGCCGGACGGCTGGCTCTACCTGCTCAACGACGGCGGCTCGCTGCTGCGCCTCGAGCGCTGAGCTTGGGCGCCACCGGCGCAGGCGCCGCGGCGGAAAACGGCGTGCGGTGGCTCGACGTGCGGTCGATGCGCCGCGCAATGCTGCCGCAGACCAGGTCGCACAGCCCGTAGACCGATTCGTCGGCGATGCGGTAATAGGCGCTGTTGCCGCGCGGCTCGCGCAGCACCAGGCCGTGCTGCGTCAGCAGCGTCAGGTGGCGCGAGACGTTGGCCGCGCTGTAGCCGCAGAGCTGGGCCAGTTCGCCGACGTTGCGCTCGCTCTCGCGCAACAGGTTGAGCAACTGCAGGCGCGTCGGCTCGGACAGCGCCTGGAAGTAGGCCGCCACCTGTTCCAGCGCCTCGTGGGGAAGATTCTTCATGGCGGGACACGCCGCGCGTTGAGCTGTCGCAATCATGCCTGATGGCCTCCGCTGTAGGGTTGTGTGTGCAATTAGGTCATTGACTATTTAGCTATGTGCGCAAATAATACACCTTGTGACCCGCCCCTCGACAACCCCCATGAGAAACAAGCACCCCCTGCACTCCGCTGCCGTCATCGTCGCGCTGGCCGCCAGCGGCCTGTGGAGCGTGCCTGCCGCGGCCCAGCCGCTCAATGCCGTCACGGCCCAGTCCGCCAGCGCACGGCCGTCGGCCGCCTTCGACGGCGTCGTCGAGGCGGTGCGCCAGACCGTCATCGCGGCGCAGGTGTCGGGCGCCGTCGTGCGGCTCGACGTCAAGGCCGGCGACCGCGTGCAGGCCGGCCAGGTGCTGCTGCGCATCGACGCCCGCGCCGCCGAGCAGAACGGCGGCGGCCGGCGACGCGCAGGTGCAGGCGGCGCGCGCCGCGCTGGACGTGGCGACCAAGGAGTTCGAGCGCCAGAAGCAGCTGTTCGAGCAGAACTACATCAGCCAGGCGGCGCTCGAGCGCGCCGAGGCGCAGTTCAAGGCGACGCAGGCGCAGGTCGCCGCGCAGCTGGCGCAGGCCGGCGCGGCGCGCACGCAGACGCGGCTTCTACGTCGTGCGGGCGCCGTACGCCGGCGTGGTCGCCGAGGTGCCGGTGGCGCTCGGCGACATGGCGCATGCCGGGCCGCGCGCTGCTCGACGCTGTACGACCCGGCGGCGCTGCGCGTCACGCGCGTCGGTGCCGCAGACCGCGCCGCCGCGACTGGACGCCGGCGCCAGCCGCCGCGCGTCGAACTGCCCGGCCTGCCCGCGGCGCAGCCGCTGGCTCGATGCCGACGCGCGTGCAGCTGCTGCCGACGGTCGATCCGGCCACGCACACGGTGCAGCTGCGCGTCGACCTGCCGGCCGGCCTGGCGGGCGTCGCGCCGGGCATGTTCGCGCGCCTGTGGCTGCCGCTGCCGGCGCGGCCGGCGACGCCGCGCTGTGCGGTGCCGGCGCAGGCGGTCGTGCGCCGCGCCGAGATGACCGGCGCTCTACGTGCTCGACGCCGACGGCCGGCCGCTGCTGCGCCAGGTGCGCCTGGGCCGCAGCCGACGGCGACCAGGTCGAGGTGCTGTCGGGCCTGATCGCCGGCGAGCGCGTGGCGCTCGATCCGCAGGCCGCGGCGCGCGTGCGCTGAGGCCGGACCATGACGCAGCCAACGACTCGCCCGCGCCCTCGGCATCTCCGGCCGCATCGCGGCCTTCTTCCAGACGCGCGCAGATCACGCCGCTGCTGGCGCTGGTCGCGCTGCTGCTCGGCGTCTTCGCGGTGCTGGTGACGCCGCGCGAGGAAGAGCCGCAGATCAACGTGACGATGGCCAACGTGCTGATCCCGTTCCCCGGGCGCCGCGTGCGCGACGTCGAGCAGATGGTCGCCGGGCCGGCCGAGCAGGTGCTGGCGCAGATCGCCGGCGTCGAGCACGTGATGTCGGTGTCGCGGCCCGGCCTGGCGGTGCATCACGGTGCAGTTCAAGGTCGGCGTGCCGCGCACCGAGGCGCTGGTGCGCCTGTACGACACCGTCAACTCGAACGCCGACTGGCTGCCCAAGGGCCTGGGCGTGCTGGAGCCGATCATCAAGCCCAAGGGCATCGACGACGTGCCGATCGTCACGCTGACGCTGTACAGCAAGAACGCCGGCGGCCGGCGCCTACGACCTGGAGCGCGTCGCGCACAGCATCGAAGCCGACCTCAAGCGCGTGCGCCGGCACGCGCGAGGTCGACGACGATCGGCGGCCCGGGCCGCGCGCGTGCTGGTCGAGATCGACCCGGCGCGCATGGCCGGCGCCGGCGTCACCGTCGCCGACCTGCGCAGCGCGCTGCAGTCGGCCAACCTCGGCCTGCCGGTCGGCGAGCTGCTCGCCGGCAACCGCGCGGTGGCGATCGAGGCCGGGCCGTTCCTGGCCGATGCCGCGCGAGGTCGGCGACGCTGGTGGTCGGCGTGCACGCCGGCAAGCCGGTCTTCCTGCAGGACGTGGCCGACGTGCGCGACGGCCCGCTGCCGGCGCAGCGCTACGTCTGGCACGGCAGCGCGGGCAAGGACGCCGACGCGGCGCGGAGTACCCGGCCGTCACGATCGCGGTCACCAAGAAGCCGGGCGAGAACGCCATCGACGTCGCCGACGCGGTGATGCGCCGCGTCGACGCGCTGCGCAACACCGTGATCCCGGCCGACGTCGCAGGTGGCCGAGACGCGCAACTACGGCGCGACCGCCAACGACAAGGCGCATGAAGCTGATCCAGAAGCTGCTGTTCGCCACCGCCTCGGTGGTGGCGCTGGTGTTCCTCGCGCTCGGCCGGCGCGAGGCGGCGATCGTCGGCACGGCGGTGATCCTGACGCTGACGGTGACGCTGTTCGCCTCCTGGGCCTGGGGCTTCACGCTGAACCGCGTGTCGCTGTTCGCGCTGATCTTCTCGATCGGCATCCTGGTCGACGACGCGATCGTGGTGGTCGAGAACATCCACCGCCACCAGCAGCTGTTCCCCGGCCGCACGCTGGCGCAGATCATTCCCGGCGCGGTCGACGAGGTCGGCGGCCCGACCATCCTGGCCACGTTGACCGTGATCGCCGCGCTGCTGCCGATGGCCTTCGTCTCCGGGCTGATGGGGCCGTACATGAGCCCGATCCCGATCAACGCCAGCATGGGCATGCTGCTGTCGCTGGCGATCGCCTTCGTCGTCACGCCGTGGCTGGCGCGGCTGTGGATGAAGGCCGCGCCGGCGCCATGCGCGCCACGCGGCCGCACGGCCTGGCCGCGCAAGCTCGCGCCGCTGTTCGAGCGCATCTTCCGCCCGCTGCTCGACGAGCGGCGCGGCGCGCGCAACCGCCGCTGCTCGGCCTGGCCGTCGCGGCGCTGATCGCGATCTCGGTCGCCCTGCCGGCCGCCGGCCTGGTGCGTGCTGAAGATGCTGCCGTTCGACAACAAGTCGGAGTTCCAGGTCGTCGTCGACATGCCGGCCGGCACGCCGGTCGAGCAGACCGCCGCGGTGCTGCACGAGCTGGGCGCGTACCTGGCGACGGTGCCCGAGGTCACCGACTACCAGGCCTATGCCGGCACCGCCGCGCCGATCAACTTCAACGGCCTGGTGCGCCAGTACTACCTGCGCGCCGGCGGCGAGGTCGGCGACCTGCAGGTCAACCTGGTCGACAAGCACCAGCGCAGCGAGCAGAGCCATGCCATCGCGACGCGCGTGCGGCCGGCGCTGCAGAAGATCGGCCGGCGCTTCGGCGCCAACGTCAAGGTGGTCGAAGTGCCGCCGGGCCCGCCGGTGCTGTCGCCGCATCGTGGCCGAGATCTACGGCCCGGAGGCCGACGGCGCGGCGCCAGGTGGCGCAAGGCGGTGCGCGCGCGTGTTCGAGAAGACCGCCGGGCGTGGTCGACGTCGACGACAGCAGCATCGCCGCGGCGCCGAAGACGCTGCTGGTGGTCGACCGGCGCAAGGCCGCGATGCTCGGCGTGCCGCAGCAGGCGATCGTCACCACGCTGCGCGCCGGCCTGGCCGGCGAGGCCGCGACCTACCTGCACGACGCAGAGCAAGTACCCGGCCGCGGCGACGCTGCAACTGCCGCCGAGCGCCAGGGCGACCTCGACGCGCTGCTGCAGCTGGCGGTGCGCGGCGCCGCGGGCAAGCTGGTGCCGATCCGCGAACTGGTGACGCGTGAGCGACACGCGTGCGCGAGCAGCCGATCTATCACAAGGACCTGCTGCCGGTGAACTACGTCGTCGGCGACATGGCCGGCGCGCTGGACAGCCCGCTGTACGGCATGTTCGCGATGCGCGGCGAGCTGGCGCAAGCTCGCCACGCCGGGCGGCGGCACGCTGGGCGAATACTTCATCCGCCAGCCCGACGACGCCTACCGCGACTACGCGCTCAAGTGGGACGGCGAGTGGCAGATCACCTACGAGACCTTCCGCGACATGGGCGCTGGCGTACGCGGTCGGCCTGGTGCTGATCTACCTGCTGGTGGTGGCGCAGTTCGGCTCCTACCTGACGCCGCTGATCATCATGGCGCCGATCCCGCTGACCATCATCGGCGTGATGCCGGGCCATGCGCTGCTGGGCGCGCAGTTCACCGCCACCAGCATGATCGGCATGATCGCGCTGGCCGGCATCATCGTGCGCAACTCGATCCTGCTGGTCGACTTCATCAACCTGCAGGTGCGCGCAGGGCGTGGCGTTCAAGCGACGCCGTCGTGCGCTCGGCGATCACGCGCGCGCAGCCGATCCTGCTGACCGGCCTGGCCGCGATGCTCGGCGCCTTCTTCATCCTCGACGACCCGATCTTCAACGGCCTGGCGATCTCGCTGATCTTCGGCATCTGCGTGTCGCACCGTGCTGACGCTGGTCGTGATCCCGCTGCTGTATCTACGTCGCCTACCGCGCCGGCGCGCCACCGTTCCCGTCTCAACCTCAAGGAGCTTCGTCATGACCTCCTGGCAACTCGTCCGCCTCGTCGCAGGCACTTTCATCCTGCTTGTCGCTGGCCCTCGGCGTGCCCGGCAGCCCGCTCTTCGTCAGCCCGTGGTGGCTGGCGTTCACCGCCTTCGTCGGCGCCAACCTGCTGCAGAGCGCGTTGACCAAGTGGTGCCTGATGGAGTCGTTGATGCGCAAGCTCGGCGCCCCGGCGGGCAACTGAAGCGGGGGCGAAGATGAAACTCGTATGCCCGCACTGCGGCACGGCCAACCGGCTGCCCGAAGAACGCCTGCATCACCACCCGGTGTGCGGCCGTTGCAGCACCGAGCTGATGCAGCCGCACCCGGTGCCGCTCACCGACGCCACCTTGCCCGCCTTCGTCGCCGGCACCGAACTGCCGGTGCTGGTCGACTTCTGGGCCGACTGGTGCGGCCCGTGCAAGGCGATGGCACCGCAGTTCGAGCGCGCCGCATCGCAACTGCCCGACGTTCGATTCGTCAAGGTCGATTCCGACGCCAACCCGCAGGCCAGCGCCAGGCACGGCATCCGCAGCATCCCGACCGTGATCCTGTTTCGCGGCGGCAAGGAACTGGCGCGCCAATCCGGCGCGATGGCGGCTGCCGACCTGGTGCGCTGGGCGCAGGCGCAGCTGAGCGCGGCGACGACCTGAACAGGCCCGCGCCGCGCGGGATCAGGCCGTCGCCCGCCGCGTCAGGCGGCGCTCGACCAGCGCGCGCATCATGCCGAGCGAGACCCGGTGGGCATGCAGCAGCGACAGCGCGCCGGACTTGTGCAGCTCGACCACCGCGGCATCGGGCAGCGTCGCGAGTCTGTCTTCGTCCAGGGCCATGAAGCCATCGACCGACATCGTCTGACCGTCGGGCAGGGTCGCGTCGAAGCGCATGGCACGCAACAACTCGAGTTCGACCAGGCGGCGGCCGAACAGGCGCGTGCGCTGCGCCTCACGCTCGACCTCCTCGACGAACTGGCGCCTCGCGTCGAGCAGTTTGGTCGGCTCGCCGGCATCGTCGAACAGGCGCTCACCGACATCCAGCGACAGGGCCGCCGACTTCGCATCGATGCAAATCGTGTAGCTCTGCGCATCGACCGGCGCCAGACCCAGCGGGTAGCCGCGCAGCAAGGCCGGCGTGTAGCGCGCAAGCCACTTGCCGTCGGCGCCGAGCATCAGGTTCTCGCCCTTTTCCAGCCCGAGCACGGCCATCGGCGCCACTTCGCGATGGCCGTCGGGGCCGGTGCCGGCGTCGACGAAGACGATCGGGTACTCGCGGCAGACGTCACTGAATTCGACGGCGGTGATGAACAGGGCGTTCATGCCTGCGGTGCGATCGTGGCAGACGGCGTCGGCCTTGAGGCGCAGCCCGCGGTGCTGCACGCGATCGAGCGCCTGCGGTTGCTCGAACAGGGTCGTGTCGATCATGGCGTGTCGTCTCCTGAGTTGGGCACCGGTGCCACCAGCACCTTGTCGATACGTTTGCCGTCCATGTCGACGACTTCGAAGCGCCAGCCGTTCCACTCGACGTGGTCGGTCGTGCGTGGCAGGCGGCCGAGCAAGAGCATGATCATGCCGGCCAGGGTGTTGTAGCGGCCGCGGTCTTCCTCGGGCAACTCCTTCAGGTCCAGCCGGTCCTTCAGCTCGGGCACCGGGATCAAGCCGTCGAACAACCAGCTGCCATCGTCGCGCCGCGCGGCCCAGGCATGGGTGTCGGCCGGCGCGGAGAACTCGCCGGTGATGGCCTCGAGCACGTCGCGCACGGTGATCACGCCCTGCACTTCACCGTATTCGTCGACCACGAACACCAGTTCGGCGCTGGAGACGCGGAAGTGTTCGAGCAACTCCATGCCCGACAGCGTTTCGGGCACGAACACCGGGTCGGTCAGCACGTCGGCCAGGTTGGGCGTCTCGCCGCGCGACACCGCCGGCAACAGGCTTTGCGCCGAGACCACGCCCAGCACTTCGGTCAATCCTCCGCGACAGACCGGGTAGCGCGTGTGCTGGTTGGCGGCCATCAGCGCCAGCGATTCGGCCAGCGGCGCGTTGACGTCGAGCCAGGTGATCTCGGTGCGCGGCATCATCATCGAGCCGATCTGGCGGTCGTCGAGGCGAAACACGTTGCGCACCATCTGGTGTTCCTGCTCCTCGATCACGCCGGCGTCCAGACCCTCTTCGAGGCTGGCGGCAATCTCTTCCTCGGTGACGCTGCGGTTGGGCCCGCCGCGAATGCCGAACAGACGCAAGACGGCCACCGTGCAGATGGACAGCAGCGCCACCAGCGGCCGCGTGGCCGTCGACAGCCACTGCATCGGCGTGGCCACCAGGCGGGACACCGTTTCTGGGTAGATCTGGCCCAGGCGCTTGGGCACCAGTTCGCCGAAGATGATTGTCAGCACCGTGATGATCATCACCACCAGGCCGGTGGCGCTCAAGCCCGCGATGTGCGGCGGCACCTGAAACGCCGTCTGCAGCCAGACTGCCAGCGGCTCGGCGAACGCCGCCTCGCCGACAATGCCGTTGAGGATGCCGATCGACGTGATGCCGATCTGCACCGTCGACAAGAACTTGGTCGGGTTGTCGTGCAGCGCCATCGCTGCCTCCACCCCCGGTTCGCCGGCTTCGAGCATGACCTGCAGCCGAGCCTTGCGGCTGGCCGTGAGCGCCATCTCCGACATGGCGAACAGCCCGTTGAGCAGAATCAGGAATACGAGCAGCGCAACGTCCATGCAGACAGAGCGCGCGCGGCGTGCCCCGTGATACCGACAGGGGAGCCAGCGTAGCAGAATCCCGCCATGCACTATCTCATCGGCGACCTTCAGGGATGCTGCGACGCATTCGAGCGCCTATTGGCACTGATTGGATTCTCGCCGTCGCGAGACAGCCTGACCGTGCTCGGCGACCTCGTCAACCGGGGACCTCAATCGTTGCCGGTGCTGCGTCGCGTGCGCGGCTTTGGCAGCGCCGCCGACGCTCTGCTCGGCAATCACGACCTGCATCTGCTGGCCGTGGCGCATGGTGTGCGGCCCGAACACGACAGCGACACGCTGCGCGAGATCCTCGACGCGCCCGACCGCGACGCCTGGCTCGACTGGCTGCGCCAGCGACCGCTGGCGCTCGAACGCGAAGGCTGGCTGTGCGTGCACGCCGGCGTTTCGCCGGCGTGGGATGCGGCGCAGACGCTGGCACTGGCCGGCGAAGTCGAGGCCATGCTGCGCGGGCCCGACGTCGCGGCCTTCCTGCCGCAGATGTACGGCAACCGGCCGGCGCGCTGGAGCGACGGATTGCAAGGCGCCGACCGCTGGCGCCACGTCATCAACGTGATGACGCGGATCCGCTTCTGCCATGCCGACGGCAGCCTCGACCTAAAGACCAAGGAAGGCGCGGCCAGCGCGACGTCGGGCCTGCTGCCCTGGTTTGACTTTCCGCAACGCGCCAGCGAAGGCACGCCGATTGCCTTCGGCCACTGGTCGACCCTGGGCCTCGTCAACCGCCCTGACCTGCTTGGCATCGACACCGGTTGCGTCTGGGGCGGCGCCCTCACTGCCGTGCGCATCGACGGCGGCCGGCGTGACATGGTGCAGGTGCAATGCGAACAAGCGCAGCGCCCCGGGTGAGAGAATTGCGGCTCGCGTGGAAGCGTGGCCGAGTGGTTTAAGGCACTGGTCTTGAAAACCAGCGACGGGCAACCGTCCGTGAGTTCGAATCTCACCGCTTCCGCCAATTGACAAAGGTTCATTCGCCTTACGGGCGGTCTTTCCATCGTTCCAGGCCCTGACCAACTGTCGATCAATGGCAGGTTCCGAAGCGCGAATGAGTCGGGTACGGCTTGATGATTCGGGTTGCCCAGGCTTCCAAGAACCTGTGATCGAAGTGCCTATGCCAAAGCCGACCTGTTCGCTCAACGCAGTGCCCGGCCGCATCGATCTCACCGGGCGCCCGGTGCGCATGATCCGTGATCTCGGCCTGGACCGAAGTGGTCCGTTCTTCGAGTACGTGTTGACCTACTTGTGCGCTTCCGCTGGGTTCACTCCGGTGTACGACACTGTCGGGCAACCTTCATTCATGGCAGGGACGTCGGGAGTGTTCCCTGGGTTCCATGGCAATGTCGTGCGTATGCACCTGGACGAGGCCGTGCAGATGGCGCGCGATGGCGCGACGCTGCCGCAAGTTCGCGCCGAGCAGCGCTTGTGCTGCATGCTGGCCAATGCGGCCTACGAGTCGCTCACTGAGGCCGATCGCAAGCAGCTTCGCGGCAAGCCGGTCTTCGAGTTCTTCAGGCACGTGCGGAACGCCGCGTCGCACAATAACAAGTGGCACTTCACGATCCAGGGGCGCGTGCACGAACCGTCTCGCCATGCCGAGTGGGGCGCCTTCAGGATCGATCACACCTTGAAGGGTCCACTCAATCCACTGCACGACAAAGATTGCATTTACGGCACGCTGCACCCGGCCGACCTGTTGTGCCTGCTGCGTGATGTCGAGGCGCTGCTGAAGTGAATTTTTAGCGATTGCGCCTTGTTCGAGTCGACATTGCCGTCAATGTTGATGATGGTCTCAATCGCTACTCAGTTGCACGAACTGACTAGCGTTGCCTACGCAGGCATCGACGTTCTTGGTCAACTGCAATGACCGTGCACATCGCCAAGCGGCGCCAGGGCTCGTCGACGGACGTGAGGCGTGAAGCCGCCCTCAGGCGGGCCAGCACTTGCGCCTGAGCTGCGCAGTCTTCGATTGCTTCCACTTCACCCTTTAGTCTCGCGATATCGACTTCATGGTCATCGCCAGCCGACCTGATGCCGGGAACGACGAAGATCAGAAGGACGCTGACGGCATCGGCCGTTGCCTTGTCGTCCTGCATCTTGGACAAGTGGTCCAACTCCGCTTTCGTGTCAGCCATCTTCAAATCCAGACCGAGGCAATCAAGTTCAACGTACCTTTCGTACGGAGTGACCGTTCCACGTATCGATTCGGGTCGACTGACGCACGCAGAGACAGCGATCGAAAAGGCAGGCAACAAGAAGAGCACTCTCATCATTGGCTCCGAGCGCGTGGGCTGCTGACGATTTAGTGGATACCGGCCTGAGTTTCTTGCGGTTTCTCGAACTCTATCGGACTGACTGGGTTGCCGCCGGTGCAACTGGCACCGCGGTGGCTGAACGAAACGGGGGCACCTGCGCGGCAACACCGCTGTGGGACGATTGAGCGGGTAGCGAATCGGCGAGCGGTGGTCAGCGACACATGCACTTGGCTCGAACCACACCGCATATGCCGTGTGCCACGCCGTGCAGCCACCAGATTGCATTTGCTCACCTGCCACCGAAGGGCAACTGCTACGCTGCCACGCAGGTCAAGGCGGGAAGGTCTGAAGCGATGAACACGACATCATCAATGCAACGGGGGCTGCGCTGGGTTTGCGCGGTGGGCGCGGCGGCACTGCTGGCCTCGTGCGGCGGCAGCAGCAGCGATGCATCCGGCACCAAGTTCACCGCGGTCGCGATGGCCGGCGAGTTGCTGGAATACACCATCGACACGGCCAACCTGAGCTACAGCTACACGATCACCGAGAGTCAGTTCGGCCTGACCGGCAAGACCGGATCGGGCACCTTGGTGCGCAACCCGGACGGCAGCTACTCGCCTTCGGGCGTGCCCAACGCACGCGTCGTCGTCCTGCCCAACGGATTGCTGCTGGGTGCCGTCAGCGAACGCTTTGGCGCATCGGTCATCACCGTGCCGATCATCGGCCTGAGCAGTCCGGTGACCACGCTGGCCGCGATCGCGGGCGACTACAACTACATCCACCGCAATTGTCAACTCGCGATCTGCGGCACGTCGCACGGCACGTTCCGCATCAACGTCGGCGGCAGCTGGACGTCCTGCCGCGATGGCAATGTCGTAGCAGGCACCTGTATGGGTGCCTCCGCCTCGGGCTCGCTGGAATCGCTTGGCAACGGCCTGTGGCGGGTGATGGATGGCAGCACCAACATCGGCACGGCGATCGGTTTTGCGTCGTCGGGCCAGAACGTCGTCGTCCTCGACCTCAAGGACGTGCGCCCGAACGGCTTCGGGGTCGGCATGCTGGTCGGCGGCCAGCAGCAGGCCGTGACCCCGGCGCGGACCGACGGGACGTGGATCGCGGGCACCAGCAACGGCCACTGGGGTGTGTTCACCGCCAGTGGCACGACCATCACGCTGGTTCGACTCGACGGCGTGGCCGTGAACGTGCCGACAACGTTCACACCCAATGCACCGTGGACCGGACTGGTCAGCACGGCCGGCGGCGGCGTGGGCTTCCTGGCCGGTAACGGCGTCTACGTGCTGGAGACGGGCAGCGGGGACGCGGAACTCGGCATCAAACTTCAGTGACGCGGGCGCGTCCCGGCGACCCGCGTTCCGAGCACCGTCGTGCAGTCAGTCCTCTGCTGACAGCAGCTTTTCGCGGAACAGCAGCCCTGCGATGGCGGCGCCGACCAGTGGCGCCACGATGAACAGCCAGAGCTGCCCCAAGGCTTTGCCGCCGACCAGCAATGCCGGGCCCAGGCTGCGCGCCGGATTGACGGAAACGCCGGTGACATTGATGCCGACGATGTGGATGGCAGCCAGGGTCAGGCCGATGGCCAGGCCGGCCATCTGTACCGGCGCGCCCTTCTGCGTCACGCCCAGGATGGTGACGAGGAACAGGAAGGTGGCGACGATCTCGAACACCGCCGCCGACATCAGGTTGTATTCACCGAGGTAGCCCGGTCCCCAGCCGTTTTCGCCGAGCCCGCCAGTCCAGCCCGAGGCCTTGCCGGACATGATCAACCAAAGCACGGCGGCACCGGCGATGGCGCCCAGGCATTGGGCAATGACATAGGTGATCAGGTCGCTGGCCGACATGCGCCGCGCGATGAAGGCACCGACACTGACCGCCGGGTTGACGTGGCAGCCCGAGACCGGCCCGATACCGTAGGCCATGGCGACGATCGCCAAGCCGAACGCGAAGGAGATGCCGAGCACGCCGACGGTGGTGGCACCGATGGCAGGACCGGCAATCACTGCCGAGCCGCAGCCAAACAGCACGAGCGTGAACGTACCGATGAATTCCGCGAGAGCCTTCTTCATTGAATTCCCCCAGATAGAGTTGTGATTTCATGGAGCGGTGGAGTGCCTGTGTGCGCGGGCGCGATTGCGCGATCGTGGACCAGACGACCGGCATTCTGCCGTCAGACGGCCCGGCTCAGGCAGGCAATTCGCGTCCCCAAGCGAAGGCCTGCTGCCCCTGCTTTGGATTCGGCCTGGGCGCCAACAGCACGGCGCCGTCAAAAGGCGCCAATACCGGCTGTGTGCCATCCAGCGCTGCAAGTTCGCCTTGCGCGTAGCGCGTGAAGCCCGCATAGGAGCCTGTCAGGCGCAAGTCGTCGGTCGTGGCGATGACGGGCTGGACGATCTCGAGGCGTTCGATTGGCTGCGCGGGCGCAGTCCCGGGGCAAAGAGCGGCGGCCTGCCCCTCGTCGATCACGGCGCAGACATGCAGGAAGCGAATGGCCGTGCGCCAGGCCTGGTCGACGCTGCCCTGCGCGAAATGCTGGCCGCACTCGGCGATCAGCCCGACCGCGCTGGCACCCGGTGCGCGGAACGCACCGTAATCGATCAGGTGCAAGCCCTCGTGCCGAACCTCGGGCAAGAAGAGCTGGCGTGGCGGCACGGCCAATTCGTCGGCCAGTCGGCGCGATCGTGGCAGCGGGGCCAAGACGAAGAACGGCGCCAAGGCGTGCCAGGTCGAATGCAGGTCGAGCAGGCGGTCGACGCTGGCCAGCAGCGGCCGCATCAGGCGCGCCCGAGCCGCCTCGACCGATTGCGTGTCGGCGTCGATCCAGTCGTCGCGCCACAAGCGATTGAAGTCGCGGTCGACGAAGCGCGTGTCCAGGTGGTCCGGGCCGAAGCGCTCGTATGCGGCGACGTTGGCAAACGACAGCGTGAGCCGGCCGGTGCGTGGCCGGATGCCGGCATCGAGCAGGCGCTTGACGACCACCATGCCGCACAGCTCGTTGCCATGCGTGAGCGCGTTGATCATCACGTGCGGACCCGAAAGGCCGGCATCGAAACTGTGGATGTAGTCCGGGCCGCTGTGGGACTGGCGGTAGGGGCCCAGGTCGGCGCGCACGATCTGCACCGGGTAGTCCGGCGGCCTGGCCCCCTGAGCCGAGGGCTTCACGCCTTCAACGCCAGCGTGGCCACCACCGTGATGCCGATCGACGGCGGTACGACCACCGACAGGCGCAGCCAGCCGCCGAAATTGACCACACGTTGGAAGCTCAGGTGGCCCGCTTCGGCGCGGATAGCCAGCGCACCGCCTTCGTCCACCCAGTGCATGCCGTCCGGCGAAATCTGCACCTTGGCGAGCGCCTCGCCACGGCCCTTGGCTTCGAGCACGCGAACGAAGAACACCGCTTCAGCGGCCCAGGCCGCCTCATAGGGTTCGGTTTGCACCGAACCTTGCCACAACTCGCCGCGCGCAATGACAGCGGTGTAGGCGTTGCGCATTCCGCTGCCCATCTCAGAACTCCCCCGACAGCAGCACGCTGTCCAGATAAAAGAAGGCGCGCTTGGCGGTGTCGCTTTCGCAGAAGAACACCAGGTTCAGCATGCACGAGAGATTGGGCATCGCCGCCATCCTGATCGACTCGATGCCAGCGCAGTCGAAGTGCTGGTCGTTGCACTGGAAGCCCAGCCAACGCATGCGCTCCAGATCGAAGTCGAAGCGCAGGTAGTGCCAATTGATCTTGGTCGGGATTTCGTTGTAGCAGAGCTTCTGCGCGGCACCGGGAATGTCTTCCCAATCCTGCGGGCTCAGGTGGTCGTGCGTCACCGTTTCGCTGCGGCCGCCGATGGCGCGAAACGGCAGGCTGCGCTGCTTGAACTGCCACCTGTCCATGCGCTGGCCATCGAGTGCGTTGAGGTAGCGCAGGTGAGGCATGACGCGTTCGTGTCCATCCTGCAAGTCGAACAACAGGCCGACCGAGCGCACGTCCAGCACCGAGAGTTTCAATTCGGTAGCCTCGGGCTTGAACGCAAAGTAGGTTTCGACGCGGATGCGTGCGGCCTTGCGGAAGGTGATGCGCTTGATCGCCGTGTTGCGCTCGCCCGCCACCGCGCGGGTCGCGATCTTCAGCGCGTAGGTGCCGTCGAACGAGCCGTGCGTGCCGCTGTCCCAATGCGTGATCTGGCTCAGCATCGGTTGCGTGTGGCGCGCATAGGAGCGCGTCATCGTCTCGAGCGAGTCCTCGTAGTTGCCGACCAGGGTGGTCCAGCCGTTCATGCCCTGGTCGAAATCGTCGAAGTAGATGACCCGCGACAGCGGATCGAAGCGCGACAGGCGCGGGTCGCCATGCGTGGCGTGTGGGATGTGGATTGCTGCCATTCGGATTTCCTAGCCTTTCACGGTACCGGCCGCCAAGCCTGCGATCAGGTATTTTTGCGCCAGCAAGACAAACACGAGAATCGGAAGCAACTGCAGCGTTGCCGCCGCAAACAGGATCCCCCAATCGACGCCATCGACCGCGCCGACCATCTCCGAGATCACCAGTGGTGCGGTCTTCGCATCCACGGCGGTGAAGATGAAGGCGAACAGGAAGTCGTTCCAGGCGAAGACCATGATGAAGACCGAAGTCGCGATCAAGGCGGCATGCGACAGGGGCAAGACCACCAGCCACAGGGTTTGCGCCAGGCTGGCGCCGTCGATGGCCGAGGCCTCTTCCAGCTCGCGCGGCAGCTGGTCGATGAAGGCTTTCATGATCCAGGTACCCAGACTCAGGAAGAACGCGCAATACAGCAGGACCAACACGGTGCGGGTGTCGTTCAGCAGCAGCCAATTGATGGCCGGGAACAAGGGCAGCGTGATGACGATCGGCGGCAGCAGCCGCACCACGATCATGAAGAAGGCCGACGCCGTCAGCAGTTTGCCTTCGTGCCTCGAATAGACATAGCCGGCCAGAAACGACAACACCAGGGTGAGCGCAGTCGCGCACAGCGAAATCACGAGGCTGTTGCCGAGGTTGTGGAAGAAGTCCGGCCAGCGCTTCCACAGGTTGACGTAGTTTTGCGTACCGGCCTTGGCAAAGAGGTCCAGGCTGGTCGAGAACACGTCACGCGGCGCACGCAACGAGGCCGCCACCATCAGCGCGATCGGAAAGGCCGACCAGACGATCACGGCGGCCAGCGCCACCATGCGCAAGACATTGATGGCCCCCCGCCGCAGGCGGCGCCGGGTGGAGGCAGGGCTAGCGCGACGCATCGACGAACATCCGCTTGTACATCTGGTGGATGTACCAAGAACCCATCAGCAGCGAGGCGATCAGCATCAGCCAGCCGGTGGCCGCGGCCGCACCGAATTCGGCATAGCGAAAGGCCTGCCGGTACAGGTACACCGCCAGCACCTCGGTGCTGCGCGCCGGGCCGCCGCCGGTCAGCAACCAGACCTCCGAGAAGATGCGAAAGGCGAAAATGTAGCGAAAGACCACGGCCACGAGCATGGCCGGCACCAGCAAGGGCAGCGTGATGTCGCGAAAGCGCGCCCAGGCCCCGGCGCCGTCGACTTGCGCCGCTTCGTAGAGTTGACTCGGAATGCCGAGCAGCGCGGTGTACAGGATGATGAAGGTGAACGGCAGGTGGTGCCAGATCGACAGCAGGATCACCATCGCCAGGCCGTGCGACGGCAGGACGGCCCAGTCCAGTGGCGCCAGGCCAACCGATTTGAGCGCCAGCGTGACGGGCCCGGTATAGGGCTCCATCATGAACTTCCAGACCACCACGGCCACCACCTCGCTGATGGCGTACGGTGCAAGGACCAAGGCAATCATCAAGCGCCGGCAGGGAATCCAACCCGCAAACAACATCGCCACGGCCAGCGCGAGCAGGAACTCGCCGAACACGACGGCGTTGACGACGATCGCGGTGTTGAGCGTGGCGGTCCAGAAGTAAGGGTCCCACAGGACCGCGGCGTAGTTCGCCAGGCCGACCCAGACCGGGCTCTTGCCATAGGTCGAGCGCGTCAGGCTCAACCAGAATACGTACAGCGAGGGCAGCAACAGCACCAGCACCAGCAGCGACTGTGCCGGCGCCAGCAGGGCCCATTGCCGCGTCGAAGACTTCAAGCGGCCCACGCGCTGCTCACCGCGTGGACCACGCTGGCCGCCTGCGCGCCTGCGCGACGTGGCACGGAGCGGGCACGATCACTGGTCGACGCGGTAGCGCTGCACCGCGTCCCAGTTGATCTCGACGCCCAGGCCTAGGCCCTGCGGCACCGCCAATCGGCCGTCGATGAGGCCGGCCGCATCGCCGACGGGCAACGTGCATAGTTCATCGCGCAGCGGGTTGCCGATGAACATGCACTCGAAGCTCGCGAAGGCCGGCATCGCGGCGGCGAGTTGCAGGCTCGCGGCAACACAGACTGCGCCCGACCAACCGACGTGCGGCGCGTAACCTACATGGTGGGCCTGCGCCAGCGCCGCGATGTCGCGCGTCTCACTGATGCCGCCGGCACGCGCCACGTCGGGCTGGACGAGGCCGATCAGGCGGTGCCGCATCCACTGGGCCGCATGCTCCACGGTGTAGTCGCTCTCGCCGGCCGCCAACATCACCGAAAGTTTGCGCCGCAAGTGGCGGTAGCCCGCCATGTCTTCGGGACCGATCGGCTCTTCGAAGAACCAGTAGTCCAGTGCACGCAGGGCTTCGCCCACGCGCACCGCTTCATCGACCGAATAGGCCCAGTTGGCGTCGGCCGCGAGCTTGATGTGCGGCCCGGCGGCTTCGCGCACGACCGTGGCGGCTTCAATCGCGCGGGCGACCGGCTGGCCCAGCTTGACCTTGATCGCCTTGAAACCCATGGCCTTCACCGCTTGCGTCTGGTCGCGCATCTGTGGTGCGCCGGCCCAGTTGATGGAGGAGGCATAGCAGTCGACCTGTGTGCGCCCGAGGCCGCCCAGCAAGCGGTGCACCGGCTGGCCCAGCGCCTTGCCGACCAAGTCCCACAGGGCAATGTCGACACCGGCGATGGACTCGACCAGCACGCCACCCGCGCGGCCCGACAGCGATGCGCGCATGAGCTGCCACAGGCGGCGGATGTCGAAGGCGCACTGGCCGACGAGTTTGGGCGCCAGCACCTCGTTGATGAACAAGGCGTATGCGCGCGCGCCGAAGCGCGCCAGGCATTCGCCGAAACCCACCAGCCCGTCGACGCTGCGGATTTCGACCAGCACGATCGAGACCGCGCCGAAATCGCCCTGCGAGGTGCGCGTGCCGGCTTGCATCGAGGCCGTGAGGGGAATCGCCCGCACGCTGCTGATGGCCAGATCGCTCATGAGTCCATGCCTTGCGTCACGCCGGCAGCCAAGGCGCCAACTTCGCCGCGTTGGCGAACAAACCCGGCACGCCGCCCGAGTGGAAGAACACCAAGGGACCTGTGCCGCGCCAAGCGCCTTCGCGCACCTGGGCCAGCATGCCGGCCAGCGCCTTGCCGGTGTAGACCGGATCGAGGATCAAGCCTTCGCTATGTCCGGCCAACACAATCGCCTCGGCGGCCTCGCGCGAAGGCACTCCGTACGCTTGGCCGATGTGGCGGTCGTCGAAATCGAAATCGCTTGCGTTGATGCGCACCGTCAGGCCGAGCAATTGAGCCGCCGCGTTCGCGCGCTCGACGATCAGCGGCACCATGAACGATGCCGCACGCTGCACCGAGACGCCAACCACGCGCGACGCCACACCCAAGGACTTGAACGCCAATGTCAGACCGGCCACGGTCAGGCCCGAGCCCGCCGCGACAAAGACGGCCCGCGGCAGCAAGCCTTGCTGGGCGAACTGCTGCGCCATTTCCTCGCCAGTGCAGACCATCG
The DNA here is from genome assembly GCA_963779435.1 of uncultured beta proteobacterium. Lineage (GTDB taxonomy): Bacteria > Pseudomonadota > Gammaproteobacteria > Burkholderiales > Burkholderiaceae_C > CADEEN01. The sequence goes on along the minus strand of CAVZYL010000004.1, from coordinate 6,859 downwards.
CGGCCGCACCCAGGGTGCCGGTTCGTCCCGGCAGATGCAGCACATGCGTCTTCAGCCCGCGGCGCTCGAAGTTGGCCACGAAAGCGTCGAGCCAGGCCGCGATGCGCGGATCGTAGGGGTCTTGCGTGGGGATGTAGCGGATCTCGGCGCCGAAAACCTTGTCCAGCAGGTGGTTGCCCTGCACCTCGTCTTGCGCATGGCCACGCAGCAGCAGGCCGACCGTCAGCCCGAGTCTGGCGCCGGCCGCCGCACAGGCGCGGCAGAAGTTGGACTGCACGGCCGCCGTGGTGACGATCGCTTGCGCGCCCTCGGCCAGCGCGGCGGCGAGCAGGAACTCGAGCTGGCGGGGCTTGTTGCCGCCCAGGGCCAAGCCGCTCAGGTCTTCGCGTTTGATCCAGACCGGCGGCCCGCCAACTGCGGCCGACAGGCGGGGTGCCGCCTCCAGCGGCGTCGGCAGGTGCGCGAGCGTGACGCGAGGCAGGCCGGCAGTCAGGCGGTCGCTGCGGATCACGGCAGCAGTGGCTTGACCCGCTTGGCCAGATCCTCCATCGCCTGCGCCACCGGCTTGCGCCCCAGCACGGCCGCTTGCAGCTCTTCGACGAAGGCGTCGCCCGCTTTGGCCGCGTTGTCGAACGCCGGGATCGGCACCCGTGCGACCTTCAGCGTCGCCGCCTCGGCGGCGGCATACGGCACGCTGGCGACAAAACGCGCGTCGGCGTATGTGGAAGCGCGCACCGGCCCGTTGCCGTTGAGCGCGGCCTTCAAGGTGTTGTCCTTGTTCGAGAGTTCCTTGATCAGGCTCCACGCGAAGGACTTGTTGCGCGCGTTCTTCGGGATGCACATCGACCAGAATTCGGTCTTCGCCGGCGCCGACGCCGGGAACTTGCCCTGCAGCTCGCGCGAGGCCGGCAGGGCCATCACCTTCATTTCGCCCGGATTCTTCGACTTCTCCTTGTCGTTGTAGAACTGGGTGCGGCCGAAGGAGTTGATGGTCATCGCCACGCGGCCCGATTGCATCCAGGTATTGACCTCTTCGCTCTTGATCGTCGTCCAGTTGCGCGGGATGGCGCCGGCAACATACAGGTCGCGCATGGTCTGCACCGCGCGCAGCATCGGCGGCTGGTCGACGCCGAGCTTGAAGTCGCCGGTGATGAAATCACCGTCGTAGGCGCGCGCCATGTCGATCACGTTCGGATAGTTGTCGCCTTCGATCAGGAAGCCGAACACCTGCGAGCCATCGGGGCGCGTGAAGGTCAGCTTCTTGGCTGCATCGATCACGTCCTCGAAGGTTTTCGGGACCGGCACGCCGCGCTCCTTGAAGATCGCCTCGTTGTAATGAAACCCGGTGGTGGCGTGGCGCTGCGGCACCGCGTATTGCTTGCCGCCCAGTTTCATGGCGGCGACCAGGCCGGGAAAGATGTCGTCCGCGTCGTCCAGCGGATTGGCCTGCATCAGGGCCTCGAGCGGCTCGAGCAGGTTGGCCACGTTGGGGGTGGCACGGGAGTTCAGGATGAATGCCAGGTCGATCGAGGTCGAGCCCAGGCTCGCTTCACGGAACAGGCGCTCGTGCAGCGGCCCGGTGTCCAGCGTGACCCAGTCCAGCGCGATGCCGTTGCGCTTGGACCATTCGGCGGTGGCGTCCCCGCCCTTTGCCGCGGTCAGCACCGACATATGCACCCGGTGCGACAGGATCGTCAACTTCTCCGGTTTGGTCTGCGCCGACAAGGCGGCTGGCGCCAGCAGGATCGGAACGGAACAGCCGGCTTGCAGGAAGCCGCGACGATTCAGCATGGCACGCTCCTCGAGCAGGAATCAACGCACCGGATCATGATATGTCAATGGCGGCCTCGCGGCGCGCCGACTCAGGGTGTCGGCACGCTGACTCCTGACCCGACGCCCGCCTGAGCCGGCGCCTGCCGCAATTGCCGGCGCAGGATCTTGCCGAGGTTGGACTTCGGCAGCGGCTCGCTGCGGAACTCGACGATCTTGGGCATCTTGTAGCCGGTGAGGTGTTGGCGGCAATGCTCGAGCAGGGCCTGCTCGGTGAGCGCCGGATCCTTTCTCACGACGACGATCTTGACGACCTCGCCCGACCTCTCGTCCGGTCGCCGATGGCGGCGACCTCGGCCGACGCCCGGATGCAGCGCGACGACATCTTCGATCTGGTTCGGAAAGACCTTGAAGCCGGAGACCACGATCATGTCCTTCTTGCGGTCCGTGATCCTGAAGTAGCCGCGCTCGTCCATGAACCCCATGTCGCCGGTGCGCAGCCAGCCGTCGCGGGTGAAAACCTTCTCGGTCTCGTCGGGGCGGTTCCAGTAGCCCGGCATGACCTGCGGTCCGCGCACGCAGATCTCGCCGACCTCGCCGACCGCGAGTTCGTTGTCGTCGTCGTCGAGGATCGCGGCCTGCGTCGACGGAATCGGCACGCCGATCGTGCCGGTCCAGTGCGTCGATGTCGAGCGGATTGGCGATCACGACCGGCGACGTTTCGGTCAAGCCGTAGCCTTCGATGACGGGCACGCCGGTGCGCTGCTTCCAGCGCTCGGCCACCACGCGCTGCACGGCCATGCCGCCGGCGCTGGTCACCTTCAGGCTGCGCGTGTCCACGTCCGCGAATTCGGGCGCATCGAGCAGCGCCCGGTACAGCGTATTGACGCCGATGATGACCGTGAAGGGGTACTTGCTTGAGGTCGTGGATGAAGGCCTGCATGTCGCGCGGATTGGTCACCAGGACGGTGTGTGCGCCGATCTTCATGAACACGAGACTGCGAGGTCAGCGCGTAGACGTGATACAGCGGCAACGGACAGACGAACACCTCCTTGCCGTCGACCAGGTCACGCGCGATCCACGCCGTCATCTGCTGCACGTTCGCCACCAGGTTGCCGTGGGTCAGCACAGCGCCCTTGGCCACGCCGGTCGTGCCGCCGGTGTACTGCAGGAAGGCCGTGTCGTCGTGGCTCAGCGGCACGTCCTCCAGCGCCTGCCCGTGCCCTGCGCGCAACGCCGCGTTGAACTCGGTGGCGCCCGCGATCTTCCATTCGGGCACCATGTGCTTCACGTACTTGACCACGACGTTGGTGAGCAGCTCCTTGACCACCGGGAGCATGTCGCCGACCTTCGGTCGTGATGACGGCCAGGTTCAGCGTCGGGTTCTTGTCCAGCACCTCCTGCAGCGTGTGGGCGAAGTTCTCCAGCACCACGATGGCCGCGGCGCCCGAGTCCTTGAGCTGGTGCTCGCAGCTCGGGCGCGCGTGTACTGCGGATTGACGTTCACGACCACCAGGCCGGCCCGCAGCACGCCGAACAGCGCCACCGGATACTGCAGCAGGTTGGGCATCATGATCGCCACCCGATCGCCCTTCTGCAGCCCCAGCGATTTGCTGCAGGTAGGCGGCGAAGTCGCGGCTCGACCGGTCGAGCTCGGCGTAGGTCATCGACGACGCCCATGTTGCTGTAGGCGGGCAATGCGCCGAAGCGCTGGCAGCTGCGCAGCAGCACGTCCTTGAGCGAGGCGAACTCGCTGCACATCGACCTCGGCCGGGATCCCGGGCGGGTAGTGACTCAACCAGATTCGTTCCATATCGACACCTCGTAAGCCTGTCGATGAAACGGCATCTCGCCAATACCGGTGCCGCTCACCGAATATCCAAGGCACAGTGAATTGGATACCGGTATCGGCTCGAATCCATTGAGTTGCGTCAGTGCGCCTGTCGGACGACAAACGCCGTGGGTTGCCGAGTTGCAGTGTCGCCCTGGTTGGACACCTCAACAACGACCTCATGCGCAACGCCGCAGGCGCTGTAGCATCGCTCGGTATCGGGTCAGTGCGCACACCGACGGTGTCCGACCCACCTCGCCCAGCCTGCGGAGATACCATGCCGGCGCATCGCAAGTTCCTGACCCTTCTGCCCATCATCGTGCTTGCCGGCGCTGCGGGCACGGCTTCGGCCCAGGCGACACAAAGCGCCGTGACGCTGTATGGCGGCTACCGCAGCGGCGGAAGCCTCACCGATGCCGACAGCAACGCACCGCTGCGCATCGAGAACTCGGCCGTCGGGGCGATCAGCCTGGACCTGCCGCTGGACTTCGCCCGCCAATACCAGTTCTATTTGTCGCACCAGCGCACGCAACTCGACGCGGGCAATGCGGCGGCGCCGGCGACTCCCACGCTCGTTGCACTGCGAATAACCTACCTGCACGTTGGCGGCAACGTTTTCGTCGATGGCCAGGTCGGCAGGGGCCCCTACCTGGTGGGCGGCGTGGGGCTCACGGTCTTCGATCCGGGCGGTGGCCCGTATACGGCTGAAATGCGCCCATCGATGAACCTGGGCTTCGGCTACGAGGTTCCGCTCGCGCAATGGGCGTCGCTGCGTATCGAGGCCCGCGCTTACGCGACCTTGGTGAACAGCAGCGGCGGCTTCATGTGCAGCGGCGGCTGCGTCGTCAACGTGCGCGGCGACCTGGTGTCGCAGGGCGAAGTGCAGGTCGGGCTGACGGCGCGCTTCTAGTGCAATGGAAGCAGGCACTGCCGACGCAACGAGTCGACAGGCCGTGTTCGACAAACGTGCGCATCGTGCGTCGCGGCAGATTCAGAAGGCCCTGTTCGACGCGCAGTCCCAGCCAAAGGTCACCGGCGTGCCGAGCTGTCCCTTGGCATCTTGCGGCACATAGGTGAACGAGAACTGGCGCGCCTTGAGGCTGACCTTCTCGGTGAGCCCCACCTCGCCCGGCGGGTCGACCTGCTCGACGGCATCGACCATGATGCCGGTCAGTTGCACTTTGTAGTACTCGAGCGCCGGCTCGCCGCCGGTGCTGAAGGTGATGACGCCGCTAGGAATATGTTGGCCAGTGGTCACCTGCATGATCAGCTTGGGGCTTGCCCGGTCGATATTCTTCAATACGGTGATGTCGCCGCAGCTGACGCGGCCGCCGCCAGCGCCGGCGCCAAAGCCGAAGTTCGCGCCATTGCGGAATGCCTGCGCGTAGGAGGTGATATCGATTTCATCCTTGTGTCCCGGCGCGGTCGAGGCACCGAGAATGTCGCCCAGCTTCAGGAAGATCCTGTCCGCCGCACAAGCCGTCGTGGCGACCACGGCACTCAATGTGCCGGTGCATACGCCGCGTGCCAGGTTCCAGGCGATGGTCGACTTCGGGCTGATTCGCATGGCGGTTCCTTTTGGATGTTGGTGTGCCGCGATGCTCTGCCAAGTCGACTTGCTCTGCATGGCCGGGCGCGAATGCGCCGTGCAGTAGTTCACTGCTTCGCAGTCTTGTCCGCTCGCCGCTCCGACAGCGGCGCTGGCGCTCGGCCGGCGTAGCGCGCCTGCGCCGGCGCGCTCAGGGCAACTTGCGCGCCCGGTACGAGAAGTAGCCGTTCGAGTAGGCGCTCGGCAGCAGGGTCAATTGCATCGACAACGCACCACCCGCCATGTCGAACTCCGAGACGTCGTTCAGCAAGCCCTGGAACTCGCCCCAGCCGACCAGCACCTTGCCGCCGGCAAACATTTGGGCGCTGCCCATGTTGAAGCTCTGGTGCATGTCGGAGCTGAACTCGGCAAATCCCGGCAAGGCCGGATTGCCCGCGACCAGGGTCTTGCCCGCTTCATCGAGGTTAAAGGCCGCGACACGCGAAGCGGCGCCACCCTTGGCATTGTCGAACAGGCCGAGGCGCCCATCGGGTGTGCGTCGCGCGTCGTGCTGGTGTGCGAACTTCTGGTTCGCCGTCAGCGCGAACTGATCGCATGGCCCGCCCAGGATCCAGCGGATCGCGCCATTGCTGTGGTCGATCTTGAGCACGGCGTCGAGATGGCGAAACGAGGCCAGCCAATTGCCATCGGCGTCGACCTGCACCGAGTCCCAATGCGCATAGTCGGCGCCGTTGTTCTGCGCATAGGCGTTGCCTTCGGTCGAGCAGGCATACAACTCGGGGTGATCCGTAGTCAGCCAATTGAAGACGGCCGCGCCGTTCTGGATTTCCTGCAAGCCGCTGCCCCCGACAAAGAGGGACTGCCCTGGCAGGGCAGGAATGTCGTTCACCGTCTTCGATGCGTAGACGCCCAGGATGTAGTGCCCGTCGTCGAGGATCAGGTGATCGTGCAGGTTCACGGCATAGGTATTGCCGTCGGGGAAGGCGAGCGCACTGACGTTCTCGATCAGGTTGAAAGCGTCGTCCATGACCCGTATCGCCCCGGCCGCTGAATCGTAGAAACTGTAACGGGTGGCGCCACCCGGCAACACCGTCTTCTTGAAGTCGTGAATCGTGCGGCCGCGCGGATTGCGGTAGTAGTACTTCAGGCTGCCATCGGTCTCGACGATGTAGGCGTAAGGCGCGCCATAGCCCTGGGGATCGAACGGTGTGAGGTAGAGATCGCCCGCCTGTGGCGCATTGGCGGAGTAGGTGTAGCGCACATAGTCAAGTGGTTTGGCGTGCAGCGTGTACTGGGCCGTCGCGCCGCTGACCTTGTCGGTGACGACGACGATGGCGTCCGACGCGGCGTCAAGGGTCGGGAACGGGATCGCGATGTACTGATTGGCCCCGACGCTGCTGCCTGCAGCGCTGACCGTGATGTCGCAGCCGGTGCACGAGAAGCGCAAGCTGACCGTCGCGCCCTTCAGGTTGGATTGCAGGGACAGGTCGGCGCGGGTCGGGTTGTGCGAGAGCAGGTCGCTACCGCCGACGCCGATGGCATCGACAGTACTCAGCAACGACGATACCGCCGGATTGACGAGATTCACGCTGGATTGGGGCGCGGTGTCCTCGCTGTCACCACAGGCCGCCAATCCGAGCGCCATCACCAAAGCGGCGCACAACCGCAACCGCCTCCCGAAATCGTGTGCATCACTCATGCCTGCTTC
>CAVZYL010000003.1:0-54974 GCA_963779435.1 uncultured beta proteobacterium | reverse complement strand
TCCGCGCGGCAGCGGGGTCATCGGGATCAACGGCGCCGCCGCCCGCCTCGTGCACGTCGGCGATCTGGTCGATCCTCATCGCCTACGGCGTGATGGAAACGGCGGAAGCGCGCTCGTTCACCCCGCGGGTCGTTTTCGTCGATGCCGAGAATCGGGTGACCGGCACGGGCGGCGACCCCGCGGAGCCGCTGCCCGGCCTGGTACGCGGCGACACGCTGGCCAGTCCCACGAGGTCGAGCCCGCTCGCCACCCGCCTTCGCGCGCCGTCTCCCGGATGGACGCGTCAGGCCGACGTCGTCGTCGTCGGTTCCGGGGTGGCCGGCCTCGCGGCGGTCCTTCATGCCAGGCAGGCCGGATTGCTCGGTCCTGCTGGTCACGAAAGCGCGGCTGGACGACGGATCGACCCGCTGGGCGCAGGGCGGTATCGCTGCCGCCCTCGGCCCCGAGGACGACCCGGAGCAGCACTTGCGCGACACCCTCGTCGCCGGAGTCGGCAACCGCGACGAGGCCGCCGTCCGGTTGCTCGTCACCGAGGGGCCGGGACGGGTGCGCGAACTCGCCGCACTCGGCGCCGCGTTCGACCGCGACCAGAATGGAAGCGACTTCGCGCTCACCCGCGAGGGAGGGCATTCGCGTAACCGCGTCGTGCATGCGGGAGGCGACGCGACGGGTCTCGAGGTGCAGCGCGCCCTCGTCGCGGCCGTGCGCGGCGATCCGGGCGTCGAGGTCATCGAACACGCGCTGGTGCTCGAGCTGCTACGCGGCACGGCAAGCGGCGGCTCGCCCGCCCCCGTCGCCGCCCTGACCCTGCACGTACTCGGCGAAGGCAGCCGCGACGGCGTGGGCGCAGTCCTGTCGCGCGCGATAGTGCTCGCGACCGGAGGGCTCGGCCAGATTTTCGCCAGCACCACGAACCCACCGGTCTCCACCGGTGACGGCGTTGCGGTCGCGTTGCGCGCCGGGGCCCGGGTCACCGACCTCGAATTCGTCCAGTTCCACCCGACCTCCCTTTGGCTGGGCGGAGCGGCACAGGGCCAGCAGCCGCTCGTCGAGCCGAGCCGTCCGAGGTGAGGGAGCCGTGCTTGTCGACGCCGGCGGCGCGCGCGTCATGCCGGAAGACGGCCACCCCTTGAGGGATTCGGCCCCCCGCGACGTCGTCACGAAGCAGATGTCGCGCGTGATGACGGCGACCGGCACCGACCACCTCTTCCTCGATGCCCGCGGCCTCGGCGAGGCGGTGCTGCTAGCCCGGTTCCCGACCATCGTCGCGACCTGCCGCAGCCGCGACCGGCATCGACCCGGTGACCCAGCCGATACCCGTCACCCCGGTGGCTCATTACGTATCAGGTGGGGTACGACCGACCCCAACGGCCGCGCTTCCGGAGTGGAAGCGACGATCCCCGGGCTTTACGCATGCCGGAGAGTCGCCTGCACCGGCGTTCACGGCGCCAACCGCCTCGCGAGCAACAGCCTGCTCGAAGGTGCTCGGTCTTCGCCGCGCGCATCGGCACGGCGCTCGCGTCGGAGTTGCCTGCGCAGACCGATCCGGTGGAAGGTGTCAGGCGAGGCCGGGCTACTGCGCGCGGAGGCGCTCGCCGAGACGACCTCCACGATGACCGACGGGGCCGCGCGTGCCGCGGAGCGCGTCCAGCCTCGAAGGACTGGCCGCGCTCGAGCACCTGGTCGTGCAAGACATCTTCCTGACCGAAACCGCCTACCTGGCCGACGTGATCCTGCCCGCGGGCGCCTTCCCGGAGAAGACCGGCACCTTCACCAACACCGACCGGCTGGTGCAGATGGGCCGCCAGGCCGTCGACCCGCCGGGCGATGCGCGGCAGGACCTGTGGATCATCGAGCAGATCGCCAACCAGCTCGGCTGCGGCTGGAAATACGGCCACGTGTCGGAGGTCTTCGACGAGATGCGCCACACGATGCCCAGCATCGGTGGTATCACCTGGGAGCGGCTCGAGCGCGAGCACGCCGTGACCTACCCCTGCGTGCACGAGGGCGACCCGGGCCAGTCGGTGGTCTTCACCGAGGACTTCCCGCGCGACGGCGGCAAGGCGCGCTTCGTGCCGGCCGACATCATCCCGGCCGACGAGCGGCCCGACGCCGAATACCCGATGGTGCTGATCACCGGCCGTCAGTTGGAGCATTGGCACACCGGCAGCATGACCCGCCGCGCCACTGTGCTCGACGCGATCGAGCCCGACCCGACGGCCCTGATCCACCCGCTGGATCTGCAGGCCCTCGGCGCCGCGGCTGGCAGCGTCGTGACGATCGCCTCGCGCCGCGGCGAGGTCGCGCTCTACGCGCGCGCCGACGACGGCACGCCGCGCGGCGCGGTGTTCGTGCCGTTCTGCTACTACGAGGCGGCGATCAACAGGTTGACCAACGCCGCACTCGATCCGTTCGCCAAGATCCCCGAGTTCAAGTACTGCGCCGTGCGTGTCCGGCCTGGCGGCGTTGCGCCGCAGCAGGGCAGCTATGGCGGCGGGCAGGCGCTCGCGGGGCTGGTACGCTGAGGGCGACGCACCGCACGCCGGAGGAGCCATGACCATGACGTTGTCGAGCCCGGATTTCTGGGTTGCGCTGATGGAGATCATCGGCGTGAACATCGTGCTGTCGGGCGACAACGCGGTGGTCATCGCGCTGGCCGCGCGCGGCCTGCCGCCGCAGCAGCAAAAGCGCGCCATCGCCTGGGGCAGCGGCGCCGCGGTGGTGATGCGGATCGTGCTGACCATCGTGGCCGTCGAACTGCTGCGCTTGCCTTACCTCAAGCTGGTCGGCGCTGCGCTGCTGCTCTGGATCGCGGTGCAGCTGCTGTTGCCCGAGAGCGAAGGCGAGGGCGGCGGCCACGCCGGCGGCAGCGGCAGCCTGTTCTCGGCGATCAAGACGATCCTGGTCGCCGACCTGGTGATGAGCCTGGACAACGTCATCGCCGTGGCTGCGGCAGCCAAGGGCAGCGAGACCTTGCTGGTGATCGGCCTGGCGATCTCGATTCCGCTGGTGGTGTTCGCCAGCACCTTGCTGCTGACGCTGATGACGCGCTTTCCGATCATCATCACCGGCGGTGCGGCCCTGCTCGGCTGGGTCGCCGGCGAGATGGCGATCAGCGATCCGGCGGTCAAGGCCTGGGTCGACGCGAACGCGGCGGTGCTGCATTACGTCGCGCCGGCACTCGGTGCGATCGGCGTGGTCCTGGTAGGCAAGTGGCTGGCCGGGCGGGCCGCGGCCAAGCAGGCCAGCGAAATGCAGGGTGGCGCGCCGGCGCATGCCGCCGCGGGCATCGGCCGGGTGTTGCTGGCCGTCGACGGCTCGGCTCACGCGGCGCGCGCCGTGCAGCAGCTGATGACGATCCGCGACGCGCTGCGCGACCCGACCGGCGTCGACCTGCATCTGGTCAACGTGCAGCGCTCATTGCCCGGCGACGTATCCAACTTCGTCGACCTCAAGACGCGTGACGAGTACCACCGCGAGCGCAGCGATGCCGCCCTCGCACCGGCCTGCGCCCTGCTCGACGCCGCGGGCTATCGCTACCAGGTCCACCGCAAGGTCGGTGATCCGGGCGCGACCATCGCCGCACTGGCCAACACGCTGGGCGCCGACCTGATCGTGATGGGCACGCGCGGCCTGGGAACGCACACCGGCGCCTTGCTCGGCTCGGTGGCCCAAAGCACGCTCGAGCACGCCGGCGTGCCGGTGCTGCTGACCAAGTGAGCCGAACCGCCCGTGGGGCCGGGGGGCACACGGGGCGGTCTCTAGAATCGCCGCCACGGGCCGTTAGCTCAGTTGGTTAGAGCAGAGGACTCATAATCCTTTGGTCGTTGGTTCAAGTCCCAACACGGCCTACCATAGACAATGCTTTGGATCTCTGCACGCGGAAATACCCCTTCGCTTAATGCCTTGTAGGCAATCTGTGGGCATCTTGCGCAAATGCGCGGACGGCGTGCCCGCATCGACGCTACATGCGATCACGCCTTATCTGTCACCCGAACCTCTTATCGCCCCCGACCTCGGTACTGCTCCAGATCGACACCGCGCAGCTCGACCACACGTTTGTAGTCGACGTTTCCGGCCTTCCAGTACCGCGTCACGCTGACGCCAGCGCCTTGCTCACGCGGATGCACCGCCAAGGCCACCAGCGCCCCCTTGGCGCGATCGAGCGCTGCGTCTGATGCCACTTGCTGCCAGGTTCGCCACCGCATACGCCTAAGCCGCTGTAGCCCACGCTGCGTCGTCACGCTGCACGCGGTATCCGCATCAACCAGTGGCGGCGGCGTGTCAGTGTCTAGGAACGCCTGGAACGCATCCCAAGCCTGGCGAATCAACTCGGCTGCGGTCGGCTCGGGCTCGATCGTGCGAAGCAGCCCGACCTGCCCGTCAAACACCCAAAGGTGGCTCACTCATCCGCCGGCGGCGTCGCGATTGGCCTAGGAGTCTGGGCGGCAGAAGGGAAGTCCCTGACGGCCGATGATGCACTTGAGTCGTTGGACGGCATGGCCACAGCTACCGTCCCTACGAACCGCAGCAGGATGATGCTGCTGCCCGCGGCGCTGCAGGACTGGCTGCCCGAGGGGCACCTGGCGCTACTTCATCAGCGACACCGTTGACGCGCTTGGATCTGAGTGCGTTCTACGCGCGCTACGCCGGCGGCGGTGCGCGCAACCAGCCGTTCCACCCGGCGATGATGGTCAAGGTGCTGGTCTATGGCTATGCCACGGGCGTGTTCAGCTCGCGCAAGATCGAGCGCCGGCTGCACGAGGACGTGGCGTTTCGGATGCTGGCAGCGGGCAACTTCCCCGCGCACCGCACGATCCGCGACTTCCGGGCGTTGCATCTGAAGGAGCTGTCGCGATCTGTTCGTGCAGGTGGTGCGAGCTGGCGCGCGAGATGGGCCTGGTCAAGCTGGGCACGATCGCCATCGACGGCACCAAGGTCAAGGCCAACGCCAGCCGCCACAAGGCCATGAGCTACGAGCGCATGCAGCAGGCCGAAGCCGAACTCAAGGCACAGATCGACGCGCTGCTGCAGCGCGCCACGCGCAGCCGACGAGGCCGAGGCGAACGAGCCCGAACTGGACATCCCGGCCGAGATCGAGCGGCGCGAGGATGCGGCTGGAAGGCCATCGCCGCAGCGCGCCAGCGCCTGGAGCAGCGCCAGCGCGACGCCGACATCGAGCGCGGGCGCAGCGACGACGACGACCGCAAGCCGCGCGACGAGGACGGCAATCCCAAGGGCGGCCGCTACAAGCGCGAGTTCGGTGTGCCCGAGGCCAAGGCGCAGGACAACTTCACCGACCCCGACAGCCGCATCATGAAGCGCGCCGGCGGCGGGCTTCGACGCCGAGCTACAACGCGCAGACGGCGGTGGACGACACGGCGCACATCATCGTGGCCGCCGAGCTGAGCAACAACGCCGCGGACGCGCGGCGAACTGCTGCCGATGCTGCAAGCGGTCAAGGACAACCTCGGCGCGCTGCCCAGAGCAAGGCCTGGCCGATGCGGGCTACCGCAGCGAGGAGAACTTCGAGGCGCTCGCGCCGGCAGCGCATGCGAACTGGTGGTGGCGCTGGGGCGCGAGGGCAAGCAGCAGGCGCAGGTCGATCCCGACGACCTATCCGCACACGGCGGCGATGGCCGCCAAGCTGCAGACCAATGAAGGCCAGGCGGCCTACCGCCGACGCAAGTGGATCGCCGAGCCGCCCAACGGCTGGATCAAGAACGTGCTGGGGTTCCGTCAGTTCAGCCTGCGCGGGCTGCACCGCGTGCAGGCCGAGTGGAAGCTCGTGTGCCTGGCGCTGAACCTGCGGCGCATGGGTGCCATGCAAGCGGCATGAGGGCAGCAAGATGAGCCAATTCGACCTCATTGCAGTGCCTCAGGGTCGCCCTGAGCCGCTCCTGGGACTCAACATCGCGGCGTCGGTCAGCGTAACCGCGCGAATCGGCACACCGCGAGGCGAGTCGATCAATCTCGTGGGCTCGGCAAATTACTGCCGCCCACACTCCTAGGCCGCATGCGTGGCTGCATGCGCCAGCAGCGCTGCAACCAGCGCCTCGGCGTCGGTGAACGCGATGGAGCGACCGGTGCCGATGTGTTCTAGCAGGCCCGAGATCCGTCCTTGCGAAGGCTGCGAGTCGCGGTGCAGCTTCAGCACGTAGCAAAGGCTGCTGGGATGGGAGGGAACGCGATTCAGTGTCATGGCGCGTGCGTGCGTTCGAAATGGCGGGTCGGGACTGCGGATCGTCGGAGCTGCCAGCGTAGGCCGCGGCCGCCCCGGAGTCGTGCCAAAGCCGTCTCGTTTCGGTCTCGACCACGGGGCGCGGCGGCCCGCCGGGCGCCAACAGGCACTGTGTCCGTTGCGTGGTCGACGGCGGTCGGGGCGGTCTCTTCAGGTGCCGTTCAGCAGCGCGCGCGCGCGGTTCATCAACGGTGCGCTGCTGCTCTCTCGCAGGCTCGCGACCACGCCTCGCAGCGCCTCGATGTCTTCGGGGCTTGCGGACGAGCCTTCGCAGACATCGACCAGGACGGTCATCTCGAGCCACGGTGACTGCTGACGGCGGGCCTCGAGCAGGGCCTGCCGGGCGGCGTCGTCGGCGTCTTCTCGGGCGCCCTGGGCCAGCGCGATGCGCCGCTTCAGCAGCAGCAACTGAGTCCGATAGCGAGTGGTCGTGCAGGCGCGTGGCCAGTTGCAGCGCCTCGTCCACCTGCTGCGCGGCGCGTGGCCCAGTCGCCCGCGAGAACCAGCGCTTCGGTGGCATAGCCCAGCACTTCCGAAGCGCCGTACAGCATGCCCACCTGGGCGCTGTGCCGGTAGGCGCGGTCGATCTGCGCATGGCCTTCGCGCGGGCATGCCCGACCAGGCGTGCACCAGACCCGCAAACCACTGGCTCGGACCTTCGCTCTGGCGCCAGCGCACCTTCGTCGGTGATGGCTGCGCAGCTGCGCCGCCAGCGCGGCGACCTGGTCGCGGGCGCCGCGGCGGATGTCGCACAGCATCGCCAGCCATGTCGCGATCATGCGCGCCATCGGTTGCTTCAAGGCCCGCGGCGCGCGCCAGCGCCAGGTCGGACTGGGTCCTCGCGCGCTGGTCGCAGCCCGCCAGCAGCAAGGGGATGGCCAGCGCCGCCCGCATGTTGACCAGCGGGTCGAGAACGAAGGCCGACTGCAGCGTGCTGTTCGTCCAGCGCCGCCGCCGCCTGGATGCCCTGTTCGAGCACGGCGATCGCCTCGCGCGGCGGCCCTTCCAGCTTGATGATCTGGCCGAGCAGGTCGCAGGCGGCGACGGTCAGCACCGGATCGTCGCGCTGCAGCGCCTGCGCCAGGCTGCGCTCGGCCAACTCGCGCGCCTGCGCGGTCCGCCGCGCAGGAACAGGCCGAGTCCCAGGCCGTGCAGTGCCATGCTGCGCAGCGGATGCTGCGGCCGCCCCTCCATCGCGGCCTGCGCCCGCTCGAACGACTGCAGGGTCTCGTCGGCACTGACGCCCAGCACCTGCGCGGCCGATGCGCCGCGCAGCGTGTGCAGCGTGGCCAGCAATTCCTGCACCGGCGCGCCGGGCCGGCAGCGCGCGGCCAAGCGCGAGGCCGCGATCGGCCAGGCGCAAGGCGTCTGCCGGCGCGAACTGCTGCAGCGCACCCGCGGCCGCCGCCGCACAGTGGGGCAAGGCCGCGTCGGGGTCCTGCCCGAGCTCGAACTGCGTCGCGAGTTCGGCGGCCGAGACCGCGGCGCCCGGCGCGCGCTGGCGAGCGCCTGCGCGACGCGGCGGTGCAGGCGGGCGCGCGCCAGGGCGCCCATGCGGTCGTGGAACACGTGCCGGACCAGCGCATGGCGAAAGGCGTAGCGTGCTTCCAGCTCGCCATTCGCGCCGCGCTCCACCTGGGTCGACGCCAGCCACTGCTGCCGGCGCGCCAGCAGGTCGCATTGCCGCGGCCACCCAGTCGACCTCGCGCTCGAGCACCTGGGCCACCACGGTCGGCCTGAACTCGACTCCGCAGGCGCTGGCCGCTTCCAGCAGTGCCGTCTGCTCGGCGGGCAGGCGCTGGATCTGCCTTTCCATGCACGCCGGCCAGGCTCTCGGGCACCGACAGCGCATCGAAGCTCGCGGCGCGCATCGCGCGGCCAGCGGCGCCGGCCTGCAGCGCGCCCTGCGCCAGCAGGTCGTCGATGACGTTGGCCACGAACAGCGGCAGGCCGTCGGTGTGGCGGTGCAGCGCCTGCACGAAGGTGTCGGGCCACTCGGCGCCGTCCAGCCGCCGGGCGACGTAGGCGGCCAGTTCCTGCTCCGAAAAGGGATCGATCGAGGATCTCCTCGGCCAGGCGGTGCAGGCGCAGTTCGTGGCGCAGGGCCTTCAGCGGATGGTCTTCGGCGATCACCTCGGCCACGCGGAAGGTGGCCAGCCACATCCAGCGCGCCGTGCCGCGCCGGCGCGCCACGTGGTTGATCAGGTTCACGGTGGCGTGGTCGCTCCAGTGCAGGTCTTCGGTCACCAGCAGCAGCGGCCTGTCCTGCGTGTAGCGGTCGAGCAGCTCGCCGAACTCGCGCAGCATGCGGTCCTGGCTCGATGCCGGCGAGCTCGCGCCGCAGGCCTTCGCGCTCGGCTCGCTGCACAGCCAGGGCAGCTGCAGCAGCCAGGTCGGTGCGACGCTGCGCAGCAGCGTGGCCAGCGACGGGTCGTCGCGGCTGAGCGCCGCCAGCGCCTCGAGCACGGGCAGGTAGGGCTCGCCGGGGCCATGCTGCTCGACGCACTGGCCCCGCGCGTAGGGCCACCGGGCCGAGCGAGGCGGCGAAGTGGTCGACCAGGGTCGTCTTGCCGATGCCGGCTTCGCCGGCCAGCCAGCACAGCTGACGTTGGCCCGCGCAGGCCCGGCCCCACGCGGCGTGCAGGCGCGACAGCGCCGCGCCGCGGCCGGTCATCGACGCGGCACGGCGCGCGTCGCCGTGGTCGATGCGGGCGCCATCGGCGCGCGGCCTGAGCTGACTCGCGCGGCGGGCCCGGCCGCGGCGATGAAGCGGTAGCCGCGCCGCGACGCGGTCTCGATGAGTCGCGGTCGCTTCGCATCGTCGTCGAGCGCGGCACGCAGCTGGCTGATGGCCGACTTCAGCACCGACTCGGTGACGTGCCGGTGCCCCCACACGGCATCGAGCAGTGCGTCCTTGGTCACCAGCTGGCCGGGCCGGCGCGCCAGCTCGCACAGCACCGAGAACGCACGCGGCGGCACCTCCAGCACGCTGGGCCCTGGCGCTGCAGCCGCGCATTGGCTTCGTCGAGTTCGAACACGTCGAACCGCATCAGCAGGGGCGGGTGCTCGCTCATCGGTGGAGGGACGCGCTGTGGTGTCCAACTGTAGCGAATGCCCGCGCCGGGTCGAGACCGTTTCGAGACGGCGCCGAGACGACTCGGGCGCCCGACGTCGCTAGCCTTCACGTCGTGCCGCAACCGTGGCGCCTCGCGACGAACCAAGGACCCGCCATGCAAACGAACGCTTCCGCCATCACCCCTGCTGCCGGCACCGACACCGACGTGCTGATCGTCGGCGCCGGCCCCACCGGGCTCACGCTGGCCACCGCGCTGATCGCCAAGGGCGTGCGCACCATCCTCATCGACAACCAGGCCGCGGGGGCGAACACCTCGCGCGCCGCGGTGGTGCACGCCCGGACGCTCGAGGTGCTGGAGCGCCTGGGGGTCGCGGACACGCTCGTCTCGCGCGGCATCCAGGCCCAGCGCTTCACGATCCGCGACCGCGACCGCGTGCTCGTGCCGATCGCCTTCGATGCGCTGCCGACGGCGTACCCGTACACGCTGATGGTGTCGCAGGCGGTCACCGAAGGCGTGCTGCTCGACCGCCTGGTCGGCACTCGGCGGGCGCGTGCAGCGGCCCCGCACGCTGGTCGACGCTGACGCAGGACGCGGCGCGCGCCACCGCGCTGCTCGACGACGGCAGCCGCGTGACGGCGCGCTTCGTCGTCGGCGCGGACGGCATGCACAGCGCGGTGCGCGAACAGGTAGGCATCCCCTTCACGGGAGGCAGCTATGGCGAATCGTTCGTGCTGGCCGACGTGCGCCTGCGCGGCGCCGTGGCCGACGACGAGGTGATCCTGTACTTCTCGCCCGCGGGGCTGGTGGTGGTGGCGCCGCTGCCGGGCGGCATGCATCGCATCATCGCCACCGTGGCCGACGCGCCCGAGCACCCCGACATGGCCTTCGTCCAGGGCCTGCTCGACACGCGCGGGCCGGAACGCGAACCGGTGCGCGTTCGTCGAGGTGCTGTGGGGCTCGCGCTTCCGGGTCCACCACCGCATCGCCGATGCCTACCGCAACGGCCGCGTGGTGCTCGCCGGCGACGCGGCCCACGTGCACAGCCCCGCCGGCGGGCAGGGCATGAACGCCGGCATCCTCGATGCAGTGAGCCTCGCCGATGCGCTGATGGCCGCGCTCGCGGACGATGCCGGGGCGCTCGATGCCTACGGCGCACTGCGCCGTCCGGTGGCCGCGCAGATCGTCGCGCTCGCCGACCGGTTGACGCGCATGGCGACGATCCGTCCCGGACTGCGCCGCGTGCGCAACCTGCTGCTATCGACGGTTTCGCGGCTGCCACTTGTGCGACGTCAGTTGGCGTGGCGGCTCTCGGGCCTCGTCTATCGGTAGACGAGGCGTTGACGCTCGGCGTCGGCGCGCCCAGGACGAGGCCAAAAACGAACGTTGACCAAACGATCTTTCCATGGCCTGCCGCCTACCGCTGGCACGGTTGGCTCGATTGCCCCACAACTTGCACTCAATTCCAGGAGAACTCCATGACATCAGGCCGAAGTGACTCCCACGAGCTAGCCACCCGCTGGTGCCGTTCGTGCTCCATGGTCTCGACGTGGCTCGTACGAACTTGTCGGGGATTGATGGCGCACTGCGTCGAAGCGTGGGGCATCCGGCGCGACCTGCAGACGCTGTCGAAGCTCGACGATCACCAGCTCAAGGACATCGGCTTGCTCCGCGGCGAGATCGCATCGATCGTCGCCCACGGAGCGCTTCACAGCCTCGCGGCCGACGCGGCGGCATCAGGCGTCATGCCAACGATGCGCCGGCAGGGTGCGTCGCGTACTTCCTAAATGCTTCTTCGAACCCGCCGCTTTCGCACCGCGCGTCGCGGCGATCCGACCGCCCCTTCTCAAGGAGACATCATGGCCAAGCCCTTTCCCGCAGACAACCCATTCCTCAACGGCTACTACGCGCCGCTGCACTTCGAGGGGGACGCGGACCATTTGCCAGTGAGCGGCGAATTGCCTCTCGGGCTTGATGGCTCGCTGTATCGAATCGGCCCGAACCCGCGGTTCGCACCGCGGGGCCGTTACGAGTGGTTCGCCGGTGACGGCATGGTTCACGAGTTCCGGCTCTCGGCTGGCCGGGCGTCCTACCGCAACCGCTATGTGCGCACGCCGAAGTGGCGGCTAGAGGACGACGCGGGCGAGGCGTTGTCTGCAGGTACGCTGGGGCCCTCGCCGCTGGACGACCCGCGCCTCGCGCAGCTGCGCTCGACGACGGCCAATACCAACATCGTGCTGCACGGTGGCCATCTGCTCGCTCTTGAGGAGGCGCACGCGCCGTTCGAAGTCGACGTGTCAACCCTGTCCTCGCTGGACTACCAGCGGTACGGCGGCGACCTCATCGGTCCGATGACGGCGCACCCGAAGGTCGATCCGCAGTGCGGCGAGCTGATCGCCTTCGCCTACCAGACCGCCGGTCTCGGATCGCGCGATATGCGCCTGCACATCGTCGGTGCGGACGGTCAGCTGCGTCGCAGCGAGCACTTCATCGCACCATTTTCCAGCGTCGTGCACGATTTCGCGCCGACCGCCGGCCATATCGTCTTCCCCATCTTCCCGCTCACCGCGTCGATGGAACGTGCACGCAAGGGCCTTCCGCCCTATGCATGGGAGCCGCAGCTCGGCAACCGCATCGGCATCATGCCGCGCAACGGGTCGGTGGCGGACATGCGCTGGTTCCGCGGTGATGCAAGCTACGTGTTCCATCCGCTCAACGCGTACGACACGCTGGATGGGAAGATCGTGGCCGACATGGTCGAGTACGACGTGCCGCCGGGCTACCCGATGGCCGACGGTTCGCCCGCTCGCGGGCGGCAGCATGGCGCGCGGCTGGTGCGCTGGACCTTCGACCTCGCAAGCGGGGACGACACTTACACCACCGAGCCGCTGAGCGACGTGCAGGTGGAGTTTCCACGCATCGACGAGCGCTTCGCGCTGCGGGCCCATCGGCACGGATGGTTCATGTCAGGCTCGGCCAACACGAACATCGGTGAAGCCTCGGACCGCGCCTCAATTGCCCACGTGGACACGCTGACGCGCGCGACCACGCTGTGGCGACCTGAAACCGGTGACTACGCCGGGGAGCCAGTGTTCGTGCCACGTCACGCCACCGCCAACGAGGGCGAGGGCTGGCTGCTCAGCGTCGTCTACCGCGGCACGCAGCACCGCAGCGACCTGATCGTGCTGGACGCGCTCGACGTGGCGTCCGGACCTGTCGCGACGGTGCACCTGTCGCACCGCGTGCCCGCCGGCATCCACGGGAACTGGTATCCGGCAGCGCGAGGCTGAACGCGGCAAACAGCACCCCATCGGTGCCGCTGAGCGGCAAAGACGAAGGGCCTACCGAGGCCCTTCGTCCGTCCTTCCCTGCCGCGCGCTGAGCTCGCGCTCGATCGAGGGTTTGCGGCCAGACGGCGATGGTCGCAGTCATCAACAGCTGCCGCTCGCCCGGAGTCCGCACCCCACCACTTCGCCCAGGCGGAGCGTCACCAGGTTGTCGCCCACGCGAGTGACCTCGTCGACCGTTATGCGTCCGAGACCCTGACTTCAGGTTGCAGTCATCAACGGCCGGAACCGCAGCGAAGCGAACGCTCGTCACCGAAGGTCGAACGTGTGCTGTGGGTCGGGAAGGAGCCGTCGCGACCGTCCGCATTTCCCAGCGGCTGCCTATGTGAGCCATCCCAGGGGCGCGCTGTCGAACGCGGCTATGTGGTTCGCCCTCATTCGCGCACAGCGTGCCCGACACTCCATACCGGCCGGGCCGGGGGTTGCTTGCGCTCGTCGATGCCATCGCGCGGCCTGCAGAACCATCCACGATCGGCACATCGATGTCGAGCAATGAAGACCGCAACACAGCGCCGTTCTGGCGACTGTGCCGCAGTCATGTCACGCTGCAGTTGACTGTCCCAGGATTGTGCCGTGGTGTGCGTGGGAAGCAGTGAGGCAAGCGTCGCAAGTGGTTGATTGATAAGGTGCCTTCCAGGGTGCCTCGGTCTCATAATCCTTTGGTCGTTGGTTCGATCCCAACACGGCCTACCACCGCACGTCGAACGATGGCTGCCCCACCGGGCGGCCGTTTTTCTTTGCTCGATGGGATTTGTGGCAGAGCGGAACGGGTGGCAGCGAAGGTGGATCAGTGGGGGCCATGCGCCGAGCCCATCGAAGCAACCGCGCTGCCGATCGCCGATGGCGCGCTGCCCGATCTCGCAAATCACATCCACTCCAAGCGTGGGCCGAGCACACTTGGCTTGCATGAGCCACTTCCGGAGTGAAGCGCCGCTTCGCTCTTCGTTGAACCGTCAAACCCAAGTGAAAGAAGTTGGTGCATCCATGAACATCAAAGACCTCCGTCGATTTGTCATCGCCTTCACGGCCGTCGTCATCGTGATGTGTGCGTGGTATCCGCCGATTCAGGATTTGGCCAATGCGCAGGTGGATGCCGGCCTCAAGCGGGCGCTGGTCAGCTTTGCCTCGGCCCGCACCTTGAACGCAATCATCTCCGTCGTTCAGGGCACGGAGTTCTCGATGCAACCCATGGGTGTGGGCGTCACACTGACCCTCGGCCAGGTGCTCGATCCGCTCAACGACCTGATCGAGCAGTTCTCGAACTTGATGTTGATTGCCAGCGTCGCCTTTGGCATTCAGAAGGCGCTTCTGCTGATCGGCGCGCATGGGGCGATATCGGTGACCGTGTCGGGCGTGGCCGTGCTGTGGGCCGTCTTGCACGTTCAACACAAGGCGCCCACGTGGCTGTCGCGGGTCCTGCTCGTTCTGCTGTTGATCCGCTTCGCAGTGCCGGTTGCCAGCGTGGGTAGCGACTGGGTCTATCAGCAGTTCCTGGCCGATGAATATCAGCAGCAACAAGACGCGCTCGACCTGACCAGCCGCGAGATCAACAAGCAGACACCGACGATGGTCACTCCGGCGCCCCAGGACAGGAATTGGTGGGACCGATTGAAGGACCGTGCGACCGAGATGCTGCCGGGCGCCAACACGGACTTCGAAGCCATCAAGAAGTCGGCTGAGACGATCCCCGAACGTGTCACGAAGCTGATCGTCATCTTCCTGCTGCAGACGATGATCATTCCCATCTTCTTGCTGTGGGCGCTCTACAAGGTCGTGCTGGGGGTCGCGCGGCCGGTTGGAGCCGGATGACCGTTCAACGGTCATCTCATAAACGGCGCAGGTGCGCCAGCGTACAGAAGCGCCATGGGATTTCTGGCCCACTGGGCCCCTCGTGTCGTATCGAAGGGGACCTCGCCATGCTTCACATCCTGCCCAAGCTGCCCTATGCGCTCGACGCACTGGCACCGCACATCTCGCGCGAAACGATGGAGGTCCACTATGGCAAGCACCATCAGGCGTATGTCGACAACCTCAACAAGCTGATCAAGGGAACCGAATTTGCCGACCTGCCGCTGCAAGCCATCGTCGAGCAGGCGCCCCCGGGCGAGACCTTCAACAATGCCGCCCAGGCGTGGAATCACGCGTTCTTCTGGCAGAGCATGAAACCGTCGGGGGGCGGTTCACCCATCGGGGCCCTGGCCGCGGCGGTGTCCCGTTCGTGGGGCTCCGTCGACGACTTCTACAAGCTGTTCCATGCACTGGCCATCGGCAACTTCGGTTCCGGCTGGACATGGCTCGTGAAGAAGCCCGATGGTTCGTTGGGCATGACGAACACCACGGGGGCACAGACGCCGCTCAGCGGTGGCGACAAGCCGCTGATGACCATCGATGTATGGGAACACGCCTACTACATCGACTATCGCAACCAGCGCCCGAAGTTCGTCGAAGCCTTTCTCGGGCATCTGGCGAACTGGGAATTCGCGGCCAAGAACTTCGAATAGTCGATGCCGGCGCGGCCGACGCTTCGTGGGTCGCACGCCTTCGCTCCGGTCTACGGCCTGCTGGCCGGTGAGGCCGCCTGAGCGGCGAGCGGCTGAGGTTCGGTCGACAGTCCATCCGTCGCCGTCGAGCCATGAGTGGCGGACTGCTGCGCTGCAGACCTGACCGCAGGCAAGGTTCGGCGAGCCCAGTCCTGCGTCACTCGCATTGCTGCGGCAAGGGTTTCGGGCGTGATCATCTTGCGTGGTGCAGGCGGGAGGGATGGCGCGGTGCCGCTCGATGCCTGGCCGGTGAAGACGCCGTGCGCTTCAATGGACAGCCTCGGCCTTCAGGTCGGGGTTTGCCTTGAGTGCCACTTCGGAGCGCTGCGCCTTCACCTTGGACGGGGCGCCCGAGATCATTTGCGGCACGAACGGGCACCACACCGGTGTCAGGCTCGGATCGCTCAGCGGCACTTTGGCGTTCTTCGCGACCGACGCGTGGAACGCAGCCGTCGAGTCCGTGGCCGTCAGCACCGCATAGGCCTCGGCAAGCACATGGCTGGCGCTCAGGCTGGCGGCCGTGGCGGCGCCCCAGTTCAGCTGCCAAGCGCCGGTGTCACTCGGGCAGTACCACCACGCGACGGTGCCTGCAGCGTTGGAGCGGAGCGTTGGCAGCGTGCCGTTGCCGACAGGCGACGGCGCACACTGGAATCCGACCTGGGCAGCAGCCAGATCCGTGTACGGGACCTTGGTCGCCGTTGCCGGCGCGTCGCAAGGGTTGCGCGGGTCGGCGGCGACGATGCCTGCCGAGCACGCCAGCAGCAAGACCAACAGGCGCTTCACGCCGCGCTCCGGCCCGCAAGCGCCCGGTTGACCGCCGCCTGCCACTGCGCGCCGCGCGTCAGGTGCCGCGTGCCGATGGATTCGGCCCGCGCGGCGCGGCGATGGAACATGTCGGCCGCCGCGTCCGGCTCCAGTCGAGCGGCCTGCTCATAGTTGTCCACTGCGCGGCGAATCGCACTGGACATGCTCGCGCTGGGGTTCAACTGGAGGAATCGGACGACGAACCGGCCGAGCCACAGGTGTGACGAACTTGCGGTGTTCATGCTTGTCATGATCACGGGCGACGCTCATGCTGTATGTAGGAGTTGATCACTTTGCCCTGTGGGCATCGGCCCAATTTGCCGGCGCCGTGGGAGTGCCTGTCGCGTTGCCGGGCGCCAACCGCGCTGGGGCGGCTCATAATCGCCGGGTCGTTGGTGCAATCCCAACACGGCCTGCCCATCACGGTCTACCCACGCCAGGAGAATTGCCATGGCCCAAGCTGCCTTCGATGTCGACGCACTGATCTCCATGTTCGAGGATGCCAGCCAGGGTGGGAGCACCAAGCTGCGCGCGGCCGTCGAGAAGGCCACGCTGGCCGGACTGCAGGGCCGCGAGCTGACGCTGAAGAACATCCGTGGCGCGCTCGAGACCGTAACCAAGGCGGTCAGCCAGGGCGCGGCGAAGAATATCGCCGGCATCGATGCCGTCAGCCTGCTCGACAAGGCCGTGGCGGGCATGGACGACGCTTTGCTCAAGGCAGTGCAGGCCAACCGCTCGGCCCTGCAGCAGTTCGTCGACCGTGGCGCCGACCTGCGTGAAAAGCACCTGCAGAAGGCGCTCGACGACCTCGACAAGTTCGAGGACACCTTGATCGGTGCGGTCAAGAAGGCAGCCGCCGGCGCCGGACCGCTGGCCGCGCCGTGGCAGCAGATGCTCGAGAAGATGCAGGCCGGCGGCACGCAGTCGGGCCAGTCGGCGTCCAACGTCGCAGAGCAGTTGACCAGCCAGATGGAACAGATGCAGGACACGCTGCGCAGCGGCCGCGCCGCCGGCTTGCGTGCCGCGCAGGTGCTGGCCGAGAGCTACGCCGCGATGGCCAGCGGCGTGCTGGTCGGCATGCTGGCAGCGATGCAGCCGGGGGCCGCCGCACCCCGCGCGGCAGCCAAGTCGGCGGCCAAGACCTCAGCCAAGAAGCGCTGAGCGGCGCACTCGCACGCAGGCGCGACCGGGGGCGCCGTGACGCGAACCGAGACCGACAGTTTCGGGCCGATCGAGGTCCCGGCCGAAGCGCTGTGGGGCGCGCAGACCGAGCGCAGCCGGCGCTTCTTCGCCATCGGCAGCCAGCGCATGCCGCTCGAGCTGGTGCACGCGCTGGCCGAAGTCAAGCGCGCCGCGGCGACGGTCAATGGCGAACTCGGCCTGCTCGACGACGCCAAGGCGCAGGCGATCGCAGCCGCGGCGGCGCGCGTCGCGGCCGGCGAATTCGACGCCGAGTTCCCGCTCTCGGTCTGGCAGACCGGCTCGGGCACGCAAAGCAACATGAACGCCAACGAGGTGATCGCCAACCTGGCGTCGCGCGCGCTCGGTGGTGGGCTCGGCGCGACCGCCGCGTGCACCCGAACGACGACGTCAATCTCGGCCAGTCGTCGAACGATGTGTTCCCGAGCGCGATGCACATCGCGGCGGTGCGGCAGTTGCCGCCGTTGCTGGCCGCGCTGGCGAAACTGCGCAGCGCGCTGCAGGCCAAGGCCGCTGCCTTCGCCGACGCGATCAAGGTCGGGCGCACGCATTGGCAGGACGCCACGCCGGTCACGCTCGGCCAGGAATTCGGCGGCTACGACGCGCAACTCGCGATCGCCGAAACCGCCCTGCGCCAGGCGCTGGTGCCCGTTCACGCGCTCGCCATCGGCGGCACCGCGGTGGGCACCGGCCTGAACACCCACCCCGAGTTCGGTTTGCGCGTCGCGGCCGCGCTGACGGCGCGCCTGGGTGCGCCGTTCGTCGTCGCCGCCAACCACTTCGCGGCCATGGCCGGCCACGAAGCGCTGGTCGGCCTGCATGGCGCGCTGCGCTTGCTGGCAGTGGCGCTGACCAAGATCGCCAACGACATCCGCCTGATGGGCAGCGGCCCGCGCGCCGGGCTGGGCGAGTTGCGGCTGCCGCAGAACGAGCCCGGCAGTTCGATCATGCCAGGCAAGGTCAACCCGACGCAGGTCGAGGCCTTGACGATGGTCTGCGCGCAGGTGATGGGGCACGACGTGGCAATCGGCATCGCCGCCAGCCAGGGCCACTTCGAGCTCAACGTCTACAAGCCCTTGATCGCCTTGGACGTGCTCGACAGCCTGCGCCTGCTGGCCGATGCGATGGCCAGCTTCGCAACCCATTGCGTCGCGGGCATCGAGGTCGACCGGCAACGCACCGAGGAGTTGCTCGGCCGATCGCTGATGCTGGTCACCGCGCTGGCGCCGCACGTCGGCTACGACCGCGCGGCGCAGATTGCCAAGCACGCGCACCCAGCACGGCCTGGGTCTGCGCGAGGCCGCGCTGGCGGTCGGCGGCGTCAGCGCCGAGCAGTTCGACGCCTGGGTCGATCCGCGGCGAATGTTGGGCCCCGGCTAGCGCCCGACCGTGGCATATGTCGCGGCGACGACGCGTCGTCACCGCGTTCCGGCCAGGATTGCACGCCATGACGGAGCGCAGTGTGCGCTGCCGTACAGACGCTCGCGCGGCGTCGAAATTATGTTGGGCCGTCAGACATCCACCAGCCGCTTGCGATGGCCCTTCCGATCACACTTGCCGCCGTGCTGCGCTTCGCACGCAACGTGTTCTGCTCACCGGCCGTGACCGTGGCGCGCGTTGCCCGCGGACCGATGGCGCGGCGAGCGGCCGATGTCCGCGCGCTCAAGTCGCGCAGGGCGGCGGCGAGGGAACTGGTCACGCCCGGCCTGATGACCTTGCGTGCCGTGTGGGATGAATCGCGTTTGGTCGACTTTGCTTGCGACTTCGCCAACACGCAGGCCGCCGTCCTGCTGTGCGGCGCGAAGCTTGACCTGAACGGGCGGCGCCTGCTCGATGTAATGGCCGGCCATGCCAATCGTGACCACGTATTCCGGATGTACCAACGGGTGGTCGCGCGCGGGCGCGCGCGACCGATGGTGCAACGG
Source organism: uncultured beta proteobacterium (assembly GCA_963779435.1). Classification (GTDB taxonomy): domain Bacteria; phylum Pseudomonadota; class Gammaproteobacteria; order Burkholderiales; family Burkholderiaceae_C; genus CADEEN01. Next base: position 35,843 of record CAVZYL010000003.1, on the reverse strand, counting down.
ATCAAGGTCGGCAAGACGCTCGACGTGGTTCGCCAAAGCGCCGTTCCCGTGCGCGCCGGCGTGGCCGTCACGCTGATCAACGTGAGTGCGCTGCGGCGAGAACATGCCATCTGTCAGGAAGTCGCGGCGCGCGAAGCCATGCCGTGACCACCTGGGCCCGCGCCGTGCCGCGCCGTCGGCCTAGTTGCGCACCGGCACCACCTTCTGCTCGATCGCGCCGAACACGCTCGGCCGTCGCGCGCCCTTCATCTCGATGCGGATCGTGTCGCCGAACTGCATGAACGGCGGTCTTCGGCGCGCCGTCCTCGATGGTCTCGATCGCGCGCTTCTCGGCGATGCAGGAGTAGCCGCGCGACCAGTCCTTGTTGCTGACGGTGCCGCTGCCGACGATGCTGCCGGCGCGCACGTTGCGCGTCTTGCAGATGTGCGCGATCAGCTGGCCGAAGTGGAAGGTCATCTCCGGGCCGGCGTCGCACAGGCCGACGCGCTTGCCGTTCCACACGCTTTCAGCTTCAGGTGCACGCGCCCGCCGCGCCAGGCCGCGCCGAGTTCGTCGGGCGTCACGGCCACCGGGCTGAAGGCGGTGGCCGGCTTGCTCTGCAAGAAGCCGAAGCCCTTGGCCAGCTCGGCCGGGATCAGGTTGCGCAGGCTCCACGTCGTTGGCCAGCATCAGCAGGCGGACGCCTTCGAGCGCCTGCGTCGGGCGTCGGCGCCCATCGGCCACGTCGCCGGTGATCACCGCCACCTCGGCCTCGAAGTCGATGCCCCAGTCGGCGCTGGCGAAGACGCGCGTCGTCGCGCGGGCCGAGGAAGTCGTCGCTGCCGCCCTGGTACATCAGCGGGTCGTCGTAGAAGCTCGCCGGCACCTCGGCGCCGCGCGCCTTGCGCACCAGCTCCACATGGTTGAGGTAGGCCGAGCCGTCGGCCCACTGGTAGGCGCGCGGCAGCGGCGCCATGCACATGCGCGGGCATCGAACGCGAAGGCGTGGCGCGCCTTGCCGTGGTTCAGCGTGCGTACAGGTCCTCGAGCTGCGGCGACAGGAAGTTCCAGTCGTCGAGCACCTGCTGCAGGCGGCGTGGCGATGCCGGTGGCATAGTGGGCGGTCGTGCCAGGTCGCGCGAGACGACGACGAGTTGGCCGTCGCGCGAGCCGTCTTTGTAGGTGGCAAGTTTCATGGCGCCATTGTGATTCGATTTGCCACACCCGCCGCCGACCTTGACCGCCAACCCGCGTTCACGCCGGAGCCTGCTGTGCGCCATCGCCCTGGTGGTGATGGCGCTGCACCTGGCCGCGCTGGCGCTGCTGGGTCCGGGCTGGTTCGATCTGCAGGGCCCGGCGATGACCGTGGCGTCGGTGCGCGTGCGCAGCGTGCCGTTGGCGGCGCCGGCGCCGTCCGCGCGCAGGCCGGCGCCGACCACCGGCGCTGCCTCGGCTGTCGCGGCCACGGCGCCGGCGGAGCGCGAGGTGGTGGCAGGGCCTGCAGCGTCAGACTTCCCTGCCGCCGAGCCGATCCAGGCCTCGGCGGAGATGGTCGAAGTGCCCGTCTACCCGACCCGGATGCCGCCACCGGGGCGCTGGCGCTATCGACTTGCAGCGTGGCCTGCTGGTCGGTAGCGCAGAGCTGGATTGGGCGCCGCAATCGGATGCGCGCTACGCCTTGCATCTGCAGGGCTGGGTCGCTGGCGTGTCGATGCTCGATTGGCTCAGCCAGGGTCCACTCGACGCGGCCGGCATTGCCCCGGAGCGCTTCGCCGTGCGCCGCCGCGGCCGCGACAGCCACGCCGCGAACTTCCAGCGCGAGGCCGGCAAGATCACCTTCTCCGGCCCGACACACGAACTGGCGCTGCTGCCCGGCGCGCAAGACCGCCTGAGCTGGTTGCTGCAGCTGCCCGCCATCGTCGCCGCCGCACCCGAGCGTTTTGTCGCCGGCGCCAGCATCGTGCTGTTCGTCGCCGGCGCGCGCGGCGACGCCGATGTCTGGACCTTCGTCGTGCAGGGCCTCGAGTCGGTTGCCGACCGCCCGGCGCTGAAACTGGTGCGCGAGCCGCGCCGGCTCTACGGTCTGCGCGCCGAGGTCTGGCTCGACCCGGCCGAGCACCATCTGCCCCTGCGTGTCGTGCAAAGCCCTACCGGCGGCGGGGCTGCGCCGGCATTGCAGCGGGAGGGGCCGTGACGGCAGGTCATCCGCGGACTTGAATTGCGCGTTTCAGGCATCAGATGAGCGCCAAGGAGAACTCCAGATGCAAATGCTTTACAACTCGGACAGCTACGTCGTCGTCCAGTTCGACCTCGGCGCTGTGGAAGGCGCGGCAAACGCCGGTGCAACGCCAGCGCGCGGCGGCTACGAGATCGTCGACAAGTTCGCGCGCAAGGAGATCTTCCTCGACGGTGCGGTGGCCCAGCAATTCAAGGCCGCCGTCGACGCACTGGTTCAGACCCACCCGAGCGAGGAAGAGGTCGACGAATTGATCGGGCGCTACACCACCACGGCGCAGCAACCGCTGGTATTGCACTGAGCAACCCGCGGTAGCCGCTGGGAAGCGGCGCCGCGTTCGGGCAGACCGACGCGCGCGGCTGCTCGCTTACCCGGTCGGGTGCAGGTCGGGGCTCGGCAACAATGGCCCCGCGCCATGAACGACGACCGCCCGACTCCCCGGCAACTGCACTGGCTGTGCTGAACACCCAGGCGCTGCCGCTGCCCGCATGGGCCCTGCTGTTCGCCGGCGCCGCGGGCACGGCATTGGTGTTGGCGCAGGCGTTGCGCGAGGTGCGGACCAGCGAATGGGGGCCCGTGCTCGGCTGGGGCCTGGGTGGATCGTTCGCGGTCGGGACCGGCCTCTGGGCGTTGCAACTGGCGCTCTGGCGTGCGACCCAGGCGCCGGCCACCGCGTGGTTCGCGGCCGCGCCGCTCGTCGCTGCCTGGGCGCTGGCCGTCGCTGGCAGCGGACTGGTCCTGGTGACTGCACGTTGGTTAGCGCCACGCAGGCATGCCAATGCGGTCACGGCGGCACTGGTGCTGATTCAGCTGTGCCTGGTTTTCGTGGTCCTCGGCAGTGCCATGGCCGTGCCGCCGCGGTGGCAGGCGCTCGCCGCCTGGCCGGCCAGCGCTGCGCTGGTCACGACGGCGTTGGGCGTCTGGTGCGCCTTGCGCTGGCTGCGGGTTGCGCCGTCAACCGGCTCGCCGTGGCCAGGATGGCCTTGCCTCGGTGGCGCGATGGTGTTCGCGCTGGCCTGGCAGGCTGGAGAGTGGCTGGCCCTGGCCGCCGTATTGCCGCCCTTGCCGCCCCTGACTGCGCCCGCGATTGGCAGCCTGGCCGGCGCGATGCCGCCCGATGCCATCGATCCTCGCTTGGTGCTGCTGGCGCTGGGCTTTGGTGGCCTCGTGCTGGTGGTGGCGCTGGTCGCTGCGGTGATCGACTCGCGCAGCGGCCGCCGCGTGCGCAAGCTGGCCAGTTCACTGCACGACGCCAACCAGCGTTTGCAGCTCATGACGTTCCAGGACGCGCTGACCGGCCTGCCCAATCGGGCCTACTTCGAAGAGCGGCTGAACCACCTGCTCGACGACGCCGGCCCGACCCCGTCGGCGATGGCGGTGCTGTTCATCGACATCGATGGCTTCAAGCCGTCAACGAATCGTTCGGCCACGCGGCCGGCGATCAGGTGCTGCAGGAGGTCGGGCAGCGGCTGTCGGCACTGGCGCGTCCGCAGGACACCGCGGCGCGCATCGGTGGCGACGAGTTCCTGCTGCTGGTGCACGCCCCGGCGCTCGCACGAAGCCGCCGCCGCCGTGGCCCAGCGCACGCTGCACGCGCTGGTCGCGCCCTACGCGCTGCCCAACGGCGGCGAAGTGCAGTCTGTCGTGCTCGATCGGCATCGCGCTGTACCCCGAGCACGGGCCGATCGACCAAGCCTGATCGGCAACGCCGACGCCGCGATGTATCGCGGCCAAGCGCACCGGCGGCTCGACCTATCGGCTTCTTCGAAGCCGCGCATGGACCTCGACGCGCGCGATCAGCTGGCGCTGCAGACCGATCTGCGGCAGGCGCATCGAGCGGCATGAAGCTGCACGCTGTACTACCAGCCCAAGATCGACGCGCACAGGGCAAGTTCACCGGCGTCGAAGCGCTGATGCGCTGGCAGCACCCGGCGCGCGGCGCGGTCGAGCCCGGCGGTGTTCATCCCGGTGGCCGAGCGCTTCGGCCTGATCGGCGCACCTCGGCAACTGGGTGATCGACGACGCCTGCCGCCAGATGCGCGCCTGGCAGGACGCCGGACTGCGCATGCGCGTGGCGGTCAACCTGTCGGTGCACCAGATGCGCCAGGACGACCTGGTGCAGCGCATCCGGCGCACGCTCGAGCGGCACCGCGTCGATGCCGCGCTGCTGACCTTCGAGATCACCGAGAGCGTGGCGATGGAGGACACCCTGGCCACGATGCGCCGTTCGGCCAGCTCGCACGTGCCGGTGCGTCGCTGGCGATCGACGACTTCGGCACCGGCCACTCGAGCCTGGCTCACCTGCGCACGCTGCCGGCGCGGCAGTTGAAGATCGACCGCAGCTTCGTCGCCGACCTGGGCCAGAGCGGCGACGCGATGGCCATCGTCGACGCGGTGATCCGGCTGGCCCACGCGCTGGGCCTGCGCGTGGTGGCCGAAGGCGTCGAGACCGAGCGCCAGCGCGACATCCTGCACACCCTGGACTGCGACGAGTTGCAGGGCTACCTGTTCGCGCGCCCGATGCCCGCCGAGCGCCTGGTGCAGTGGGTGGCGAACGAAGAAGGCGCGCGGCAGTTCGTCGAGCGGCGCGCGACGCCGCGTGAGCCGGTGCCGCCGGCCGCGGCGCAGCCGACGCCACCGCAATAGGCTGGCATGACCTGAGCGGGCCCGGGTGTTTCGCGCTTCCTACAATGGCCTCATGAACCCGACGCTGACCTACACCCGCGGCGCCGCGCTGCCGGCGCTGCTGGCCCGGCGCATCGTCATCATCGACGGTGCGATGGGCACCATGATCCAGCGCTACAAGCTCGGCGAAGCCGACTACCGCGGCGAGCGCTTCGTGGACCACCCCAAGGACCTGAAGGGCAACAACGAGCTGCTGCAGCTGACGCGGCCCGACGTGATGCGCGAAATCCATGACGCGTATCTCGCCGCCGGCGCCGACATCATCGAGACCAACACCTTCGGCGCGACCTCGATCGCGCAGGAAGACTACGGCCTGGCGGCTCGTGGCGCGCGAGATGAACGTGGCCGCCGCGCGCATCGCGCGCGAGGCCGGCGACGCGGCGAGCACGCCCGACGAGCCGCGCTTCGTGGCCGGCGCGCTGGGCCCGACGCCGCGCACCGCCAGCATCAGCCCCGACGTCAACGACCCCGGCGCGCGCAACGTGAGCTTCGACGCAGTTGCGCGAGGCCTACCACGAGCAGGCCGCGGGCCTGCTCGAAGGCGGCGTCGACCTGTTCCTGGTCGAGACCATCTTCGACACGCTCGAACGCCAAGGCCGCGATCTTCGCGCTCGACGAACTGATGGAGCAGACGCGGCGAGCGCCTGCCGGTGATCATCTCCGGCACCGTCACCGACGCCTCGGGCCGCATCCTGTCGGGCCAGACCGTGACCGCCTTCTGGCACTCGGTGCGCCACGCGCGGCCGCTGGCCGTGGGCCTGAACTGCGCGCTCGGCGCGGCGCTGATGCGGCCCTACATCGAAGAGCTGGCCAAGGTGGCCGGCGACACCTTCGATCAGCTGCTATCCCAATGCCGGCCTGCCCAACCCGATGAGCGAGACCGGCTTCGACGAAACACCCGACGGTCACCGCGCGGCCTGATGGACGAGTTCGCCGAGCGGCTTTCTCAACATCGCCGGCGGCTGCTGCGGCACCACGCCCGAGCACATCGCGGCCATCGCGCGCCAGGTCTCGGCTTACCGGCCACGCACGCGGCAGGACCCGTTGCTCAGCCACTTGATAGCGGCCTGAACCGGGCCGTACGGATTCCTTGGGCCGGGCGGTTCGACGCCGGCCGTCGCCTCAACGCTTGGGGCTCGAAGCCGCCGCTGCCGGCCCCGTGCGCTTGACGCCGGGCGCGGGCGGCGGCAGCGTGGCGTCGTCCAGGCGCACGATCTGCGGCGCGGCGGCGATCAGGCGCAACTCGACGGCCGTGCCGGCGCGCGCCGTGCCGAGTCCCGTCGCACGTGCCTCGGCCACACCGCGCGAGACCAGTTGCTCGCGGACCTTTTGCGTGCGGCTTGCGGCCAGTGACGCGGCGCCGTCGGTGTCCGTCGGCGCGCTGATCGAGATGCGCAGCGTCGGCTGGCGGCGCAGGCTGGCGGCCACGCGCTCGAGCACGGCCGCCAGCGCCGGCTTGACGCTGCTGCTGCCGGTGGCAAACGAATTCGCCAGCGGCACGTCGACCGCGAGCGTATTGGCATCGCGCAACGTGATCACCACCGGCGTGCCGCGGAACCATTCTTCCAGCCAATGCTGCTCGGTCACCAGCGCCGGGGCAGGGGGCGCCGGGCCCGTGGTCTGCGTGGCGCAGCCGGCGAGCAGCGTCGCCAACGTCAGCAGCAAGGCGAATGTGCGCCGCGTCGGACGCAACGAGTGAGAGCGCGAGTCGGTGGTGGTCAATGGGGTTCGTTGTTGTCAGGCCTGGGCACGATCCGCGCTCTGCGGCCGGCAGGTGTGCGATTGGAGCCGACGGCGTCGCTCATGCTGCAGCCGGGCCGGTAAGCATTGTGATCGTTGGTGACGCGCTGCGTCGCGACTGCAGGTCATGGGCTGGCCGGGTTCGGCGCCGGGGCCGAACCCTCGCGCAGCCGGGTCAGCGCCGGGGGCGACCAGAACGGCAGCGTGATCAACGCCTTCTCGCGCCGCGCCGCGCTCATCGGGTGCATCGCCTCGATCACGCGGGCCACGCGCGGGGCGTCGACCTCGCCGCGCTGCTGCTCGCTGCGCAGCAGCGCGTCGGGCTGCGGCAGCAGGCTGGCCAGCCATGCGGCAGCCACCGGGCCGACGGCCGAGGCGTCGCGCTGGCCCAGGTGCACGCGCACCGCGCGCTCGGCGCCGCACACGCCCTCGCCCCAGGGCGCCAGCGCCAGGTAGAGCTGCAGGATGCGCGCCTTGCCCAGCGTGCGCTCCATCTCGACGGCGTAGAGCAGCTCGCGCAGCTTGCGCGCGGCGCTGCGCTCGTCGCCGGTCATCACCAGCTTGGCCAATTGCTGGGTCAGCGTGCTGGCGCCCGCCAGCGCAGCGCCCGGCCGCTGGTTGTGCGACCAGGCGTCGGTCAGGGCCGCGAGGTCGTAACCCGGGTGCTCGAAGAAGCGCTGGTCTTCGGCGGCGATCACGGCGCGTGGCAGCCAGCCGCCGATCGCCGAAACGCCGGCGTCGCTGCCGTCGCGGCACGCGGCGGGGCGTTGCAGATCGAGCAGTCGCTCCGTACCAAGGCCGCGAACCAGGAAGCCATCCAGCCGCGGCTGCACTCGCCAAGCCCCTTCGGGCAGCGTCGCGGCCAGCGTGAAGGCAAGCGTGCCGCCGACTTCGATCGACGCGCGTTCGGGGATCTCGCCGCCGAAGACTTGCACCGCATCGTGCAGCGGGGTCGGCGGCAGCGTGGCTTCGAGTTGCATCCGGCCTTGGCGATCGAAGCGTGCCTGCCACGACAGCGTCAGTGCGTGCGGTGCGCTGCCCAGTTCCAGCCGCCCGTGATACTGGTCGGCACCGTCGGCTGCGATCGTGATGCGAGCCCGTGCCAGCTGCACCGGCGTAGGGCCGAGCGCGGCGAACGTGAAGCGGCAGGGTGCGCAGCTGGCCTCGATCTGCGACGGCGCGCCGTGGCTGTCGATCTGCCAGCGGCCTTGCGCTGTCTCGACGTGACGGCCGTCGACGGCGCGCGCCGCGAGCGGGTGCGTCGCCAGCCGCAGCAGCACCGGCACGCTGACCTGGCGTTGCAGCGGCAGGCCGAACACAGTGAAGCGCAGCGGCACGGACCAGGCTGCATCGCCCGGGGTCAACGTCGCCAGCGTGGCCAGCACCGCTGTCGCCAGCACCAACATCAGCGTCGCCAGCGAGAGCAGCAACGGCGTCAGGAAGCGCCTCACGATCCCAGCCCCCGCACGTGTGTCACGGCCTGCCAGGGCCCGGCGCTGTGGCCCAGCGCGGCGGCCCAGAACCAGGCCGAGGTGTCGGTGAAGGCGACGACCGTTGGCATCGACGATGCGCTCGCACACGCGCACGCGCGGGCCGGCTTTGCCCGGCGGCGCGGCCTCGAAGCAGCGCCACAGTGCGGCCTGTTCGTCGCGCTCCAGGCGTGCCGGCTCGACCCGGCAGCCGAGGCCGCGCCAGCAATCGGCCGCGGGGTGCAGCATGCGCGTCGGCCGCTCGACATCGCGCAGCACCAGTTCTTCGCCGCTGTCGGCCAGCGCGAAGCGCGCGATGCGCCCGGGGAAGCTCGCACCGAAGCGCGCCTCCACCGGTCGAGCGCGCCAGCGGCCGCAGCGCTCTGCCGCGCCACTCGAGCGGCCACTCGAGGCGCCGTGCGTCGCCGCGGGTGGCGCGGCAGCGGCCCGGCCGTGACCTGCCAGCGGCAGCATCGCGCACCACAGCAGCGTGGCGCCAAGCGCCTGGGGCCAATGGGCTTGGGCGCGATGCAGCAGGCGTTGGGCGAGGCGCTGATTCATGACACGGCCCCCCGACCCGTTTGCGGGCTCATGACCCGCACCGTCAAGCCGACCACGACCACCAGCGTCGCGACGCCGATCGCCTCGTGCCAGGCATTGGCCAGCCCCTGCGGACGCGGCTTCGAGACCGACCAGCACGCTGTTGCGCAGCACGTTGCCGGCCAAGCACCAGCAGCGCCGACCGAGCGGCAGGCGGCGCACGAAGCTCGGCCGTCACGCAGCGCCGGCGAACGCCGCCACCGCGCAGGCCGCGAAGTAGGCCAACCAGGCCATCTGCACGCCCGAGCAGGGCGCGTCGACGATCACCAGGTGGCCATTGACCACCATCGCGGCGCCGCTGCGCTCGGCCGCCAAGCCGCGGCCTGCAGCAGCCCAGGCGCTGAGCTCGGCGGTCAGCACGCGCAGCGGGTAGCCGGCGTAGAACTGCAGCGAGGCCAGCAGCGGCAGCGCCAGCAGCGCCAGGCCGGCCAGCGGCAGCCGTGGCGCACGCGCGCGGCAAGAAGGCACAGCAGACGCGCCGACTCAGCGCCAGCGCGGCGAGCAGCGCCGCCGCCAGCGGCGGTGCGCCAGCCAACCAGCGCCGCGGCGGCCAGCGGCCGGCCAGCGGCGCCGATGCGGCCAGCCAGCCCAGGCGCGGCTGCGACGCGCAGCCGCGGCGCTGCACGCGCCAGCCAGCAGCAGCCAGCGCCGCGAGCGCGGCCAGGCCGAGCGGGTCGTCCGAGCCGTCGGCCACGCGCCGCGCCATCCACAGCCCGTGCGGCCACAGCGCGGCGGCCTGCAGCGCCAGCCAGTGCCAGCGCGGCCAGGCGCACCGGCGCGGCAGGCGCAGGGCGTGGGCCATGGTCATCGCGGTGCTCGGTGCTCCAGCGCAGCGACGGACGGCGTGCCAGCGCGGCCACCAGCGCCAGCAGCGTCAGCGCCGACCGCGAGCGCCCAGCGCGACCGAGCAGCCCGACCACGCGCGCCGGTTCGGGCGTGCTCGGCACCGCCGCGCCGACCGCCGAGGTTGCTCACGCCCTTGCGGCAGTGGCAGCGGCTGGTTCGACGCGGCGTCGGCGGCGGTGTCGGCGTTGCGCACGACGCTGGTCCACCGCGATGAAGCTGGTGTAGCTGCGTCAGCAGGCCGTACTGCAGGCCCAGCTCGGTGATGCGGCTCGCGCTGCGCGTTGCCGCCTTCGCAGCGCCTCCTGGTCGCTCAAGCTGCGCGATGCGCTGGCGTGCCCACAGGTGGCGCAGCGCGGCGCGCGTCGTCGGCGTGCGCGGGTCGACGCGGCAATCACGTGCGGTAGGCGCCGTCGGCCGCTGCGGCCTTCGATCACGAGCTGGCCGCGCGGCGTCGCCGCGCCACTTGCCGAACAGCACCACCGGGCGGCCGCCGAGCACGTCGGGCAGCGTGCGCCGGCTCGACGTCGTACACCTCGAGGCCGTCGAAGCGCGCCTTCACCTGCGTCAGCACCGGCGAGTCGATCATGCTGGCGCAACCGCTCGGCCTGCGCGGCGGCCTGCTCGCGGCTTGGTGACGACGAAGGGCTCGCCCTGGCCGGCGCGCGCCATGCCTTCGATCAGGTGGCGGTTGACCGAAGAGCCGATGCCGAACGCGAACACGTTGGCCTGCGTCAGGTTGCTTGCGCACCAGCTGGAACACCTCGGTCCTCGACCGTGACGTAGCCGTCGGTCACCACGATCACGCTGCGCGACACGTCGGCTGGCCTTGGGCAGCGCGGCGATGCGCTCGCAGCGCCGGCACGATCTCGGTGCTGCCGCCGCCGCCCATCTGCTCGATCGTCGCGAGCGCCGCTCGATGTTGGCGCGCGTGGCCGGCACCGAGTGCGGGCGACAGCATGCGGTTGCTGCCGGAGAACAGCAGCACGTTGAAGCTGTCGCTCGGCCGCAGGCCGCCGATCAGCTCGCGCAGCAGCACCTTGGCCGTGTCGAGCGGAAAGCCGTGCATCGAGCCCGAGATGTCGACCACGAAGATGTAGTCGCGCGGGCTGATCTGCGCTCGGCGGCACCGCCTTGGGCGGCTCGACCAGCGCGAGGAAGAAGTTCTCGCTGGCGCCTGCGCGGCCCTGGAACAGCATCAGCCCGACTCGATGCGCTCGCCGGCCAGGCGGTAGTCGAGGATGAAGTCGCGGTTGTTCGCGGCCGCGCCGTCGTCGGCGAGGGCGACCTCGGCCTGCGCGCTGCCGTCGCCCTGCGACCTCGATGCGCGTGCGACGGCGAGCGCACTTCCTGCACCGGCAGCGGCGCGGCAAGCGCGACCGTGCATGTCGAACGCGGCAGACGAGCGCTGGCCTTCGGGCAGGTGCGGCGTGGCCGACCCAGCGCGCGTCTGGCCGGCCACGGCTGCGGCGCTGTTGTAGCGCGGGCCGACGACCGTCGGGAAGACGAAGCGGTAGCGACCGTCGGTGCGGCATCAGCAGCTCGGTGTAGCGCAGCTCCACCTGCCACGTCGTCGCCGGGCAGGATGTTGGCGACGTTCATCTGGAACACGTTGGGCCGGTGCTGCTCGAGCAGCGCGGCGGTCTTGCCCTCCTTCTTCGCGGTCTCGTATTCGATGCGCGCGCGCTGCTTCTCGCGGATGCTGGCCACGAGCAGCGCGTTCGCCGAGGCGCACCGTCATGCCGTGCACGGCGGCCTGCGAGTCGAGCCGGGGAACACGTAGCGCGCCTCGATCGCCCGCTGGCCTTCGTTGCGGTAGATGCTGTGTCACGCGTCACGTCGGCGATCACGCCGGCGATCGCGCACGTCGACGCGGGTGGCCTTGAGCGGCAGGCGGTCGATCGCCGGGGTCGTCGCTGTTGACGTGGAAGTACGGGCTCTCGGCCGCCGGCGCCTCGGTATCGCCGGCCAGCGCCGGCGACCAGGCGACGATCAGCAGCGCCGCGAGCAACGAGCTGGCGATCGCCAGCATCACGCGGCCGGTGTGCGAATGCGGCATTGGCCGCGGGCAGTCGATGGGCATGCAGGCTCTCCTTGCGCTGTGCACCACCGATCGGGTGGCGTGGCAAGAGGATGGCCCGGGTGCGCGAAGCCAGTGGGAAGCCTGCGCCCGGTTGTATGAAGTGGGCGTGAAGTTCGCCCAGGCCCCGAGGCGGGTTGGCTATCGCTGTGCGCGCTGCGATGGCGGACGCTGCGCCACCTGCACCTTGAGTTCGACCGCGCGCTCGCCGCGTTGCACGGCGATAAGCGGCCGGCTCGCCGGGCTTCAGCGCCGCCACCGCGTTGAGCAGCTGGGCGGTGTTGGCGATCGGCGCTGCCGGCGATCTTCACGACCACGTCGCCGGGCTGCATGCCGCCCTTCGCGGCCGGGCCGTTTTGCAGCACGCCGGTGATCAGCACGCCGCTCCTTGACCGGCAGGTCGCAGCGTCTCGGCCATCTCGGGCGTCAGGTCGCGCGGCTCGACGCCGATCCAGCCGCGCGTGACCCTGCCGTCCTTGACCAGGCTCTCCATCACCTGGCGCGCCGTGTCGACCGGAATCGCGAAGCCGATGCCCAGGCTGCCGCCGGTGCGCGAGAAGATGGCGGTGTTGATGCCGACGCAGGTTGCCGTCGGCGTCGACCAGCGCGCCGCCGGAGTTGCCGGGGTTGATCGCGGCGTCGGTCTGGATGAAGTTCTCGAAGGTGTTGATGCCGAGCTGGTTGCGGCCGAGCGCGCTGACGATGCCCGAGGTGACGGTCTGGCCGACGCCGAACGGGTTGCCGATCGCCAGCACCGACGTCGCCGACCTGCAGCGTCGTCGGCGTTGCCGAAGCGTGATCGCGGGCAGCTTGTCGAGGTCGATCTTGAGCACCGCCACGTCGGTGTCGGGGTCGGTGCCGACGAGCCGGGCCTGTGCCTGGCGGCCGTCGGTCGAGCTGCACCTCGATGTCGTCGGCGCCGTCGACCACGTGGTTGTTGGTGAGCAGGTAGCCGTCGGGCGAGACGATCACGCCCGAGCCGAGGCCGACCTGCGGCTGCGTCCTGCGCGCGCGGTCGCCGAAGAAGAAGCGGAACCACGGGTCGTCGGCCTGCGGGCTGCGCGCGCGGCGCCTTGCTGGCGGTGATGCTGACCACCGCCGGCGCCGCGCGCTTGGCCGCGGCGCTGATAGCCGCCGGCGCGCGACGACGGCCGGCGGACGCCGCGGCTGTCGGGTGCATGGCCACCGACACGGGCTGCGGCAGCATCTGGCCCGGCGCGCGGCCCAGCCATTCGGGCTTGAGCGTGCGCCACGACGAACAGCAGCCGCCACGCGCGACGGTGACGGCCTGCGAGAAGATCGAGCCAGGTTCTGCGCATACAGGAACTGTGAGGGCGCGATGGCTGCAATGCAGCAACGCGATGCAGATCGAGGCCTACCTGCACACGCTGCTGGAGGTCGATCGTTTCGAGGATTATGGGCCGAACGGTCTGCAGGTCGAGGGCCGCGCGGAGGTGCGCCGCATCGTCTCCGGCGTGACCGCGAGCCTGGCCTTGATCGACGCCGCGATCGCCGACGGCGCCGATGCGATCCTCGTCCACCACGGCCTGTTCTGGCGCGGCCAGGACGGGCGTCTGGTGGGCTGGCTCGGCGAGCGCGTGCGCCGCCTGCTGGCGCACGACATCAACCTCTTCGCCTTCCACCTGCCGCTCGACGCGCATCCCGAGTTCGGCAACAACGCGCAGTTCGGCGCTGCGTCTCGGACTGCGCGTCCGATGCGCGCTTCGGCGAGCAGGACCTGGGCTTCGCGGCACCGCCGGCGAGCTGACACCGAGTTGCCGGCGCTGGCCGCGCGCGCTGCAGGCGGCGCTGGACGGCCGCGCGCCGCTGGTGGTGCCGGGCGACGGCCGCACGCTGCGGCGCATCGGCTGGTGCACCGGTGGCGCGCAGGGCTACTTCGAGGCCGCCATCGCGGCCGGTGTCGACGCCTTCGTCACCGGCGAGATCTCGGAGCCGCAGGCCCATCTGGCGCGCGAGACCGGCGTCGCCTTCCTCGCCTGCGGGCACCACGCCAGCGAGTGCTTCGGCGCGCCGGCGTTGGCCGCGCATGTGGCCGAGCGCTTCGGCCTCGAGCACCGCTTCATCGCCATCGCCAATCCGGCCTGAGCCGCGCCGGGCGGCCCCAGGGCGAAGGCCGCAGCGCGCAGCGCAGGGCTTGCGTGATGCGCCGACAATCACGGCATGCCGTCGACGACACCGCCAATCCTGCTCACGATGGGCGACGCCTGCGGCATCGGGCCCGAGATCATCGTCGCGCGCGTTCGAACGCGGCGCGGCCGCGGGCTGCGTGGTGGTCGGCGATGTCGGCGGTGATGCGCCGGGCCGCGGCGCTCAGCGCCGAGCCGTTGCCGCTGGCGCGTGCTCGACACGCTGGCCGATGCGCCGGCGTGCCCGCCGCGCTGCATGCCGGTGCTGGCAGCCGGCCGGCCTGCCCGCCGACCTGGCCGCACTGCCGATGGGGCCGCGTCGATGCGCGCGCCGGCGCGGCGGCGGCGGCGTGCATCGAGGCGGCGGTGCGGGCGTGCAGCGCCGGCGAGGCGCGTCGGCCATCGTCACGGCGCCGATGCACAAGGAGGCGCTGGCCGCCGCCGGCGTCGCCTACCCCGGGCCACACCGAGATGCTGCAGGCGCTGGCGGCCGCGCCCGGCCGGCGCCGGCCGCCGGTGCGCATGATGCTGGCCAACGACGAACTGCGCGTCGTGCTGGTGACGATCCACCTGTCGCTGCGCGCGGCGATCGAGGCCGTGACCTTCGACGCCGTGCTCGAGACGATTGCGCATCGCGCACCGCGCCGCGGCAGCGCGGCCGGGCGCGGCCGCGCATCGCGGTGGCCGGGCTCAACCCGCACGCCGGCGAAGGCGGCCTGTTCGGCGACGAAGAGCACGCCTCATCGCGCCGGCGATCGCGCGCCGCGCGTGGCCGAAGGCATCGACGCCAGCGGCCCGTTCGCGCCCGACACGGTCTTCATGCGCGCCGCACGCGCCGCCACCCGGGCGAGTTCGACCTCGTGGTCGCGATGACGCACGACCACGGCCTGATCCCGGTCAAGTACCTCGGCGTCGAGCACGGCGTCAACGTCACGCTGGGCCTGCCGTTCGTGCGCACCAGCCCCGACCACGGCACCGCGTTCGACATCGCCGGCCGCGGCCGCGCCGACCCGTCCAGCCTGCTGGCGGCGATCGCACTGGGCGCGCCGCGCCGTGCGCGGCTACGACCGCGTGAGCGGCATGCCGGCGGTCGAGGTGCCGCCGCGCAGCGGCGGCCAGTTGCTTGCGCGCGCGCGCCGTCGCGCGCTCGATCAGGTAGGCGTTCTCGAAGGCGCGCAGGCGGCCGGTCTCGCACAGGCGCGCAGAGCATGCGCGAGGTCATCGAGATCGTCGTGCTGGTGCTTGCTGCCGCGGGTGAAGACGAAGAAGCTGCGCCCCGGGCTGACGTGCGACAGCCGCACCTTGTGCCACTCGTCCTTCGAGGTGCATCTGGTAGGCGAAGCCGATCTGGACGTGGTCGGCCAGCGAGCGCGCCTGCGGTCGGCTCGACCGGCTCGGGCGGCGGCAGGCCGTCGATGTTGATGTCCAGTTCGGTCGACCTCGCTGTCGCCTTCGGTCGCTGCGGCGCTCGAGGTCGATGTCGACCTTGCCGGTCCAGTCGATCGACTGCTTCCTCGACCAGGCCGATCGCGCTTGGCCTCTTCGGGCGTGAAGCGGCGGCCGGACACCACGTCGTCGAGCACCGGGCATCGCGCTCGGTGCCGGCGTACCGTGTCTTCGGGCCGCGGCAGCGGCGTGGCCAGGACGCCGTCGAGCTGCTTGACCAGCAGGTTGTGGTCGAGCGTGCGCAGCGACTCGCCCTTCAGCGACTCGGCATGCGCCGGCAGCAGCTTGCCGAAGAAGTCCTTCTTGCGCCGCCTCGGGCCAGCCGATCAGCGCCATGCCTTCGTTCAGGTCCTTCATCAGCGTGCGGCAGCTGCATCAGGAACGCCTTGCGGTCGCGCCGGCGAGCCCTTGGGCTGCACGCTCATGACCAGGTCGCGCCCGGCCGCGCGCATGCGCTTGACGCGGTCGCTGTCGGCGCCGTCGCGGCGTGGCGGCCATCATCAGCGCCTGGCTCCAGACCTGGGACAGGAAGTCGCGCAGGAAGTCGGCCATCGGCACCGGCGCCAGCGCCGCGCTGCAGCTGCAGCATGTAGCGCTGCTGCAGCCGCAGCTCGGTTTCCTTCTTGTCGAGCAGCGTCGACGGCCTTGCCGTTGTCCTCGACGTCGCGCTGGGTCTGCTCGGCGATGAAGGCTTCGAGCTCGTCGAGCTTCTGGTCGTACAGCGCGATCTGGTCGAAGTCGCCCTCGACGATCTCCTCCACCAGCTCGCGCACCAGGGTGAGGAAGTGCTTGCCGGGGCCGTCGTCGAAGTCGTCGAAGGCGACCGGCCAGCGAGGCGATGCGGTTGACGAAGCGGCGCACCGGGTGGCGGCGCGACGAGAAGAACGTGGAGTCGCCCAGCGCGGCGCGCAGCACCGGCAGCTGCAGCCGCGCGATCTGGCGCGCCATCTGCGGCGGCACCTTGCGGGTCGGACAGGATCTGGTCGAACAGGCTGCCGACGACGTCGATCACCATGTGGTCGAGCGCGCCGGTGGCGGCCTGGCGCAATTCCTCGCGGTGGGCGAGGATCAGGTTGGCCATCGGCTGCAGGTTGCCCGAGCCCGAACTGCGTGGACCGCCGCTGTGGGCGCTGTGCGCCGCGTCGACCTGCGTGTCGACTGCGATATTGCCCAGCATTGCCAGGCGCCGGATCAGGGTCATCACCTCACCGTCGACCTGTCCGATCGTGCTGCTACCGTGCCTGGACACCGGGCCGCCACCACCGGCACCCAACCCGGCCCTGGACGACAGGATGCCACTGCCCGTATCGAGTGCTTCGTTGCCGAAGATCGACTTGGCGTGCGTGTCGTAGCCGGTGTTGGTGAACTGACCCAGCTCGTTGCCAGGGCCCTGCACCGTGCGCACCGACAGATCGGGTGCCTTGACGCCGGCGGCCTTCATCTCGGCGACGATGGTGCTGTACAAGGCGGCCATCGCGCTGGCAAGCACGCGCGAAATGTGCTCGGCCATGACCTTGCGCACCGGCGCCCGCTCGCAGATCGCGTCACAGGCGGCCACCATGGCCTTGCCGATGACTTCGGGCCGCAGCGGGTTGCGCGCCTCGACTGCGTCGCGGGCGGCGTGCTGGGTGTGCAGCAGGCCGATCATCAGCGCGTCGAGTTCGCGCAGTTCCCACTCGCAATCGTGCTCGAGCGTCAGCGCAAAGCGATCGGCGCTGACCTGGATCTCGACCTCGCGATCGTCGACCAGTGTCAGCGACTGCCACGAAGAGCCGCCGGTACTGGTGGTGCGCGGGCTGCCTTCGCGGCGCCGGAAGTCGGCGGCCAGGCTGTCGTCGAGCCTTTCGTTGAAGGTTGTCGCGAACAACGTCAATTTGCGGCTGAGGTCGAACTGGGCCGCCAACAGGTGCTCGCGTTCGCTGTTGCTGACGCTGTTGAGCACGGCCACGCCCAGTGAATCGACGCAGCGCTGCGCCGCCTCACGGGCAGTGACTTTGATTCGTTGCACCGCTGCATTGATGGCAGCGGGCATTCGCGGCGGCGGTAAGTTCATCGGCAGGGTCGCGTGCGGGCGCCGGTGCAGCTCGGCCTGGCACCCAGGCCAGTCGCCGCATGCGGCCTAAAGTATGGGGCCAAACCCAGTGCCGCCAGGCGTCTACTTTTTCAGTGAATCGCGGATTTCGCGCAGCAACAACACGTCTTCGGTCGGTGCCGCGGGCGGTGCCGGCGGGGCTTCCTTCTTCAGGCGGTTGATTTGCTTGACCATCATGAAGATGATGAAGGCCAGGATGACGAAATTGATGGCCACGGTGATGAAGTTGCCGTAGGCGAACAGGGGCACACCGGCCTTGGTCAGCGCTTCGTAGGTCATCGGTCCCTTGAAGTCGGCCGGCGGGCTGCCGAGCGTGATGAAGTAATTGGAGAAGTCCAGCCCGCCCAGGATCTTGCCGACGATCGGCATGATCAGGTCCTTGACGATCGAGTCGACGATCTTGCCGAAGGCCGCGCCGATGATGACGCCGACGGCCAGGTCGACCACGTTGCCCTTCAGCGCGAAGTCCTTGAATTCGCTCGTGAAACTCATCGGCGTTCTCCGGTAGTTGTTTGATCTCGAGCGACACGCACAGGCGGGTGCCCGGGCGCGCAGTATTGCCCAGAAGCAAGGCGAGTCAAGCCCGGGCGGTGAGCAAAGGTGTGTCCGCTAGAATCCTCGGTTGACCCTCAGACTGTCGCTTGCCCTGTGAGGAATTGAATGAGCAATGACGCCATCGACCCTGGCCGCCGGACCTGGATCGGCATCGCTTGCGGCGCCGGTGCGATCGGCGCCGTGGCCACCGCCGTGCCTTTTGTCGCCAGCTTCGCGCCGTCGGAACGAGCCAAGGCCGCCGGCGCTGCGGTCGAGGTCGACATCAGCGACCTGAAGCCCGGCGAGATGGTCACCGTCGAATGGCGCGGCAAGCCGGTGTGGATCGTCCGGCGCACGCCGGAGCAGGTCGAATCGCTGAAGAAGACCGACGCCCTGGTCGCCGACCCGCAGTCGGTGCGCAAGGCCGACGAACTGACGCCGGAATACGCGCGCAACGAGTACCGCTCGATCAAGCCCGAGCTGCTGGTCGTGGTGGGCATCTGCTCGCACCTGGGCTGCTCGCCGACCGACAAGTTGCAGGCCGGCGCGCAGCCCTCGCTGCCCGACGACTGGCAAGGCGGCTTCCTCTGCCCCTGCCACGGCTCGACGTTCGACCTGGCCGGCCGCGTCTACAAGAACAAGCCCGCGCCCGACAACCTCGAGGTGCCGCCGCACATGTACCTGTCCGACAGCAAGTTGCTGATCGGCGAGGACAAGAAGGCCTGAACCCCAATCGATTGCCGAGGCATATCAACATGGCTGAATTCAAGGAAGCGCCAGCCGGGGCGTCGATCATCGAAAAGCTGACGCTCTGGACGCACAACCGGTTCCCGACCGCATTCGACGCTCTACCGCGAGCATATGTCGGAGTACTACGCGCCGAAGAACTTCAACGTCTGGTACATCTTCGGCTCGCTGGCGATGCTGGTGCTGGTGATCCAGATCCTCACCGGCATCTTCCTGACGATGCACTACAAGCCCGACGCGGCGCTGGCCTTCGCCTCGGTCGAGTACATCATGCGCGACGTGCCCTGGGGCTGGCTGATTCGCTACATGCACTCCACCGGCGCCAGCGCCTTCTTCATCGTCGTCTACCTGCACATGTTCCGCGGCCTGATCTACGGCAGCTACCGCAAGCCGCGCGAACTGGTGTGGATCTTCGGCTGCGCGATCTTCCTGTGCCTGATGGCCGAGGCCTTCATGGGCTACCTGCTGCCCTGGGGCCAGATGAGCTACTGGGGTGCGCAGGTGATCGTCAACCTGTTCGCCGCGATCCCCTTCGTCGGCCCCGACCTGGCGCTGCTGATCCGCGGCGACTACGTGGTCGGCGACGCGACGCTGAACCGCTTCTTCGCGTTCCACGTCATCGCCGTGCCGCTGGTGCTGCTGGGCCTGGTCGTGGCGCACATCATCGCGCTGCACGACGTGGGCTCGAACAACCCGGACGGCGTCGAGATCAAGGACAAGAGGGATCGCCAAGACCGGCATCCCGCTCGACGGCATCCCGTTCCACCCGTACTACACGGTGCACGACATCTTCGGTGTGGGCGTGTTCCTGATGATCTTCTGCGCGATCATCTTCTTCGCGCCGGAAATGGGCGGCTACTTCCTCGAGTACAACAACTTCATCCCGGCCGACCCGCTGCAAGACGCCGTTGCACATCGCGCCGGTCTGGTACTTCACGCCGTTCTACTCGATGCTGCGCGCAACCACCGACCTGATGGTCAACGTCTTCTGCGTGCTGGCCGGATTGGCCGGCCTGCTGGCGATCTGGAAGGGTGGCCTGTCGGGCATGGTCAAGATCGCGGTCGCGATCGTCGCGGTCGTGGCCATCGCGCTGCTGAAGACCTTCGACGCCAAGTTCTGGGGCGTGGTGGTGATGGGCGGCGCGGTGATCATCCTGTTCTTCCTGCCCTGGCTCGACCACAGCCCGGTGAAGTCGATCCGCTACCGCCCGACCTGGCACAAGTACGTGTACGCGCGTGTTCGTGGTCGTCTTCCTGGTCCTCGGCTACCTCGGCATCGCAGCCGCCGTCGCCGGCCGGCAAGACCTTGATGTC
This sequence comes from uncultured beta proteobacterium, assembly GCA_963779435.1. Taxonomy (GTDB): domain Bacteria; phylum Pseudomonadota; class Gammaproteobacteria; order Burkholderiales; family Burkholderiaceae_C; genus CADEEN01. Next base: position 15,930 of record CAVZYL010000003.1, on the reverse strand, counting down.
GCAGGTCGGCACGCTGTTCTACTTCGGCTTCTTCCTGCTGATGCCGTGGTGGAGCCGCATGGGCGAGTTCAAGCCGGTGCCCGAGCGCGTGACGTTTCGCGGCCCACTGAGCGCGAGCCGACGACCATGATGAAGAAACTCCTCAGTCCATCGTCCTGCTCGCTGTGTCTGGCTCGCTGGCGCCGCGCCAGGCTGCCGAAGGCGGCCTGGCCTGGGACAAGTTCCCGGTCGAGAAGCTGACCGACATGGCGGCGCTGCAGAACGGCGCCAAGCTCTTCGTCAACTACTGCCTGAACTGCCACTCGGCGACCTACATGCGCTACAACCGCCTGCGCGACATCGGCCTGACCGACGACGCAGATCAAGGAGCAACCTGCTGTTCGCCGACCGACAAGGTCGGCGACACGATGAAGGTCGTCGCTCGATCCGAAGCAGGCCAAGGACTGGTTCGGCGCCGTGCCGCCCGACCTGTCGGTGATCGCGCGCTCGCGCGCCGGCACCGGGCAAGGGCAGCGGCGCCGACTACCTCTACACCTACCTGCGCACCTTCTACCGCGACGACACCAAGGCCGACCGGCTGGAACAACCTGGCCTTCCCCGACGTCGGCATGCCGCACGTGCTGTGGGAGCTGCAGGGCGAGCGCGCGGCCGAGTTCGTCGAGGAGAAGGACGCGCACGACCCGACGAAGATCGAGCATCGCTTCGAGCGGCTTCGAGCAGGTCACGCCCGGCACGCTGACGCAGCGCGAGTACGACGAGGCGGTCGCCGACCTGGTGGCCTTCCTGCAGTGGATGGGCGAGCCGGCGCAGAAGCCGCGCGTGCGCATCGGCGTCTGGGTGCTGCTGTTCCTGGGCGTGTTCACGGTCGATCGCCTGGCGCCTGAACGCCGCGTACTGGAAAGACGTCAAGTAGATCGCCGCCCGCGCCTGCGGCGCAGCGGCGTGCGGCCGGTCGCATGCCGCTGCGTGCCGTGTCTTGCGACGCCGCTCGCAGTCCTGTTCGTTTCTGATCACCTAGCAAGGAGCCTCTCGCCATGATGGTGCTTTATTCCGGAACCACCTGCCCCTACTCGCACCGCTGCCGCTTCGTGCTGTTCGAGAAGGGCATGGACTTCGAGATCCGCGACGTCGACCTGTTCGCCAAGCCCGAAGACATCGCGCTGATGAACCCGTACAACGAGGTGCCGATCCTGGTCGAGCGCGACCTGATCCTGTACGAGTCGCACATCATCAACGAGTACATCGACGAGCGCTTCCCGCACCCGCAGCTGATGCCGGGCGACCCGGTGGCGCGCGCGCGCGTGCGGCTGTTCCTGTTCAACTTCGAGAAGGAGCTGTTCGCGCACGTCAACATGCTCGAGGCGCGCGGCATCAAGGGCACCGACAAGCAGCTCGAGAAGGCGCGCTCGCAGATCCGCGACCGCCTGACGCAGCTCGCGCCGATCTTCCTGAAGAACAAGTACATGCTCGGCGACGACTTCTCGATGCTCGACGTGGCGATCGCGCCGCTGCTGTGGCGCCTCGACTACTACGGCATCGACATGTCGAAGAACGCGCGTGCCGCTGCTGAAGTACGCCGAGCGCATCTTCTCGCGCCCGGCCTACATCGAGGCGCTGACGCCGTCCGAAAAGGTGATGCGCAAGTAAGCGCACGAGCGACGCATGAGCCATGACCCGCCGATCGCGCCCGGCCACCGCCGGCACGCTCGACCCGGCCGTACCTGATCCGCGCGCTGCACGACTGGTGCACCGACAACGGCTTCACGCCGTACATCGCGGTGTTCGTCGACGAGCAGCGTGCAGGTGCCGCGGGAGTACGTGAAGAACAACGAGATCGTGCTCAACGTCGGCTTCGAGGCCACCAGCGCGCTTGAAGCTCGGCAACGAGTTCGATCGAGTTCAAGGCGCGCTTCGGCGGCAGCGTCGCGCGAGATCGTCGTGCCGATCGACCACGTGATCGCGATCTACGCGCGCGAGAACGGCCAGGGCATGGCGTTCCCGGTGCCCACCGATGCGCCGGGCAGCGTCAGCAGCGCCGGGCCGACCGTGCTGCCTGCCGCGTGCGCCAGCGACGCGCTCGGGGCCGCGCCTGACCGCGGTCGACAACCGCACCGGCGGCACCGGTCGAGGTCGCGCCGACCGCGAGCCGCCGCCGCCCGCGCCGCCGGCAGGCGGCAAGCGGCCGTCGCTCAAGCGCGTCAAGTAACGCGGGCGCGCCGGCAGCGCCGCGGCCTAGAATCGCCGCCGATCGGCGCCGACTTAGCTCAGTTGGTAGAGCACCCGCCTTGTAAGCGGAAGGTCGTCCGTTCGATTCGGACAGTCGGCACCAACGACCAAGGTCGGAAGACTCAGCGTGTGCGAATGCGCACACGGATCGGAAGTTCCGGCCAGCCCTGCTCGCGCAGCGTGTCTGACAATCGCGGCAGCAGGTGGCGCAACTTGGCGGCGGCTGCCGCATTGGGGGCCAGCAATGACCAGCCTTCGTCGTCGATCGGACCGGGCCGCACCTGGGCCTGCAGAGGCTCCGGCAGGTGCACGGCGATCGCGGCGAAGCGCGCGTTCGACTGTGCGAGCCGCCGAGCCAGGTCGGCCAGGCTGACGTTCTGGTCCAGTGCGCGAGCCAGCGGCAGGCCCAGCGGTACGACGGACGACGACGGCTTGGCAGTAGTGGCCATGCAAAGGAGTTTAGCGCATGCACATCCTCATCACCCACGGCAGCCGGGCGCAGACCCGCGTGCTGCGCTTCAACCGCTGGCAGCTGGCGACCGGGCTGTTGCTGCTCGGCGTGTCGCTGCTGACTGCTGGCGGGCGTGACCTATCACTTCGTCTTCCTGACCGCGGCGCGCGAGGGCTGGCCGGTGGTCAGCCCGATCGTCAAGCTGGTGGTGCGCGACGAATTCGCGCAGCGCGACCGCTTCCTGCGCGAGAACCTCGACGCCATGGCGCAGAAGGTCGGCGAAATGCAGGCCAAGCTGCTCAAGCTCGAAGCCATGGGCGATCGCGTTTCGGGCCTGGCCGGCGTCAAGCCCGACGACCTCAAGCCGCTGTTGCGGCCGGCTGCGCAGGCCGCGAGCGGGGCTGCCAACGCCGGTGCGGGCGGGCCGTTCATTCCCGCGCTGGGCAGCGCCGAATGCAATCGCTCGAGCAGCCTCAACGCCCATGTCGGCCTGCTCGACGAACGCACCGACCAGACGCACCGACCTGTTCACGCTGATCGAGTCGCGCCTGCTCGAAGGGCGGCTGGCGCAATTGATGGTGCCGAGTCAGCGCCGATCGACGGCCCCGTGGGCTCGGGCTTCGGCTTTCGCTCCGACCCGTTCACCGGCCGCGCCGCGCTGCACACCGGGCTCGACTTCCCGGCCGACGTGGGCACCGCCGATCCACGCTGCGGCCGGTGGCGTCGTGGTGCGACGGCCAAGTGCATCCGGAATACGGCAACCTGGTCGAAATCGACCATGGCAATGGCCTGGTCACGCGCTACGCGCACACCTCGAAGGTGCTGGTCAAGACCGGGGACCTGGTCAAGCGCGGCCAGCCGGTGGCCGAGGTCGGCACCAGCGGCCGTTCGACCGGCCCGCACCTGCACTTCGAGGTGCTGGTTCGAGGGCGTGCCGCAGAACCCGGTACGAGTTCCTGGCTGGCGCGCGCGCGGCGAACCGCGCGGCCGTGGCCAGCAACCGGCGCGCTCCGCTGAGCGCCGGGGTAAAATCGAACGCTTTGTGCGTTTGACGCCACGCTGGGGTGCGCCGAGCGCCCCGGCCGCCCTCGCGGTCCGCCTTGCAGATGGCGCCGATCCACCCCACCTTGCATGGGCCCGACACGCCCCACGATACAAGCCCGACGCCGCATGTTGCCCAAGCTCCTGACCTCGATTTTCGGCAGCCGCAACGACCGCCTGCTCAAGCAGTACCGGCGCGTGGTGCAGAAGATCAACGCGCTCGAGCCGCACTTCGAGCGCTCGACGACGCGGCGCTGCGCGCCAAGACCGACGAGTTCCGCGCAGCGCGTGACGCAGGGCGACAGCGCTCGACGACCTTGCTGCCCGAGGCCTTCGCCGTGGTGCGCGAGGCCGGCAAGCGCACCCTGAAGATGCGCCACTTCGACGTGCAGCTGATCGGCGGCATCGCGCTGCACGACGGCAAGATCGCCGAGATGCGCACCGGCGAAGGCAAGACGCTGATGGCCACGCTGCCGGTGTACCTGAACGCGCTGACCGGCAAGGGCGTGCACGTGGTCACCGTCAACGACTACCTGGCCCGCCGCGACGCCGAGTGGATGGGGCGGCTCTACAACTTCCTCGGCCTGACCGTCGGCGTCAACCTGCCGCAGCATGCCGCGCGAGGAAAAGCAGGCCGCCTACGCCGCCGACGTGACCTACGGCACCAACAACGAGTTCGGCTTCGACTACCTGCGCGACAACATGGTCTACGAGCTGGCCGACCGCGTCCAGCGCGGCCTGAACTACGCCATCGTCGACGAGGTCGACTCGATCCTGATCGACGAGGCGCGCACGCCGCTGATCATCAGCGGCCAGGCCGAAGACCACACCGAGCTGTACGTGCGCATCAACGCGGTCGTGCCGCAGCTGAAGAAGCAGATCGGCGAGCTCGACCTGCGCACCGGCGAGGGCGTGATCGAGCCGGGCGACTTCACGGTCGACGAGAAGAGCGCACCAGGTCTTCCTCACCGAAGACGGCCACGAGAACGCCGAGCGCATCCTGGCGCGAGGCCGGCCTGCTGGCCGAGGGCGCGAGCCTGTACGACCCGGCCAACATCACGCTGATGCACCACGTCTACGCCGCGCTGCGCGCCAACACCTGTACCACCGCGACCAGCACTACGTGGTGCAGAACGGCGAGGTCGTCATCGTCGACGAATTCACCGGCCGCCTGATGACGGGCCGGCGCTGGAGCGACGGCCTGCACCAGGCGGTGGAAGCCAAGGAGGGCGTGCAGATCCAGAGCGAGAACCAGACGCTGGCCTCGATCACCTTCCAGAACTACTTCCGCATGTACGGCAAGCTGGCCGGCATGACCGGCACGGCCGACACCGAGGCCTACGAGTTCCAGGAGATCTACGGCCTGGAGACCGTGGTCATCCCGCCCAACAAGCCGACCATGCGCAAGGACGAGCTCGACCTGGTCTACAAGACCGCGCGCGAAAAGTACGACGCGGTCATCGAGGACATCCGCGAGTGCCACGAGCGCGGCCAGCCGGTGCTGGTGGGCACCACCTCGATCGAGAACTCCGAGCTGCATCTCGAGCCTGCTCGAGAAGGCCAAGCTGCCGCACCAGGTGCTCAACGCCAAGCAGCACGCCAAGGAAGCCGAGATCGTGGCGCAGGCCGGGCGCCCCGGCGTGATCACCATCGCCACCAACATGGCCGGCCGCGGCACCGACATCGTGCTCGGCGGCAACGTCGAGAAGCAGATCAAGTTCGTCGAGGCCGACGAAGCCATCGCTGCGCGGACGAACAAGGCGCGCCGCATCCAGCAACTCGAGCGACGAGTGGCAGGGCCTGCACGAGCAAGGTCAAGGCCGCAGGGCGGCTTGCGCATCATCGCCACCGAGCGCCACGAGAGCCGGCGCATCGACAACCAGCTGCGCGGCCGCTCGGGCCGCCAGGGCGACCCGGGCCAGTCGCGCTTCTACCTGTCGCTGGAAGACCCGCTGATGCGCATCTTCGCCGGCGACCGCGTGCAAGGCGATCATGGACCGGCTGAAGATGCCCGAGGGCGAGGCGATCGAGGCCGGCATCGTCACCCGCAGCATCGAGAGCGCGCAGCGCAAGGTCGAGGCGCGCAACTTCGACATCCGCAAGCAGCTGCTCGAGTACGACGACGTCGCCAACGACCAGCGCAAGGTGATCTACCAGCAGCGCAACGAGATCCTCGAGGCGGCGTCGCTCGACGAGCAGATCGCCAACCTGCGCAAGAGCGCGATGACCGACGTGGTGCGCACCTACGTGCCGGCCGAGAGCGTCGAAGAGCAGTGGGACCTCGCCGGGCCTGGAGAAGGTGCTGCGCGACGAGTGGCAGCTCGACGTGCCGCTGCAAGACGATGGTCGACGCCAGCGACCGATCACCGACGAAGACATCGTCGAGCAAGGTCGTGGCCGCGGCCGACGAGGCCTTCGACGCCAAGGTGGCGCTGGTCGGCGAGCGAGCAGTTCACCCCGTTCATGCGCATGGTGCTGCTGCAGGCATCGACACCACTGGCGCGAGCACCTGGCGGCGCTGGACTACCTGCGCCAGGGCATCCACCTGCGCGGCTACGCGCAGAAGAACCCGAAGCAGGAATACAAGCGCGAGGCCTTCGAGCTGTTCGCGCAGCTGCTCGACGTGGTGAAGATCGAAGTCACGCGCGTGCTGATGACGGTGCGCATCCAGTCGCAGGAGCAGGTGGAGCGAGGCCGCCGAGGCCATCGAAGAGCGCGCCAGCCAGGTCAGCAACGTGACCTACACGCACCCCAACGAGGACGGCAGCGTGTCGCAGGAAGCCGACCGCGACGACGCAGGTCGCCGCGCGTGCCGCAGCGTCGGCCGCAACGAGCCCTGCCCCTGCGGCAGCGGCAAGAAGTACAAGCACTGCCACGGCAAGCTCGCCTGATCGACCGCCTCGCAGCGCATGCCCGTCAACCTCAGCGCCCCCGACGCGGCCGAGCTGCACGCCGGTGGCCGGCGTGCGCATCGGCGTCGCGATGGCCGGCGTGCGCAAGGCCAATCGCAAGGACCTGGTGGTGTTCGAGCTGGACGAGGGCGCGGCGGTGGCCGGCGTGTTCACGCAGAACCGCTTCTGCGCCGCGCCGGTGCAGGTCTGCCGCGAGCACCTGGCGGTCGAGCGCGGCATTCGCGCGCTGCTGATCAACACCGGCAATGCCAACGCCGGCACCGGCGACGACGGCCTGGCGCGCGCGCGCGCGACCTGCGAGGCGCTGGCGCGCAGCTCGGCCTGGCAGCCCGAGCAGGTGCTGCCGTTTTCGACCGGCGTGATCATGGAGACGCTGCCGGTCGAGCGCATCGAGGCCGGCCTGCCGGCCGCGCTGGTCGACGCTCGAGCCGGACCATTGGCTGCGCGCGGCCGAAGGCATCATGACCACCGACACGGTGCCCAAGGCGGCGTCGCGGCAGGTCACGATCGGCGGCAAGCGTGGTGACGTCACCGGCATCGCCAAGGGCGCCGGCATGATCCGGCCGAACATGGCGACGATGCTCGGCTTCGTCGCCACCGACGCCGTGCTCGCGCCCGGCGCTGATGGCCGGCTGGTGCGCGAAGCCGCCGACCAGAGCTTCAACCGCATCACGATCGACGGCGACACCTCGACCAACGACTCGTTCGTGGTGATCGCCACGCAGCGGGCCGGGCACGCGCCAATCACCCGCTCGAATCGCCCGAGGGTGCGCTTGTTGCGCGAGGCCGTGTTCGCGGTGCTCACGCCAGCTGGCGCAGGCCATCGTGCGCGACGGCGAAGGCGCAACCAAGTTCATCACCGTGCGCATCGAAGGCGGCAAGACGAAGGCCGAGTGCCGGCTCGTCGCCTATGCGATTGCCCATTCGCCGCTGGTGAAGACGGCGTTCTTTGCCAGCGACCCGAACCTCGGCCGCATCCTGGCGGCGGTCGGCTACGCCGGCATCGCCGACCTCGACCAGGGCCTGATCGACCTGTACCTCGACGACGTGCACGTGGTCGTGCAGGGTGGTCGCCACCCCGCGTACGAAGAAGCGCAGGGCCAACGCGTGATGAAGCAGAGCGAGATCACGGTCGCGTGTCGACCTGCACCGCGGCCCGGCGCATGCGACGGTCTGGACCTGCGACCTGTCGCACGACTACGTCAGCATCAACGCCGACTACCGCAGTTAGGGGCATACCGGCTTGCCCGCACCGGCCGCTGCGCTGATAGCATGGCATCCACACCACGAATGCCGGAGACCGCCATGACCACCCACGACATCCCGAACCGACGCTGCCGCCGCGGCATGCCGGTGCTGGGTGCATCGGTGGCAGCAAGCTAGTCATTCTCGGCATCGCCCCATCCGGGCCTGCGCCGAGACATCGGCGTCAGGCCCGAAGTCTTTTTGGCCTGGCGCTCCTGCAGCGGCCCACGAGGTCGCCTCGCCGAAGAGAACTGCATGATCCGCCAATTCTTGCAATTCCTCAGCGCAGCGTCTGTCGCTGCCAGCCGACGACCTGCTGCGCGACGCGGTCTTCCGCCGCCTGTGGAGTTCGATCGTGATCAGCTCGCTCGGCGGCCAGATCACCATGCTCGCGCTGCCGCTGACCGCTGCCGTGCTGCTGCAGGCCAGCCCGACGCAGATGGGCGTGCTGGTGGCGATGGAGATCGCGCCGTTCGTGCTGCTCAGCCTGCCGAGCGGCGTCTGGCTCGACCGCGTGCACAAGCTGCCGGTCTACATCGCCGGCGAGGCCGCGCTGGGCCTGATCGTGGCCAGCGTGCCGCTGGCCTGGGCGCTGGGCTGGCTGTCGATGCCGTGGATGTATGCGGTCGGCTTCGTGATGGGCTGCGTCTACGTCGTCGCCGGTTCGGCGGCGCAGATCGTGCTCACCCAGGTGGTGCCGCGCGAGCGCCTGGTCGAGGCCCATGCGCGCAACGCGCTGGCCAGCTCGGGTGCCGAGGTGGCCGGGCCGGGCTTTGCCGGCGCGCTGATCAAGGCCACGGGCGCGCCGCTGGCGCTGCTCGTCGATGCACTGATGCTGATGGCGTCGGTCGCGATCCTGCGCGGCGTCAAGGTGCGCGAGCAGCTCGCGGCAGCCCACGAAGCCCATTTCTGGCGTGACCTGCGCGCCGGTCTGCGCTTCGTGCGCGGCACGCCGCTGTTGACGACGATGGCGCTGACCGTCGGCATGTGGCAGATGTGCCACCACGCCGCGCTCGTGGTGCAGATCCTGTTTGCGACCCGCACGCTGGGCATGAACGAGTCGCAGATCGGCCTCAGCTTCGTCGGCCTCGGCATCGGCACCGTCATGGCCAGCACGCTGGGCCACCGCATCTCGGCACGCATCGGGCCGGGCCCCAGCCTGCTGCTCGGGCTGGCCGTTTGCGGCCTGGGCTGGGTGCTGCTCGCGCTGGCGCCGGCCAATGCCGCGGGCCAGGTCATGTTCGCCGGCATGCTGGTGTGCTTCGGCTTCGGCGCCGTGCTGATCTTCATCAACTTCCTGGCCCTGCGCCAGGCGGTCACGCCGGCGCCGCTGCTGGGCCGCATGACCAGCACGATGCGCTGGCTGATCCTGCTGCCGGCCGGCCCCGGTGCGCTGCTCGGCGGCTGGCTCGGCGAGCATGTCGACCTGCGCGCGTCGCTGGCCTTCGCGGGTTGCGGCGCACTGATCGTGTCGCTGCTGGCCTGGCGCTACACCTTGCTGCGCCAGGTGCGCTGCCTGCCGGCGCCCGAGCTTGCCGACGATCAACTCGGCGCCGAAGGGCTGGTCGTGTTGCCGCCCGCCAGCCAGGGCGCCTGAGCTCAGGGCACGAAGCGATCGACGGCGTCGGTGACCAGCCCGTCCAAGCCCATATCGAGCAGCTGCTTCGCGCGCGCCTCGTCGTTGACCGTGTAGGTCAACGCACGCAGGCCGCAGCCGTGCAACTGCTCGACCAGCGCGCGCTCGTACAGCTTGTGGTTGGCGACCACGGCGACGCAGGCCAGCGCCTGCGCACGTTCGAGCCAACCGTCCCACAGTTCGTCGAGCAGCAAGGCGCGTGGCAATTGCGGCGCGCTGGACATCGCGCCATCGAGCGATTCGGGCTTGAAGGAGCTGAGCAGAGGCGGCACCGCCTGCCCGGCCCACAGTCGGGCCGCTTCGCGCGCGACGGCCTCGCCTGTCGCGCGTTCATGACCCGGCGAGGGCTTGATCTCGATGTCCAGCGCATGCCCGTTGCGCAGGCAGTACGCCGCAATCGCGGCGAAGCTGGCCAGCGGCTCGCCGGCGTAGGCGCGGCTGTGCCAGCCGCCGGCATCGAGCTGCGACAGCTCGGCCCAGGGCCGGTCGCCGGCGATGCCGGTGGCGTTGCTCGTGCGCTCCAGCGTGTCGTCGTGAAGCAGGAATGGCACGCCGTCGCGGCTCAGCTTGACGTCGCACTCGAATGCTCGATAGCCGTGCCGGGCGCCGAGGCGAAACGCGGCCAGGGTGTTTTCCGGCGCCAGCTTGCCGGCGCCGCGGTGGGCGATCCAGAGCGGATACGGCCAGGCTTTGAGCGTCATAGCCGCTGCAGGGTGTCGCGGTCGAACCAGTGCAGGTGCTTGCCGGCCACCTGAAGCTGAACGTTGTCGCCAGGTTGCGGCGACGGCAAGGTGGCATCCATGCGCAGCGTGAACGCGGCATCCCCGAGCCGGCCATAAACCAGCCGCTCGGCGCCGAGCATCTCGACCATGTCGACCGCGAGCGACCAGCCAGCTTCTGCGAGATCGGCGTGTTCGGGCCGCACACCCAGCAGCAGCGGCCCGGCGCGCGGCGCGGCCTGCGGCAGCGCCAGCGTGACGCCGCCGATCGTGAAGCGGCTGCCATCGGCAATGCCCTCGAGCAGGTTCATCGGTGGGCTGCCGATGAAGCTGGCGACGAAGGTCGTCGCCGGTCGCGCATAGACCTCCTCGGGCGTGCCGATCTGCTCCAGGCGGCCGGCGTTCATCACGATCATGCGCTCGGCCAGCGTCATCGCCTCGACCTGGTCGTGGGTCACGAACAGCGACGTGACGCCGAGCTCGCGGTGCAGCTTCTGGATCTCGAGCCGGGTCTGCGCGCGCAGCTTGGCATCGAGGTTGGACAGCGGCTCGTCGAACAGGAAGACAGCCGGCTGGCGCACGATGGCGCGGCCCATCGCCACGCGCTGGCGCTGTCCACCCGACAGCTCTCGCGGCTTGCGCGCCAGGTAGGGCGCAAGTTGCAGGATCGCCGCCGCCTTGCCGACGCGGGCCTCGATCTCGGCCACCGGCACCTTGGCGATCTTCAGGCCATAGGCCATGTTGTCGAACACGCTCATGTGCGGGTACAGGGCGTAGTTCTGGAACACCATCGCGATGTCGCGCGCGCTCGGCTCGATGTCGTTGACGACCCGGCCGGCGATCGAGATCTCGCCGTCGCTGATCTCTTCCAGGCCGGCGACCATGCGCAGCAGCGTGCTCTTGCCGCAGCCCGATGGCCCGACGATGACGACGAACTCGCCGTCGGCGATCTCGGCGTTGACGCCGTGGATCACCTTGTTGAGCTTGGCCCCCGAGCCGTAGGCCTTCTCGACGTTGCGTAGTGAGATCGCACCCATGTTGTCCTTCTACTTCTCGGTATCCACGAGACCCTTGACGAACCACTTCTGCATCAGCATCACCACCAGCGCCGGCGGGAGCATCGCCAGCATCGCGGTGGCCATGATCGTGGCCCAGTCGTTGGTCGCGTCGCCGTCGGAGATCATCTGCTTGATCCCGATCACGACCGGGTACATGCGCTCCTCGGTGGTCACCAACAGCGGCCACAGGTACTGATTCCAGCCATAGATGAACTGGATCACGAACAGCGCGGCGATGCTGGTGGACGACAGCGGCAGCAGCACGTCCTTGAAGAAGCGCATCGGGCCCGCACCGTCGATGCGTGCGGCCTCGACCAACTCGTCGGGCACCGTCAGGAAGAACTGCCGGAACAGGAAGGTCGCGGTGGCCGAGGCGATCAGCGGCACCGTGAGGCCGGCATAGGTGTTGAGCATGCCGAAATCCGACACCACCTTGTAGGTCGGCCCGATGCGCACCTCCACCGGCAGCATCAGCGTGACGAAGATGGCCCAGAAGAAGAATTGCCGGAACGGGAATCGGAAGTAGACGATCGCGAAGGCCGAGAGCAGCGAAATCGAGATCTTGCCGATGGCGATGATCAAGGCGCTGATCAGGCTCACGGTCATCATGCGGCTGACCGCGACCTTGGTGCCCGGGCCGGTGCGCTCGCCGGTGAGGGCCTTGGTGTAGTTGACGGCGAGTTGGTCGCCAGGGATCAGCGGCATCGGTGTCTGGGCGATCCGCTGCGTGGTGTGCGTCGAGGCGACGAACGTGACGTAGACCGGGAACGCGACGATCAGCACGCCGATGATCAGCACCAGGTGCGAGATGGCGGTGAGGAGCGGCTTTCTCTCGACCATCTCAGCGCCTGCCCGGCCGCCCGAAGGGCGCTGAGCGCTCCCGCGGGGGGCAGCGAACGAAGTGAGCTTGGGGGCCCAACATCAGTAGTTCACTTTCTTCTCGACGAAGCGGAACTGCACGACGGTGAGGGCAATCACGATCACCATCAGCACCGCGCTCTGCGCCGCCGAGCCGCCCAGGTCGAGCGCCTTGAAGCCGTCGTAATAGACCTTGTAGACCAGGATCGCCGTGTCCTTGCCCGGCCCGCCGCGGGTGGCGGCGTCGATGATCGCAAAGGTGTCGAAGAAGGCGTAGACGACGTTGATGACGAGCAGGAAGAAGGTGGTCGGCGACAGCAGCGGGAAGACGATGGTCCAGAAGCGCCGCCAGGGCGAGGCGCCGTCGATCGCCGCGGCTTCGATCAGCGACTTCGGGATCGACTGCAGGCCGGCCAGGAAGAACAGGAAGTTGTAGGAGATCTGCTTCCACACCGCGGCCAGCACCACCAGCGTCATCGCATGCGTGCCGTTGAGCAGGTGGTTCCACTCGATCCCCATCCGGCCCAGCGCGTAGGCAACGATGCCCATGCCCGGCGCGAACAGGAACAGCCACAGCACGCCGGCCACCGCTGGCGCCACGGCATAGGGCCAGATCAGCAGCGTCTTGTAGATCGCCGGCGCCGCGAACCACGCGATCGGCGAAGACCGCCAGCAGCAGCGACACGGTCAGGCCGATCACCGCCACCAGCAGCGAGAACACCGCGGTGGTCTTGAACGACGCGAGGTAGGTGTCGTCGTTCCACAGGTGCTCGAAGTTCTCCAGCCCGGTCCACTCGATCGAGGTGCCGAAAGCGTCGGACTGCTGGAACGACTGCATCAGCATCTGCAGCGCGGGCCAGAAGAAGAACGCGACGATGACGATGAACTGCGGCGCGAGCAACGCCCACGGCAGCCAGCCGGAGCGAAAGACGACGCGCTTCTCTACAGCCATGGATCGTCAATCAAGATAGGCCCTCCCCGCTCGGCGGGGAGGGGCGGGAGGGGTGCCGTCAATGCCGCCCTCGGGCTGGCAAGAGCGCCAGCGCTTGTCAGCCCTTGTTCGCCTTCTCGAAGCGCTCGAGCTGCTCGTTGCCGCGCTTGACGATTGCGTCGAGCGCTTCCTTCGCGGTCTTCTTGCCGGCCCAGACCTGCTCGAGTTCCTCGTCCTCGATGTCGCGGACCTGCACGTAGTTGCCCAGCCGGATCCCGCGCGACTTGTCGGTCACCTTGCGGATCATCTGGGTGGGGCCGACGTCGGTGCCCGGATTGTTCTTGTAGAAGCCCGACTTCTCGGTCAGGGCAAACGCCGCGTTGGTGACCGGCAAGTAGCCGGTGACCTGGTGCGTCTTGGCCGCGATCTCGGGCTGCGAGATGAACTCGAAGAAGGCAGCCACGCCCTTGTACTCGTCGGGCTTCTTGCCGGCCAGCGTCCACAGGCTGGCGCCGCCGATCACGGTGTTCTGCGGCGCGCCGGGCACGTCGGGGTAGTACGGCAGGGTCGACAGGCCCCAGTTGAACTTGGCGTTCTGCTTGACGTTGCCGTAGAAGCCGGTCGACGTCGTCGTCATCGCGCATTCACCCGAAATGAAGGCCGGCTCGGGCAGGTTGCGGCGTCCCTTGTAGATGAACAGACCCTGCTTGGCCATGTTGGCCAGGTTTTCGATGTGGCGCACGTGCAGCGGCGTATTGATCTTCAGGCGCGCGTCCATGCCCGCCAGGCCGTTGCTCTTGCTCGCGAACTCGACGTTGTGCCAGGCCGAGAAGCTTTCCAGCTGCGTCCAGCCCTGCCAGGCGATCGTCAGCGGGCACTTGTGGCCGCTGGCCTTCAACTTGGCGGCGGCCAGCGCGACCTCGGGCCAGGTGGTGGGAGCCTTTTCGGGGTCGAGGCCGGCGGCCTTGAAGGCATCCTTGTTGTAGTAGAAGACCGTGGTCGAGCTGTTGTACGGGAAGGACAGCATCTGGCCGTTCGGCGCGGTGTAGTAGCCCGCCACCGCCGCGACGTAGGCGTTGGGGTCGAACTTCTTGCCCGCGTCGGCCATCACCTTGCCCGCCGGCACGATGGCCCCCTTGCTGGCCATCATCGTGGCCGTGCCGACCTCGAACACCTGCAGGATGTGGGGCGCATTGCCGGCGCGAAAGGCGGCGATCGCGGCCGTCATCGATTCGTCGTAGCTGCCCTTGTAGATCGGCACCACCTTGTATGTCTTCTGGCTGTCGTTGAACTGCGTGGCCAGCGTGTTGACCCATTCGTTGTTGAACGCGGTCATCGAATGCCACCACTGGATTTCGGTTTGCGAGTGCGCTGCGGTGGCGCTCAGTGCGACCAGGGAGGCGAGGGCGAGCGAATGCAATTTCATGAGGGCTCCGTAAAGAGGGAAACGGCGGGCGCGGTGCTGCGCGACCCGCTACTGTGACCTGATTTGATGACAGCTATGTTTTTGTCATGGTTGACGGTGCGGGGCAACGGGGATAACCCCGCGTAGCCTGCGCCATCGACCCTGGGCCGTCGATGCTGCACTGCGGTACGATCGCTGATCGAGTGCTGCCGCGGGCGCGCCGACCACCCGCGCCTCGATCCGATGAACGCACCCTTGCCCCTGCAGCGCGGCGCCGCCGTTGTCGACGAACGCCGCCGCGCCGCGCCTGCGCGAGATTCCGTACAACTACACCTCGTTCTCCGACCGCGAGATCGTGCGCCGGCTGCTGGGCGAGCGCGCCTGGGACTTGCTGTCGAGCCTGCGCGACGAACGCCGCACCGGCCGTTCGGCGCGCATGTTGTACGAAGTGCTGGGCGACATCTGGGTCGTGCAGCGCAATCCCTATCTGGAAGACGACCTGCTCGACAACCCCAAGCGTCGCGCGCTGTTGATCGAGGCCCTGCACCACCGATTGAGTGAAATCGAACGCCGCCGCACGCCGGCCGAAGGCGCCGAGCGCGACGCCCTGGTCGGCGAGCTGCTCGCGGCGGCGCGCAGCGCGGTCGAACGCTTCGCCGCGCATTTCCGTGCCGTGTGGGACTTGCGCGAGCTCACGCGCCGCGTGCTCGGCCGCTGCACGGCGCGCGACAACATCAAGTTCGACGGCCTGTCGCGCGTCTCGCACGTGACCGACGCGACCGACTGGCGCATCGAGATGCCGTTCGTCGTCCTGACCCCCGACAGCGAGGCCGAGATGGCCGGCCTGGTCAAGGGCTGCATCGAGCTCGGCCTGACCATCATCCCGCGCGGCGGCGGTACCGGCTACACCGGCGGCGCGGTGCCGCTGACCTGGCGCAGCGCGGTGATCAACACCGAGAAGCTCGAGGCCATGAGCGAGGTGCAGATGCTGACGCTGCCCGGCGTCGAGCTGCCGGTGGCGACCGTCTGGAGCGAGGCCGGCGTCGTGACGCAGCGCGTGGCCGACGCCGCCGAGCGCGCCGGATTTGTCTTTGCCGTCGACCCGACATCGGCCGAGGCCAGTTGCATCGGCGGCAACATTGCGATGAACGCCGGCGGCAAGAAGGCCGTGCTGTGGGGCACCGCGCTGGACAACCTGGCCAGTTGGCGCATGGTCACGCCGGACGCGAAGTGGCTCGAAGTCACGCGCCTCGACCACAACCTGGGCAAGATCCACGATGTCGAACTTGCGAGCTTCGAGCTGAAGTACTTCGACGCCAGCGGCAAGACCCTGGAACGCACGCAGCGGCTCGACATTCCCGGCCCGAGTTTTCGCAAGGAAGGCCTGGGCAAGGACGTCACCGACAAGTTCCTGGCTGGACTGCCGGGCATCCAGAAGGAGGGCTGCG
>CAVZYL010000002.1:0-17821 GCA_963779435.1 uncultured beta proteobacterium | reverse complement strand
CACCGACTCCTTCCTTGAGCACCGGGCCGAAGTCCTTCCAGAACGCGGCGAACTTGTCCTTCTGCTGCTCGGCCAGGTCTTCCAGCATCGACAGCACGCGCTTGGTCGAGCCCTCGCGGATCGCCTTTACGTCGCGGCTTTCCTGCAGCAGCTCGCGGCTGACATTGAGCGGCAGGTCGGCCGAGTCGATCACACCCTTGACGAAGCGCAAGTACACCGGCATCAGCGCCTCGGCGTCGTCCATGATGAAGACCCGCCTGACGTAGAGCTTCACACCGCCACGCTTGTCGCGATTCCAGAGGTCGAACGGCGCCTTGGCCGGGATGTAGAGCAGCTGCGTGTACTCGCTGCGGCCCTCGACGCGATTGTGTGTGTAGGCCAGCGGTGGATCGCTGTCGAACGAAATCTGCTTGTAGAAATCCTGGTACTGCGCGTCGGTGATGTCGCTCTTGGCCCGCGTCCACAAGGCGGCGGCCTTGTTGACGGTTTCCCATTCGTCCTTCAGCACCGTCTCGGCCTTCTCGGCAATCCACTCCTCCTTCTTCATCAGGATCGGCAGCGAGATGTGGTCGGAGTACTTGCTGATGATCGACTTCAGCTTCCAGGTCTTGAGGAAATCCTCTTCCCCTTCGCGCAGGTGCAATGTCACGTCGGTCCCGCGCTCGGCGCGCGTGATCGTCTCGACTTCGAACTGACCCGAACCGTCGCTCGTCCAGCGCACGCCCTCCTCAGGCTTCAGGCCGGCGCGGCGCGACTCGACGGTGATGCGGTCGGCAACGATGAACCCGGAGTAGAACCCGACGCCGAACTGTCCGATCAGGTTGGCATCCTTCTTCTGGTCGCCTTCGAGCTTGGCCATGAACTCTCGCGTGCCGCTCCTGGCGATCGTGCCCAGGTGGGCTACCGCCTCGTCCGCGCTCATGCCGACGCCGTTGTCGCGCACGGTCACGGTCTTGGCCGCAAGGTCGAAGCTCACGTGAACCTTCAGCTCCGGCGTGTCCTCGTACAACGCAGACTTTTCCAGGGCCTCGAAGCGCAGCTTGTCGCAGGCATCCGATGCGTTGGAAACCAACTCGCGCAGGAAGATCTCCTTGTTCGAGTACAGCGAATGGGTCACCAGGTGCAGGATCTGTTGCACCTCGGCCTGGAAGGCGAGGGTCTGTTTTTGGCTCATGGTCTGGACAAGAGGAAGAGTGAATCGCGCGCCGAAGATGGGGGCGCTTGGCAGCCTGTCAAGGGTCGCAACGTCAGCGATAGCGGTCGATCGTCAGCCCGGTCATGTCGATGGCTGGCTTGCGGCCCGCTGATCAGGTCGGCCATCACGCGCGCCGGTGCCTGCGGCCATGGTCCAGCCCAGCGTGCCGTGGCCGGTGGCCAGGTACAGGTTGGGCAATCCGGTGCGCGCCGACGACCGGCGTGCCGTCGGGTGTCATCGGGCGCAGGCCGCACCAGAACTCGGCGCGCGAGACGTCGCCGCCGCCGGGGAACAGGTCGGTGACGACGTGCTCGCAGCGTCCGCCGGCGTGCCTCGTGCAGCTGCAGCGTGTAGCCGGCCAGCTCGGCCGTGCCGCCGACGCGGATGCGGTCGCCCAGCCGCGTCACCGCGACCTTGTGCGTCTCGTCCATCACCGTCGACTCGGGCGCGCCGGCGGCATCGGTGATCGGCACGGTGATCGAGTAGCCCTTGACCGGATAGACCGGGATCGCGGATGCCCAGCGGCGCCAGCAGCATGCGGCGAGTAGCTGCCCAGCGCGACCAGATAGGCGTCGGCCTCGAAGTCTGCCCTGGTCGGTCTCGACGCCCGTCGATCCGCCCGCCGTCGGTCGCAAGCGAGCGGATCGTCGACGCCGTAGCGGAACTGCACGCCGCGTGTCGCCGCCAGCGCGGCGAGCGCGGTTGCGTGAACTTGAAGCAGTCGCCGGTCTCGTCGCCGGGCAGGAGCAGGCCGCCGACGAACTTCTCGCGCACGCCGCGCCAGCGCCGGTTCGTGGCGCGACGCAGCCGTCGCGGTCGAGCAGCTCGTACGCCACGCCGTAGCGCTCGAGGATCGCGATGTCCGCCGCGGTGCCGTCGAGCTGCGCCTGGGTGCGGAACAGCTGCAGCGTGCCCTGCATGCGCTCGTCGTAGTCGATGCCGGTCTGGCCGCGCGCAGCGCGACCAGGCAATCGCGGCTGTACTCGGCCAGCCGCACCATGCGGCCCTTGTTGACCTCGTAGCGCGCCGCTGTGCAGTTGCGCAGCATCGCCAGGCCCCAGCGCACCAGGCGCAGGTCGAGGTGCGGCCGGATCACCAGCGGCCGGTGCTGCATCAGCAGCCACTTGACCGCCTTGAGCGGCACGCCCGGCCCGGCCCAGGGCGCGGAGTAGCCGGGCGAGACCTCGCCGGCATTGGCGATAGCTGGTTTCCAGCGCCGGCCGCGGGCTGGCGGTCGATCACGGTCACCTCGTGGCCAGCGCCGGCCAGCTGATAGGCGCGCCACGCCGATCACGCCGCTGCCCAGAACGAGCACCTTCATCGCGACTCCTTCCGGCGCACCAGCAGCGTGTCATGGCGACGACATGCGCACTCGGCGTCGTCGCAGTCGGGCGTCCCACGTCAGCCGCGGGCACAATCGCGCGCCATCGAGGAGTCCATGCCCGCCGACCCGCTTCATCGCGCCGCGACGCTTCGACGACCCCGACGCCGCACTGGCCCAGGTGCGCGCAATCTACGACGCCAGCGTCGAACCACCTGCGCAAGCCCTGCAGGCGCTTTCGTCGACGGCGAAGTGCCCGGCGAGCGCGTGCGCGCCTGCTTACCCGTTCGTGCGCGTGCACACCGACACCGTGGCGCGCGCCGACTCGCGCCTGAGCTACGGCTTCGTCGGCCGGCCCGGGCACCTTCGAGACCACGCTGACGCGGCCCGACCTGTTCGAGCACTACTACCTGCGAGCAGTTCCGGCTGCTGCTGAAGAACCACCGGTGGCGCTCGAAGTCGGCACCAGCGACGCAGCCGATCCCGGTGCACTTCTCGCTCGCCGAGAACGACCACATCGAAGGCACGCTGACGCCCCGAGCGGCGCCTGCTGATGCGCGACCTGTTCGACCTGCCCGACCTGGCTGCGATGGACGACGGCATCGCCAACGGCACCTACGAGCCGCGGCGCCGGCGAGGCGCAGCCGCTGGCGCTGTTCACCGCGCCGCGGGTCGACTACTCGCTGCACCGGCTGCGCCACTACACCGGCACCGCGCCCGAGCACTTCCAGAACTTCGTGCTGTTCACGAACTACCAGTTCTACATCGACGAATTCGTGCGCCTCGGCCACGAGACGATGGCCGACTCCGGCGCGGCGCAGACTACGTCGCCTTCGTCGAACCCGGCAACGTGATCACGCGCCGCGCCGGCCTGCCCGCCGAGCCCGGCGACGACCTCGGCGCCGCGCCGCCGCGCCTGCCGCAGATGCCGGCCTACCACCTGGTGCGGCCGGACGGCAGCGGCATCACGATGGTCAACATCGGCGTCGGCCCGGCCAACGCCAAGACGATCACCGACCACATCGCCGTGCTGCGCCCGCATGCCTGGATCATGCTCGGCCACTGCGCCGGGCTGCGCAACACGCAGCAGCTCGGCGACTACGTGCTGGCCCACGGCTACGTGCGCGAAGACCACGTGCTCGACGAAGAACTGCCGCTGTGGGTGCCGATCCCGGCCGCTGGCCGAAGTGCAGGTGGCGCTCGAAGCGGCGGTCGCCGAGGTCACGCAGCTCAAGGGCTACGAACTGAAGCGCATGCATGCGCACCGGCACCGTGGCCAGCACCGACAACCGCAACTGGGAGTTGCTGCCCCATCCGCGAGCCGCCGAGCGCCGCTTCAGCCAGAGCCGGGCCGTGGCGCTCGACATGGAATCGGCCACCATCGCCGCCAACGGCTTTCGCTTCCGCGTGCCCTACGGCACCCTGCTGTGCGTCAGCGACAAGCCGCTGCACGGCGAGATCAAGCTGCCCGGCATGGCCAACCACTTCTACCGCGAGCGGGTCGACCAGCACCTGCGCATCGGCATGCGCGCCATCGAGTTGCTGCGCGCAGCGGGTGGCGACCAGTTGCACAGCCGCAAGCTGCGAAGCTTTGCCGAGGTCGCGTTTCAGTAATCCCGCCGGGTTGTACCGTTGCCGACGATCCCTTAGGCTGATCGCAATCCCCAAACCAACACAAGGAGACCACCATGCCCAGCCCAGTCACAGGCGCCACCAGCATCCGCACCCTCGCGTTGGTCGGGCCGCAGGGTGCAGGAAAGACCAGCCTGGCCGAAGCCCTGCTGGTCCGCGCCGGCGCGATCGGCGCGGCCGGCAGCCTGGAGCGCGGCAGCACGGTCAGCGATTTCGACCCGCTCGAACGCAAGATGCAGCACTCGCTCAATACCGCGGTCCTGCACCTGGAACATGCCGGCACGCGCATTCACATGATCGACACGCCCGGAGCGACCGACTTCATCGGCCAGGCGCTGCCGGCGCTCGAAGCGGTGGAGACTGCCGTGGTGGTGATCAACGCCGCGAGCTGGAAAGTCGGTGGCATCGACGCGATGGCGGTGCGGATGATGAACTATGCCGCCGAGCGTCGCCTTGACCGCCTGCTGGTGGTCAACAAGATCGATGCTGCCGGCGCGGAGTTGCCGGCGCTGCTGGCGGACATCCAGGCCACCTTCGGCCGCGAGTGCCTGCCGCTGAACCTACCCGATGCCGGCGGAGCCAAGGTCGTCGACTGCTTCTACAACCGCGCCGGCCACAGCGATTTCGGCAGTGTCGATACGGCACACCGCGCGCTCGTCGAACAGGTGGTCGAGGTCGACGCGGCCTTCGTCGACCGTTACTTGAATGATGGCGACATCGACCCCGCCGAACTGCACGCGCCGCTGGAACAGGCCTTGCGCGAAGGCCACCTGATCCCGGTCTGCTTCGTCTCGGCGCGCAGTGGGGCAGGCGTGGCCGAACTGCTCGACGTGATCGTCAAGCTGCTGCCCGCGCCGGCCGAAGGCAACCCGCCCGAGTTCCTGGAGGGCGAGGGCACAGCCGCCAAACCCAAGGCGTCGCAACCGGACCCGGGCGCGCACGTGCTGGCACATGTGTTCAAGGTCACTGTCGATCCGTTCGTCGGGCGCATGGGCCTGTTTCGCATACACCAAGGGACGGTCACGAAGGACAGCGTGCTCTACATCGGCGATGGCCGCAAACCCTTCAAGGTCGGCCACCTGTTCATGCTGCAGGGGCGCGAGCATGTGGAAGTGCAGCGCGCCGTGCCAGGCGACATCGTGGCCGTCGCCAAGGTCGACGAGATCCACTTCGACGCCGTCCTGCACGATGCGGCCGAAGACGATCACATCCATCTCAAGCCGTTGCCGTTTCCGATTCCGGTCCATGGCCTGGCAATCGAGCCCAAGCGTCGCGGCGACGAACAGCGCATGTGGGAGATCCTGACCAAGTTGGTCGACGAGGACCCGTGCCTGAAGGTCGAGCATGTGGCAAGCACCAACGAAACGATCGTTTATGGCCTCGGCGAACTGCACCTGCGCGTGCTGCTCGAACGCCTTCGCGAGGTCTACAAGTTCGAGGTCAATACGCGGCCACCGCGCATTGCCTACCGCGAAACGGTGACTGCACCGGCCGAAGGCCACCACCGCCACAAGAAGCAGACCGGCGGTGCCGGCCAGTTCGGCGAGGTGTTCCTGAAGATCGAACCACTGCCGCGAGGCGGTGGCTTCGAATTCGCCGACCAGGTCAAGGGCGGCACGATCCCGAACCAGTTCATACCTGCGGTGGAGAAGGGCGTGCGCGAGGCGTTGGCGCTCGGCGTGATTGCGGGCTATCCGCTGGTCGACGTGAAAGTCATCGTCTACGACGGCAAATACCACACCGTCGACAGCAAGGAGATCGCCTTCATCACCGCCGGTCGCAAAGCCTTCATGACGGCGGTGCGCGCAGCCCGGCCGATCATCGTGGAACCGATCGTCGACGTGGAAATCAGCGCGCCCGACGCTGCCATGGGCGACATCACGGGCGACCTGTCCTCTCGCCGCGGCCAGGTCAGCGGCACGCACAACGGCGCCACGGGTACGATGATCATCCGTGGCCAGGCGCCGCTGGCCGAGTTGACGGGCTACCAGTCAAGGCTCAATGCAATGACCGCTGGCCAGGGCCGCTACACCTTGGCCCTGTCGCACTACGAGGCCGTGCCCCCGACGGTGCAGCAGCAATTGATGTCGCAGCACCAGGTCCGAGACGAAGACTGAGCGGCCCGCCCGGGCTCGGGCTCAGGGCTCGTGGCGCGCGACGGCCTGTGCGTGCTTGAGCAGCGTATGCGGCTTGCCGCAGATCCAGCGCGCAAGCTCGTCGAGTTCATTGGCGCGGATCGCAAACGCGGGCAACTCGGCCTCGATGCGTTCGAGCGCGTCGATGTTGCGCAGTGAGAGCCGAACCTTGCCTTGTTCCGGCAATGGTGTGAGGTGCACACTGGCCACGACATCGGCGGTGAATTCGAACAGGGTCCCCAGCAGACGTGCAGTTTGCTTGTGGCGCACCTGCGACTCGAACGCGTTGATGCCGGCAAACGACAGGCGCGCCCGCAAGCGCTCGATATCGGGTGGAAAGTCCTTTACGACACGCAGTGTTTCGCCGACGCCCACGCGCCAGGTGAGCGTCACCGATTCGAATTCTTCGCCGCTGCCGTGGACGTTTCGCAGCCTGGGCACCACGCCGAAGTCTCGCGCTGGGGCGCCCGCGACCACGGTGCGCCCGTCGAAGACATAGCGGCCAGGGGCCGTCGGCTTGAGCAGATTGAGGTGATCGACCATGCGAGCCCAGTAGTCTGCGGCTGCGCGGCACGCCGCGTTGGTCAGGCGACCGTTGCGCGCGAGCGTCGCTGGGTCGAGTTCGCTACCGACTTTGCCGCCACCCGCCTCGTGCTCGAGGTCGGCGAGAAAACCGGGTGCCGACGGCGCGAAGCTGGCGCGTGGTGGCACCGGGTCTTGTGTCGGCGCAGGCGCCCGCACGACGACCGGCGCTGGTGCGACCGCAGGCGCCGGTCCCGCGGCCGATGCGGTTGCGGATGCGGCCACCGCGGACGGCGCCGGCGCGTTGGCAGAGTCAGGTGCCGGCCTATTCGTCGACGCCTCACGTGCCGCGATGGGGCGTGCGAACAGATCCGAGATGTCCACGGCCCCCGCAGACTCAACCGGTGGTGCCATTGCGGCTGCATTGCGCGCCGATGCACGCCCTGCGACTGCGATTACCTGTGACGATGCACCCTTGAAAATCATGGCCACGGAACGTAGCAGCCATTGCCGCGAATGGCCCGGCAATAGTCGACGCAAGAATGCAGCTTAAGTCCTGCGTCTTACGCAGCGCGTGCAATATGTAACCCGAGGCGCCCTCCGGAAGGGCCGCCTGGGCCGCGCTACTTCGGGGCTTCCGAGCGCATTTTCTTCAGTTGCTCGAGCCACGCCGTCCAGTCCTGTGGCCCGCTGTCGAATCGCTTCTTCAGGTTGCCAAGCACGTTGCCCCAGGCCCGATCGAAGTAGGCGTAGGCCTTGTCCCACTCGCCGCCGTCACCCCAGCCCGTGTGGTGCAGGGTCACGCGCGTGAGCTTGTCGCCCTGCGGCTCGAAGCGCACGACGACGAAGGTTCGCTGCGCTCGCGCTTCCGGCAAGTGCGGCGGCGCATTCCAGTCGAACGAAATCATTTTCTTTGGCTGCACCGCGAGGAACCGCATCTCGTCGGCGCCACGGCTGCCCTGCGGTGCGTTCGGGTCGATATAGATCTGGAATGCGCCACCGACACGGGCTTCGATCTTCGCATCGGGGGCGAAGAAGCTGACGATACCTTCGCGCGTGGTCCAGGCGGCCCAGGCTTCGTCCAACGTCGCAGCGACGTCGATGCTCTTGTCGATGGCACGTTCGACGGCTTGAACCGGCCACGCGACCGACAACGTGAACGCCAGCATCAGGAACCGGACAGCATAAGACTTCATGTTGAGTGCTCCTTGCCGGCAAGTGCCGTGATCGATGCGCGCGGGATCGGCCGGCCACCCCTGCAATCCCCTTGCGGCGTCGCAGATTGGTCGTCCCTCGGACCGTGGCTGAAGTCTTGCACGAACGCCGCGCGTTGCCAGGGTAGATGGGTGCGAAGGACATCTTGGCCAGCGCGGCCACGCAATCCTCGAACGCAGAGCTCCGTTATGCAGTGACCCGCGCACAGTGGCCGACGTTCGGTCGCGGTGCCATCCTTGCACACACTGCTGCAGGGTTCAAGTACCCGCACTCGATCAGAGAGCAAGGCGCCTTTATCATATCGGCATGATTGCTCCGATGCACGATGTCGCGCAAGTCCGGCTCGACAACGCGCTGCGCTTGTTTGACGAATTCGTCCAGGCCACCGTAAAGCACCCCGATGCGGCCACGCTGCGCGGCCTCGAACGACGCTTCGCCGAGCGGTTGCAGATCCAACCAAGTTACTGGAGTCAGATCAAGAGCCGCTCGCGCCAAGTCGGCGAGCGGCTGGCGCGCCAATTCGAACAGCTGTGCCACAAGCCTGCCGGCTGGATGGACCAGCGCCACGACGCTGGGACTGCCTCGGCACCGGCGCAACCCGGCCTGGCCGCTCCGGCGGTGGATTCGAACGACAGCGCACTGCCGCAAGGTGACGATGAGCGCTTCATCGTCGGCCTCGTGCTGACCTACTACCGGCGCCACCCGCAGCGTGCGCGTACGCGGCTGCTCGACCTGCTTGGCGAGGTTCTCATGACCGCAGACGCACCACCCCGGGCAGCCAAGGCAAGCAGTCGTCCCGCGCCAGCCTCCCGAGATGAAGCGCTGGACTTGTGGCGCCGTACGCAAGCCAGTGTTGCGCCGCTCAAACAGAAGAAGCGTTGACCGGGTCATGCGCAGCCGCTTTGATCAAGGGGGCTTGCGCAAGATAACCAAACGTTTATCATTTGCGCAAGTTGCCGCGACACGCCCCGATGGACTCTCGCCGCGACGACGCCCCGCCTCTCAATCCAGCGCCAGGAGTCGCATGACCGTCAACGCCATTGCCAGTGCCAGCCCCTGCGGCCGGCTGCGGCGTTCCGCGAACTTGGTTACCCCGCCCCGGGGTCGGCAAACGGCCGACGTCGATCACTGAGATCGGCTCGCCGCCAGCCAGGCCCGGGTGCAGCAATGCCCCGGGCCTTTTGCATTTGTGGCCCTATCCACTGACCCACTGGAGACATGACCATGAAGATAACCCTTCCCCGTATCCCGGCCCGAAACCCGCTGGTCAGACCCTGCAGCCAGCGCCGTGCCGGCGTCCATGGCCCGTCGACCGGCGCAAAGCGTCAACGCAGCGCGCGCGAACTGAGGCGCGAGCTCGAACGCATGGGCCGCAAGGAGCAACCACCACCCCAATGAACCACGTGCGGCGCGCGCAACGCGCCCAAGGAGAACGACATGCAATTCAATCCCCTGTCACTGCGCCTGTCCCACGGTGCTCTGCTGCCCGAAGGCTCGACGATGCGCCGCAGCGCCGCTGCCGCCCTGCATTCCGCCGGCCGCGCGCTGCAAAGCATGAGTGCTCGCCTTGTGGCGGCGCCAGCCCCCGTAGACGCGACTTCGCAACTCGCGCGGCTCGAGTTCCACGCCGAGTCCGGCGCACCCGAGGGTGCGTTGTACGTCGACGGCCAGCTTGTCGCTCACCTGGCCGGCGTGCGTCGGCTGTAACCGGTGCTCGTGCCCAAGTCAGCCGCCGCTGGCGCGCCTGGTCGTGCAATGACGCATGCGCGATCAGGCGTGTGCAAGACCTGCGCGCTGTCGCGGCGGAGCCGCGCCTGCCGGTCAAACCGGCAGCGCGGTGGTGTGCTTCACCCGATCAAGCACGAAACTGGTCCTGCAATCCTGCACGCTGGGGTGCTTGAGCAGCGTTTCCATGACGAAGCGCGCAGTAATGGCGCCATGTCCTGCACCACCACGCGCAGCAGGTAGTCCATCTCGCCTGTGAGAGCCGCGCACTCGACAACCTCGGGCCAGGTCTGTACCGCGGCACGAAACAAGTCCATCGGGTTGCGCTTGTGTCGTTCGGTGTGTTTCTCGAGCCGGACGTTGAGGTAAGCGGTGAGCGGCAGGCCGACGCGATCGGGCTGACCAGCAAGCGACGTAACCGAGCACCACGCCACCCTCCTCGAGCCGCTTCACGCGCCGGAGCACGGCGCTGGGCGACAACCCGACCTGCTGCGCCAACTCATCGTAGGTGGCACGGCCATCGACCTGAAGCGTGCGCAGGATTAGCCGATCTATCTTGTCAAGTGCATCCATCGCCGGATTTTTACAGCTTTCCTGCGTGACGCACCCATTGCGCAGCCCAACAACGCCGAAATCATGAAGGCACGCGCTTTTACAGTTGCATACCGACAGCGCATCGCCGCGGCCGCACACTGACTTGCCACGGAGATCCACACCCTGCGCACCGACCGGACAGCCTCACGCGATTCACCCCCTGGGACAACCCGATGGGCACCGACGGCTTCGAGTTCATCGAGTACGCAGCGCCGGACCCGGCAGCGATGGGCGCCGTGTTCGAGCGCATGGGCTTCAAGCCGATCGCGCGGCACCGCCACAAGAACGTCGCTGCTGTACCGGCAGGGCGAGATCAACTTCATCGTCAACGCCGAGCCGGACTCGTTCGCGCAGCGCTTTGCGCGCCTGCACGGCCCGAGCATCTGCGCCATCGCCTTTCGCGTGCAGGACGCCAGCGCGGCCTACGAGCGTGCGATCGCGCTCGGTGCCTGGGGCTTACGCCGGCACGGCCGGCCCGGGCGAGCTGAACATCCCGGCCATCAAGGGCATCGGCGACAGCCTGATCTACTTCGTCGACCGCTGGCGCGGCAAGAACGGCGCAGCGATCGGCGACATCGGCAACATCGGCTTCTTCGACGTCGACTTCGAGCCGCTGCCGGGCGTCGGCGTCGAGCAGCTGAACCCGCCCGGTCATGGCCTGACCTACATCGACCACCTGACCCACAACGTGCATCGCGGGCGCATGGCCGAGTGGGCCGAGTTCTACGAGCGCCTGTTCAACTTCCGCGAGATCCGCTACTTCGACATCGAGGGCCAGGTCACGGGCGTCAAGAGCAAGGCCATGACCAGCCCCTGCGGCAAGATCCGCATCCCGATCAACGAAGAGGGCAACGAGAAGGCCGGGCAGATCCAGGAGTACCTGGACAGCTACCACGGCGAGGGCATCCAGCACATCGCGCTGGGCTCGCGCGACCTGCACGGCACCGGTCGATGCGATGCGCGCCAGCGGCGTCAAACTGCTCGACACCATCGACACCTACTACGAGCTGATCGACAAGCGCATTCCGGGCCATGGCGCAGAACGTGGCCGCGCTGCAGGCAGCGCAAGATCCTGGTCGACGGCAAGACGGGTGAGCTGCTGCTGCAGATCTTCAGCGAGAACCAGCTCGGGCCGATCTTCTTCGAGTTCATCCAGCGCAAAGGCGACCACGGTTTCGGCGAAGGCAACTTCAAGGCGCTGTTCGAGAGCATCGAGCTCGACCAGATGCGCCGCGGTGTGCTGCCAAAGCCATGAGCCTCGCCAAGGCTCTCAACCAGGGTGTGGCCCCGGTCACTTACGGTGAGGGCAGTCGCCCGCCGCGCGGCGACTATGCGCGGGCACGCGCCGATTACAGCTGCGAGCAGGCGTACGGTAGCTACACGGCGGCCGATCACGACACATACCGACGCCTTTACGCGCGCCAGGTTGAGCAGCTGCCAGGACTGGCCTGCGAAGAATTCATCGCCGCAGTGCGGTTGCTCGGGACACCCGAATCCATCCCCCACTTCGATGCCATCTCCGAGCGACTGATGCGGGCAACCGGCTGGCAGATCGTCGGTGTACCTGGCCTGATTCCGGAAGAAGCATTCTTCGCATTGCTGGCAGCACGCAAGTTTCCCGTCACCGACTGGATCCGCCGGCCCGAAGAACTCGACTATGTCGTCGAGCCGGACGTCTTTCACGACCTGTTTGGCCACGTACCGCTGCTGTTCAATCCGGTGTTCGCGAATTACATGCAGGCCTACGGCGCTGGCGGGCTGAAGGCCAGCCGGCTCGACGCCTGCGAATTGCTGGCGCGCCTGTACTGGTATACGGTCGAGTTTGGCCTGATCGCCACGCCGGCGGGGCTGCGGGCATATGGTGCGGGCATCCTGTCGTCAGCCGGCGAATTGCGCCACAGCGTCACAAGCACGCAGCCCAGGCGGATCGCGTTCGAGTTGCCGCGACTGATGCGCACGAAGTACAAGATCGACAGCTACCAGGCGAGCTACTTCGTCATTCGCTCGTTTGACGAGTTGTTTGCAGCGACCGCACCGGACTTCACACCCATCTACCGCGACGTCCGTGCCCGTATCGCAACCGATGGCGAAGTCGAGGCGGGCGTCGCACTGCCCGGCGAGCGTGTATTCAATTGAGCCAGCGCACCAGCTCCTGCCAGGGCTCGGGCCGGCTGACCATGTGAACGTGTGCCACGCCCGGCAAATGCCGGTTGTCCGCTCCATCCAGCGTGGCACTCGATGGCGGAAACACGATGTTGTCGCAATGGCTGTAGAAGCAGGTGAAGCGCGCCGCGCGGTCGCTGGGTTCACGCACGGCAACACCGCGCAACCACGCCGAGCCCTGTTGCATCTGGCGGCCGTTGGGCGTCACGGCAAATCGTGCGAGCCACGTACCGTGATGCGGAGTGCCAATCGTCACGGCATGGTGCACACGTCGGTCGTTGTCATGCCCTGTCCACCAGCGGCGCACTGCGAGGCCACCCATGCTGTGGGCGACGATCAATGGTGCCAGGCCCGTGGCGCGTTCCAGGCGCCGCACCGCGGCATCGATGGTCGCGCAGTAATCGTCGATCGAGCCGAAGACCGGCTCCAGATTGACCGCAAGATGAGGCACATCGCATGCACGCAGGCGTTCGAGCCAGGGGTTCCACACGCCGCGGTTGCAGACGAAGCCATGTACCAGGAGCACACCACGCCGACCCATCGCGTCGGCCGGCAAGTGGTCGGGCCAGCGCCGACTGCGGAAGGGCTGACGCCAGCAAAACACCAGGGGTGCCGACCCGACCTCGCCCCACCAGGCGCGCAGCAGTTGTCCCGCCGTCGCCCGCGGCGTCGGGTCGCAGCCATGGGCCTTGCGCAGTAGTGAGAATTCGACTGCGAGAACGAAGGCATAGCTGAAGGCAATCAGCAGCGCACCGATGAGCGCCCAAGATTGATGCCCGGCGTGCCAAGCCAGAATCGCCCACGCCACGGCCAGCGCAAGCAGCCCGAGCGTCGTGATGCGTTGCAGCCGGGCGAGCATCGGTGCGTCACGCGCCCAAGCGCACGGCACGTCCGCTCAGGCGCTGGGCCAATTGCGTAGCCAGCTTGTTGGCCAAGCCGTAGACCGACAGTTGCGGGTTGGCGCCGATGCTGGTGGGGAACAGTGATCCGTCGTGCACTGACAGATTTTCGAGCTGCCAATGCACGCCGTCGGGGCGTACCACACCGCTGCGCTCGTCGGCAGCCATGCCGCAGCCCCCCATCACGTGCGCACTCATCACCTTTGTCAGCAGCGGCTTCATCGGCAGCCTGGCAATGCCATCGCGGGCCTCGGCCCAGCGCGAATAGGGTGGAGCGAACTCGTGACCCACGGCAACCTGCTGCGCACCGGCAGCAAACTGCAACTCGGCCATTGTCAGCAGGGCGCGCCTTGCACCTTCCATCACGAAGGCTGTCAGCTGATAGTCCAGCTCGGGCGAACCGTCACTGCGAAGTCTGACCTGGCCACCTGGCGACTCGTCATGAAAGCCGTCGCGCAGCAAGGCAAGCAGCCCATGGTCGTTCGGAAACTGTGCGAACCGCGCCGCAGCGTCGCGACCAAAACCGGTCATGGTCGTCGTGAAGATCAGCGGGTGCAGCGGCGGAGCCTCGAGCTTGAAGCCAATCGGCCCATCAATCGGATCCACCTCCAGAAAGTGGTCGCTGTAGATGCTTTGTGGCGCACCTTGCCAGCCAGCGACGAGGTGATCGAAGGTGGCCACCGAGGCCACGACCGGATGCAGGAACGTGCGCGCGCCGAGCCGGTGTTGCGGATCGGGAGCCGCCGAGCGCAGCAGCAGTGCCGGCGAATTGATCGCGCCACCACAAAGCACGAAGTGGCGCGCGACGATGCGCGTGGTGTGGGCGTCGGGCGTCACTGCCCCATTGCGTTGCACGGCCACACAGTCCAATGCCACCACGTGTCGATCGTGAATCTCGAAGCGTTCGGCCCGGGTTTCCACCAGCAGCGTGGCACCACGCTCGAGTGCAGTCGGCAGCGTCGTCACGAGCATCGATTGCTTGGCGTTGGTCGGGCAACCCATTCCGCATGAGCCCAGGTTCCAGCAGCCCTTGACGTTGCGCTGCATCGCGGCAGTGGCAATCCCGAGCCTTTGCGCGCCGCGTCGAAGCAACTCGTTGTTCTCATTGGGCGCCACCTGCCAGGGGGCGATGTTCAAACGCCGCTCGACCTGCTCAAACCAGGGCGCCATTGCTTCATCGTTGAAGTCCGTCAGGCCGAAGTGAGCGCGCCAATACGCCATCGTCGACGAAGGCGTGCGGAACGAACTGGTCCAATTGACCGTGGTGGAGCCGCCCACGCATCGCCCCTGCAGAATGCTGATTGCCTTGTCGGTGGTCTTGCGGCTGGCGCTCTCTTGATACAGGCTGGGGTAGGCGTCGGTCTCGAGCTGGCGAAAGTCGCGGCTCGATTTCAATGGCCCTTCTTCGATGATCACAATCTTCAGACCGGCCGCACTGAGCAACTCCGCGCTGATGCCTGCGCCGGCGCCACTGCCAACAATCGCCACGTCGCACTCGAGGGCCGATGGCAGGGCACCATGGCCGCCGCCCCGCACATGCCAGCCGCGCGCCAGCCCTTCGGCAATCGGGTCGGTAATGGGGTTGGTCATCGTCCTGCTGAATTCACGCGAGTTGGATCGGCCCTGGATAGCCCAACCGCGTCCACGTATCAGCGCTGGCGAAGTAGGCCGCATGGGTCAGGTCGCGCAGTGCGTGATAGGCCTGCTGGCGCAGATCAATGCGCGAGGTGCGCATGGTTTGCAGGGCATCCTGAAGCTGCGTCACGCTGGCCGCGGACCAGTCGGGGGCCATGCCGGTCAATGCCAGTCGGCCGGGCGCGCTGTCAAGCAGGGTCAAGAGATCACCGACTTCGGTCTGGATTGACGGGGGCAGAGCGCGTAACGTCACGTCCATGCGGTCAAGGTGTGAGTTCAGCGCAGCCAACTGCGCCGCGGCAGGCGTTGGCAGACTCCCATCCAGCACGGCGCGCGCAATCGCGGCCAGGACCCGGCGGCCGACGTCGGTGAGTCGATCGTTGCGCCATGCGGTGGCGTGGAAGAGTGCGAAACCGCCACCGACCAGCGCCAGCGTGGCGCCACTTGCGAAACCCAGTTTGAGGAGGCTACGACGTTGCATCGGATCGAGTGTTGCATCATTGCGACTTGTTCCGCTAGGGATCGTTGACTAACCGCAGTGCAGACCGACTTGTGATGAGCAGCAGTGGCGAACTGATCATGCAGCAGCTTGCAGCAGTGAACGTCGAGCGGGCCGCCAGGGCGGCCGACGAAGGCTTGGCCTCGCGGGTAGCCCAGGTCAAGCAATTTCAGCAGGCCCGCTTTGCACATACGTACGCCGACCTGCTCGCGCATCCGCGCTACGCGGGAGCGTCGAAGTTCTTCCTGGACGATTTGTACGGACCCGGCGACTTCAGCCAGCGCGACGCGCAATTTGCGCGGGTCGTCCCAGGGTTGGTTCGCCTCTTCCCGCACGAAGTGGCCGAGACCGTCGTCGCGCTCACGGCGTTGCACGCGTTGTCCGAGCAACTCGACACCGAAATGGCCCGTCATGTCAATGCCGGGCGCATCGACGCTGTCACTTACCTGAGTGCCTGGCGCCTCACCGGCCAGCCGGCCAGTCGGCAGCGACAGATCGATCTGATGGTCGAAGTCGGTCGCGCGCTCGATCTCTACACCCGTCGACCGCTGCTGCGCCACAGCCTGCACTTGATGCGCGTCCCGGCTCGCGCGGCCGGCCTGTCTTCTCTGCAGACATTCCTGGAGTGTGGTTTTGACACCTTTCGGGCAATGCGCGGCGCCGAGGATTTTCTGGCGCAAATCGCCGAACGAGAACGTGCGCTGGCGGCCAAGCTCTTCAATGCGGCAGATTCCGCCGAGGCGCTAGGAGAACTACCGTAGCCCGACGCAGCCGTGTTCGCGCAGCATGGAGCGCGATGGTTGACGAAAGGAACGCTCGTCTTGGCTGATAGACCGTGGATCGCGCAGTACCCTGCCGGTGTGCCTGCAGAAATCCAGCTCGACGGCCACACGACATTGGTCGACCTGTTCGAGCAGGCCTTCAGCACCTACGCGCAGCGCGATGCCGCGGCTTGCATGGGCTCGCGGCTGCGCTACGCAGACATGGATCGATTGTCCCAAGAACTCGGTACCTGGCTGCAATCGATCGGGCTCGAGACCGGCGCCAGGGTCGCGCTGATGATGCCTAACTTGCCGCAATACATGGTGGCAATTGCCGCTGTCTTGCGGGCAGGGTTTGTCGTCGTCAACGTCAATCCGCTCTATACGGCGCGTGAATTGGAGTACCAGCTCGTGGATTCCGGCGCGGAGGCGGTCGTCGTACTGGAGAACTTTGCCGCGACGCTCGAGGCGGTGATAGTCCGCACTCACGTGCGGCATGTTGTATTGACTTCGGTGGGTGACTTGCTAGGTGCGTGGCGAGGACGGCTGACTACGTTTGCCGTGCGCCACGTGCGCAGGTCGGTTCCCGAGTTTCGACTGCCGATCGGCGGTGGGCGCACCGTCAGCTCCTTTGTCGACGCCTGCGCCGCGGGATCGCAAGCCAGGCTGCGACGCCCCGACTTGACGCCGGATGCGGTTGCATTCCTCCAGTACACCGGTGGCACAACCGGCATTTCCAAGGGAGCAACCCTGCTGCATCGCAATGTCGTCGCAAACGTGGCGCAAGTCGAGGCCTGGTTCGGGCCGATGCTCGAGCGGCTGCGGGCACAGTCGATGACCATCGTCTGCGCACTGCCTCTGTATCACATCTTTGCGTTGACCATTTGCTACCTCTTGGGCGTGCGAATGGGGGCTATGAATCTGCTGATCCCGAATCCGAGGGACGTTGCTGGTTTGGTGGAAACGCTTGGGCATTACCGAGTGAACATGTTCCCAGCCGTGAATACATTGTTCAATGCCTTGGTGAATGACGCCGCATTTGCGCGCCTTGATTTTGCAGACCTCGTGGTTTCGAACGGCGGTGGCATGGCGGTGCAGCAGGCAACTGCCCGTCGCTGGCTGCGAGTCACCGGCTGCCCCATCGTCGAGGGCTATGGTTTGTCTGAAACGTCGCCGGTCGCCACCTCGAACCGGGTTGACAGTCAAGTATTTACCGGGACCATAGGCCTGCCGCTGCCGTCAACGGACATCGCCATCCGAGATGAAAGTGGCGCCGACGTCGCTGCAGGTGAACCTGGCGAGATTTGCATTCGTGGCCCGCAGGTCATGGCAGGTTACTGGCGTCGACCGGATGAAACCGCGCTGGTCATGACATCGGATGGCTACTTCAAGTCCGGTGACATCGGCGTGATGGACACGCAGGGCTACATCCGGATTGTCGATCGCAAGAAGGACATGATTCTCGTTTCTGGATTCAATGTCTATCCGACCGAAATCGAGCAGGTTGTCAGTCTGCACCCCGGTG
>CAVZYL010000001.1:0-30020 GCA_963779435.1 uncultured beta proteobacterium | reverse complement strand
TTGTTCAACGACGGCTCGGCAGTCTTCAATGACCGCTACGGTCTGGTCGGCGCATCGTGGCAGACCGACCCGCAGGCCGAGCACAGTTTCTACGTGCACACCGGGCTGGCGGCCTATCGCTACAGCGACTCCGGCCGCTATGCACCCGGCTACGCGCGGGTCGACACTTCGGCCAGCGGCAACTGGTGGTCGCTGGAGGCGCGCTGGACCGGCCGCATGGCCGCCGACCACGTGCTGGTGGCCGGCGTGGAGCTGCAGCGCAACACCCGCCAGGACCAGGACAGCATCACCCTGGAGCCCACGCCGGTGACCGACGTGGACCTGCGCCACCACAGCCAGCGCGCCGGCGTGTTCTTCAACGACGAGTGGAGCCTGGGGGCTGGCGTGCACCTCAACCTGGGCTTGCGCGCCGACCGCTACAGCGACGGCCGCAGCGGCCTGACGCCGCGCTTCGGCGCCGTCTGGACGCCGACCGAGGGTCTGGCCGTGAAGCTGCTGGCCGGCAGCGCCTACCGCGAGCCCAATGTGTACGAGTCGCAGTACGCCGATTCCTTCACCGCCGCCAATCCCGCCCTGCAACGCGAGCGCCTGGCCTCGCGCGAGCTGGCGCTGGACTGGCGCCTGGCCACCAACTGGCGCCTGGCCGCCTCGGTGTACCGCTACCAGGTCAACGGTCTGATCGAACAGGAACTCGATGCGAACAGCGGCTTGCTGATCTACCGCAACAAGGGCCTCGCGGTGGCCAGCGGTACCGAGCTGGAGGCCGACTACGTGGCGCCGTCGGGCTGGCGCCTGCGCAGCAGCTGGACGGCACAGCGCACACGCGACACGAACGATCAGCCGGTCAGCGACTCGCCGCGTTCCATCTGAAGCTGCACGCGGTCGTGCCCTTGTCGCTGCTGTCGCCGCTAAGCGCTACGCGCCTGGGGCTGGAAATGCAGCGCCTGGGCGAGCGCCGGACGCTGATGGGCGACACCCTGGTGCCGGTGACGGTGGCCAACCTGAGCCTGCAATACACCCCCAACGCGCCGTGGAGCGTCAGTGCCACGGTCTACAACCTGAGCGACCGGCATTTCTCCGACCCGGCCGGCCCCGAACACATCCAGAGCGCACTGCCGCAGGACGGCCGCGAATGGCGCCTGCAATGGGCACTGCAGTTCTGAAGCCTGCAGCCATGCTCGACCTGATCGGCGTGAAAGACGCGAACCTGACCAGGCGCTGCTTCGTCGCGGCTGCCTTGCTGCCGGCCGGCTGGGCGCGTGCCGACGGCGCGCACGAGGCCGGCCTGAAAGCCAAGCTGACCTACAACCTGGCCCGTTTTGCGCAGTGGCCGGCGTCGACCTTTTCGTCGCCGAACGACCCGCTGGTGATCTGCGTGGCGCACGCCAGCGAAGCGGTGGCAGCGGCGTTCACCGAACTCGAAGGCCAGCCCGTGGCCGGCCACCGGATCAACGTGGTGCTGCGGCCCGAAGGCGCGATCCGCCCCTGCCAGGTACTGTTCGTGCAGGACATGGGCGCGCGCGGCGGCCCGCAGTGGCCGGCCTTCGCAGCCGGCGCCGCGGCCCTGACCATCGGCGACAGCGAAGGTTTTGCGGCGCGCGGTGGCATGGTCGAACTGGTCAACGTCAACGACACCATGCGTTTCGATGTGAACCTGAAGAACCTGCGCAGCGCGCAGATCGGCCTGAGCAGCCAGGTGCTGAAGCTGGCACGGCAGGTGCGGGAGTGAGCGCATGAATTCGCACTATCCGTCTGTCGAAGGAATGCCGCTGCGCCGTCGGCTGACCTTGCTGATCGGCTTGTGCGCCGGCCTGACCGCGCTGTTGTGCATGCTGGCCGTGGTGGCCAGCGGGCTGTGGCTGCACAAGGACCGGGCCCAGGAAGAGACCGTCGAGGTGGCGCGCATGCTGTCGTTCGCGCTCCAGGCGCCGGTGGCCTTCGACGACCGCAAGGGCATTGCCGACGCGCTCGACCTGCTGCGTGCGCGCCCGCAGGTCACCAGCGTGGCGGTGCTCGACAACCACGGCGGCGTGCTGGCGACCTTCGGCGACGGCGAGGCCTTGCATTCCGA
Organism: uncultured beta proteobacterium; assembly: GCA_963779435.1. Taxonomy (GTDB): domain Bacteria; phylum Pseudomonadota; class Gammaproteobacteria; order Burkholderiales; family Burkholderiaceae_C; genus CADEEN01. The sequence continues at coordinate 27,949 of CAVZYL010000001.1, read as the reverse complement.
CGCCGAGCATGCCAGTGGCCTGCTCGCCAGCCACCTGCACGTGTCGGAGCCCATCCTGGCCGATGGCAACCTCGTCGGCCAGGTGCTGGTGGTGAACCAGCTCGCCCGCCAGTGGCAGGCGCTGGCGCTCGCGCTGGTGGCCATCGTGCTCGGCAGCGCGGTGGGGTTGGCGGTGTCGGTCTGGCTGGCACACCGCATCGCACAACGGATTGCCGAACCGATTGCCACCCTGGCCCGCGTGTCTAGCGAGATCGCGCTGAGCCAGGACTACACGCAGCGCCTGCCGGCCGGCGGGCGCGACGAGATCGGCACCGCGATGAACGCGTTCAACGACATGCTGGACGAGATCCGCGTGCGCGGCGACGCGCTGCTCGAACACAAGGTGGCCGACCGCACGACCGCGCTGCGCCTTGAAAAGGAACACGCCGAGGCTGCGTCCCTGGCCAAGACGCGTTTCCTGTCCAACATGAGCCACGAGCTGCGCACGCCGCTGAACGCGGTGATCGGCGCCGCGCAGTTGCTGCAGGACCGCCGCGAGGGCGACGATGGCCAGGCCCACCTGGTCGAGGCCATCCGCAGCAGCGGCACGCGACCTGCTCGGGCTGATCGACAACATCCTCGACCTGTCGCGCATCGAGAGCCGGCGCGCTCGACCTGGTGCTCGAAGACTTCAACCTGGTCGATTGCATCGAGGCCGCGGTGGCGACCACCGCGGTGGCGGCGCGCATGAAGGGCCTGCCGATGGCCAGCATCGTGGCGCCCGAGCTGGCCGCCTGGCGCCACGGCGACGCGATGCGCCTGCGCCAGGTGCTGCTCAACCTGCTCGGCAACGCCGTCAAGTTCACCGTTGCGCGGCGAGGTGGTGCTGCGCGTCGGCGTGGGCGCCACGCCCGACAGCGTGCACATCGAGGTCAGCGACACCGGCATCGGCATCAGAGACACCGCGCTGGACAACATGTTCGAGCCGTTCAAGCCAGGCCGACGAGGGTGCCGACCGGCGCTTCGGCGGCAGCGGCCTGGGCCTGGCCATCACGCGCCAACTGGTGCAGGCAATGGGTGGCACGGTGCAGGTGCAGAGCCGGCTCGGCAGGGGGTCGCGCTTCGACGTCGAACTGCCTCTGGCGGCCGCCAGCCCGCGGCGTGCCGCGAGCCGCCGCCGCTGCAGATCGCGCTGGTGTACTTCGAACCGCACGAAGCGAGCGCTCAAGCGCTGCAGGCCCAGCTCACCCGGCTGGGTTGCAGCGCGTACCGATGCGGCAGCGCAGCGCAGCTGAGTGCCTGGCTGGCTCAACACGCCAACGATGAAGACAAGCCCTGGTTGCTGGCCGCCGTGGACGCCGACAACCTGGCGCCCTGCTCGAAGACTCGATGGACTGGCTCAGACCCCGAGCGGGTGATCGGCATGAGCACCGCCGAATCGCACGCAGCCGAGACCGCGCGCGAGCACTTCCAGGTGCCGCGCACGGTCATCAAGCCGGTGTTGCGCTCGACCTTGGTCAGCCGCCTGGGCGCCGTGCCGCAGCGCGCAGGCCGAACGGCTGGCAGCAGGGCGCGCACGTGCCCGCGCCCGCGCACCGCGGCCTGCTCGCCGGCAAGCATGTGCTGGTGGTCGAGGACGATCGCGACTGAACCAGATTGATCGTCTGCAGCATGCTCGCAGAACGCCGGCTACCAAACCAGCACCGCCGAGAACGGCGCGCAGCGCGCTGGAGCTGCTTCGGCCGCGACCCTTCGACCTGGTGCTGATGGATTGGCAGATGCCCGACATGGACGGCCTCGAAGTCACGCGCCGCCTGCGCGCCGGCGCGGTCGGGCGCTTCGGCAAGGCGGTGCCCATCGTCGCGCTGACGGCCAACGCCTTCACCGAAGACCGCGCCGCCTGCCTGGCCGCCGGCATGAACGACTTCCTGACCAAACCGGTGCTGGCCGCCGCGCTGCTGGCGATGGTGGCGCGCTGGGCGTCCAGGCCGGTCGATCGCGCCGACCGCTGGGTCACGCCCGCTGGTGCTGCCCACAAGAAGGCACTGAGGCCGCTGCGACAATCGCAGCCATGAATCAAACGCTTCCCGGTGGGCTCGCCTTCGAGCTGCTCGCCACCGAAGGCCACGCCCGCCGCGGCCGCCTGACGCTCAACCACGGCGTGGTCGAGACGCCGGTCTTCATGCCGGTGGGCACCTACGGCACGGTCAAGGGCGTGATGCCGCAGTCGCTGGACGACATGGGCGCGCAGATCATCCTGGGCAACACCTTCCACCTGTGGATGCGGCCCGGGCTCGACGTGATGCAGCAGTTCGGCGGCCTGCACCGCTTCGAGGCCTGGCAGCAAGCCGATCCTGACCGACAGCGGCGGCTTCCAGGTCTGGAGCCTGGGCGAGATGCGCAAGATCAGCGAAGAGGGCGTGCAAGTTCGCGTCGCCGGTCAACGGCGACAAGCTGTTCCTCACGCCCGAGGTCAGCATGCAGATCCAGACCGTGCTGAACAGCGACATCGTGATGCAGTTCGACGAATGCACGCCCTACGAAACCAAGGGCCACATCACCACCGAAGCCGAAGCGCGCATCTCGATGGAGCTGAGCCTGCGCTGGGCGCGCGCGCTGCCGCGGCCGAGTTCGCGCGGCTGGAAAACCCGAACGCGCTGTTCGGCATCGTGCAGGGCGGCATGTTCGAGCACCTGCGCGAGGAGTCGCTCGACTGCGCTGGTCGAGACTCGACCTGCCCGGCTACGCGATCGGCGGCGTCAGCGTCGGCGAGCCGAAGGACGAGATGCTGCGCATCATGGCGCACACGCCGCACCGGCTGCCGGCCGCACAAGCCGCGCTACCTGATGGGCGTGGGCACGCCGGAAGACCTGGTCGAAGGCGTGGCGCAGGGCGTCGACATGTTCGACTGCGTGATGCCCACGCGCAATGCGCGCAACGGCCACCTGTTCACCCGCTTCGGCGACCTGAAGATCCGCAACGCGCGCCACAAGACCGACGAGCGGCCGCTGGACGAGACCTGCACCTGCTACGCCTGCGCGGCACGCGGGCGCGACGACGGCGGCGCGAAGGCTTCAGCCGCGCCTACCTGCACCACCTGGACCGCTGCGGCGAGATGCTCGGCCCGATGCTGGCCAGCATCCACAACCTGCACTACTACCTGAACCTGATGCGCGAGGTGCGCGAGGCGCTGGACGTAGGCCGCTTCGGCGCGTTCGCGCAGCAGTTCAAGGCCGACCGCGCGCGCGGCGTGTAGCTCGGACTACTTCGACACCGGCTCCGGCGCCGGTGCCGGCCGGCCGTAGAAGTAACCCTGGCCCATGCCCACGCCGAGTTCGCGCAGTGCATCGGCCTGGTGCTCTTGCTCGATGCCTTCGGCGATGACCTTGAGCCCGAGTTCGGCGGCCAGGATCACGATGGTGCGGATCATCGCCGTGCCGGCGCCGCCGCTGCCGATCTCGTTGACGAAACCGCGGTCGATCTTGATCACGTCGGACGGCATCTGCTGCAGTCGCATCAGGTTCGAATAGCCGACGCCGAAGTCGTCGATGAACAGCGCCACGCCGAGCTCGCGCAACTCCTGCAGCACGCCGGCCATGTCGGTGGTGCCGAAGGTCGACTCGGTCAGCTCGATCGCCAGTTGCGCCGGCTCCGCGCCGGTCTCGGCCAGGATGCGGCGCAGGCTGGCGGCGAAGCCCGGGTCTTCGAGCTGGCGGCTCGACACGTTGACCGACACATACTGCCCCGCCGTCGCGTTGCGTGCGATGAATTCGCAGGCCCGGCGCAGCACCACCAGGCCGAGCGGTCGAAATCAGACGCGACACCTCGGCCAGCGCGATGAACTCGGTCGGCGCGATGGCGCCGAACTGCGCGTGGTTCCAGCGCGCCAGCGCCTCGAAGCCCAGTACGCGGGCGTCGTCCAGCGCCACGATGGGCTGCAGGTGGATGTCGATCAGCCCTTCGCCGATGTCGCGCCGCAACTGGGTTTCGAGCTGGAACTGGCGTCGTGCCTGGGTCGATTGCGATTCGTCGTAGAACTCGAACGGCTGCCCGGTCACCCGCTTGGCGCGGTACATCGCGGTGTCGGCATTGCGGATCAGCGCCGGCCCGTCGCTGCCGTCGCGCGGGTAGTTCGCCAGGCCGATGCTGACCGATATGTTGACCTGCGCAGGGGCGAGCTGGAACGGTTGCTCGACCGCGCGCGCGAGTCGCTGCGCCAGGTGCAGCGCCTCGAAATCGCCGGACGTGCGGGCGATGACGACGAACTCGTCGCCGCCCAGCCGGGCCATGAAGTCGGAGTCGCGCACCACGCCGGCCAGCCGTTTGGCGGTGGCGCGGATCAGCTCGTCGCCGGTGGCGTGGCCGTGGGTGTCGTTGACCTGCTTGAAGCCGTTCAGGTCCATGAACAGCACGGTGAAGGCCTCGCCGTGGCGCTGCGCGCCGGACACCGCCCGGTCGAGCGCCTGTTCGAACGACATGCGGTTGGGCAGGCCGGTCAGGCTGTCGTGGTGGGCCAGTTCGTGCAGACGCCGGTTGGCAGCCTCCAGCTCGCGCTGGGTGGCGCGCAGCGCGGTCAGGTCGGTGAAGATGCCGACCAGCACCTTCTCGCCGCTCGCGTCCAGGAACATGGTCTTGGTGGTGCGGATGCAGCGGATGCTGCCATCCGCGTGGGTGTGCTCTTCTTCGTTGACGTTGGGCTGGCCGGTCTCGAAGACCAGCCGGTCTTTGGCGTTGAAGGTGCGTGCCTGCTCGGCCGGGAACAGATCGGCGTCGGTCTTGCCGATGAAGCGCTCGCGCGCGATGCCGGCAAAGTCGCACAGGGCCTGGTTCACCAGCAGGAAGCGCAACTGGTGGTCCTTGACCAGGATCGGGTCGGCCACCGAGTCGATGATGTTGTTCAGGAATACCGTGTCGCGCAAGGCCGAACCGTGGCGGATCACCGAAGCCAGGCGGTTGGCGCGCGGCACGCTGACGCCCGCGTCTTCGAGAAGTTCGCAAGGCAGATCGTTTGGCTTCAAGGTGTTTCCTTCGGCGGGGCGACGCGCGGCCGGTTCGCCGGTGGACGAAGGCCTTTCGCTGGGGTCGCGTGAGGAGATATCGGCAGCTCGCCGCCGAACTTCAATTCCGCGAGAATGTTTGCGGCCACTCGCCAATCCGGCCTGACCTGCGAATCACCCGCCGATCCGATGAACACCCCCGAACCGACGCCGCTGTCCATCTTGGTGAATGCCGAGCAAAGCGTCTCGGCGCTGCTCCAGGTGCCGCCCGAACCGCGCGCCTGCTGCGTGCTGGCGCATGGCGCCGGGCGCCGGCATGACGCATCCGTTCATGGGCCGCGTCGGCGGCAGGCCTGGCCGAGCGCGGCATCGCCACGCTGCGCTACCAGTTCCCGTACATGGAGCGCGGCTCGAAGCGGCCCGACCTGCCGGCGCTGGCGCACGCCACCGTGCGCGCCGCGGTGGCCGAAGCGGCGCGTCGACTGCCCGGGCCTGCCGCTGTTCGCCGGCGGCAAGTCCTTCGGCGGGCGCATGACCTCGCAGGCGCAGGCGGTCTCGCCGCTGCCCGGCGTGCGCGGCCTGGTGTTCTTCGGCTTTCCGCTGCACCCGGCCGGCAAGCCGGCGGACGAGCGCGCCGCGCACCTGGCCGAGGTGCAGGTGCCGATGCTGTTCCTGCAGGGCACGCGCGACGAGCTGGCCGAGCTGGCGCTGCTGCAGCCGCGTGGTGCAGCGGCCTGGGCGAGCGCGCCACGCTGCAGCTGCTGCGACGATGCCGACCATTCCTTCCACGTGCCCGCGCGCAGCGGGCGCAAGCGACGCGCGACGTGCGCGATCGAGCTGCTCGACGCGCTCGTCGCGCTGGGCCGCAGCGACGGTGCGGCGCTGACGCGATGGCCGCGCTCGAGCCCGCTCGAAGCGGCGATGGCGCCGCAGCCGCGCAAGCCGCAGCCGTCGACCCGCTGGAGCGCTACTGGGCCAAGCGCAACTTCGCGTCACGCCGCGAGCCGCGCGGCGAGTGCCGCGGCGCCGACGCCGGCAGCTGTGCGTTCGTGATCCAGAAGCACTGGGCCAGCCGCCTGCACTACGACTTCCGCCTCGAGCTCGACGGCGTGCTGCTGTCGCTGGGCGGTGCCGAAGGGGCCGAGCTTCGACCCGACGGACAAGCGCATGGCGATCCACGTCGAGGACCATCCGATCGTCGTACGGCGGCTTCGAGGGCACGATCCCGCCGAAGCCAGTACGGCGCCGGCACCGTGATCGTCTGGGACCGCGGCACCTGGGAGCCGGTCGGCGACCCGCGCGCAGGGCCTGGCCGAACGGCAAGCTGGTGTTCGCGCTGCACGGCGAGAAGCTGCGCGGCCTGTGGGAGCTGGTGCGCATCGCCAAGCCCGGCGACAAGCAGGAGCCGTGGATGCTGTTCAAGAAGCGCGACGCGCTGCGCGCGGCCGCAGCGCCGAGTACGACGTGGTCACGCGCGCTGCCCGACAGCGTGGTCGCCAAGCCGCTGCGGCCGTGGCCGACGCGGCCGCGCCGCAAGGCGCGGCGGCCGCGCAGGCGCCGCGCGGCAGCGGCCGCGCAGCGCCTGCCGACTGCCCGGCGCGGTGAAGGCCGCGCTGCCGGCCACGCTCGCGCCGCAGCTCGCGACGCTGGCCAGCGGCGTGCCGACCGCGCGGCGACTGGATCTACGAGATCAAGTTCGACGGCTACCGCCTGCTGGCGCGCATCGAAGGCGGCAAGGCCGCGGCTGTATCACGCGCGGCGGCCACGACTGGTCGGCGAAGATGCCGGCGCTGGTCGCCGGCGCTCGAGGCGCTCGGCCTCGACGTCGGCCTGGCTCGACGGCGAGATCGTCGTGCTCGGCGACGCACGGCGCGCCCGACTTCAACGCGCTGCAGAACGCGTTCGACGCGCGCGCGCACGCGACGACGATCGACTACTTCGTGTTCGACCTGCCCTACTTCGACGGCCACGACCTGCGCGCCGTGCCGCTGCGCGAGCGGCGCGCAGCTGCTCGCAGGCGCTGCTCGACGAGCACGCCGACGCGAGCACGTGCGCTTCAGCGCCGACTTCGACGCCGACGCCGCGTCGAGCCTGCTGAGTCGGCGCGCGCGCATGGGGCTCGAAGGCATCGATCGCCAAGCGCGCCGACGCGCCCTACGTCTCGCGGCGCACCGACGACCTGGCTCAAGCTCAAGTGCAAGCAGCGCCAGGAGTTCGTGGTCGGCGGCTACACCGACCGCGCGACGGCGCGCGCGCCGAGATCGGCAGCCTGCTGCTCGGCGTGCACGACGACGACGGCCAGCTGCGCTACGCCGGCAACGTCGGCACCGGCTGGGACGCGGCAGACCGCGGCCGACGCTGAAGCACGCGGCTCGCGAAGCTCGAGGTCGCCAAGCCGCCCTTCGCCGCCGGCGCCGCCGGCACCAGGCCGCTGGTCGCGGCGCGCCGCCGGCAGCGAGCGCTGGGTCAAGCCGCAGCTGGTCGCCGAGGTCGCGTTCGCCGACTGGACGCCCGACGGCCAGGTCCGCCACGCCGATGTTCCATGGGCCTGCGCATCGACAAGCCGGCCAGCGCAGGTGCGCGCGCGAGAGCGCCGTGCGCCGCGCCGGCGCCGGCGCGCGTGCCGCGGCCAGGCAGCAGCAGCGCCGAGCGGCATCAAGGTCACGCACCCCGAGCGCGTGATCGACGCCAGCGACCGGCCTCACCAAGCTCGACCTGGTGCGCTACTACGAGAGCGTGGCCGAGTGGATGCTGCCGCACCTGAAGGGCCGGCCGTGCTCGCTGGTGCGCGGCCCGAGGGCGTCGGCGGCGAGCTGTTCTTCCAGAAGCACGTCGAGCAAGCTGCAGCATCCCCGGCGTGCAAGCGAGCTCGACCCGGCGCTGTGGCCCGGGCCACGAGCCGCTGCTCGAGGTGCCGACCGCGCAAGGCGCTGCGTCGGCGCGGCGCAGATGAACGTGATCGAGTTCCACACCTGGAACGCGACCGCGCAAGAACATCGACAAGCCCGACCGCATGGTCTTCGACCTCGACCCCGGCGAAGGCGTCGCGCTGGGCGCGCGTGCAGGAGGCGGCGACGCTGGTGCGCGCGCTGCTCGACGGAGCTGGGCCTGCAGGCCTGGCTCAAGACCAGCGGCGGCAAGGGCCTGCACGTCGTCGTGCCGCTCGCGCCGCGCTACGACTGGGACACCGTCAAGGGCTTCTCGCAGGCGGTCGTGCAGCACCTGGCGCAGCACGATTCCCGACGCGCTTCGTCGGCCAAGAGCGGCGCCGCGCAACCGCGTCGGCAAGATCTTCGTCGACTACCTGCGCAACGGCCACGGCGCGACCACCGCGGCGGCGTTCTCGGCGCGCGCGCGGCCCGGCCTGGGCGTGTCGATGCCGGTGGCGTGGGACGAGCTGAGCGCGCTCAAGAGCGGCGCGCAGTGGACGATCGCGCACGGCGCGCGAGCACCTGTCGTTCCAGAAGGCCGACCCCTGGGCCGACTACTGGAGCGCGCGGCAGACGCTGGCCGCGGCCATGAAGCGGCTCGGACTACAACGGCACCGAGCAGGTGTCGGCAGTCTGCAGGCCGCTGACGGAGCGCGCATGACGGCCGGGCTTATGCTTGCCCGTCGCGCCGGCGGTGGCAACCCGCTCGAGCGCTCGCGTGGAGAGGACCACCATGGCAGCCCGATCGATCGCATCGCTGTCCCTGAGCTTCGGCCTGGTGTCGATTCCGGTGAAGCTCTATTCGGCCACCGAGAGTTCGTCGAGCGTCCGCTTCAACCTGCTGCGCCAAGGACGGCTCGCGCCTGAAGCAGCAGTACGTGTCGCGAGAAGGACGGCAAGGTCGTCGAGCGCGCCGACATGGTCAAGGGCTACGAGTTCGAGAAGGACCGCTTCGTGCTGTTCACGCCGACGAGCTGAAGGCGCTCGAAGAAGGCAGCGAGCCACGCGATCGACATCGTCGCCTTCATTCCCGAGAAGTCGGTCGACCCGATCTACTACGACAAGGCCTACTTCCTGGCGCCCGACAAGCGCGGCGGCAAGCCCTACGCGCTGCTGATCGAGGCGATGCGCGAGAGCGGCCGCTGCGCGCTGGCGCGCTGGGTCGTGGAAGGGCAAGCAGTACGTGGTGCAGGTGCGCCCGGCCGAAGACGGCCTGGTGCTGCAGCAGCTGCTCTACGCCGACGAGGTGCGCTCGATGAAGGACCTCGACATCGAGAAGGTCGACGTCACGCAGGCCGAGCTGGAGCTGGCGCTGCAGCTGATCGACCAGATCGCCGAGGAGACGTACGACCCGCACGACGTTCGAGGACGAAGAGAAGAAGCGCATCCTGGCCGCGATCGACGAGAAGATCGCCGGCAAGCAGATCGTCGCGCACCGAGCGCAAGCGAGCGCCGGCCAGCGGCCAGGTGATCGACCTGATGGAGGCGCTGCGCGCGAGCCTGGGCAAGCGCGGCGCGGCAAGGCCAAGCGGCGGCGCCAAGGCCGCCGCAGAGGCGGCCGAGCCCGCGGTCCGGCCGAGGACGCGCCAAGGAACGCAAGGGCGTGCGCGCGCGCCGTCGCAGGCCGAGGAAGCGGCGCCGGCGCCGGCGCGCGCGCGCGCCAAGAAGTGACGCGCGAGTGAGCCGCCGCGCAGGCCCCGGCGCTGCGACGCCGACGCATGGAGACCTACACGCTGCGCGAGCATCCAGGAGATGCTCGGCCTTGTCGCGCGAGCCGTCATCGCCGGCTGATCGCATGCCGGCTTCGTCACGCCGAGCCGCGGCCCGCGCAACGAATACCGCTTCACGTTCCAGGACGTGGTGCTGCTGCGCACCGCGCACCGCCTGCAGGCGGCGCAAGATTCCGCCGCGCAAGATCCTGCGCGTCGCTGCGCCAGCCTGCGCGAGACCGCTGCCGGAGCGAGCTGCCGCTGACCGGCCTGCGCATCAGCGCGGTCGGCAACGACGTCGCGGTGCGCGACGGCGGCGCTGCAGTGGCAGGTCGACAGCGGGCCAGCTGCTGATGGACTTCGAGGTCGCGCCGGCGGCCGGCACGCGTGGCCTTCCTGCAGTCAAGTCGCCGCCGGCGAGCTGCCGACGATCGCGAGCGCCGATGGTTCCAGCGCGGCGACGCGCTCGAGGCGAGCGACCCGGCGCAGGCCGAAGCCGCCTACCGGCGCGCCCTCGCGCAGGCGCCGACGACGCCGACCCGTACCTGAACCTCGGCGCGCTGCTGTGCGACGCGCGGGCGCTGCGACGAGGCCGTCGCGCTCTACCGCGAGGCGCTGCGACGCAGCCCGCACGAGCCGCTGCTGCACTTCAACCGCGCGATCGCGCTCGAGGATGCCGGCCAGGCCGAGCGCGCTGGCCAGCTACGACGCTGCCTCCGCCTCGCGCCGACGTTCGCCGACGCGCACTACAACGCGGCGCGCCTGCACGAGCAGCTCGGCGACGCCACCCAGGCGATGCGCCACTACAGCGCCTACCGGCGCCTGCAGTCGTGATTCAGATGGCGCCGCGCCTTACGACGTGGCACGATGGCGGTTGACCGCTCGCACAACAACCCGAACCCAGGAGAGAGACCATGAGCACCACGAGCAGCATGAGGATGCGGCAGCTTCGGAACTTTGGCATCTGCCTGGCCACCTTGCCGCTGTGGCTGTTGGCCGCGTGCGGCGGTGGCGCCACCGACAGCCCAGCAGCGCTGGCACAGGCGAGCATGGCCGACGCCGGCCGCGCTCAGGCACTCGGAAGCGGCGGCCACGGGGATCAAGGCGCTCCCGATGAGCATGACAAGGATGAGCACGACCGCGACGACGGCGACAAGGATGGCCACGACAAGGGCGACCACGACAAGGGCGGCCACCACGGCAAGCACCACAAGCACCACCACCACAAGCTGCCGCAGTTGCCGCCGGCCGTGCCTGCCACTTTGCCGGTCACCTGCGAACAACTGGCGGCCACCCTGGGCGCGCCGGCGCCTGCGCCGCTTCCGGTCGCCACCGCGGTGCGGTTCTTTGCCATGGCCGCAGGCGACGTCAGCCCGATGGCCGCCGGCACACCGACTCCGCTCCCGGGCCCGATTCCCGACACCACCATCACGACCGTCACCACCGTGCCCCCCGCCACGAACGTGCCCGAACACTGCCTGGTCACCGGCAAGATGTTCGAGCGCGTCAGCGCGGTCGACGGCCAGACCTACGCCATCGGCTTCGAGATGCGCCTGCCCATCGACTGGAACGGCCGCTTCTTCCACCAGGGCAACGGCGGCATCGACGGCGCGTCGTCCCGGCCACCGGCAGCGTTCGGCGGCGGGCCGCTGACGAGCGCGCTGCTGCAGGGCTTCGCGGTGCTCAGCTCGGACGCCGGCCACGCGGCGCGCACGGACCCGTTCTTCGGCATCGATCCGCAGGCGCGGCTCGACTACGGCTACCAGGCCGTCGGCAAGCTCACGCCGATGGCCAAGAGCGTGATCGCAGACCGCCTACGGCAAGGGCCCGGACCGCTCGTACTTCGGCGGCTGCTCGAACGGCGGGCGCCACACGCATGGTGGCGGCGGCCCGCTATGCCGACCAGTACGACGGCTTCCTGGTCGGCGCGCCGGCTTCAACCTGCCCAAGGCCGCGATGGCCAACATCTTCGGTGCGCAGCGTACGCAGCGCGCTCGGCGACCAACCCGGCCGACCTCTCGACCGCCTTCACCGCCGCCGAGCGCCAACCGTGGCCAACGCCGTGCTGGCGCGCTGCGACGCGCTCGACGGCGTGACCGACGGCCTGGTGCAGGACGCCGAGGCCTGCCAGCGCGGCGTTCAGCCTCGCCGCGACGTGCCCACCTGCAGCGGCGCGCGCGACGGCACCTGCCTGACGCGCGGCGCAGAAGATCGGCGATCGCGCCGATCTTCAGCGGCGCGACCACCAGCACCGGCGACGCGCGTTCTACGCCAGCTTCCCGTACGACGCCGGCATCGGTGCCGGCGGCATCCCGTTCTGGGAATTCACCGCGCCGCTGGTGCTCGACTCCGGCGCGGTGGGCCTCATCTTCAAGGTGCCGCCGGAGGACCCGCGCCACGCTTCAACGGCCCGGCGTTCTCGCTCGGCGCGCAACATCGACGAGCTGGTCGCGCGCAGTCATCGCCACCAACGCGACCTACACCGAATCGGCGATGAGCTTCATGACGCCGCCGAACCCGACCGACCTGTCGACGCTGCGAACCGCGGCGCGAAGATCATGGTCTACCACGGCGTCAGCGACCCGATCTTCTCGGTCAACGACACCACCGCCTGGTACGACGGCGCTGGCAGCGGCGCAACGGCGGCGACGCGTCCAACTTCGCGCGCTTCTTCCGCGTGCCCGGCATGGGCCACTGCTCGCGGCGGGCCGGCGACCGACCAGTTCGACATGATCTACGCCGCTGGTGGACTGGGTCGAGCAGGGCAAGGCGCCCGACAGCATCGTGGCGCACGCGCGCGCGGCGCCGGCAACGCGGGCGGCGTCAACCCCGAGGTGCCCGCCACCTGGGCGGCCGACCGCACGCGGCCGCTGTGCCCCTACCCCGAGATCGCGCGCTATCGCGGCTTTGGTGACGTGGAGTTGGCGAGCAGCTATAGCTGCCGTTGACGGTGGGCCTCTACTAGACCGGCCGGCTGTTCCCGCGCACCCAGGCGGCGAATTCCGGCTCGCCGAGTTCGCCAGCGGCGAGCTTGAGCATGGTCACGACGCAGTCAGCGTCATCGGCCATCAGCTCGTAGCCATTCAGCGCCAGGAACAACTCGACGGCGACGAACGCCGTGCGCTTGTTGCCGTCGACGAACGGGTGGTTGCGCGCCAGCCCGAAGCCGTAGGCGCCCGCCAGCGCGGCGGCATCGGGTTCACCGTAGGCCGCTAACTGCTGCGGCCGCGCCAATGCTGATTCCAGCATGCCGGCATCTCGCAGCCCAGCGGCTCCGCCATGCTCGGCAAGCTGCTCGTCGTGCACTGCGCGGATGACCGATGCGTCGACCCAGACCCATTTCGGGTTGGAGGCGTCCATGCCGGTCGCCTACTTGGCCAATTCACGCAGCACGCTGCGCCGCTTGCGCATGATCGCGCGTGCGGCCGTCATCTGCTCCTCGAACGTCGGGTCGTAAGGCGTTAGCGCGACGCCGCCGGGCGTGTCGGTGACATGCAGCAGGTCGCCCTTTTCGAGCTTCAGCCGCGCCAGAATTTCCTTGGGCAGGATCACGCCGATGGAGTTGCCGATTTGCATGAGTTTGAGAGCGGCCATGGTGAGCTCCGGTGCGACAGAGTTATAACTTTAGTTATTATATCTCAGACTCGTTCCGCCAGACTCGAAATCGCCGCGTCCACCCCACCCCGGCCGAACGGCACGCCCTGCACGCGCATCGCCGCTTCGACGCCGGCGAGGCACCCAGGATCATGGCCGGGTTCATGTCGCCCAGGTGGCCGATGCGAAACACGCGCCCGGCCAGCGGCCCCAGGCCGCCGGCGATCGCGACCTGGAAGCGCTCGCGCGCGACGGTGCGCAGCGCCTCGACGTCGATGCCGGCGGCCGACCTGCGATCGGTGGTGACCGAGACCGAGCGCGCCGCGCGCACGCGTGCCGAAGAAGTGCAGCGCACCGCCTTCGCTCCAGCCCGCGACCGCCGCGTGCACCGCGTCGGCGATGCGCCGATGGCGCGCCAGCACCGCGTCCACGCCCTCGCTGAAGATCAGCCCGAGCGCCGCCTCCAGGCCCATCAGCAGGCTCTGCGGCGGCGTGCCGCAGAACTTGCGGTACGACAGCTCGCTCTGCGCGCGGCCCCAGTCCCAGTAGAAGCGCGGCGTCGGGTTGCGCGCGCGCGACCGCCATCGCGTTCGCGTTGACCGCGACGAAGCCCAGCCCCGGCGGCACCATCAGGCCCTTCTGCGCACGCGCCCACCGCGACGTTCGACGCGCAGCGCGTCCATCGCGAACGGCGCGGCGCCGAGCGAGGCCACCACGTCGACGACGAACAGCGCCGGGTGGCCGGCAGCGTCGATGGCGCGCGCGCAGCGCGGGCAGGTCGCTGGTGACGCCGCTGGCGGTGTCGGTGTGGACGACGAACACGGCGACGATCGCGTGCGCGCGGTCGTCGCGCAGCGCCTGCTTCGACAGCCGCCGGCGTCGATCGGCAGGCCTTCGACCCACGGCGTGCGGATCACGCGGCCGCCCAGCGCCTCGGTCTGCACCGCCCACGACTCCGAGAAGTGGCCGGTGCCGGGGACCAGCACCGCCTGGCCCGGCGCGACCAGGTTCTCGATCACCGCCTCCCAGGCGCCGTGGCCGTTGGCGGCGTACATGAACACGTCGGCGTGCTCGGTGTGCAGCAGGCGCTTGAGGCCTGCTTCGCAGGCCGCGATGATCGGGTCGACGCGCGGGTCGGCCAGGTCCATCGGCTGGCGGCTCATCGCGTGCAGCACCTCGTCGGGCACGCGGGTCGGGCCGGGCGAATGCAGGAAGCGGTGGCCGGGGATGCGCTGGGGCTGGTTCATGAGGTCGGCAGAACAGAGGGTGACAGGGGAGGAGTGACAAGGGATAGTGCGGCATGGATACTGCCACGTCGGGCACAGATGGAAAGGGCACATGGAAAGGACGGATGTGATTGAAGGGTTCCGCGCGTGACCCGCGCCTATGCCTGGTTCGCCGGCGTCTTCCTCCTTCTGCAAGGCAGTTCGACACTCGCTTTCCGGCTCGTTCCGGCGCTGGACCGCGCGGTCCCGGCGCTGCTCGAGCAGACGCGCATGGTGCCCGCGCACTCTGTGCTGCACATCGTGACCGCGCTGCTGGCGTTCGCCACGTTGCGCTGGGGCAATGTGTTCGGATTCGCGCTCGGCTTCGGCCTGTTCTACGTCGCATTGGCCGTCAGTGGCTGGTTCAGCGGCTCGGAACTCTGCCTGGGGCTGCAGCCTTTCGATCACCCGTTTCACCTGCTGTTGGGCGGGCTCGGCCTGCTGGCGGTCGGCGCTCGATACGTTCAAAGCGCGCCGCAACCTGTCCCTGTCACGGAACCTGCGTGAAGCCGACCCTGGCGTTGCACCGCCTCTACTTCCTGATCGTCTCGGGATTCACGCTGTGGGTCGGGTACATCGGCTTCTTCCGCCCGGCCGAGATACAGCGCGCACTGTCGTGGCCGGTGCCGCCACTGCACGCGCGCTTCATCGGCGCCCTGTACCTGTCGGCGACTGTCTTCCTGCTGCTGGCGCTGGTCGCACGCTCGCGCCTGCAGGTGCGCAGCATCGTCGACATCGCGTTCGTGTGGACCGGCTGGCTGCTGCTGGTCAGCATCCTCCATCGGGGCAGCTTCGATTTCGCGCGTGAGCAGGCGTGGTTCTGGTGGGTTGCCTACATCGCCTTCCCGCTCGCGGCGGCCTGGCTGGCCTGGGCCGGGCCGCCGATCGATGTGCCGCGCGCCGCTCTGATGACGCAGCGCTGGGCTCCTGCGTGGCTGCGCTTGCAGGGCGCAGCGCTGGTGCTGCTGGCGCTGTTGCTCGCCGCCGCGCCGGCTTGGGTGGCGGTGTGGTGGCCGTGGAAGATCTCCACGTTTCTGGCCCAGGTCTATTCCGGCCCTGTGCTCGGCTATGGCATCGGCAGCCTGCTACTCGCCGCGCGCCGCAACTGGCCCGAGGCACTGATCCCGACGATCGGCATGCTCGTGTTTGCGCTGCTGGCGCTGTGGGGTTCGGCCATGCATCTGGGCTTGTTCACGGCGGGCAGTGTGTCGCAGATCGCCTGGTTCGGCACGCTGAGCTTGTTGGCGCTGATGTCCTTGGCGCTGGTGGCCACGGCGCTGCGCGGCCGGGGGCGCGCATGAACGGCACGCGCGTCGGCTGGCCGTTGCGGGCCTGGTTCGTCGTCGAGCTGTTCTTTGCCGTGTCGGCGACGATCAGCGTGGCGCTGCACCCGGCCCAGACGGCCGCCAACTTCGCCTGGACGATCAAGCCCGAGGTGATGGCTGCGCTGATCGGCTCGTTCTATGCCGCGCTGGCGCCGGTGGTGGTGCTGGTGATCTTTGCGCGCCGGTGGGAGATGGTGCGCGTGTTCGTGCTGCCCGGCATGCTGTTCACGTTCGCGCAACTGGTCGTCACCTTGCTGCACTGGGACCGCTTTGCGGTCGGCACCGGGCCGTTCAACATCTGGTTCGCCAGCTACCTGCTGCCGCCGCCCGTGTTCCTGGCCTGCTACCTGTGGCAGCAGCGCCGGGCCGCGCCGATGAGCTTCGAAGCACCGCTGGCGCGCTGGCAGCGCACCGGCTTGCTGGTGCTGGGTGCGCTGTTCAGCGCCGAGGCGCTGATCGGCATCGTGCACCCGGCCTGGTTCTCCGCCTCGGCACCATGGAAGATCACGCCGCTGAACGCGCGCGCGCTGGGAGGCTACTTCCTGCTGCTCGGCTTGATGATGTTGTCGATGGCGCGCGAGAACGATCGCGACCGCGTGCGCATCGTCGCGCCCTTCCTGGTGCTGCTGTTGCCCGTGGTCGCGTTCCAGGTCAGCCGCTTCTCGGAGCAGGTGGATTGGGGCCACCCACGCATCGCGGTCTCGGCTGCGCTGTTGACCGCTGTCGCAGCGCTGGGGCTCAGCTTGCTGCGGGGGAGCTGGGCTCGCTCGCTGGGTCCCCCAGCAGCAGCGAACGCATCGCCTGCGGCTCGTCGTGCTGCATGACCCGCACCGGCACAGAACCTGACGACGCCAGCGATGCAAAGCGGGCGTCGACGATGCCCGCCTGACCCAGTTGCGCCAGGCTGGCTGCCGGATCGACGGCGCACGACTTGACCAGCACCAGTTGTTCGGCACCGAGCCGCTGCGCCAGCGCCAGTGCGATGCTGTCGGAGGTCACGTTCCAGTTCGTGCCATCGTCAGCGTGCTCTGCCAGCAGCGCCAGCGGTGACCACAGCGCGGTCTTGCCCAGGCGTAGCAGGCGCTGCGCGTCGGCATCGGTGTTGGCCATCTGCAGCGCAGGGTTCAATGCGTGCAGGAAGTGCGCGGTCTGCGCCATCGCCAGCAAAGCCATGTTGTGCGCGGCCAGGTCGTTGTAGCGCCAGTGCGCCTGGTGGGTTCGCACCGCGTCGGCAAACGCACCGCCGCCGCACACCAGCACCACACGCCCGCCACCGAGCTGGGTCAGCACGTCGAGCCATTGCGGCAGCACAGGGTCGGCGTTCATGCTGCCGCCGAGCTTGACGACCCACGTCATCTGGTTTCCTCGTCGAACAGCGTGGCTACCGCAACGCTGGGCGCGCACACCTGAGCCCAGGCGGCGGTGCCGGCAGGGGCCTTGGCGGCGATGCGAGCCACATCGGTGCCATAGGACAGGCTCGTTCGGCCCGCCGCGGCGAGTAAGGGCACGAGGAATTCACCGCAACCTGCGCCGACCAGTGGCGCATCGGGCGGCACGGTGTAGGCCACGAGCACGCGGTCGAGTTGCCCGGCCAGCTCGGCCATCTGCTCGGCGCGCCAGGCGCGTGCGAAGGCGAGCCAGTCGACATTGCTGCCGTCCTGTGCATCCAATCCCGACCATGCGGGCCAGGCGTTGCTGGGTACGCGCAATGTCCTTCGCGGCGCCGTCGGCGCTCGGGTACAGGTCGTGCGCGGCGTTCAACTCGCCGGTCAGGCGGTACACGTCGGCGCTGGTGGCGAAGAACTCGTTCATCACGTTGAGCTCAGTGTCGCGCCAGCGGATGCGCCGCGCCACCCCGCACAAGGGGGTGCGCACCACCCCGTGGTAGACCAGTTCGCCGCTGGCCAGGCGTTGAGCGTCGCTGCGGCTGCTGCCGAGCACGCGGCCGTCGCGAAACGCGATGAAGTCGGTGGTGGTGCTGCCGATGTCGACCAGCACGCCGTCACGCAGGCGCTGCGCCGCGTGGCGCGCGGTGGCGAGCCAGTTGGCCGAGGCGATATGTTCCCAGCGCGCGGCAGCGGCGTCGACGCCGCACCAGCCTGCATGGCCGGCGAACAGGCTCAAGGGTCGTTGTGAGGTGCTGCGCTATGCGCTCGGCGATCTGCCGCACGCCCTCGCGTCGGTTCGCAAAACAGTCGGCCATCTCGCCGGTCATCGTGACCGCGTGGCGGGCGCGCGCTGCTTCGGGCCAGGCCGCGAGCACAAGGCCCACCGCATGGTCCAGGTGCTCCAGGCCTTGCCACAATGGGCAGGCGTGCTGTACCACGTCGAACACGTGGCCGCGTTGCAAGAGGCAGGCCTTCAGGTGCGCGCCGCCGACGTCCCAGCCGACCACCCACGAGGCGCCCGGTTCGATACTGGCCGTCACCGCGATACTCTCCAAACCTCGACCATGAACGTCATTCCCGTCATCGATCTGTTGCACGGCCAGGTGGTGCGCGCGGTGCGCGGCGACCGCAGCCAATACCGGCCGATCGTTTCGCCGCTGTGCGCCAGCAGCGAACCGCTCGCCGTCTCGCGCATCCTGTGCCAGCACTGCGCGAGCGCCCGACTGTACGTTGCGGATCTGGACGCGCTGCAAGGGGGGGTGTCGCAAATTGCGACGCTGCGCGCCTTGCTCGCCGCTGACCCGCGTCTCGAATTGTGGCTCGACGCTGGCTTTGCCGATGTCGGCGCCGCGGCCGATGTGCTGTCGGCGCTGGCGCCGCACTCGGCAAGAGTGGTGCCCGTGTTCGGCAGCGAGTCGCTGCGCTCGCGCGGGGCGCTGGCCGCCTGTTTCAGCGCCGGACGGCCGCCAACGGCGTGCTGTCGCTCGACCGCCGCGACGGCCGCCGCCTCGACGCTGCCGGCTGCTGGGACGCGCCCGCACTGTGGCCGGAGCGGGTGATCGTGATGACCCTGGAGCGGGTCGGCGCCGACGCCGGCCCCGACCTGGATACGCTTGGCCGACGTGCGCCGCAGGGCCCCGCGGCGACCCTGATCGGCGCCGGCGGGATTCGCCACCCGGCCGACCTGGCCAGCGCCGCCGCCGCCGGCGCCGATGCCTGGCTGGTGGCCAGCGCGCTGCACGACCTGCGCCTGCCGACCGGTACAAGCCCCGCTGCCACCGAGCGGTGTCTGAAAATCGTTCGAGCAAATGGCCCGACCCGGTCAAGCCCTCGCTTACCTGCACCCGCTGGGAGGGCCGGCATTGGCCGACAATCCTCTCGATGACGCGCGCCCTGGACCTGCCCGTTCTGCCCGCTGCTGTGCGACCGCTTCGCGGTGGCTGCATCGCGCCGGCGCGCCGCTGGCCTTGGCGGGCAGCGACTGCCCGCGTGCACAGGCCGGCGCTGGCGCGTTTCGTTGCCGCGCCGTCGGCCGCGCAGCCGCTGATCGACGGCCGGCCCGTCGCATCTGGACGACGCCATCGCCGCCGCCGCGCAGTGCTTGCCGCCAGCCGCCAGCCGCTGTTCGGCGGCCTGGGCACCGACGTGGCCGGCGCGCGCGCGCTGTACCGCCTGGCCTGCGCGACCGGCGCGATCTGCGATGCCGCCGACGGCGCGCGCGCTGATGCACGGCCTGCGCGCGCTGCAGGACCGCGGCGCAGTTCACCACCACGCTGGCCGAGGTGCGCACGCCGCGCCGACCTGATCGTGTGCCTCGGCGGGCTCGCCGATCGAGCGGCGCCGCGAGTTCTGCCGCCGCTGCGGCATCGGCGAGCGCCGCAGGGCGGTGCCGCAGCGCGCCACGTGGTCGTGCTCGGCGGTGCGCGCGCGATGCGCGACGCTGGCTGCCTGGCCGGCTCGGCCGGCGTCACGACCGAGTCGCTGCCGCTGCAGGGCGACCTGTTCGACGACCGTGGCGCTGCTGGCCGCGCTGGTGGCCGGCGCGCCGGTGCGCGACGCGCCGCCGGCGCTGCGCGGCGCTGGCCGCAGCGGCTGCGCGCAGCACGCTACGCGGTGCTCGTGTGGGAAGCCGGCGCGCTGCCGGCGCAAGGCGCGCTGATCGTCGAGGCGGTCAACGCGATCGTCGGCACGCTGAACCGCAGCACGCGCGCCGCGGCGCTGTCGGCTCGGCGGCGGCGACGGCGCGGCCACCGTGAACCAGGTGTTCGCCTGGCTGTCGGCGGCCTGCCGCTGCGCTCGCGCGCTCGGGCCCGCGCGGGCTGGAGCACGAGCCGCTGCGCTTCGATGCTGCGCGCCTGCTGGCCGATGGCGCGGTCGATGCGCTGCTGTGGATCTCGAGCTTCGGCGCCGAGGCCGCAGCCGCCGCCGACCGCGCTGCCGCGCATCGTGCTCGGGCCATCCCCGGCCTGCGCCGCACGGCCGGCGCGCAGCGCGACGGTGTTCATCCCGGTCGCGACGCCGGGCATCGGCTCGCGCCGGCCACCTGTTCCGCACCGACGGCGCGGTGCTGATGCCGCTGAGCGCCGTGCGTCGACGACGGCTTGCCGACGCGTGGCCGAGGTGCTGGCGCGGCTGACGCTGGCCGTGCAGCGCTGCGCGCAGGAGGCGCCGCATGAGCAGCCTGCGCCTGCGCGGCGGCCGCGTCATCGACCCGGCCGCACGGCGTCGACGGTCGAGCTGCGCGACCTCGGCGTGCGCGACGGCCGCATCGTCGCGCCGCGCCGACGGCGAAGCCGTCGACGCAGGAGATCGACGCCAGCGGCTGCGTCGTGATGGCCGGCGGCATCGACATGCACACCCACATCGGCGGCGGCAAGGTCAACCTCGCGCGCGCTGCTGCTGCCCGAAGACCACCGCGACGGCGGCAACCCGATCGCGCTGCCGGCAACCCGCTCGGAGCTGGCCTCGTGCGGCAGCTGCGCGCCCGGCACGCTGGCCACCGGCTACCGCTACGCCGAGATGGGCTACACCGCGTGCTTCGAGCCGGCGATGCTGCCGTCCAACGCGCGCCAGGCGCACATGGAGATGGGCGACACGCCGATCGTCGACAACGGCGCCTACGTGATGCTCGGCAACGACGAGCTGTTCCTGCAGCTGCTGGCCGAGCGGCGAGCCGAGCCGAAGCGCGATCACCGACTACGTCGCCTGGACGCTGCACGCCACGCAAGGCGATCGGCGTCAAGGTCGTCAACCCGGGCGGCATCTGCGCCTTCAAGTTCAACCAGCGCAAGCTCGACGTCGACGAGACCGCACGTGCACTGGCAGGTCACGCCGCGCCAGGTGGTCGCACACGCTGGCGCGCGCGCTGCACGAACTGGGCGTGCCGCATCCGCTGCACGTCCACGGCAGCAACCTCGGCGTGCCCGGCAACGTCGACATCGACGCTGGAGACCATCGACGCGCTCGAAGGCCTGCCGGTCCACCTCACGCACGTGCAGTTCCACAGCTACGGCACCGAAGGGCCGAAGAAGTTCTCGTCGGCGCGCGCTGCAGCTCGCCGAGGCGGTGAACGCCAACCCGAACGTATCAGCATCGACGTCGGCCAGATCATGTTCGGCCAGACCGTCACCGCCTCGGGCGACACCATGCGCCAGCATGCGCAACGCGAGCCTCGCGCAGCCCGCGCAAATGGGTCGGCGCCGACATCGAATGCGACGCCGGCTGCGGCGTGGTGCCGTTCCGCTACCGCGACGCAGAGCTTCGTCAACGCGCTGCAATGGGCGATCGGGCTGGAGATCTTCCTGCTGCGTGAAGCGACCCGTGGCGCGTGTTGCTGACCACCGACCATCCGAACGGCGCGCCGTTCACCAGCTACCCGCACCTGATCCGGCTGCTGATGGACCGCAGCTTTCGCGACGAGCAGCTGGCCAGGCTCCATCCCGACGTGGCGGCGCACTGCGCGCTGCGGTCGATCGCGCGCGAATACTCGCTGTACGAGATCGCGATCATGACGCGCGCCGGCGCCGGCGCGCATGCTGGGCCTGCGCGACCGCGGCCACCTGGGCGTCGGGCGCCGCGGCCGACATCGCGGTGTACCGCGACGCACGCCGACCGCGAGGCGATGTTCGCGACGCCCGAGTACGTGTTCAAGGACGGCGAGCTGGTGGCGCGCGCCGGCGCGCGTCGACGGCCACGCCGGTCGGCGGCACGCACGTCGTCGAGCCCGACTTCGACCGCGGCATCGAGAAGACGCTGCGCCGCCACTTCGACGCGCACGGCGCTGTCGACTTCGACCACGTCGCGATCGGCCGCGACGAGCTGTGCCGCTGCGGCAACGGCGGCCGGCTGCTGCCGGCCGCCTGCTTCGAGACGTCGCGCATGAGCGCGCTCGATGCATCAACGGCGTGGTCATCGACGACACCTTCGCCGAGGCCTTCGGGATGAGGGCCACGCGCATCGTCATCACCGCGCACAACCTCGACCTGGGCGCGCCACGCGGCCGCGGCGGCGACCGGCTTCGCCACCTCGGTGATCGGCTGCGGCTGCGAGGCCGGCATCGAGCGCGAACTGTCGCCGCGACGAAACGCCCGACGGCCGGCCCGGCGTTGCGGTGCTGATGTTCGCGATGTCGGGCAAGGAACTCGCCAAGCAGATCGAGCGCCGTGTCGGCCAATGCGTGCTGACCTGCCCGACGACCGCGGTCTTCGCCGGCATCGCCGAGGGCGAAGCCGGTCGCCCTGGGCAAGAACCTGCGCTTCTTCGGCGACGGCTTGCAGATCTCGCAAGGTGATCGGCGGCGTGCGCTACTGGCGCGTGCCGGTGATGGACGGCGAGTTCGTGTGCGCAGGAAACCACCGGCGTGGTCAAGGGCGTGGGCGGCGGCAACCTCCTGCTGCTGGCGCGCGACACCGACGCGGCGCTGGCCGCGGCCGAAGCGCGCGGTGGCGGCGATGCGGCAGCTGCCCAACGTGATCATGCCGTTCCCGGGCGGCGTGGTGCGCTCGGGCTCGAAGGTCGGCTGCAAGTACAAGGCGCTCAGCGCCTCGACCAACGACGCGTTCTGCCCGACGCTGCGTCGGCCTGGTCGGCCACAGCGAGCTGACGCCGCGAGACCCGCTGCGTGCTGGAGATCGTGATCGACGGCCTGACGCGAAGCCGACGTCGCGCGCCGCGATGCGCGCCGGCATGCGACGCCGGCGTGCGCGATCGGCGCGGCGCGGCGGGCTGCTGCGCATCTCGGCCGGCAACTACGGCGGCAAGCTCGGGCCCTTCCACTTCCACCTGCACAAGCTGCTCGGGCTGGCAGGGCGGCGCGCATGAGCGGCTGGACGCTGCGCGTGCAAGCAGGCGCCGGCGCTGCGGGTCGACCTGCGCGGCGTGACGCCGGCTGCGCTGGCCGCCCTGTCGAGCGCCGAGGTCGAGCGCTGCCGGTCGGCCACGGCAACGCGCTGGTGCCGCTGGCCGAATTCTTCAGCGTCGAGGCCGCGCGAGCGACGACGCGCTGGTGTTCGAGGCGACCTCGTCGCGCTTCGACCGCGTCGGCTGGCAGATGGACGGCGGGCCGCATCGTCGGTCGAGGGCAATGTCGGCGACTATGTCGGCGGCTGCATGACGCGGCGGCGAGCTCGTCGTGCGACGGCGACGCCGGCGCGCTGGCCGCCTGCGAGATGGCCGGCGGCACGCTCGACCATCGACGGCAATGTCGGCGACTTCGCCGCCAGCACCTTGCCCGGCAGCATGGACGGCATGCGCGGCGGCACCCTCATCGTGCGGGCAACGCCGGCGCGCGCTTCGGCGACCGCATGCGGCGCGGCACCGCGCTGGTGTTCGGCGACGCGGGCGACTTCCTGGCCTCGCGCATGGTGGCCGGCACCATCGCGCATCGGCGGCCGCGCCGGCGCGCACGTCGGCTACGGCATGCGCCGCGGCAGCGTGGTGTTCGCCGGCGCGGCGCCGCCGACGTCGCGCCGACCTTCGTGCCGGCGATCGCCGACGCCGCCGTGTTCTGGCAACTGCTGGCGCGCGACCTGGCCCGCCACGGCGGCCCGTTCGCCACGCCTGGCCGACGCGCCGCATCGAGCGCCAGCTCGGCGACCTGGCGGCCGGCGGCAAGGGCGAGCTGATCCTGGTCGCGCTGAGTCTCGCATCACTCGTCTCTTTCTTCACTCCGCTGGAACCACGCCATGAGCAAGCAACTACCTCTTTCACGCCGGCGAAGCCACCGTGTTCGCCCGCGACGGCCAGTTCACCGACGCGATGCCCGAGATCCTGATCGGCCGCACCGACGGCCCGGTCGGCCAGGCCTTCGCCAACATGATGGCGCAGAGCAAGGGCCACACCGCGATGTTCGCGATCCGCGCCTGCAACCAGCTCGTGCGCCCGGCGACCATCATCGTGCCCAAGGTCACGCTGAAGGACGTGGCCAACATCGACCTGTTCGGCGGCGTGGTGCAGAGCGCCACCGCCGACGCGGTGGTCGACTGCCTGATCGAAGGCATCATCCCGAAGGAGCTCGCCAACGAGCTGTGCATCATCAGCCTGGTGTGGATCGACCCGCGCTGCGCGAAGGACCCGAACCTCGACAAGAAGGACATGTACCGCACCAACTACGAGGCCACCAAGCTGGCGATCAAGCGCGCGCTGAACAACGAGCCCTCGGTCGACGAGCTGATCGCGAACCGCCACAAGATCAAGCACGACATGGACGACTGGAGCTGATCGGCGCGTGTGAACGCTGCGTGAACCCCGACTCTTCGCGCTGCTCGACGACCGCGACGCGACGCCGAGCGCCCGACGAGCCGGCTCTACACCGGCTTCGTGCGCGAGCACCGCTGCATCGATCCGGCCGACGCTGGACGCGATGCTGGGCGCCGTGCGATGCCGACCTGCGCGCCGGCGCTGCACGCGGTGCTGCTGGCCGACTACGAATGGGGCGCGAAGCTGCTGCGGCGCCGGCCACGAACGGCTCGCGCGGACGATCGCGTCGGCGCTGCGCGTGCTGATGTTCCGCGACGCTGGCGCGCCTGTCCAGCGACGAGGTCGGCGACCTGGCTCGCAGCGCGGCGTCGAGCGCCGCCGGCGCGCCGGCCGGTGTGATGAACCTCGAAGCCGAGCGTCGACCGGGCCGGCGTTCACGCAGGCGATCGACGCGCATCCACGAAGCCATCCGCGCCGGCGAGACCTACCAGGTCAACTACACCTACCGCCTGCACGGCCAGGCCTATGGCACGCCGCTGGCGCTGTACCGCCGCCTGCGCGCGCGCCAGCCGGTGGCCTATGGCGCGCTGATCGCGCTGCCCGACGCGGTGCCGGCGACGTCACGACCACGTGCTGTCGTGCTCGCCCGAACTGTTCCTGCGCCACGACGCCGGCCTGCTGACGGCGCGGCCGATGAAGGGCACGGCCTCGCGCGTCGCCGGCGCCCGAAGGCGACAGCGAGACCGCGCGCCATCTGTCGCATCGACATCAAGAACCGCGCCGAGAACCTGATGATCGTCGACCTGCTGCGCAACGACCTCGGCCGCATCGCGCAGATCGGCTCGGTCAAGGTGCCCGAGCTGTTCGCGATCGAGCCGTACACCACGCGTGTTCCAGATGACCTCGACCGTGCAGGCCGCGGCTGCGGCCCGAGGTCGGCTTTGCCGACCTGCTGCGCGCGGTGTTCCCGTGCGGCTCGATCACCGGCGCGCCCAAGCACCACACGATGGAGCTGATCGCCGGCTTGAGAGCACGCCGCGCGGCCTGTACTGCGGCGCGATCGGCTGGATCGATGCGCCGCGGGCGATGACGCGCGCTGCGGCGACTTCTGCCTGTCGGTCGCGATCCGCACGCTCACGCTGGGCGCCGAAGCGACGCGGCCTGCGGCCGCCGCGGCTGGGCGTCGGCGCCGGCATCGTGCTCGACAGCCGGGCCGACGACGAGTTCGACGAGTGCCGCCTGAAGGCGCGCTTCCTGACCGGCCTGGACCCGGGCTTCGAGCTGTTCGAGACGATGCTGCGCGAGCGCCGGCGCGGCGGCGTGCGCCACCTCGAGCGCCACCTCGCGCGGCTGGCGCACAGCGCGCGCGGTGCTCGGCTTCGAGTTCGATCGCGACGCGGCGCGCGACGCCGTGTCGCGACGCCTGCAGCGCTGCGCGCCCGACGGCCGCGTCGCGCCTGCGCCTGGCGCTGGCGCATGACGGCGCGCTGCGCGCTGACGCACGCGCCGCTCGCGCCGCTGCCCGACGGCGCCGGTGACGCTGCTGGTCGCCGACCGCAGCGCCTGCCCGACGCCAACCCGCTGGCCGCCCACAAGACCACGCTGCGCGCAGCACTACGACGAAGGCGTGCGTGCGGCCGAGCGCGCCGGCGCCTTCGACAGCCTGTTCTTCAGCGCCGACGGCCGGCTGGTCGAAGGCGGCCGCAGCTCGGTGTTCGTGCGCCTCGACGGCCGCTGGTTCACGCCGCCGCTGGCCGACGGCGCGCTGCCCGGCGTGATGCGCGGCGTGCTGCTCGCACGACCCGGCCTGGGCCGCGAGCGAGCGCAGCCTGACGCGCGCCGACCTGCGCACGCGCCGAGGCCATCGTCGTCTGCAACGCGCTGCGCGGCGCGCTTGCCGGCGCGCTGCTGCCTGCAGCGCACGCGCTGACGGCATGAAGCTCGCGCTGTTCGACCTCGACCACACGCTGATCCCGTTCGACAGCGGCATGGCCTGGACGCGCTTCCTCGTCGAGCGCGGCGTGCTGCCGCCCGAGGCCGAGGCGCAGTACCTCGCTACTGCCAGCAGTACGTGGCCGGCACGCTCGACATCCACGCGATGCACCGCGCCAGCATCGCGCCGCTGCGCGCGCTTCACGCGCGCGCAGCTGGCGCGTGGGCGCGCGAGTTCGAGGCCGCAGATGGCGCCGCGTGTGCCGGCCGTCGATGCGCGCGCTCGGTGCGCGGCACCAGCGACGCGGGCGACCTGTGCGCGCATCGTCACCGCGACCACGCGCCTCATCGCCGAACCGTTCGGCCGCCTGTTCGGCATCGCCGACGTGCTGGCCACCGAAGCCGCGACCGTGGACGGCGGCCCGACGCCGCCTTCACCGGCGAGATCGACGGCGAGCCCTGCTTTCGCGAGCACAAGGTGACGCACGTGCAGCGCGCTGGCTCGCGCGGCGCGGCCGGCGCGCCTGGGCGACTTCGAGCAGAGCCTGGTTCTATTCCGACTCGACCAGCGACCTGCCGCTGCTCGAGGCGGTGTCGCACCCGGTGGCCGTGCACCCCGACGAGCGCCTGCGCGCGCATGCGCAGGCGGCCGGCTGGCGCGTGCTCCAGCGTGGCGACTGAGTGCCGCCGCGCGGCCTTGAATCACCCGCGGGTCAGACGACCACGTGGAACGAACTCATCGACTCGGTCAGCCGGCCCGACTGACCGCGCAGCGACTGCGCCGCCGCGGCCAGCTCTTCGACCAGCGCGGCGTTCTGCTGCGTCATCGTGTCGATCTGCGCGATGGCCTGGTGCACCTGGTCGATGTCGCTGCTCTGCGACTGGCCGGCCTGCGGCGATGTCGACGATCAGGCCGCGACACCTCGGTTCACGCTGTCGAGAATCTCCTGCATCGTGCGGCCGGCGTCGTCGACGAGCTTGGAGCCGGCATCGACCTTCTCGGTCGAGTCGCCGATCAGCGTCTTGATCTCGCGCGCCGCGGTCGAGCTGCGCTGCGCCAGCGCGCGCACTTCGGACGCCACCACCGCGAAGCCGCGGCCATGCTCGCCGGCACGCGCCGCCTCGACGGCGGCGTTCAGCGCCAGGATGTTGGTCTGGAACGCGATGCCGTCGATCACGCCGATGATCTCGGAGATCTTCGTCGACGCTGCGCGTTGATCTCGCCCATGCGCGCGATCACGTCCTGCATGATCTTGCGCGCCGCGCGCCGCCACCTCGCTCGACTGCGCGACCACCGTTGCGCGCTTCGTGCGTGCTGTGCGGCGTTGCTGCGCACCGTGCTGGCGAGCTGCTGCATCGAGCTGGCGGTCTGCTGCAGCGCGCTGGCCTGGCTCTCGGTGCGCGATCGACAGGTCGGTGTTGCCGCTGGCGATTTCGTTCGGACGCGGTGTTCACGCCGTCCACCGTCTCGCGCACTTCGAGCACCGTCGTTGCGCAGCTTCTTGCGCATCGAGTTCAGCTCGCGCGCGCAGCCAGGAGATCTCGTCCTTGCCGGGCGATTCGATCTTGGTCTCCAGGTCGCCGCCGGCGATGCGGATCACGCACTGCACGGTCGACTCGACCGAATCCTTGA